>NZ_QMIM01000022.1 GCF_003287355.1 Halorubrum sp. 48-1-W
CTCGGCCGACCGCGACCCGGATCGTCGCGAGCGCGACCGCCCCGCCGAGCGCGACGCCGCCGAGCGCGACGACCGGTGCCCCGACGGCGAGCAGTCCCGCCGTGCCGAGCCCGGTTGGAACCGCCCACAGCGCAGTGAGGGGGAGCCAGCCGCCGCGTGCCGGGAGCCGGCGAGCGACGCGGTCCGTCGGAGCCATCGATCCCACGAGGGGGCCGGCGCAAAAACCGCTTTCGACGGGCGACCCGGGTAGCACGGAACGGTCACAGCGCGGGAAATCGACGTCGAGGCGCGCCTACGCGAACCGGCTCGGGGCCAGGTACGCCGCGACCTCCGGGTCGACGGCCTCGCCGGCGATCCGCTTCGCGAGGAAGTCGGCGATCGCGGGCGCGACCGTGACCCCGAGGCCGTTCATGCCGGCAGCGACGTAGAAGTCGTCGACTGCGGTCTCGCCGACGGCCGGGACGCCGTCGGGCGTGAGCGTCCGGACGCCGACCCAGTCGGAGACGACCTCGGCCCCCTCGAGCCGTGGGATCGCCTCCTCGATCCGGTCGCCGACCTCGAGGTAGAAGTCGTGGTCGACCGACCGGGAGTCGGTCGGATCGAGCCGATCCGCCTCGTCGTAGCTCGCCCCGAAGCTCCCGGCGAACGCCTGGCTCCGCCCCTCGCCGCGGACGTAGAGCCCGTCGCCGAACTGGACGAAGGGGAACGAGAAGGGCTCGTCCTTCCCGAGCACGACGACCGGCCCGAGGTTGTGCCGGAACGGAAGGGGGACGCCGGCCATGTCGTTCACGGTCGGGGCCCACGGCCCCGCCGCGTTCACCACGGCGGCCGCCGGCTGTGTCCCGTCCGCCGTCTCCACGCCGACGACGGACCCGTCCTCGACGCGGACGTCCGTCACCGCGGTCCCCGTCTCGACGGCCACGCCGGACTCGGCTGCCTCGCGGGCGTAGTGCTGGACGATCTCCGCGGGATCGAGGTAGCCGTCGTTCGGCGTCCACATCGCGCCGGCGACCGCGTCGGGGTCGAGCCCGTGGTCGGCGAGCGCGGCCGGCTCGAGCAGCGACGCCTCGACGCCGAACCCCGAGAGGGCCGCGGTCGCCTCGCGGCGGTCGGCCAGCTCCGCGTCGGTTCGGGCGACGTCGAGCGTCCCGATCCGCTCGAACGAGAAGGTTCCGTCCTCGACGAGGGGCTCGTAGGCTTCCCACGCGCGCTCGCGGAGCGCCTGGCTCGGCCGGTCCGGGCTCGACTGGTGTCTGACGAATATCGCGACGGAGTCGCCGGTGGTCCCGGAGCCGAGCGCGTCGCGCTCGTAGAGCACGACCGGTCGGGAGCGATCGCGCAGTCGATGCGCGAGAGCCGTGCCGACGATGCCGCCGCCGACGATCACGATTGGGTCCATCACCGTTCCGGTCCCCGCGGTCCGATAAAAACTCTCGCGATCGCGAGAGCACGCGACGTCTTCCCGCCGGGGATACGCTTTTGATCGCTCGGTTCGAGGTGATCCCGTGTACACGGTTCGCGTCTCGCGACGGTTCATCGCCCAGCACTTCCTGACCGTCCCCGACGCCGGCCCGGAGAACGAGCTCCACTCTCATCGCTTCGAGGTCGACGTCGAGGTGGCCGGTCCGGAGTTGAACGAGCACGACTACCTCGTCGACATCGACGAGCTCGCCGGCCGGATCGATGAACTCGTCGACGAGTACGCCGACACGACGCTCAACGACCGGCCCCGGTTCGAGGGATACAACCCCAGCGTCGAGCGGTTCGCCCGGGTGTTCTGCGACCGCCTGCTCGGCGAGGACGGGATCGACACCGACGGCATCGAGTCGGCGACCGTCACGATGTGGGAGGACGAGACCGCCTCGGCGAGCTACGGGACGACCCTCGAGGGGTGAGCGTTCCGCCGGCGTTCCCGTCGATCCTCGCTCAGTCGTCGATCCTCGCTCAGTCGTCGATCCTCGCTCAGTACGTCAACAGGACGCCCACCGCCTCCTCCGGCTGTTCCTCGAGCAGTTCGTAGGCGTCCCCGGCCTCCGCGAGCGGGATCCGGTGGGTGAGTATCGGGTCGAGGTCGATCCGTGCGAGCCGATCCCAGGCGACCTCCCGGCGGCGCTCGAGCGACCACCGACCCCGAAGCGCCGGCTCGATCGTCGACACCTGGCTGCTCTCGACGGCGATCCGCCCGCGGTGGAAGTTCCCCCCGAGGGCGAGTTCCGCGGGCTTCGTCCCGTACCACGAGCCGACGACGACCCGCCCGTCGTAGCCGGCGGCCGCGATCGCGTCGTCGAGGGCTGCCGGCGCGCCGCTCAGCTCGTAGACGAGGTCCCGCCCCGGCGGGTCGCCCTCGCGGAGCCGGTCGACCGCGTCCGCCCCCGGCGGGAGGCTCCGGTCCGCGCCCAGACGCTCGGAGCGCTCCCGCCGCGCGTCGCACGCGTCGACGGTCACGAGCTCCGAGGCGGACGAGTCGGCGAGCAACGCCGTCGTCGCGAGCCCGACCATCCCCTGGCCGAACACGCCGACGCGCTCGCCGATCCGGGGGTTCCCGTCCATGAGGAAGTTGACCGCGGTCTCCACGGTCGGAAACAGCGCGGCCTGCGCGTCGGTGATCCCCTCGGGAACGGGCTGGAGCCGTTCCGGGGACGCCGTGAACGCGCTCGCGTGCGGCTCGAACGCGAAGACCCGCCGTCCGTGCCAGCCGGGGTCGACCGCGTCGCCGGCCGCGTCGACCTCGCCGACGGCCGCGTAGCCGTACGACAGCGGGAACGAGAGGTCGCCGTCGAACGACTCCAACGCCGGGTCCGCGGGGAGGTCCGTCGGGGCCTCGCCGCGGTAGACGAGCCGCTCCGTGCCGGAACTGATCGCCGAGACCGTCGTCCGGACGCGGACCTCGTCGGCCGCGGGCGTCGGCGCCTGAAACGACTCGACCTCGACCGTCCGCGGTCCGGTGAACCGGAGCCGACGCGCGGTCATCGCCGGGATCGACCCCGCTTGTCGGGGTCGGTCAGATCGACCGCCCGGCTCCGTGGTCGATCCGTCCGTCCGTCGGGACGACGTGGTGAACGCATACGTCGAGTGAGGGCGAGACGTACCTAAACGTTGGCCGCGGCGACCGGGGAGCGAGAACGGTCGATACCCCCTCCGGCCGTCGACCGCGACGGATCACGACCGTCCGGCCGGTTCCGAGTCGTCCTCCAACGTCCCGGTCTCTTCGTCGAACCCGTCGTCGTACCGCAGACACGCGATCCCGTGGTCCGGACCGACCGCGTACTCCGGCGGACGGTGGCGCTCGCACGGCGAGACGAACGCCGAACCGAGCAGTTCCCCGGCCGCCCCTATCCGATCGTCGTAGAGCGCGTCGATCGCCTCGGCGAGCACCTCCTCCGCGTCGGCGTCCGGGAGCGTCCCCGGGAGGCCGAACTCCTCGCGGACCAGCCCGTCGAACGTCTCCCGTGACGCCTCCGTGGGGTCAGGCCGGGCCGCCGACTCGGCTCGGGTCGGATCGTCCGCCCTCCCCGTCGGGTCGTCCGCCCTCCCCGTCGGGTCATGCGCCCGCACCGCCCCCCTCGTCGCCGTCAGGGACGTCACGTCGTCGGCGTTCGCCGCCCGCCGTGCCAGGGCTGTCACGGACCGCCAGAGGTCCGCCGGGAGGTCTGAGTCCGCGTCGGGGACGAGCCGCGGACACCGGGTGTGGAACCGACAGCCGGAGGGCGGGTCGATCGGGGACGGGACCGTCCCCGCGAGGCGGATCCCGTCGCCGTCCCACAGCGGGTCGGGTTCGGGGATCGCCGAGAGCAACGCCTCGGTGTACGGGTGGTGCGGCGGCCGGAACACCGCGTCGGTCGGCCCGCGTTCGACGAACTCGCCGAGGTACATCACGGCGACGCGGTCGGAGACGTGTTCGACCACGCGCAGGTCGTGGGCGATGAACACGTACGAGATGCCGAACCGCTCCTGGAGGTCCGAGAGCAGGTTGAGGACCTGCGACTGGACGCTCGCGTCGAGCGCGCTCACGGGCTCGTCACAGACGATCACCTCGGGCTCGACCGCGATTGCGCGGGCGATCCCGAGGCGCTGACGCTGTCCGCCGGAGAACTCGTGGGGGTAGCGGCCGGCGTGGCTCGCGTTCAAGCCCACGGTCTCCAACAGCTCTCGGACCCGCCCGGCGCGGTCCGCCCCCCCTGCGAGCCCGTGGACGTCGAGCGGCTCGCCGACGATCTCGCCGGCGGTGAGCCGGGGGTTCAGACTCGAGAGCGGGTCTTGAAAGACGTACTGGAGGTCCCTCCGGCGGTCGCGGAGCTCGGCGTTCGACAGCGTCGTCAGGTCCTCACCTCGGTAGTACACGGAGCCCGCCGTCGGCTCGATCAGCCGGAGCAGGCTTCGGGCGAGCGTCGTCTTCCCACAGCCGGACTCGCCGACGACGCCGAGCGTCTCGCCCTCCCGAAGCTCGAAGCTCACGCCGTCGAGCGCCCGCACCCGCCGAGACCGCCCGAGCAGCCGGTCGAGGAAGCCGTCGGTCGAGTCGTAGTGCGTCTTCAGCCCCTCGACGCGGAGGAGCGGCTCGACGGGATCACTCATCGGGGCCACCCCCGTCGCGCCCGTCGGTCTCGTCCACGACCTCGACCGAGTACTCCAGCCCGCCGGAGAGGCCCTGCGTATACTCGAGACAGGCGGCCGCCCGGTCGCCGTCGAGCGTCGCCGGTTCGCCGGTCTCGGGGTCGACGAGGGCGGGAGCGGTCCGGGTACACGCCTCCTCGGCGAAGGGACACCGGGGATGGAACCGACAGCCGGGGGGCGGATCGGTCGGGTCCGGGGGCGTCCCCGGGATCGTGGAGAGCCGATCGGCGTCGTCGCCGAGACGCGGGATCGAACCCAGCAGCCCCGCCGTGTACGGGTGTTTGGGGTCGTAGTACAGCTCCTCGGTCGGCGCGGTCTCGACGGCCTCGCCCGCGTACATCACCATCGCCCGGTCACAGGTCCCGGCGATCACCCCGAGGTCGTGGGTGACGAGCTGGACCGCGACGTCGAACTCGTCGGCCAACTCGGCGAGCAGATCGAGGACCCGCGCCTGGACGGTGACGTCGAGGGCGGTCGTCGGCTCGTCGGCGACGACCAGGTCCGGGTCACACGACAGCGCCATCGCGATACCCGCCCGCTGGCACATCCCGCCGGAGAACTCGTGCGGGTGATCCGAGTACCGCGTCTCGGCCTCGGCGATCCCGACGCGGTCGAGCAGGCGGATCGCCCGGTCGCGGGCCGCGGAGGGGTCGTATCCCAGGTGGTGTTCGATCGTCTCGGCGATCTGCTCGCCGACGGTGTAGGCGGGGTTCAACGCGGCGCGGGCGTCCTGAAAGACCAGCCCGATCTGATCGCCCCGGACCGACCGGCGTTCGGACTCGTCCATCGAGAGGAGGTCCTCGCCTTTGAACCGGACCTCGCCGCCCTCGATCCGCCCGGGGTCGTCGATCAGCCCGAGCACCGACAGCGCAGTAACGCTCTTTCCCGCGCCGCTCTCGCCGACGACGCCGAACGTCTCGCCGGCCTCGACCCGGTAGGAGAGCCCGTCGACGGCGGTCACGACCCCCGCCTCCGTGTGAAACCGGACCGTCAGGTCCTCGACCTCGAGGAGGGCCGTCACGGGTCGTTACCCCCCCGATCCCCACGGTCTCCGCCGGCTTCCCGCCTCCCGGTTCCGCCTCGCCCGTCGCGGCCAACGCCGGCCGATCTCGCGTCCAGCGCGTCGTTGATCCCGTCGCCGATCACGTTCATCGACAGCACGAAGACGAAGATCGCCGCGCCGGGATACACCGTCGCCCACCACGGGATCCGTCCGCCCGGGCCCTGTATCAGCGTCTCGCGCGTCGCGTCGAGCATCGTTCCCCACTCGGCGGTGCTCGGGTCCATCCCGAGCCCGAGGAACCCGAGCGCGGCGACCCCGATCACGACGCTCCCGACGTTGAGCGACGCCAACACGACGAGCGACGACAGCGCGTTCGGCGCGACGTGCCGCCCGATCACGGTACGGTCGCGCGCGCCGATCGCCTTCGCTGCCAGCACGTACTCACGTTCCGCGATCGACAACACCTCCCCGCGGACGATCCGGGCGTACCCGGCCCAGCCGAAGAGGGTGAACGCGACCACCAGTTGCCAGTAGCCGCCGCCGAGGGTGGCGACGACGACGAGCGCCAACACGAGCCCGGGGAACGCGAATATCACGTCGACGATCCGCATCATGACCTCGTCGACGACGCCGCCGTAGTACCCCGAGACGGCCCCGTACGCCAGCCCGAACGACGCGGTCAGCCCGACGACGACGAAGCCGATAGAGATGCTGTACCGTCCGCCGACGAGGACCCGGGAGAACAGGTCGCGTCCCGAGCCGTCGACGCCCATCGGGAACCGCCACGACGGCGGGTCGTACGGGCTCACGCTCGGGTCGACTGAGAGGTAGAGGATCGTCGTCGGGTCGTAGGGCGCGAGCGCGAACGGCTGGACGACCACGCCGAAGACCTCGACGGGACGCGCGAGGACCGAGACGGTCGTCATCGCCACCACGACCGCGAGCGCGACCGTCGCCGAGCGGTTCCGTCGGAACCGGCGGAGCCCGCGTCGCCACCGGCCGGCGGTCGCGCCGCCGGTTCCGCCTGCCGTCCCATCGGTCCCGTCGTCCGTCCCATCGGTCCCGTCGTCAGCCCCGCCGTCCGGTCCGTCCGCCTCGCCGTCCGGTCCGTCGCCTCGCTCCGAGAGCGGGTCGCGGTCGCGGACGCGGTCAGCGTCGAACCCGGTGACTCGGAGCCGTCCCCGTCGATCGGTCCGACGGCGCGCCCGACTCTCCCCCGAGTCAGTCGCCCGATCGTCACCGTCAGTCATAGCCGATCCTCGGGTCGAGTGCCGCGTACAGGACGTCCGCGAGGAAGTTCGCGATGACGACGGCGACGGCGGTCACGAGCGTGATCGCCATCACGACGTTGACCTCCCGTCGATCGATCGCCTGGACGAACTCCGAACCGAGCCCGGGCCAGTTGAACACGCTCTCGACGACGACCGAGCCGGCGACGATGCCGGCGGTCAGCGTGGCAGCGAGCGTGACCACGGAGACGAGCGAGTTCCGCAGAGCGTGTTTGAACACGACCGTGCGCTCGGGTAGCCCCCTCGCTCGCGCGGCGGTGACGTACTCCTCGTTCAGCTCCTCGACCATCGCCGTCCGCAGGACGCGGGTGACGCTCGCGGCCGCCGCGGTCCCGATAGTCACCCCCGGCAGGAGGAGGTACCGAAGCGTCTCCGGGTGGTACAGCGGTAGCCGCGACGGGGGCAACACCGGGAACACCCCGAGGTACAGCGAGAAGACCAGGATCAAAACCAGACCGAGCCAGAAGTTCGGGACCGACACGCCCGACAGCGCCAGCACCCGGCTCGCGACGTCGCCGAGTCGTCCCTCGTGTACCGCCGCGTAGATCCCCGCCGGGATGGCGATCGCGATCGCGAACGTCCACCCGAAGAGCCCCAAGACGACCGTCTCGGGAAGCCGCCGCCACACGATCGCCGAGACCGCCCGCCCGGTCCGGAGCTCCCGCCCGAAGTCGCCGACGAGCACGTTCGAGAGCCACGCGAGGTACTGCCGCCACACCGGCCCCGAGAGCCCCCAGCGCTCGCGGAGCCGCGCCTCTTCGGCGGCGCTCACGTCCGGGTTCAACGCCACCAGCTGTGAGACGGGGTCGCCGGGGGTCAGATGGAACAGCCCGAAGGTGATCGCCGACACGCCGAACAGGACCGGAACCACGGAGAGCGCGCGCCGGAGGACGAACCGTCTGAGACTCATCGGACGGGCTCCGTGTTCACGAGGACTCGTCGTACTCGCCAGCCATCTCCTCGAGCAACTCCTCCGCGCGCTCGACGTCGTACTCGTTCAGCGGCCTCACGGCCGTCTCGAGCGCCTCGTAGTCGGCCGTCCCCGCCCCCCGGGCGATCCGCGGGATGGGCGTCCAGGCCGGCTCCGCCCAGCCGTTCAACACGTTGTCGACGATCCGCTGTCGGGGGATCAGGTGGTTGACCGCCTCCCGGAGCCGCGGGTCGTCCCACGGCTCGACGTTCACCGGGTACTGGAGGTAGTCGTAGCCGCCGGACGCGACGGCGTGGACGAGGAAGCCGTCGTCGTCGGCGAACTCGTCGAGCGTCGCGCTCGCGACGTCGTAGGTGAGGTCGACCTCGCCGCTCCGGAGCGCGCCCGCCCGCGTCGCGTCGTCGGGAACGACCTCCACCTCGACGGCGTCGACGAGGGGACCGTCCGGGAACGCGTCGGGGCCGTCGAACCACTCGAACGCCTCGGCGACGCCTCGCTTCCCGACCCAGTAGTCGTCGAACCGCGAGACCTCGAGGTACTCCTCGTCGGCGAACTCGACGAACTCGAACGGGCCGGTCCCGACCGGCGTGACCCCCTCGCGGGGGTCGATGCTCCCCTTCTCCACGTCGGCTATCTGGTCCGCGCTGAGGACGTAGACGCCCGGTAGCTCGCGCTCCGCCTCCGCGTCGGGGACCTGCGCGTACACGTCGACGACGTACTCGTCGACGGCGACGACGGCGAGCACGGAGTCGAACGTCTGCGGGGCGGTCGTCGAGTTCTCGTAGTACCCGTAGCTCGCGACGACGTCCTCGGCGGTCAGCTCGCTCCCGTCGTGGAACTCGACACCCTCCCGGAGCTCGTATCGGAACCACATCCCGTAGGTTCCGTCCGCGGCCGCCTCGCGGGCGTCGTCGGGCAACAGCACGCGGACCTCGTCGTCGGCTGTGGGGTCGTCCTCGGGGTGGCGGACGATCACCTGTTCGTCGACGTCGACCGCGCCCTCCGCCGTGGTTCCCACGGAACGCATGTACCCCTCATAGGCCGTGCGGTCGACGTCCCGAACGTCGCGAAGCTCGTAGCGCTCGGCGAGCCACGGGTAGACGTTCCCCTCGACGTCGTTCGCGACGAGCCCCTCGAAGAGGAGGTTCTGGACGACCGTCGACGTCGTGTCGCTACTGTGTGGCGGATCGAAGGAGTCGGGGTTCGTCGAGACCGCGGCCGTCAGCGTCCCGCCCGACGTGAGGTCCGCGAGGTCGGAGTCGCCCGCCGGGCGTTCCCTGTCGATCCAGGCGACCTGTTCGTCCTGTGGGGAGAACAGGCCGTAGCCGAGGACGCCCTCCGGGAACGGCCACACCGCGAACCCGTGGACGTCCGCGGTGGTCACGGCGGTCTCCACGCCGAAGTGGGTGAAGGAGGTGTACCGCTCCTCGGCGAGCGTCCGCCATATCTCGTCGTACGTCTCCGCGCGGAGCCGTGAGTCCTCGACGACCTCGATCCCGTACCGGGCGGAGTCGAGCAGTTCGTCGAGTTCGGGGTCGGCGATCCCGCCCAGGTTACAGCACGCGCCGATATTCGCCGAGTTGTGGATCGCGTTACAGAAGCTGTGGGGGTTGAACGTCCCGGAGAGCCCGATCGAGGGGAGGTAGCCGTTGTCCTGGTACGCGGGGTTGATCACCCGGTCGAGGTACGCGCTCCACTCGTAGGTCTCGACCTCCGTCTCGAAGTACCCAGTCTGTTGAAGCGACTCCGCGATGAGTTCGACCATCCGGATGCGCTCGTCCGTCCCGCCGGTCTCGAGACGAACCGAGAGGGGGAAGAGATCGCCGTCGTCATCGGACTCCGCGGACTCCGAGGGTTCGGTGGCCCCCTGCCCACCACACCCGGCGAACCCGGCGGACCCCGCAGCCCCGATCGTCGCGAGGAGGTTCCGCCGGTCGAGTCGCCGACTGCAGTCGGCGACTCTGTGTCGGTCTGCCATGCGGTGAAACATCCCCCCGCCGGTATAATATGTTACGGAGGAGTACCCGACCGCCGGCCGTCCCCGACGAAGCGACACGTCCGCGTCGTGGCCCCGTCCGCGTCGTGGTCCCGCCGTTCAGCATAATTCGAGGTGGAGCCTCCGACCTCAAGGAGCGAGTGTAGCGAGCGAGTAGGTCGGAGAGGAAACCGACAAAGGACGACGCAACCGCACGACGGTAGCTACCCGACTCCCAAGGTTATAAGAACCGTCAAGTAGTAATCTGAGATATGGAGGTGCGTCGAACTGCGCCGGTCAAACTCGTCGTTCCCGATGAGCGGCGCGACGACCTCCACGAATCCGCGCAACAGTTCCTCTACTGCGCGAATCGCGCTGCCGAGTTCTGTTGGGACGATG
Organism: Halorubrum sp. 48-1-W; assembly: GCF_003287355.1. Taxonomy (GTDB): domain Archaea; phylum Halobacteriota; class Halobacteria; order Halobacteriales; family Haloferacaceae; genus Halorubrum. The sequence continues at coordinate 10,212 of NZ_QMIM01000022.1, forward strand.
ACTCCTACACGAACTGCGTTACGGCGAACTCGACCGCACGGGACGCGCTCTACGAACAACTGCGAGAGGAAACCGATCTCACCGCGAACCTTGTTCAAGAGGCCATCCGACGTGCCGTCCAAGCGACGAAAGGATGCGTCGAACGGTGGAAACAGGGCAAGCGTGTGAGCCAACCGGAGTTCACCTCGTGGAGCATGGTCTATGACAAGCGAAGCGCGACGTTCTATCGAAACAAAGTCTCGCTTTCAACCGTCAACGGGCGTGTTGAGTGCGACTTTGAACTCCCGGCGGACAGCCCAACGCCCTACGAACAGTACGTTCTTTCGGAGGGGTACGAGTTCCGGGCGAGTACACTCCAATACGACAAGGCGACTGACGAGTTTTACTTCCACATCACGACCCGGAAGTACAATAACGACGAGTCCGAGGTTTCGGCAGATACCGGGCACCAAACAGTCCTCGGTATCGATCTCGGCGTTCACGAGAACGGAGTTCTCGTGCAGCCCATCAGAAATCGAAGATTTCTGAGGACGTCAACAGCCTCGCAGTAGCTTCGACCGGCACGTTCTGGCAGGGAGACGACTACGACCATTGGTGCCGCGAGTTCGAGAAGCGGCGTGGGGAGATACAACAGCGCGGCACGCAAGCCGCACACAACGCCCTGCTTCGCCTCGGCAAGCGTGAAGAAGCGTGGCGGAAGCAGTACATCCACACAGTCGCCAATGAGATCGTTACGGAAGCCGTCGAACACGACTGCGACGTGATCGCGTTCGAGGATTTAACGGACATCCGCGAGCGTCTCCCACAGGCGAAATGGCACCACGTTTGGGCGTTCCGACGCCTCGCCGAGTACGTCTCCTACAAGGCACCAGAACAAGGTGTCTCCGTGGAGCAAGTCGAGTCGAACCACACGTCGCAACGCTGTTCTCGGACGGACTGTGGCTTTACGCATGAGAACAACCGCCACGGAGAACACTTCGAGTGCCAGAAGTGTGGGTATGAAGTGAACGCGGATTATAACGCTGCAAAGAATATTGCCGTGCGGTACGCTCGGAAGCGGAAACACAGACTCCGCTCCTCGCCCAAGTCGGGGAGCGGAGACGCACCAGTAGACGTGCGTTTGAATGGTGGGATGTTGACCGGCGAGAGTTACCAGCCTATTGCTGGGGACTGATTGCCGGGAGTCCACATCAAAGCCCCATCACCAGAACCTTCGGTTCTGGTTAGCAGTCAGAAGCTTCGCTTCTGACGATACCCTCAAGGACCGAGGCGCAGAGCGCCGAGGGAGTAGGGTAGGGTAGTTTACACGTGTTCGGCGATGTAGCGGTCGATCCGCTCTACGAGTTCCGGGCGGAACGTCCAGAACCCGTCCCAGACGTTGGGCTCGTCCTCGATCGCGACCAGCGCGGCGTGATCTCCGCTCCCGGAACGCTCTCCGGTCCCGGAGTACGCTCCCGTCTCGGAGTACGCTCCCGTCTCGGAGCGCTCTCCACCCCCGGCGTCGCTCCCGTCCGGCGGCGTGAAGACGACGAACCACGACCGACGGTAGGGATGCGAGGATCCCGTGTGGACCGTCACCGGCGGGGTCGCCGACGGATCGATGTCGCCCACGCCGTAGACGTGGACGTCGACGCCGGTCCGCGCGATCGCCTCGTACACGTCGTAGGTCCCGCGCTCGTCCCTGAGCCTCGAGAGCTGCTGGAACGACGACCGGAGCGTCCCACTGCCCGTCTCGCTCGCGACCCGCTCTATCACCCGCGAGATGACGATCAGAAGCAGTTTCTCCTTGTGGGAGACGGGATACCCCCGCACCCTGAACGGCACCTCGTCGAGCCCGCAGAGCACGGCGGGTAATTCGACATCGCGGAGGTCGATCGTGCCCGTCTTGTACAGGTCCGAGTTGATGAGGAGCACCGATTCTAACAGCTTGTCGAGCGTCGACTGTGCGATCACCTCGCCGTCCTCGACTAACGCGACCACGTCCGCGTCGCCGTCGGGGACCTCCTCGTCGCGTATCGACACGGATCCCCCCTCGAGCAACGCGTCGAGCAGGTTCCGGACCGGGTCCGGCGACGACCGGTTGAGCACGACGAGGGACCGATCGGGGGCCCCGATCTCCCCGAAGAACGCGCGCAACGAGTCCGCCATTGTCGTCCGATCGTACGTCCGCGACCGTCTTGAGTGTGGCTCATCTCGGCCGATAGCGACCGTGTAGGGTCCGCTCAGAACGAACCGGCCGAGAACCGTCGAGCGACCGAATCGATCGTCGCGAACTCGACGCCCGGTTTCTCCTGTATCCATCGGATGAGCGATTCGAGATAGCGAAGGCGCGGGGCCTGGCCGACCACCTGCGGGTGGAACGTCAGCGGAAAGACGCCGTTCTCGACGTGCTCGTACGTCCAATCGAACTGTTCTTTCCACATATCGAATACCTGCTTCTCGTCGGGTGCTCCCCCTTGGGAATCCGCCCCCGAGACGTACTGGAACGGCGGCCAGTCGTCGCGCTTCCAGGAGACGGGGATCTCGACGATGTCCGTCGGTTCTCCCCGCTCGTACGGTTCGTCGGGGGCGGACGACCCGCCTTCGCGGACGTAGTACGGGCGGAAGTCGTGGCCCATCTGACTGGAGTCCCAATCGAAGTCGAACTCCCGGAGGATCTCCAGCGTGTTCGTCGAGAAATCCCAGGCGGGCGAACGATAGCCGGACGGTTTCTCGCCCGTCAGGTCGCGAATGCTCTCGATGCCGCGCTCGATGTCGGCTCTCTCCGCCGCCTTGGAGTCGAAGCTCCCGGGGTGGTTGTGGCTCCACCCGTGGTGTTGAACGTCGTGGCCCCGGTCGTGGACGTCGCCCGCTCGCTCCGGGAAACTGTCGATCGTGTGCCCAGGCGTGAAGAACGTCGCCTCGACGTCGAGTTTATCGAGGAGGTCGAGTATGCGTGGAACCGCGACGGTCGCGCCGTACTCGCCTCTGGACAGTTTGGTCGGACTGTTCTCCGCACCGTATCCGTGGATCCACACCGACACCGCGTCGAAGTCGAACCCGAGACAGACCGTCACGTCTCCCATCGATGGACGGAGTACTCACCGAGCCATCATATAACGTTGCGGGTTCGGGGGTGAGGTAACACTAAATCGCCGGTACACCAAAAGCGGCGGCATGGACGTGCTCATTACCGGTGCGGGTGGGAGGGTCGGGACGGCGATCACGGACCACCTCTCGGACGACGAATACGACTTCACGCTCCTCGACGTCACCGAGGTCGACGGTCCCGGGGAGACGGTCGTCGCGGACGTCCGCGAGTACGAGGCCATCCGCCCGAGTTTCGAGGGACAGGACGCGGTCGTTCACCTCGCGTTGATCCGGGAGGGCGACGAGTTCGGCGCCGACTCCAGAGGGGTGGGGTGGTCGGCCGATCTCCAGTCCAATCTCGAAGGGATCAACAACGTCTACGAGGCCGCGATCGACGCGGGCGTCGAGTCGCTCGTCTTCGCCTCCTCGAACCACGCCGTCGGAATGGTCGAAGTACGGAACAGCCCGGCGGTCTACCACGACGAAGGGATCGTCGCCGGGCACGACGAGCCGCATCGGCCGGACTCCCGCTACGGGCTCTCGAAGAGCTACGGCGAGGACCTCGGGCGCCTCGCCGCCGAAGCACACGGGGTCCGGTTTTACGGGCTCAGGATCGGCGCCGTTCGTGATCCCCAGTACGACCACCCGTACGGCGACGCCGAACGCGGCGTGGACGCGGGACGCTGGGAACGCGGCAGCGACGCCTACGAGGAACAGGTCGCACGCATGAAAGGCCTCTGGCAGTCCCGACGCGACCTGGCCCACCTCGTCGAGTGCTGTCTGCGGGACGATACCGTCGAGTGGGACCACTTCTACGGCGTGAGCGCCAACGACCGGCGCTGGCTCGACGACCTGCGGTACGCCCGCGACACGATCGGGTACGAACCCGAGGACAACGGCGAGGAGTGGAACGCACCGCCAGAGTCCTCGGAGAGGGAGTGAGCTCTAGACTCGAGCGAGGAAATCGACGAAACGGAGGAAGCCTAGGCCGGGATTTGAACCCGGGCTCTCGTCCTTACCAAGGACGCGCTTTACCGCTAAGCTACCCAGGCGCGCAATACGGGATTGACCGGAGCCGACTTTAGGGGTTTCGATCCGGGCCGTCCGTCGTCGGTCGGTTCCCGGCTTCCTTACCGGTCCGCCGCGCTCACGGCCCGGTCGGAGATGTCGGCGATCCGGTCGGCAGTCGCCTCAGGGAGGGCGCGTCCCGGCGGCGGGAACTCCCGGTCGCAGTCGGCAGCGAGCTCGCGGGCGTACTCGAGTAGCTCCGCCGGCGGGTCCCCGCCGACCGCGGTCGTCCCCGCGACGACGGCGAGTTCGAGGGCGTCCACCTCCAGGTTCCGGTCGAGCGCCGTCGCCTCGTCGGAGTCGAGGCCCGGCGCGTCGCGTCGCGTCTGGTCGCGGCCGAACGCCCGCACGACCTCGACGGCGGCACCCGCCGCGCCGGTGTGCGCGAGAAGGGAGAAGCCGCGGGAGACGAGCACGTCCGCTGCGAGGACGTCCATGTCCGCCTCGATGTCGGACTCGTGGGTGGCGGCGGTCGCCCACGGCTCCTCGTGGGCGAGCCGGCGAGTGAGCCGGAGCCCCTCGTAGATGAGTTGAACGCCGGCGGCCCGGTCGACGACCTGCTCGAGGTCGACTTCGGGGTCGAGCGCGCGGGCGGTGACGAGCGAGAGGACGCCGGGGGTTACCGCGGCGTCGGCGAGCCGGTCGTCGAGGGTCTCTCGGAGGCGTTCGGGCTCGACGTTCGCGAGCGCCTCGCGTGCGGCGTCACGCGCCCGCGCGACATCGTCCATTACCGAACTGTTCGGCAGGGAAGGGCAAAGACCTTTGGAAACCACCCACGCGACAGCGACGATCCGGACAGCGGTCCGTCCATCGACCGACCACGTCTCACGGACGACCCGCCCGGTCGTTCCGAGTCGGATCGACCGCTCGGCCGCCGACGCGATGTGACAGATTTAAATATCCGACCCGACCACCTCCGAACGCGAAGCACGCACCGGTAGTGTAGTGGTATCACGCAACCTTGCCATGGTTGCAACCCGAGTTCAAATCTCGGCCGGTGCATCTTCTCGCTCCGCTCGAAGATCCACCGGCCTGACTCCCGCTCGCTACGCTCGCGGGAGTCTCGGCCGGTGCTTTTTGTGAACGTAGTGATCGAAATGTACCGAGAGTTTGAACGCTATCAGTCGCGCGTAGCGAACGGACGAGCGAAGCGAGCCGTGAGCGAGCACGTCTGATTCTGAGTTCAAACTCTCGGCCGGTGGACTTTCGAGCGTAACGAGAAAATCCACCGGCTCCCGCTCACTGCTCGCGGTTCCGCCGGTCGCCATCGAGGACCTCTCGATCGCTCGTTTCCTCCCGTTTCAGGCGGCGTATCTTTCCGGAAAACGGACGCCTTAACCGTGACAGTGTGCTTCGTTGGACTATATGGTCGAGCTGCTTCTCATCGTCGGTCTCGCCGTCACGGTTTTCGTCGGATACAACGTCGGCGGCTCGACGACGGGACCGGCGTTCGGGCCCGCGGTCGGTTCCGGCGTGCTCTCGAAGGTCGGGGCCGCCGCCCTGATGTCGGTGTTCTTCTTCATCGGCGCGGGAACGCTGGGACGGCGGGTGGTCGACACGCTCGGTCGGGACCTCGTTACGCGTGGCGGCGTCTTCACGCTCGAGACGAGCATCGTCGTGCTGTTCTTCATCGGCGGGGCGCTCTTCATCGGAAACTACTACGGCGTCCCGGCGTCGACGTCGATGACGGCGGTCGGCGCGATAGCGGGCCTCGGCGTCGCGACCGGGAGCCTCGACTGGAGCGTGATGGGCGAGATCGCGGTCTGGTGGATCGTGGCACCGATCATCGGCTTCTGGGTCTCCGGCGTCATCGGCCGGTACTTCTATCCGCGGATCAACCAGTGGGTCGCGGTCGAGACCAGCGACGGGGCCCTCATCGAACTCGACCGGTCGGGGGTCGTCCCACAGCCGACGCTGGGGCCGAACACGACGCGTCGGGAGGTCGGCGGGGCGGTCACCGTCGTCGCCATCGGCTGTCTGATGGCCTTCTCGTCGGGAACTTCGAACATCGCGAACGCCGTCGCGCCGCTCGTCGGTGCCGGCGTCGTCGACATGAACCCCATGATCGTGCTCGGGAGCGCCGCGGTCGCGGTCGGCGCGTTCACCATCGCGCGTCGCACCCTCGACACGCTCGGCAACGATATCACCGACCTCCCGCTCACGGCGGCGATCGTCGTCGCCGTCGTCTCCTCGGGGATCGTCGTCGGCCTCTCGGCCATCGGGATCCCCGCCTCCTTTGTGATCATCGCGACGATGTCGATCGTCGGGCTGGGCTGGGGTCGCGCGACGCGCACGGTCACCGTCGGGGAGGGGATCCGCGGCGGCGCGGAGACGAACGTCTCCGTCGGCGCGTTGAAGGCGGACGAACCCGGCGACGAGCCGGAGGACATCGGCGAGGAGGACCCCGCGGACATCCCGGCAGCGGCGGACCTGTTCAACCCGTCGACGACCGCCCGGATCGTGGTGTTACAGAACGTCGTCCCGCTGTTGTCGACGCTCGGCGCCCTCGGCACGTTCGGACTCCTCTTCCGGTACGTCTGGTGAGACGGGTTCCAGCCCGGTCGACGAGACGGGAGCCGGTTCGTCGGATTGGACGGATATCGAGCTACCGCCCGAACCGTCGCTGTCTGTCCTGGAAATCGAGGACGGCCCGCAGGTAGTCCCGGCGTCGGAACTCCCGCCAGTTCACGTCGGTGAAGTAGAGCTCGGCGTACACCGACTGCCAGATGGCGAAGTCGGAGAGCCGCTCCGCGCCGGTCTTGATCACGAGATCGGGCTCGGTCGGGAACACCAGTCGGTCCGTGACGGCCGTCTCGTCGATCTCCTCGGGGCGTAGCTCGCCGGCGTCGACGTCGGCAGCGAGGTCGCGGACGGCGGCGGCGAACTCGGCTTTCCCGCCGAGGCCGACGTTCACCCGGATCGGGGCGTCCGCCGACTCGGTGCCGTCCGGGCCGCGGATCGACATCGGACGCGGCGCGTCCAGGTCATGGAACTCCCGCGCGAGCGAGGGGACGACCGCCTCGTCGAGCACCGAGACGGAGACGGTCACGCGCTCGGCGCCGTACTGGAACGCCCAGCCGAGCGCCGCAGTGAGGGTGTCGAACGCGCCGTCCGCGAGCAGGTCGCGCTCGGTGATGACGATCGCGACGTGCTCGGGCGGGTCACCCTCGTGGAGTCGGTGGCGAACGGCGAGGTACGCGTCGTAGAGGCCCACGATCGTCGATCGCTTTCCGGGGTGTAAAACCCCGCGGACGAGGGGTTTAATCGACCGTCGGTCCAAGGGGGGTTGATGACCGACAGCTACCGGGGCGTGTTCGGCGCGATCCCGTACGCGATCCGCACCACCGACTCCTGGACGATGCGCGTCTACGGGGTGGTCGGCGCGCTGGCGGCCGCGGCCATCGCGCTCGTCGTCTCGCTCGCGCTCGTCGTCTGGATGGCCGAGACCGCCGGCGTCCCGAGCGGGACGTACCTGTTCACGCGGTCGCTGTACGTGATCCTCGGGTTCGCCGCGGTCGCCCCGCTTCTGGCACCGCTCCTCTTCGTCGCGCGACGGCACCGACGGAACCTCCCCGTCGCAGCGGGGTACGACCGGAAACTGGCGTACGCGGGGTTCCTGTTCCTCTCCTCGTTGTACCTCGGCCTGATCGTCACCGCTCCCGCGGACCTGCGCGATCCGACCGAGTCCGTGCTGCTCTCGGCGCTGTACGCGCTCCCCCGCCCCGCCGGGGCGCTGTTTCCCGTCGTCACTGCGGCGGTCGTGTTCTGGACCCACTACCGTCTCCGGAGCGGCGGCGAGGACGGCTCGAAACCCGGAAATGGCTCGACGACCTAGCGGCGATAATGACCGACGAAAAGGAGGGGACGTTCCTCGTCACCCACGTCGAGGCGGACACCGCGGTGCTCAAGGACGCCCACGACGGCCAGGTCCACACCCTGAGCTCGAACCCCGGGTTGGCGCTCTTCGACGCCGTCGAGGCGACGGTCGCGCCGGAGCCGCCGATGGAGGTCACCTACCGGGTTGTCGAGGTCGAAGACCGGCGGCCGCTCTCGCTCGAGCGGAGCGAGGAACCCCCGACGGTCCACGAACGCGAACTCGCCGCCGACCTCCCGACCGGCGAGTTGACCCGGGAACCGCGGGCCGGGATCGGCGAGATCCACGTGTTGTCCCCGCCGGAGGACGCGACCGAGGAGGCGGCAGTGGACGTGCTCGAGGACCGCGAGGGCACCCTCTCGCGGGCCGCCAAGCTCGGGGTGAACCGCGTCGAGGTCCGGGCGGAACCGGGCGTGCTCAGCGTGCGGTATCTGCCCTGAACTCGGGATCGAGCCGGAGCGTCGTTTTCGAGCGATCCCGGAGATAAGAAGGCTTATTCGGGCTCACGGACGAACCCGTTCCATGACAGCGATCGAGGTACCGGAGGTCGACTACACCGAGTACTCGAACCGCCAGCTCGTGCTCGTGCCGCTCGCGGTGCTCGTGCTGGCGATCGTCGTGATCGGCGGGTGGTACGCCGTCACGGGCGCGCCGGCGACGCTCGGGCTTGAGTTCACCGGCGGCGTCGAGCTCCGGATCGCCGACGACGGTAGCGGGGACGTCGAGGAGCGGATCGAGACGACGTTCGACCGCGAACCCGACTCGATCCGCGCGATCCCCGCGGACGACGTGTACGTCGTGACCTTCCGGGCGGGCGACGACGACCCGGACGGGCTCGCGAGCGACCTGGAAGAACAGGCGGACGCGGCGGACCTCGAGACGGAGGCGATAGACCAGGTGTCGGCGAGTTTCGCCACCGACACCGCGCGGACGGCGGTCTTCGGGATCGGGCTCGCGTTCCTCGGGATGAGCGTGCTCGTGTTCGCGCTGTTCCGGACGTTCGTCCCCTCCATCGCGGTCGTCGCGTCCGCGTTCTCCGACCTGGTCATCCCCGTCGCCGCGATGAACCTGCTCGGCATCGAGATGACGCTGGGTATCGTCGCGGCCCTCCTCATGATCATCGGGTACAGCGTCGACTCGGACATCCTGTTGAACAACTCCGTGTTGCGCCGAACGGGCGAGTTCTACGAGTCCGTGAACCGCGCGATGCGGACCGGGGTGACGATGACGGTGACCTCTATCGCCGCGATGGTCGTCATGGCGATCGTCGCGACGGTCTTCGGGATCGGCCTTCTGCGTGACATCGGGATCATCCTCACGATCGGGCTCTGTGCGGACCTGATGAACACGTACCTGTTGAACGTGGCATTGCTGCGGTGGTACAAGTTCGAGGGGGTGAAACGCTGATGTTCGAACCGATAAAGGAGAACTGGCGGGTGCTGCTCCTCGTCGTGGTCGTGCTCGGTGCGACGGTCGCGCTCTTCGCCCCGCAGTTCGCCCCCCAGACCGCGCCCGGCGAGTCACAGGGCGACGCGACACAGGGCGTCACGAACCTCCAGTACGGGCTCGACCTGGCCGGCGGGACGCGGGTCCGAGCGCCGCTTCTCGGCTACACCGCGACGAACGTGGAGTTCGACGGCGAGAACCCGTCGCAGGTCGCGAGCGACGTCGCCGCCGAGTTGGACGAGACCTCCGCGCGTGACGTCAGCGCGGTCCAAACCACCGAGGAGGGCGGCGAGGTGGAGGTCACGGACTCCTCGGTCAGCGAGGAGGAGTTCCGCGCTGCGATGGACGCCTCGGGGTACGCCTACGACGGGATCAGAAGCGGCGTGACACAGGAGAGCCGCGACGCGGCCGAGCAGGTCATCCAGGACAAGATCAACGAGGCGGGGCTCTCCGGCGGGAGCGTCCAGCAGGTCCAGTCGGTCACCGGCGAGTACTTCCTCCTGATCGAGGTGCCCGGACAGGGCCGCCAGGACGTGATCGACCTCCTCGAGGAGCGCGGGACCGTCCAGATCGCCATCGCGTACCCCGACTCGTCGGCCGAGGACGGGACCGCTGTCGAAGAGAACGTCCTGATCCAGGACGACTTCGAGGACATCGGCACCGCGAGCAGGCAAGAGGGCGGTCCGGGGGCGTACGTCCCCGTCTCCGTCGTCAACGAGGCCCCCGAGGGCGAACAGTCGCCCGCCCACCGCTTCCAGGACGCGGCCGTCGAGTACGAGGTCGCGAGCGCCTCGGGCGGGGCGCGCTGTGACTACGACATGGACGCCGACGCGCTCGGCGAGGGCAGCGACTCCTGTCTCCTGCTCGTCGTCGACGGCGAGGTCGTCAACGCGTTCGGGATGGAGGACGGGCTCGCACGCAGCATGGCGGAGGGGAGCTGGGCCGACAGCGGCAACTTCCGGCTGACGACCACCTCCTTCTCCGACGCGCAGACCATCTCGATCAACCTGCGTGCGGGCGCGCTCCCGGCCGAACTCGACATCAGCGGGCAGGGGACGTCGTCGACCATCTCGGCCTCGCAGGGGGAGAACTTCCGGCTCTACTCGGCCATAACCGGCGTCTTCGCCGTGTTCGCGGTCGCCGGCATGGTGTTCCTCCGCTACCGCGAGCCGAAGGTGGCGCTCCCGATGATCGTCACTGCGCTCGCGGAGGTGTACGCGCTCCTCGGCTTCGCGGCGCTCGTGGGCTACCCGCTCGAGCTCGCGGTCATCGCCGGCTTCATCGCCGTGGTCGGGACGGGCGTCGACGACCTCGTGATCATCGCCGACGAGGTGATGAGCGAGGGCGAGGTCAACTCCCGGACGGTGTTCGACTCGCGGTTCCGCCGGGCGTTCTGGGTGATCGGCGCGGCCGCGGCGACGACTATCGTCGCCATGTCGCCGCTGATGGTGTTGAGCCTCGGCGACCTCTCCGGGTTCGCCATCTTCACCATCCTCGGCGTGCTCATCGGCGTGCTGGTCACGCGTCCCGCGTACGGCGACATCCTCCGCCGGCTGTTGACGATCCGGTGAGGAGGGTCCCCGCTCCCGGCACTCGACGGTCCGATCGCTCGGCCCGCCCGCGACGCTTAACCGCCGTGCGCCGGAAACGGACGCCATGCTCGTCGTCCTCTCCGACACCCACAGCACCGACGACACGAAGCTCCGCGAACGGACCCGCGAGGCGGTCGAGGGTGCCGACCTCGTCGTCCACGCGGGCGACTTCTATCGTGAACCCGTCCTCGACGAGTTCGAACGGACTGCGGACTCGCTCCGCGCCGTGTTCGGAAACAACGACGGGGTGACGATCCGGGACCGACTGCCGGAGGTCCGGACCGTCGAGTTCGGCGGCGTCCGGTTCGCGGTGACACACAAACACCGGAGCGGCGACACCGGGCTCGTCATGCTCGCTCGCGGCCGCGACGCCGACGCCGTGATCTGCGGACACACCCACCGACCGCGCTTCGACGACTCGACCGCGGTCCCGATCCTGAACCCGGGAAGCCACGCCCAGCCGCGGGGGAACCGGCCGGCCCACGCGGAACTCGAGTCGGCGGACGGCGGGCTCGACGGCCGACTCGTCACGCCCGACGGCGAGGTCTTCGAGCGGTTCCGGATCGAGCGCTAGCGACGGAGTCGAGTCCGTATCGGGACGACGTAATCGAGTCCGTATCGGGAGGAAGCGCACACGCGTCCGTCCCGCGTCTCGACGGAGGGGGGGATCGGTCGGACGGGTGGGGACGGACGGCCGCGACTCCCCGCTTCGGCCCGGTCGGACGGTCGTCGGGGGAACGACCGTCGTCTCGGGGGCGTCGACCGCCCGGAAGACGGGGGGTCGTCCGAACGGACGGAGGGCGGGGTGGGTCTCGCTTGCGGGGACCGGGTACCGATCGCGATCGGTACTCGGCGGAGGGCCGAAGCGGGGGTCGCATCCGTGTATCGGAGCGGTCTCGTATTATAGGTGTCCGAGACACAAAAACGCGTTTTAGTGACCGACGGGATCTCCGAGTTCCCTCCCGTTCCGTCCCGTTCCGGACCGGCCGGCGGGTCGAAACGCCTAACTCGGTTCCGACGGATGTCCGTGTATGATATCGGTCGAGCCGCTGTTCGTGCTCGTTTTAGTCGGCCTCCTCGGGCTGTTCTTCTTCGGCTTCCTCCTCGTCCGGCGCACCCTGATGGGACTGCGTGAAGGGTACGAGGACGGGCGGCGATAGCGATGGTCGTCACCACGACGCTCACACTCCTCGTCGCCGGCGCCGCCAGCCTCTTCATGGCGTGGTCCATCGGCGCCGGCTCCTCGGGATCGACGCCGTTCGCCCCGGCCGTCGGAGCCAACGCCATCTCGGTGATGCGCGCCGGCCTCGTCGTCGGCGTTCTCGGGCTCCTCGGGGCGGTCCTCCAGGGAGCGAACGTCACAGAGGCGGTCGGCACCGAACTGATCGGCGGGGTCACGCTCACCGCCAGCGCCGCCATCGTCGCGCTCGTCACCGCCGCGGTGCTCGTCGCCATCGGCGTCTTCGCCGGTTACCCGATCGCGACCGCGTTCACCGTCACGGGCGCGGTCGTCGGCGTCGGCCTCGCGATGGGCGGGGACCCCGCGTGGCCGAAGTACACCGAGATACTCACGCTGTGGGTGCTCACCCCGTTCGTCGGCGGCGGGATCGCCTACGGCGTCGCCCGGACGCTGATCGGCGACCGCCTCCCGGAGCGCGCGCTCACGGCCGCGCTGGCCGGCGTGGTGGGCGTGATCGTCGCCAACGTCGGGTTCGCGTTGCTCGCCCCCGACGGCGAGCAGGCGTCGATCGCCGAGGCAGTGGGGACCGCGCTCGGCGTTTCCGGCTCCGTCGGCGTCGTCGCCGTGACCGCCGTCGTGGCAGGTATCGTCGCCACCGTGGTCTACGTGGACGTCGGACGCGACCGTGCGGGCGCACAACGCCGGTTCCTGCTCGCGATGGGTGGGCTCGTGGCGTTCTCGGCCGGCGGCTCGCAGGTCGGCCTCGCGATCGGGCCGCTCGTGCCGATCTTCTCCGACGTGGGCGTGCCGCTCTGGGCGCTACTGGTCGGCGGGGGCGTCGGCCTGCTCGCCGGGTCGTGGACCGGGGCGCCGCGGATGATCAAGGCGATCGCACAGGACTACGCCTCGATGGGGCCGAGACGGTCGATCGCGGCGCTCATCCCGTCGTTCGCCATCGCCCAGGCCGCGGTCGCGTTCGGGATCCCCGTCTCGTTCAACGAGATCATCGTCTCGGCGATCGTCGGCGCGGGGTACGCCGCCGGCGACGCCGGCGTGAGCCGCTCGAAGATGGGCTACACCGTGCTCGCGTGGGTCGCGTCGCTCGTCGGGTCGCTGGTGCTCGGGTTCGGCGTCTACTCCGCGGTACGGCTCGTGTTGTGAGCACGACGCACTTCGACCGTCTCCCGAACTCCCGAGTCGTCACGCCGCGTCGAACCGTCGACGTGCGCGCCGATCGGAACGTGGCCGAAGTCTCATCGATCGTACGGCACCGCACCTCACGCCTCCCCAGCCTCGTCGGTGGTCCTCCGCTTCGCGTCGGACCACCGACTCCCTCGCGGGCTCCGAGCGCCCGGCAGGGCGCTCGGAGGCGCGCCGACCGCCCCGGATCGACGCTCACTCGTCCGGGTACGTCGGCAACCGTCCGGATCGAGCGCTCCCCTCCACGAACGGGAGGTCGACCCGGGTCGCGTCCACCTCCGCGCCGTCGACGCGCACGGTGGCCGCCTCCGCGACGGCGTCGAAGTCGACGAGCGCGAACGCGATCGGCTCCTCGAGCGCGGGGCCGACCGCCGCGCGGGTCACTTCCCCGACCGCTGAGTCGCCCTCGAAGACGGCCGCGCCGGGGCTCGGGAGGCGGTCCGTGACGCCGTCGGGGTCCGCGTCGCCGTCGACGTCGGCGAGGGCGTCGACGAGGCCGTCGAGGGCGAGCCCGACGAGCCGCCGGCTGGGCCGACCCTGGTTCTCGACGCGGGAGACGACCTCCTGACCGACGTAACACCCCTTCTCGAAGTCGAGGGCGTTCCGGATCCCGAGGACGTTCGGGATCGTTCCCTCCAGTTCGTGCTCGAAGAGCGGCGTGCCCGCCTCGAGGCTGAGCGCGTCCCACGTCCGGTAGCCGAACGGGGCGGCGTTGAGCCCGCGGTTGACGAGCGTGTCGAACACGTCGGGGGCGTCGGCAGCCGTACAGACCACCTCGTACCCCTCCTCGCCGAGCGGCGAGTCGGACGCGATCACGGTGACGCCGGCGTCGACCATCGACCCCCGAACGAACGTCAGCGGCTCCTCGGGCGCGCCCGGCCCGCCGAGCACCGAGGCGACTTTCTCGGTCGATTTGGGACCGTGGACGCCGAACACCCCGAACTCCTCGGAGACGTCCGCGATCGCCACGTCCTGGATGAAGACCTTCCCCGACCAGTCCTCGAGGACGGGAGCCGCGCGCTCGGGGGGAACGAAGACGAGCAGGCGCTCGTCGGCGTTGTAGACGTACATGTCCGTCTCGATGCCACCCTGCGGGTCACACAACAGCGCGTACACCCCGTGGCCGTCCGTCCCGGGGACGCGGTTGCTGACGGCGTTGTCGACGAACTCCACCCGGTCGTCGCCCGTGACCGAGAGCACCCCGTAACCCATCTCTATCGTACCGACGACGTTTCTGACGGCCTTCCCGACGCGGGCGGGCTTGCCGTAGTGGTCGACGACCTGTCTGCCCCCGCGATCGCGGTAGACCGCACCGTGACCGGCGTGGGCGTCGGAGACGAGCGTCATGGCCGTACCGAGTCGCGGCACGGTCAAAAGGCCGCGGTTCGTGGGTTCGGGGAAGAGCCGTCGAGCGGCTACAGTCCCAGGCGGTTTCGGATGGTCTCGAGGAGCCCACCGGTCGGTCGCTCCGTGTCGGGATCGGGGTCCGGAACGACCCGGTCGTGCGGATAGACGCGGACGCGGTCGCCGCTCTCGACGGTGATGAGCGAGTCCTCCTTCAGCGCGGAGAGCGCGTCCTCGACCGCGTCGATGTCGGCGTCGACGGCTGCCCGGAGCTCCAACACCGTCATTCCCTCGTCGCCGCGGTCGACCAGCGCGTCGAGCAGCGCGACCTGGACGTCGGGTCGGTCGCGGTACTCCGGCTTTGCGGCCATACTCCGGATATGGATCGGACGGGGTTTACCTCTACCGGCGGTACGGGTCGAGACGACTCACTGACTGCCGGGATTGCGACCGCCTGGCGGCCGACTCAGCGAACGAACCGCGAGCAGGTCCCACAGAGGTTCTCCTCTTTCACGTCGACCTCGCGGACCGTGGGCGAAAACGACATCACGCACTTGCTGTTGTCGCAGTGTTCCAGACCGAGGGTGTGGCCGACCTCGTGGACGACCTCCTTGCGGACGCGGTCGGCGAACACGTCGATCGCGGGTTTCGTCGACACGCCGCCGTCCGAGGAGGTTCGGAGGCGGTGCGTCGAGATCACCGAGCCGCTACCGTTGAGGTACGCCAGCCCGAACACGTAGTTCCGTCGCCGGTAGTAGAGGTCGCGCGGCGTGATCCCGATGTTCTTCTCGCCGCCGCCGACCCTGCTGACGACCTCGATGAGCTCCTCCGCGCGGTACTGTCCCCGTCCGGCGTCGTAGGCGGTCTCCGGGACGTCCTGGTCGTCGTGGACCGTTACGTCACAGTCGTAGACCGACCGTAACACACCGGAGGCCTCCCGCTTCACTCGCGGGGAAACCTCCCCGACGGGCACGATGTCCACGAGCATGGAACGGCTTTTGACCGCCGCGGTCATAAACCCCCCGCCGTGGAATCCCCTTCGCGTCGTGCGCTCGTGGCCGAACTCGACCGGTTCGATCGACTCCTCGAGGTCGGCAGCGGCGACCGTCTCGGCGTCGCCGAAGCCCTCGCTGACCGCGGTCGTGACGTGATCGCCATCGACGTCGCGGTCGACGACGGCGACGACGGAGGTACCGGGGGGTCCGCCGGATCGCTCCGCGCCCGCCACGGCGACGTGATCGCGCTCGCGGACGCACACGACCCGTCGGACGCGATCGGCGCGGACGGCGGGATCGACGCGGTGTACGCCCGCCGCCTCCCGGCGGAGCTTCAACGGCCGACCGTCGAGCTGGCGCGCCGGCTCGACGCAGCCTGTCTGTTCACCACGCTGGGGTTCGAGGAGCCGGTCGTCCCCGTCGAGCGCCGGTCGCTCCCCGACTCGACGCTCTACGTCGCACGCACGAGTACGCCCCCATCCCCGTGATCCGCTTCCGTGGGTCGGAGCGCTCCCTGGCAGGCTCGCCGGTCGCGGGGCGGACCGCGGGAACCCGAACGTTCATTTCTCCCCCTGCCGGCCTACGGGTATGCAGGTCGACGCTGTCGTGCTCGATATCGACGGGGTGTTGGTCGACGTCGCGGACTCCTACCGCCGGGCGATCGTCGAGTCGGTCGACCGCGTGTGTGGCAAGACGATCGACCACGAGGCGATCCAGTCGTTCAAGAACGCCGGCGGGTTCAACAACGACTGGGAGCTGACGTACGCGGCCGCGCTGTTCGTGGTGGCCCGCAGAGAGGGGCTCCGGATGGACGTCGGGGCGTTCACCGACCGGATCGCCGCGGGCGGCGGCGGCCTCGAGGCGGCCAAACGCGTCGTCGCCGACCTCCCCAACGTCGCGCAGGCGCGGGTCCGCGACCAGTGGGACACCGACCGCCTCCACGCCGTCTTCCAAGCGCTGTATCTCGGCGAGGAGCTGTACCGCGAGCTCGAGGGCAGTGACCCGCCGGTGACGACGACGGGCTACATCCACGACGAACCCACGCTCGTCGAGCCGGCGACGCTCGCGGATCTGACCGACCGGTTCGACGTGGGCGTGTTGACGGGACGGCCCGCCGCGGAGGCCGAGATCGCGCTCGACCGCGTCGGCCTCGACGTCCCCGACCGCCACCGGTTCACCATGGACGACTGGGAGGAGGGGAAACCGCACCCGCGGGCGCTCGTCGAACTCGCCGAGGGGTTCGACGCCGAACGGGTCGCGTTCGCGGGCGACACCCTCGACGACGTGCGGACCGCCCGCAACGCGGACCGCGAGGACGACGCCCGGGTCTACTACGCGATCGGCGTCCTGACGGGCGGACTGACCGGCGAAGACGGGACCCGAGCGTTCACCGAGGCGGGGGCCGACGCGGTCCTCGAGGACGTGAACGGACTGGTGACACTCCTCGAATAGCGCCGCGAGAAGTGGGCCTTGCCGGATTTGAACCGCAGTCGTTCCGCTTCGCTCCACTCCCTGCTTCAAATCCGCCACTCCGCATTCGCGGCTCGCGAAACCGCTCGCCGCGAGAAGTGGGCCTTGCCGGATTTGAACCGGCGATCAATTCGTTATGAGCGAATCGCTTTGAGCCGGACTAAGCTAAAGGCCCTGCTCGACGGGTAACCCCTGTTTGCCCTTTAGCCTACCGGGTTCCAACCGAGCGACGGAAGCACTTCGTCGAGCAGATACTCTTCATACCAGTTGACGCGTTTCGTGTTCCCGTTTCCGGCCGCCGCGTACCGGATCGTCATCTGGGTCTCACCGACGTCCTCGATCGGGATCAGGTAGATCTCCTCACGGATCGGCGCAAACACCGCGAAGAGATCGATCTTCCCCTCGTACCCCTCTCGTTCGTATCCGGAACTCTTCGTTCGGACGCTTCGGGTCCGAAACCGTACCGCGCCGCTCGTGGTCGCTTCGAACGCCGTCTTCGACTGTACACGATGAAACCAGCCGTCGATCTCCATCACGAAGTCGTACGGTTCGTTGTCGTATTCGAGCACGAGAACCGGCACCCCGCGAGTCACCAACTCCGCTTTCACGATCGCTTCCGTGGCCTGCCCCCGCTTCTGTGGTTCTTCGAGTCGATCGTACTGCTCGAAACGCGACATACTACGGGCTGAGTCGTCATCGTACAAAACGCATGGTCGAGTTCGGAAACGCGGAAGAAGGCGCCGAAGCCAGGACTCGAACCTGGGACCGCCTCGTGACTGTGACGTTCGGGGGGACCGTCCGCCGACCGTCGTAACAGCGAGGCGCTCTACCAACTGAGCTACTTCGGCTCGGTTCGAGGTACTCGACTGGATTTGATAGGGCTTTCGTTTCCGCCCGCCCCGTCCGGGAACGCCGATACCCCACCCGCCGACCGACACGCTTTCGGCCGGACCGCGAGAAGCCGGCGTATGGCCGACCTCGACGCGGTGTTGTCGCGCGTCCGCGAGCGCGTCCTCCCGGACGCGGCGGAACGCGAACGGTTGCGAGCGACGGCCGCCGAGCTGACCGAGCGCACGCGGACAGCGATCGACGACCTCCCCGTCACGGCCGACGTGGTCCAGGTGGGCTCGACCGCGCGCGGGACGTGGGTCTCCGGCGACCGCGACATCGACCTCTTCGTACGGTTCCCGGCCGATCTCGACCGCGAGCAACTCGAGGAGTACGGGCTCGCGGTGGGCCACGCCGTCCTTCCCGACGGCCACGAGGAGTACGCCGAACACCCCTACGTGAAGGGGACCTACGACGGCTTCGACGTCGATCTGGTCCCCTGTCACGACGTCGCGGAGGCGGGTGAGTTGATCTCCGCCGTCGACCGCACCCCCTTCCACGACGCGTACCTCTCGGCGCGGCTCGACGACGACCTCGCCGACGACGTGGTCGTCGCGAAGGCGTTTCTGAAGGGGATCGGCGCGTACGGCAGCGACCTCCGGACCGAGGGCTTCTCGGGATACCTCACCGAGCTACTCGTCGCCGAACTCGGCGGGTTCCGTCCGCTCGTCGAGTCCGCCCGGAGCTGGCACCCGCCGATGGAGTTCGACCCCGAGGGGCACGCCGAACGGACGTTCGAGGACCCGCTCGTCGTCGTCGACCCGACGGACCCGACGCGCAACGTCGCGGCGGTGTTGTCGACGGCGAACCTGGCGCGGTTTCAACACTACGCCCGCGACCTGCTCGCGACCCCCCGCGAGGAGCTGTTCGAACCGGGGACGACCGAGCCGCTCGATGCGGGAGCCGTTCGCGACCACCTCGACAGACGTGAGACGACGCCGGTCGCCGTCGTCTTCGACGCCCCGGACGTCGTCGACGACCAGCTGTGGCCACAGCTCCGCCGGTCGCTCGACGGGACCGTTCGCGGGCTGGACGACCGCGGGTTCGAGACGCTTCGTGCGCGGGCGATGGTCGGCACCGACCGGGAACGGGCTGTCCTGTACGTCGAGGTCGAGACGCCGAGACGGCCAGCGGTCGAGCGCCACGAGGGGCCGCCGGTCGCCGTACGGAAACACGCCGACCGCTTCTACGAGTCGTACGCCGACGACGTCGACCCCGACACGTACGGGCCGTTCATCGACGGCAACCGCTACGTCGTCGAGCGCGAACGGGAGTTCACGACGGTCCGCGAGTACCTCGAGAGCGACGCCGCCGGCGACATCGCGCTCGGCGCCCGGATCGAGCCGGCGTTCGCGGACCGCGACGTCCTCGTCGGCGACGCCGTGGCGACGCTCGCCGACCGGTTCGGGAGGGACCTCCGGGAGTTCTACGAACCGCACCCCTGAGATCGCGGACGGGACCTCGATCGACTACGGACGCCCCGGATCAATCGAGGAGGCGAGCCAGCAGGTAATAGAGCCCGAGCAGGACGAGGACGACGACGACGCCGACGGCCGAAAACAGCGCACTGACTCGAGGGAACGCCATCCAGAGCGCGACGTAAAAGGAGAACCCGAACGCGAACAGCACCGCGATCACGATACCCCGCGTCGGGTTCTGGACGGCCGCGACGAACAGCCGCTGTGGTAGCGACAGGTCCGCGAAGTCGACATCGGCGGCGTCCCTCGGTGCGTCCGTCTCTGCCGGATCGGCGACGTCGGACCCGCCGTCCTCCCTCGGCGGTCCCGTCGATGCGGCTGCGTCGTCGTTCACGCCGTGCCGTACGGTCCCGGCCGTCCTGTAACTGTCGCTCCGTCCGGGTCGTGGCCGGTAGTCCCGTGTCTCGCTCCTACGTCCACGCGGTCACGAGCGTCGACCCGACGAGGATGGCGCCGATCGACGCGAGGAGGACGCCGAGGGCGAACGTGGCGGCGACGTCCGACTCCCCACTCTCCGCAGTGGTGACCGTCTCGACCGCGAACGACGAGAACGTCGTGAACGCGCCACAGAACCCGACGCCGAGCGCCAGGGCGGTCGCGGAGCCGACCGGTGCTGCGAGCACGCCGCCGAGCGCGAGGCTCCCGAGGACGTTGACGGCGACGAGCGAGCGACGGCCGGAAACCGCGAGCCCGACCAGGTGGCGGCACGTCGCGCCCGCCGCGCCGCCGAGGCCGACCGCGAGCGCTCCGACGAGCGGGTTCGTCGGCGTCACGATCGCCTCCCGGCGGCGAGCCCGGACAGCGCGGCCGCGAACCCGAGCCCGTAAGTGACGGCGACGTAGGTCGTCCCGCCGAGCGTGCCGAGCGCGACCGCGTCGGCCGTGAACGTGCTGTACGTGGTGAACGAGGAGATCGCGCCGGTCCCGACGAGGAGTCGCGTCCGCGCGCCGACCGACCGCGTGATCAGGAATCCGAGGGCGAACGACCCGGCGACGTTCACGGCGAGCGTGCCGAGCCCGGTCACGTCGCCGGCGAGCACGTCGACGCCGTGCCGCGCCAGCGCGCCGACGAACCCACCGAGCGCGACGAGGCCGACGCCGAGGGCCGTTCGCTCCATGACCGTGTCTCCGGACGGATCGAGTTGGGTGTTGTGATGTCCGTCGGTCACGGACCCGGTCGGTCGGCCCGTGCCGTCCGCTCGTTCCGGGCGGCTTCCGTGTCGCCCGCGCGCGGGTTCCCCCCGCCGTGTGGCGTCCGTCGTTCCCGGACACGGACCGTGTGGGCCGTCTCGCTCGCGTCGTCGACGACGAGCGCCTCGCCGGTTCCGGTCGGCAGGCGATCGGTGAGGTCGCCGGCGAGATACGTCGCCTCCGCCGTCGCCAGCGCGTCGACGTCCGGACCGGCCGTGAGCCGGTGTGCCACGACGAGGTCGGACTGCGAGACGGCGACGTCCGGGAGCGCGCTCGGTCGTTGGGTCGCACAGACGAGCGACACTCCCGGCGCCCGTCCTCGCGTCAGCAACGTCCGCAGCGCCGGGTCGGCGACGCCGTCGAAGAACGCGTGGGCCTCGTCGACGAGTAGCCAGGGAAGCCGGTCGACGGTTCCCGCCACTCTCGCGTCGTACAGCCCGCGGGCGACCGCCCGGACGACCGCCCCGGCGGCGACGTCGGGAACGCCGGACAGGTCGAGCACCGTCGGGGCGCCGCTCGCGACGAGGGACGCGACCGGGGGGGCCGCGGCGTCGAAGACGCCCCACGACTCGGCCAACCGGAGGTGGTTCCGGACCGCTCGGCGCGTTCGATCGGGTGCGTCGGCCTCGGCGACGGCCCACCGGAGCGATTCGATCGACGGAGAGCCGTCGTCGCTTCCCGCCGTCCCCACCGCGTCGGCGACGACCCGCCACAGCAGGCTTCCGGGCCCGCCCGCGGGATCGAGGCCGAGGAGGTCGGGCCAGACCACGGCCGGGATCGCGGTCGGCCGGATGACCGGCTCGAGGACCCGCCCGCCGGCCTCGGTCAGCCCGCCGAACACGCCCATCCGATCGACCACGACCGGAGCCACCCCGGTCGCGTCCGCAAGCCCCTCCGCGAGGACGCCGAGCGTGTACGACTTTCCGGTGCCGCGCTTCCCGAGGACGACGGCCGCGTGCGGCTCGTCCGCGTCGATCCCGACGGTCGCCCCGTCGCTCCCGTCCCGCGCCAGGAACGAGCCGAGGTGGACGGTCGCCGGCGATCGAGTCTCCGATCCGCCCTCCCCGTCGACACGGCCGAGAACGTTCATACGCGGGATGGCGCGATATCCGATAAAAGGTGTCGGAGGGCGGGTCGACCGCACACGGTGCGGCGTGAGGACGCGACGTGTGGATGTGACGAGGTGGCCCCCATGCCGTCCGACTCCTTATATACGAATCCGCGGCCACCGGTCGTATGCTCGACTCGAAGTCGGACACGAGTATCGGCGCGTTTCTCGCGGACAGCCGTGCGATCGAAGGGTTGCCGATCAGATTGGTGATCGCCCTCGTCGTCGGCGTCGCGAGCCTCAGCGTGATGATGGGAATGATCGGCGACATCGACGGCCTCTCGTCGACGGAGGTGGACGCACGGCCCGAACCGGAGGTGACGACCACGGGGTCACAGACGCTGGAGATCGCGGTCGTCGACCCCGACGGGAACCGCGTCTCCGACGCGACCGTGATCGTCCGTAGCGGATCCGCGCAGATCGACGGGCTCGCGACCGCGAAATCCGGGTCTGACGGGGTCGCGAACGTCGACGTATCCCCGGAGCTCGGGCCGAACCAGCTCGACGGGACGCTCACCGTCGACATCAAACCGCCCGCCGGGAGCGACTTCGTCGACGAGCGCGAAAACACCGAGGTGCTCGTCGTCGCGGAGTGACGCTGGACGTCCGGCGATTCCGGCCGACCGCCGCGGGCTAGAGCCGGTCGTCCCAGTCGATCCAGTCCTGTTCCCACCCCGACGTCGCGAAGTACCCCCGGTCCGCGAACTCGGCGTCCTCCCGACGCGTCCGGTTCCGCTCCCTCCAACCCTGCTCGCCGTCGACGAGCATCGGCCGGAGCCGAGCGGGGCCGAGCTCCTCGACCGTGCGGAAACCGTCGGGGGCGGGGTCGCTGTCGGGGGCGGGGTCGCTGTCGAGGGCGGGGTCGCTGTCGGGGGCGGGGTTGTCATGGGGCGTTGGGTCACCGTCGCCGACGGGCTCGACGGCGACGACCGTCTGGACCGCCGTGCCGCGGGGATACACTATCCGGCCGCCGTCGGCGAGCTGGTCACACAGCGCCCGCGGCGGCGTGACGACCGCCGCCTCGATCAGGACCCGGTCGTACGGGGCGTACTCGGGGAGCCCGCGCGCCCCGTCACGGCGGTCGACGAGGACGGCGTCGTAGCCCGCGTCCCCGAGGTTCGACCGCGCGAGCTGGACGGCACGCCGGTCGATGTCGACCGCGTGGACGTGACGCGCCCCGACGATCTCCGCGAGCGCCGCGCTGGTGTAGCCGATCCCCGCGCCGACGACGAGCACGTCGTCCCCCTCGTCGGCGTCGAGCGCCGTGAGCATCCGCGCGACCGTGGCGGGAGCGAGCGCACGCGTCTCCGCGCCCTCGCGCGTGTCGTTCGCGTACGGCGCGTCGTCGACGAACGCACTGCGGGGAACCGCCTGGAGGGACGCGAGCACCGACGCACCGAGGGGCTCGCCCAGCTGGTGTTCGAGCCCCTCGATCATGTCCGCCCGGAGCGCCGCTTCGTCCATGACCGTCCTCGGCGGTCGGTGGTCTAAAACCGCACGCTCCGTGCGGGCCCGTCGTCACCTCATCGGGACGAACCTGACCCCGCCGTGGTCCTCGCGGTCGACGCCGTCCGCGCGGACCGTCAGCCGGACGAGCCGCTGTCCGCCGCCGATCCGGCCACCGAGGAGCCCACCCCCGCCACCTCCGGCCTCGACGGGGGCGACGACACGGCCGCCCTCGCGCACCCGCCCGACGATCTCGTCGGGGACTCCCCCGGGAGCGGCACAGGTCAGGTACGCCGCGTCGAACGGTGCCCGGTCAGCGAACGCGGTCCGGCCGTCGCCGGCCCGAACGGTCACGTCGTACCCCAGACGGTCCAGCCGTTCCCGGGCAGCCTCGGCGAGTTCCGGAACGTACTCGACGCTGTAGACGTTCCCGTCGCCGACGACCTCGGCGACGACCGCAGCGTGGTACCCGCAACCGGTCCCGACCTCGAACACCCGGTCGCCGGCCGAGACCTCGAGGAGGTCGGTCATGACGGCCACCATGTGCGGTGCGCTGATCGTCTGGCCGTGACCGATCGGGAGCGGGCGGTCCTCGTACGCGTGGTCGCGCTCGGCCTCGGGGACGAACTCGTGGCGAGGGACGGCCGCGATCGCCGACAACGTCCCCTCCGACACGTCGAGCCGCCGTCGGAGCTGTCCGACGAGCAGATCGCGATCCGGCGCGTGTTCGTCGTCATCCATGACATCCCATAACATGACGAGCGACGAGAAGCTGTCGGCGGGAAGCCGCACGCCTCGTGGACCGCGATACCCCCGGGAGAGGACACAGCCTCGCAAACGTTAATCGGTGGCCGCGACTGGGTTCCCGTATGGATCGAGCCCACTTTTCCGAGTTCGAGGTGATCCCGGCAGTCGACGTCCAGGACGGCGAGGTCGTCCAGCTCGTCGCGGGCGAGCGTGGCACGGGCAAACGCTACGGCGATCCGGTCGAGGCGGCGGCGCGGTGGACCGACGCGGGCGCACGGACGCTCCACCTGGTCGACCTCGACGGCGCGTTCGAGGGCGAACGAGCGAACGCGGACGCGATCGGGGCGGTGATCGACGCCGTCGGCGACGGGATCGGGCTCCAGCTCGGCGGCGGGATCCGAACCGCCGACGACGCCCACAGCCTCCTCGATACGGGCATCGACCGCGTGATCCTCGGGACTGCGGCGGTCGAGAACCCGGAGATCGTCGCAACGATCGACGACACGCATCCGGGCAGCGTCGTCGTCAGCCTCGACGCGAAGGAGGGCGAGGTCGTCGTGAGCGGCTGGACCGAGGGAACCGGCCTCGACCCCGCCGAGGCCGCCGCGCGCTACGAGGGGCTGGGCGCGGGCGCGATCCTCTTCACGAACGTCGACGTCGAAGGCCAGCTCGAGGGGATCGACCGCGAGGCGGTCGAGAGCGTGGTCGAGGCGGTAGACGTCCCCGTGATCGCCTCGGGCGGCGTCGCGAGCGTCGACGACGTAGTCGCGCTGAAGGAGGCGGGCGCGGCGGCGGTCGTGGTGGGGACTGCGCTGTACGAGGGGGAGTTCACGCTGCGGGAGGCGCAGGCTGCCGCCGACGAGGCCTGAGCGTCGGGTGCGAGGTCGACCGGGACCCGTGGAAGCCGACGGCGATCCGTGGGCGACGACGGCGATCCGGTCGGCCCGTCACTCGCCGGCGGCGTCCGCTGGTCGCTCGCGTTGAACGACCAGCACCGGGCCGAGGAACCGCTCCGCCACCTGTTCGGAGGGCATCCCGAAGACGAACGTCGTGACCGACGGGTCAGTCTCGCCCATGACCACCGCGTCGTGGGCCTCGCCGTGGCGGGCGATCGCGTCGACCGGTACCTCGGCGTCCTCGACGAGGGTCCCGATCCCGTCGGGGTCCATGCCGCGCTCGACGAGTTCCGTCTTCACCCCGTTCAACAGGGTCTCGGCGTCGTCCACGGTCTCGTCGTCGGCGAGGACGTGGTAGAGCGTCACCGCGACGTCGGTGCCGGCGAACAGGCCGGCGACGAGCCGCGCGTTTCGGTCGATCCCGACGGTCCCGCGCACGGCGACGAGGACGGACTCGACGCGCTCGGTGCCGTTCGGAACGAGCACGGCGAGGCAGCCGTGTTCGTAGATGAGCCGATCGATCGTCGTCCGCTCGTCGTGAGTGAACACGAGGCGCGTCTCGACGGTGGCGCCGGCGTCCGCCAGCGCGCCGGCGAACTCCTCGAGTTTCGACATCGCGGTCCCGCCGAACTGCTCTCTCGCCTGCTCCGTGGCCGTCTGTTCGGGGAGCACGTGGTACCCCAACAGGACGACGTGGGCGTTCGCGAGTAGCTCGGCAGTGCCGGTCGGGAGCGACTCGCCCTCCAGCACTTCCAGCGGGACGAGCACCGCGGGGCGGTCGGTCTCGGTTCCTGTCGGGTCGTCCGGTCGTGTCGTGTCAGTCATGTTCGAATCTCCCCTCGAGTTCGACGTCCGTCGCGTAGTACCGGTACCAGCCGTAGGCTGTAACCATGACGGCGACTCCGACGCCGATCGAGGCCGGACGCATGAACGCGATGAGCGCGAAGCTCGCGAGCGCCCCGACGCCGGCGACCGCGAGGCCGGCCGGACAGCGGAACGACGGCGTGTACCAGTCGGGCCGTTCGCGACGGAGCCGGACCAGCGTGACGCAGATCAGTCCGTACATCACGAGGTGGAGGAAGGAGGCGACCTCCGCGAGCAGCTCCACCTGCCCGGTCGCCGTGAGGACGACGATCGGCCCGCCGGCCAGCCCCAAGGCGACGTGCGGCGTCCCGTACTGGAGGTTGATCCGGCTCGCGGTCGCGGGGATGAGGTCGTCCCGGCTCACGGCGTACACCGCGCGCGAGGCGCTGAGTATCGACGCGTTCGCGCTCGAGAACGTCGCCAACAGGCCGGCGATGACGATGGCGATCGCCCCCGGCAACCCGACGAACTCGCGGGCGACCTCGACCATGGCTGTCTCGCCGAACTCGCCGAGACGGGCGCTACCGAACGCGCTCGTCGCGACGAAGACCGTGACGACGTAGAAGACGCCGACGACGAGGACGGACGCGACCATCGCCAGCGGGAGGTTCCGCGAGGGGTTCTCGATGTCGCCCGCGACGGTCGCCACCTGTGCGAAGCCGAGGTACGAGGTGAACACGAGCGCCGCCGTCTGGAGCACCGGTAGCAGTCCGCCGGGCGGGAAGAACCGCTCCGGAGTGCTCTCCGTTCCGAACACGCCGAGCGCGTCGAGGCTCCCGTAGCTCAAGAACAGCGTGAGGATGACGAGCAGGACAGCCACGATCCCGTTCTGGAGCGACGCGGTGTTCTCGGTCCCGAAGAGGCTGAGCGCCGTGAGGCCGGCTCCGAACGCGACCCCGAGAGGCACCGCGGGGTCGACGGGCAGGTCGATCCCCGCCTCCAGGAACACCTGTCCGGCGTAGCTCCCGAGGCCGACGAGGTAGAACGCCGACGCGAACACGAGCCCGAGCCAGAGCCCGATCCCGACGATCGCGCCCGGCGCGGTTCCGAGCCCCCGCGAGATGAAGAAGTAGCCGCCGCCGCTGCGCGGCATCGCCGTCGCGAGCTCGGAGGTCGGCAGGGCCACGAGCAGTGCGACGACCGCGCCGATGGCGAACGACAGCGACGCGGCCGGTCCGGCGTTCCCTGCCGCGATCCCGGGAAACACGAAGATCCCCGCGCCGATCATCGTCCCGATCCCGATCGCGAGCCCGCCTGAGAGCCCGATCGTCCGTTCGAGCTCCCCCTCGCCGGTGTCGGCGTCGACGATCTCGGCGATCGCGTCCGGGCCGGCGGGGTCGGTCGGCGGGCCCCCCACCTCTGCTGAGGAGCCGTCGCGGGCCTCGGAACCGTCTGGAGCAACCATCCCGCGAACACCCACTCCCGCGCGGGCCAAATAGCCATCGTCGTCCCACCCGCAACCGCCTTAAGAGCCGCCGCCGACGGGCCGGTATGGGCGAGCACGACCGGACCGCGGCCGTCTCCCGGGAGACCGCGGAGACGACGATCGACCTGACACTCGTACTCGACGGCGACGGGGAGAGCGAGGTGGACACCGGGATCGGCTTTTACGACCACATGCTCGAGGCGTTCGCGAAACACGGCCTCTTCGACCTCACCGTCCGCTGTGACGGCGACACCCACATCGACGACCACCACACCGTCGAGGACGTGGCGATCTGCCTCGGCGAGGCGTTCGAGGAGGCGCTCGGCGACAAACGCGGCATCCGGCGGTACGCCGACCGGCGGGTCCCGCTCGACGAGGCGGTCGCGAGCGTCGTCGTCGACGTCTCGGGACGGCCATACTACGACTTCTCCGGCGAGTTCTCCCAGGAGTCGATCGGCGGGTTCACGAGCGTCATGGCCGACCACTTCGCGCTCTCGCTCGCGCACAACGCCGGACTCACGCTCCACACTGCGGTCGAGACGGGCGACAACGCCCACCACGAGGTCGAGGCGCTGTTCAAGGCGCTCGCGCGCGCCCTCGACGACGCGACGCGGATCGACGGGCGACGGAGCGACACGCCGAGCACGAAGGGCGCACTCTAGCGCGCCACGGGGACGCGGGTCGCCGTTTGTCACCGGCTCTCACAAACGCGCGTTTCAGCCTCCGGGACACCCATGTCCCCTCCCGCCGAACGATCGCGTATGGTCAGACTGTCCCCGTCCGGCCTCCTCCGGACGTCCGCGACGACCGACGCCACCACCCGCTGGCGGCTGGAGAGCGAGGACCTCCACGTCCGCAACCACGACCCCGAAACGGCACACGACGTCCGGCTGACGATCCGCCGTGACGGCGAGCGTTGCCACCGTGCGGAGTACCGGCTGCTCCCCGACCAGTCCGGCAGCTCGGTGAACCTCCTCCAGCCCGGCGAGTACGCCGTCACGGCCGCCGTCGACGATGCGGAGCCGGAAACGGCGACGGTTCGCGTCTCCGACGACCCGGACCGGACGATCGTCGTCGAGATCATCAACGGCTCGGTACGGATCTCCGAAGGGATCCACTAGGCTCGTCGACCGATCCGTCTCCGTCCCAGCTCCCGGCCGACCCGCCTCCGTCCCCCGGCGGATCCGTCTCCGTCCCCCGGCGGATCCGTCTCCGTCCCAGCCCCGCGGGCCCACCCCTCGCCCGATCCCTTTTAGCCGTGCGAACCGTCCACACACGTGACCCATGGAGCTCCGCTGTGAGGGGTGTGCCGGCTGCTGTGTCGACTGGCGGCCGCTCGCTCCGGAGGCCGCCGGCTCCGGCCGAGGCGGCCGGCGGCCGCCGCTCGACGACGTCTACGGCCTCGCGCCGCTCACCCGCGACGAGGTGGTGTCCTTCCTCGACCGCGGACTGGGCGACGTGATGACTCCCCGGCTCTTCGAACCCGCCGAGGGGGACGACCGCGTCCGGATCGACGGGATCGACCTCGCGGCTGTCGGGGGCCGGCCGGTCTTCGTCGTCGGCCTCCGCAAGCCGCCGAAGCCCGTCGCGCCGATCGGTACCGGGACCGTCCGCTGGCTCGACGCCTGCGTCTTCCTCGACCCGACCACCCTACAGTGTCGGATCCACGGCGACGACGTCTATCCCCGGACGTGCTCGTCGTATCCCGGTCACAACCTCGCGCTCGACGCGAAGACCGAGTGCGAACGCGTCGAGGCTGGCGGCGGCGGCGAGCGCCTCCTCGACGACACCCCGCCCGCGGACCTGCCCGCGCCGGCGTTCGGCCCGCAGGCGCTCGGATCGACCGTCTTCGCGTACCCCGACCCGGCCGACCTCGAGGGCGTGGTAGCACTGCTCCGCGACGAGGA
Organism: Halorubrum sp. 48-1-W; assembly: GCF_003287355.1. Taxonomy (GTDB): domain Archaea; phylum Halobacteriota; class Halobacteria; order Halobacteriales; family Haloferacaceae; genus Halorubrum. The sequence continues at coordinate 39,400 of NZ_QMIM01000022.1, forward strand.
GGCGACCGACGACGACCGTGCCCGGTTCGTCGGGGCCGCCGCCGGCTCGCGTCCGGGCTCGCTCTCCGTCGACCCCGATCGGATGGCCGACGCGCGGTCGCGGGCCGGAGACGCCGACTCGTGGGCCGGGGACGCGATCCGCGACTGGCACGAGCGGGCGGGAGCCGACGGGGAGGTCGTCGACTTCGACGACGACGCCCGCGAACGGCTGGTTCGCGGGGTGGAGGACGACGTCGGCGCGCCGGGGACGCCGGGGTGGGACGACCTCGCGTGAGCCCGCGCCGGGCATGTCAGCGGGACCCGTCCGGCCGCCACACCCCCTGTCTCCCGTCGAGCCACGCGACGACGACGACGTGCGGGAGCGTCAGGGCCGCGATGGCGACGAGCGAGACGGCGAGGACGTCGCCGGGAGCCGCGACGCCGGACGGGACCGCCAGCCCCACGCCCCCCACGACGAGGAACCCGCCGAGCGTGAGCGGCGCGGCGTCGCGAGCGAACCGCGAGAGCGCGCCGCGGACGTCCCCCTCGGCGAGCCGTTCCGCGGCGGCCGCGTCGACGAGCGTCAGCCGCCCGACGTGCCGGAGCGAGTGCCAGGCAGCGAAGTAGACGCCGATCGCGAGGACGGGCGCAGTGAGCAGGAACCACGCCCACAGCACGGCGGTCTCGCCCGCGTCCCGGAGCCACCCCCGCCGGTCCGCGCCGGCCCGGACGCGACCGTAGCCGAGCCCCGCCGACAGCAACGTCGCCCCCGCCATCGACGCGCCGACCGCCAGCCGCGTCGACGGGGTGAAGACCGGGGCGACGGCGGCGGCCGCGTCGGCGACGAACAGGCCGACCACCCACTCGGCCACCAGCCGGTACTCATCGGGACGACTCAGGAGCGGGACGCCCATCGGCAGCCCGCCGCGGACGAAAAGCGTCAGCGCCCGCTCGCCGGGGGTCGGGAGGTGGTCGACGCCGGCGAGGACGAGCACAGCCACGTCGCCCTGTCCCCAGTGGAGCCACGTGAGACAGACGAACCCGACGAACGCGGCTGTGGGCGCGGCGAAGAACGCGACGACGACCGCACTGCCGAGAACCGCGTACGTGACCGAGACGGCCGCGACCGACCGCCGGAGCGACACCCCGTCCCCTCCGGCTGTGCGCAACGGAACCAAGTGATCGACCGCGCCGTGGGCCATCCCGACGACCAGCGTGCCGAGCACGAACGTCGCGACGCCGAACTCGACCGGAAGCAAGGGGGTGATGGCCCCGAACGGCACCAACGCCGCCATCGCGACCGCGGGGTACCGTGTGAACCACCTGTCGGCGAGCCGGAGCGCCTCCGCGTCAGTCATTGCCGGGACCGACATCGTCGGGGACCGTCGCGATCGACCCCTCGACAGCTGTCCGGCGGTCGTTCCAGTCGAGTACCCACTCGAACAACACGAGCCCGTTCACGGTCATCAGGTTGGCCGACGCGAAGAACAGCATCTCCTCTATCGGCAGGCCGAGGACGGCGACGCCCGTCGTCAACTCCGTCGAGAGGACCCACGTCCCCATCCCGATCGCGATCCGGTCGACGATCCAGAAGTACACGGCCGGGACGAGCGTCACCGTCAGCCAGACCCGCGGCGTCCGGGCGAGGTACCCCCCGCCGACGGACCACTGGAGAGCGAGCACGGGACCCACCCACGCGATCAGGCCGCCGAGATAGAGGAACGCGTCGTCGAGCGAGACGAGCCAGAGGCCGCCCGCCACCATCGAGAGTCCGACGAGCACCCCGGCGACTCGCGGTCGGCGGTCGAAGTCGCCCTCCCGGAACGCCGGATCGAACCCGATCCGGTGGAGGACGAACCCGGCGATCACGGTCTGGATCCCGAAAAAGAGGTACTCGCCGAGCGGGATCGAGAGCGCGCGGACGAACACGGCACCCTCGCCGTAGCTCCACGCGCCCCGCCGGATCATGTAGCTGATCCACGGCGTCGTGTACGCGTAGGCGATGGCGACGAGTACGGTGATGCCGACGGTCGCGCGTCGCCGACGGACGCGATCGTACTCCGGCGTGAGGTACCACAGGGCCGCGACCAGCGGAAGGGTGAAAACGAGATGGAACTGCAAGTACGTCAGCGTGGGGATCACCGTTGCCTCCACGAAACGACGACCATGTCAACCCCTTCGGCCCCACAGCGATTAAGCTTAGGCGTTTTCCGAGAGCACGCCGTGCGCCTCCAACACTTTCCCGAGGCGGTACATCGAGGCGACCACCGCGTCACAGACCGGTCTGACGGCCGGTTTCGGGACGAACCCGACCGAGAGGCCCGCGACCTCGAGCATCGGGAGGTCGTTCGCGCCGTCGCCGACCGCGACCGTCGACGCCATGGGGACGCCGAGCTCCGCAGCGAGGTCCTCCAGCGCGTGGTCCTTGGTGCCCTCGATCAGGGGTCCCTCCGCTTCGCCGGTGAGCGTCCCGTTCGCGACCGGGAGCCGGTTGGCGACTATCGTGTCGGCCTCGACGCCCTCGCGTTCGAGCGCGCGCTCGACCCCGTGATCGAAGCCGCCGGTGAGCACCGCGACGTGATGGCCGTCGGCCCGGAGCCGCTCGATCAGCCGCGCCGCGCCCGGTCGGAGCCGGACCGCGTCGAACGCGGCGTCCACCTCCGTCTCGGGGAGTCCGCCGAGTAGCTCCGCGCGGCTGTAGAGGCTCTCGGCGTAGCTGATCTCGTCGTTCATCGCCCGTTCCGTGATCTCGGCCACCTCGTCGGCGACTCCCGCCCGCTCCGCGAGCAACACCGTCATCTCGGAGTCGGAGAGCGTGCCGTCGAAGTCGAACGCGATCAGGCTCATGCCCGTCGTTGGTCCGGCAGGGGTCTTTAACCGCCTGATCGGTCCCCGTCGCCCGAGCCGCGTCGCCGGCCCCTTCGGTCGACGGCCGCCACCCGCTCCGGTGGGCTTTTGCCCGGTCCGACCGTCCCCGTCGGCATGGACCGTGCTGCGCTCGACGTCGACGACCTCCTGAAGGTCCTCCTCGGGCTCGCGATCGTGTGGCTTCTCCTGGAGATCCTCGGGACCGTGTTGGACCTGACCTTCGCACTGCTCGACGCGCTACCGACGCTCATCGTCCTCGTCATCGTCGTCCTGATCGCCTTACGGCTCGCCGATCGGATCTGATCGCGTCCGACCGTGTTCAGCCTCAACGTCCCGCTCCCGCCCGCCGTGGGGCGTCTCGCGGACGATCTCCAGCCGAAACTCTCGGGATTCGATCGGGTCCGCGACCGGCACACCCTGGTCTGTAAGCGGTTCGGCGTCGCGGACGTGACCGCGGACGCGGGCGACCCGCCGCCGCGGCCGGCCGCCCACGACCGCCTCCGCGACCGACTCCGACCGCTCCTCGCGTCGGTCGATCCCTTCGCGGTCGCGGTCGTCGGGATCGACGCGTTCGAGGCCCCGGCGTCCGGGTCCGGCCCCGTCGTCTACCTCGACGTCGAGAGCGACGCGCTCGTCCGGCTCCACCGTCGGCTGTGTGCGGACTACGGCACGATCGAGGGGGTCGAGGGTCCGGCGTACGTCCCCCACGTCACGCTGGCGCGCGGCGGCGACCCGGCGGCTGTGAGCCGCCTCGTCGACGCCGGAGACGAGTTCGGTCCGGTCCGCTGGCGGGTCCACGCGCTGGACCTGTACGACGCCGAGTTCCGCGAGGTCGCGGCGACGCTGGAGCTGTGACGCGGGCCGCCGCGTCGGACGCCGACGACGCCTACCGAGCGACGCCCGGACGCCGACGACGCCTACCGAGCGACGCCCGGACGCCGACGACCTTAATCGGCCGAGCGCCCAACGTTCGGTGATGTCGGAACCGTCGGGGATGGAGGCGTTCACGCACCTCGGAGGCGACGTCCGGGAGGCGCTCTCCGAGCGGGGCTTCTCGACGCCGACGGAGCCACAGCGGAAGGCGATCCCGCCGCTCTCGGCGGGGAGAAACGCGCTCGTGTTGGCCCCCACGGGCACGGGGAAGACGGAGACGGCGATGTTGCCCGTCCTCGATTCGATCCACCGTGCGCGCGACGCGCCCGGCGAGGAGCAGTGCGAGGGGATCTCGGCGCTGTACGTGACCCCGCTGCGCGCGCTCAACCGCGACATGATGGACCGGCTGGAGTGGTGGGGCGACCGGCTGGACGTCGCGGTCGCGGTGCGCCACGGCGACACCACCCGGTACGAGCGGTCGAAGCAGGCCGACGACCCGCCGGACGTGCTGATCACGACGCCCGAGACGCTCCAGGCGATCCTGACCGGGTCGAAGATGCGGACGGCCCTGGAGGACGTGGAACACGTCGTGGTCGACGAGGTCCACGAGCTGGCGTCGGCCAAACGCGGCGCCCAGCTCACCGTCGGGCTCGAACGGCTCCGGCGCGTGGCCGGCCCGTTCCAGCGGATCGGGCTCTCCGCGACCGTGGGCTCGCCCGAGGAGGTCGGGCGGTTCCTCGTCGGGTGCGGGCGGCGCGACCCGGACCGGCCGGGCGACCGCGAGTTCGAGACGGTCGAGGTCACAGCCGGGACGCGGACCGACGTGCGGGTGCTCGACCCCGAGATCACCGACCGCGACTCACAGCTCGCGGGCGAGCTCGCGACCGACGAGACGACGGCGAGCCACGTCAGGACGATCCGCGAGGTCGTCGCCGACCACGAGTCGACGCTGATCTTCGTCAACACGAGACAGACCGCGGAGGCGCTCGGCTCGCGGTTCAAGACGCTCGCCGGGAGGGACCCCGCCTGCGAGGCGGTGACGATCGAGGTCCACCACGGCTCGCTCTCGAAGGAGGTCCGCGTCGACGTCGAGGACCGCTTCAAGAGCGGCGCGGTCGACGGGCTCGTCTGTACGTCCTCGATGGAGCTCGGCATCGACGTGGGCCGCGTCGACCACGTGGTCCAGTACGGGAGCCCCCGCGAGGTCGCCCGGCTGCTCCAGCGGGTCGGGCGGGCGGGCCACCGGCGGGACCGAGTCTCCGAGGGGACCGTGGTGACGCGGGGAGGCGACGACACGCTGGAGGCGATGGCGATCGCCCGGCGGGCCGGCGAGGGGCTCGTCGAGCCCGCGAGCATCCATCACGGCAGCCTCGACACGGTCGCGAACCAGGTCGTCGGCGTGGTGATGGACGAGGGCGAGGTCCACGCCCGGCGGGTCTACGAGACGATCACGAACGCGTACCCCTTCCGGGACCTCTCGGAGCCGACGTTTCAGGAGGTCGTCCGCGAGCTCGACGGGAACCGGCTGTTGTGGCTCGACGAGGGGACGGACACCCTCGAGAAGTCCGGCGGCACCTGGCAGTACTTCTACGCGAACCTCTCGATGATCCCCGACGAGTCGACCTACGAGGTGTACGACATGTCGTCGCGACGCGGCATCGGGACGCTCGACGAGCGGTTCGTGGTGAACTTCGCCGGGCCGGGCGAGACGTTCGTCCAGCGCGGCGAGATGTGGCGGATCACGGCGGTCGACGACGAGGAGGAGCGCGTCGAGGTCGCGCCGATCGCCGATCCCGCCGGGGAGGTGCCCTCGTGGGTCGGCCGGGAGATCCCCGTGCCGAAGCCGGTCGCCGAGGAGGTCGGGCGGATGCGCGGCGAGGTCGCGAGCGCGCTCGAGGCCGGGGCGACGCCGGCGGCGGTCGCGGGCGAGCTGGCCGGGCGATACCCGGCCGACGAGCGGACGATCGCTGCCGCGCTGAAACCGGTCGTCGACCACGTCGACGCGGGCCACCCCGTGCCGACCGACGAGCGGGTCGTGATCGAGGGAAGTGCGCGAACCGTCGCCGTGAACGCGGCGTTCGGTCACGAGGTCAACGAGACGCTCGCGCGCCTGCTCGCCGCGCTCGTCGGCCAGCGCGCGGGGTCGTCGGTGGGGATCGACGTCGACCCCTACCGCGTCGAGTTCGAGGTGCCGAGCGGGGTCGGTCCCGGGACGTTCCGGGAGGTCCTCGAGACGACCGACCCGGCGGGTCTGGAGGCGTACCTCGAGATCGCCGTGAAGAACTCCGACGCGCTGAAGTTCACGCTCGCGCAGGTCGCCGCGAAGTTCGGCTCGGTCAAGCGCTACCGGGAGGGACGCGGGAAGTTCGGCGGCGACCGCCTGCTCGCCGCGTTGGAGGGGACGCCCGTCTACGACGAGGCGCTCCGGGAGGTGTTCCACGCCGACCTCGCGGTCGCGGAGACGGCCGACGTCCTCGCGGGGATCCGGTCCGGACGGGTCGCCCTCGAGACCGCCCGCGAACGGACGCCGATCGGCACCGCCGGCCGGTCGGCCGGGACGGAGTTCCTCGTACCCGAGAACGCCGACGCCGACGTGATCGAGACGGTCCGTGAACGGATCCGGAACGACCGGGTCCGCCTCCTCTGTCTCCACTGTACGGACTGGGAGCGGACCACGAAGGTCCGTCGGGTCGGGGACCGGCCGGAGTGTCCCGAGTGCGGCTCCACACGGGTCGCGGCGTTGAACCCGTGGGACGAGGAGACCGTCGCCGCCGTCCGTGCGACGGACAAGGACGACGAGGAGGTGCGTCGCACCGAGCGAGCACATCGGGCAGCGAGTCTGGTCCAGTCACACGGGAAACGGGCGGTGATCGCGATGGCCGCCCGCGGCGTCGGCCCCCACAACGCCGCCCGGATCATCAACCGACTGCGCGAGGACGAAGACGAGTTCTACCGGGACGTGTTACGGCAGGAGCGCGAGTACGCGCGAACGCAGTCGTTCTGGGATTGAACCGGTGGGATCGAACGCGGGCTTCAGATCGCGATCATTCATCAGTAACGACCATGATGGAAAGAAAATCAGTAGTAATAGCCATGAGAGGAGGATATACGCACAGATCATTACCCTCCACGTTCATGATCTGGTAATAGACAACTGACGGAGTGGATGAACCACATATTTATATACTTCCTAGCGAAACGGAGCATTGATCCATGGTTAGGTCAGACGCGGACATGAGACGACGCGACTTCCTGAAAGCGACTACCGCCGGCGGAACGGTCGGCATCACGGCCCTCGCCGGCTGTTCCGGCGGCGGCGGTGGCGGCGACGACGGCTCCGGCGACGACGGCTCCGGCGACGACGGCTCCGGCGACGACGGCTCCGGCGATGACGACGGGTCCAGCGGCGAGAGCAACCTCCCGACGTACACCTACACCAACAACGCACAGAGCTACAACCCGCCGCGACACGACGCGATCAACCTCATCGCGAGCCAGTTCGACGAGGAGATGGGCCTCGACATCGAGGTCGACGTGCTCGAGTGGGGGACGCTGTTCAGCCGCGTCTCCGAGGAGTACGACTACAGCTTCGCGACGTGGCACACGTTCTTCGTCACGGAGCCGGTGACCGAGCTGGACAACCTGCTCAACTCCGGCAACACCGGATCGGGCGACGGCAACTACTCCGGCTACGAGAACGAGGAGCTCGACGAGCTGATGGGCAACTACCTGGCCGAGCCGGACGCGGACACCCGGATCGAGCAGTGCCACGAGATCCAGCGGAGCATCGTGGACGACGCGCCGATGATGCCGATCACGCACATGCCGATGCTCGGCGTCTACAACAACGAGCAGAGCAGCAACTGGGAGCCGGACCTCGCGACCGGGTTCAACTCCTACTGGACGATGATCAACCTGGAGATGGAGGGCGGCGAGGATACCCTGAAGGGGTACTGGCCGGAGACCCTCTCCACGATGAACGTGCTCGGCCACAACGGCGAGAACAAGCACGTCTACCAGTTCAACATGATGTACGACTACCTGGTCCAGCTCAACGCCGACGCCGAGCCGGCCCTGGACGTCAGTCTCGCGACGGAGATCGACCGCGTCGACGAGACCACGGTCGAGTACACCATCCGGACGGACCACTCGTGGCACGACGGCGAGGACCTCACCGCCGAGGACGTCGCGTTCTCGTACAACTACATCGTCGAGAACGAGGTTCCGTACTACTCCACGCAGACGCAGTACCTCGAGGGCGCAGAGGTCGTCGACGAGGAGACGGTCCGGATCAACATGTCCGAGCCCTTCGGACCGTTCCAGCTCGGCATCGCGAACCTCATCCCGATCATCCCCGAGCACAAGTGGGCCGACCGCGACAACCCGAGCCAGCAGGACATCGAGGAGCCGGTCGGCAGCGGTCCGATGATGTTCGACTACTGGGAGGAGGGCAGTGAGTTCGGCATGACGAAGTTCGAGGACCACTTCGCGCCCGTCGACTTCGATCGACGCTTCTGGCGCGTCATCCCCGAGGCGTCGACCGTCTGGGACAACCTCCTCGAGGGCGAACTCAACTACGAGCCGTTCGGCCGGCTCGACCGCCAGCTCAACGAGAACCAGGACGAGGACGTCATAACCGTCGAGTCCGAGCTCGCCCCGACCTTCTGGCACTTCACCGCGAACGAGCGCGAGGAGGGACTCGACGACCCCGTGCTCCGCAGGGCGCTGTACGAGGCCATCCCGCGGACGCCCATCGTCGACCAGATCCTCTTCGGCTTCCCGGAGCCCGGCTTCAACATCGTGTCGCCGGCGTTCGGTCCGCTCCACACCGAAGACGTAACGGAGTACGAGGAGAGCGTCGAAGCCGGGCGTAGCCGCCTCGAGGAGGCCGGCTACAGCTACGAGGACGGCGCGCTCCAGGCACCCGAATAGGACGAACCACCGTTTTGGACCCTCACGGCGCAATCTTTAAACGAATCACAAGGATACCAGTGACTAAGTAACATGGGAAAAGCTAGCTTCGTTGTCAGACGCACGCTCCAACTCGTCGTGACGTTGTGGGCGGTCGGAACCGTACTGTTCGGGCTGTTCAGGCTCATGCCTGGCGATCCGACGTCGTACGTCATTTCCTCGGGGATGACCCAGGAGGCCCGGAACAAGCTCATCGAGAGCTACGGGCTCAACGACCCGCTGTACGTCCAGTACTTCAGGTTCCTCGAGAACCTCGTCGTGTTGAACTTCGGCCAGTCGTTCCACTCGAACCAGCCCGTCACCGACATCATCGCGACGTACATGCCGAACACGCTCGTGTTGATGCTGACGGCGTTCGTCATCGCGTACATCCTCGGCATCACGCTCGGCGTGTTCTCGGGGTGGTACCGCGGCTCCCGGTTCGAGCGGAGCACGGTCATCACCGCGCTGACCGCCCGGAGCGTGCCGACCTTCTACGTCGGGCTCATCGTTCTGTGGATCTTCGGCGCCGAACTGGGGGTCATCCCGATGAGCGGCATGACCAGCCTGGGGACGGGCGGACAGAGCACCGGGTTCTTCGATATGGTCTTCACGGTCGACTTCCTCAAACACCTCATGGCGCCGGCGGCCGTGCTGGCGTTCTACTACATGGGATACCCGCTCTTGATCATGCGGACCAGCATGCTCGAGGTGCTCTCCGAGGACTTCATCGACGTCTGCCGGGCCAAGGGGCTCACGGAGCGGACGATCATGTTCAAACACGCCGCTCGCAACGCGCTCTTGCCGATCATCACGGCGGCCGCGATCGCCCTGGGATACGCCGTGGGTGGGAGCGTCCTCATCGAGACCGTGTTCGCGTGGCCGGGAATCGGTCGGGAGATGGTCCGTGCGGTCCTTCGGCGCGACTTCCCCGTCGCACAGGGGACGTTCATCGTGCTCGCGTCGACCATCATCTTCCTGAACTTCATCGCCGACCTCGCGTACGGCTACCTCGACCCACGCGTGACTTACGACTAGACCAATGGCCCAAGAAGAACAATCGACCGGGTCGATATACACCGACCTCGACGACAGCGGCTCCGACGAAGAGATCAACAAGTGGGAGCGGACGGCCCGCCTCTGGCGGGAGACCCTGAAGGAACACTGGGCGAAGCTGACCGACGAGCTGTCGGTCAAGCTCTCGATGCTCACCGTGGCAGCGTTCATGGTCATCGCGGTCTTCGCGCCGTTCATCGCGACCCACAGGCCGCTCGAGCGCCAGTACCAGGGTGACGCCGGCATCATCCAGGCGAAGTGGGCCGAACCCTCGCTGCTCGGCGGGGACACCGAGTACCTCCTCGGAACGACCGCCGAGGGGTTCGACATCTTCAGCCAGCTCGTGTACGGCACGCGCGCCGCGCTGTTGGTCGGGCTCATCGCCGCGATCTTCACCGCCGGCATCGGCACGCTCGTCGGGCTCGTCGCGGGCTACTACGGTGGGAAGGTCGACGACGCGCTGATGCGGATCGTCGACTTCCTGTACGGGATGCCGCTTCTGCCGACGGTCATCGTCCTCGTCGCGGTGCTCGGCCCCGACCTCTGGAACATCATCCTCGCGCTGATCATCCTCCAGTGGCGCTCGACCGCCCGCGTCATCCGTTCGCAGTCGCTGTCGTTACGTGAGCGGCCGTTCGTGAAGGCCGCGGAGGTCGCCGGCGCCGGCGACTGGCACATAATCAGCAGACACCTCGCGCCCAACGTGCTCCCGATGACGTTCCTCTACGGATCGTTCGGGATCGCGTGGGCGATCCTCGCCGAGGCGGGCATCTCGTTTATCGGCCTCGGCGACCCCAACACGGTCTCGTGGGGAACGATGCTACAGGCCTCCCGGGCCTACTCGGCGCTCTCGTTCGGCGCCTGGTGGTGGTTCGTGCCGCCGGGGATCTGTATCGGCCTGCTCGTCATCAGCGGCTTCCTCATCGGCCGTGGCTACGAAGAGATCACTAACCCCAAGATACAATGAGTCAACTGGAAGTCGAAGACCTCGAAGTCTACTACGAAACCGAGGAGGGGCCGGCACAGGCGGTCGACGGCGTCTCCTTCGAACTCGAAGAGGGCGAGAACCTCGGCGTCGTCGGAGAGTCGGGCTGTGGAAAGACCACGCTCGCGAAGGCGATCATCGGGATCCTCCCCGACGCCGGCTACATCAACGGCGGGAGCATCAACTTCAAGGGTGAGGACCTGACGGAGATGACCACCGCCCAGCGGCGTCGCCTCAAGTGGGAGGAGATCTCCATGATCGCCCAGTCGGCGATGAACTCGCTGGACCCGGTGTACACCATCCGCGAACAGATCGTGGAGGCCATCGAGACGCACCGCCCCGGAACCGGTCGCGTCGAGTCCGACGAGATCGTGACCGAGATGTTCGAACTCGTCGGCCTCGACCCGGACCGCGCCGACGACTACCCCCACCAGTTCTCCGGTGGGATGCGGCAGCGGGCCATGATCGCCATGGCGCTCGCGCTCGAGCCGTCGTTGATGTTGGCGGACGAGCCGACCACGGCGCTCGACGTGATCATGCAGGACCAGATCCTCAAGCGGATGAGCTCGATCCAGGAGGAGATCAACTCCTCCATGCTCGTGATCACCCACGACGTGAGCGTCGTGGCCGAGACCTGCGACCGCGTCCTCGTGATGTACGCGGGGAAGGTCGCGGAGGAGGGCCCCGTCGAGGAGATATTCGGCCAGCCGTATCACCCGTACACGATCGGGTTGAAGCGTGCGTTCCCGAACATCATGAAGACCGACCAGGACCTGCTTTCGATCGCGGGCTACCCGCCCGAGCTGATCGACCCGCCGCAGGGGTGCCGGTTCGCCGAACGGTGTCCGATGGCGACCGACAGGTGCCGCGAGGAGGAGCCGGAGGCACACTACAACAACGAGCTCCGCTCGTACTGCCACTACGCTGACGAGATAGACACCGAGCTCCGGCCGTACGCGGACGACCCGGGGACGTGGAGACAGACCGCCGCCGCCACCGACGGGGGTCTCGAGGAATGAGCCGAAACGAAGTCCTGCTCGAGGTCGACGACCTGAAGAAACACTTCAAGGTCAACCAGGGCTGGATCGCCAGCCTGGTCGAGAGCTTCGGCAGGGGATCGCCCGACTACGTTCACGCGGTCGACGGCGTCAGCTTCGAGCTCCGTGCGGGGGAGACCCTCGGGCTCGCCGGCGAGTCCGGCTGTGGGAAGACGACCACCGGCATGTCGCTGGTGAAGCTCCACGACCCGACCGCCGGCGACATCGTCTACGACGGCACGCGCCTCTCGGAGGCGAGCGACGAGGAGGTCAAGCAGTTCCGTCAGAACGCGCAGATGATCTTCCAGGACCCCTTCGAGAGCCTGAACCCGCGGATGACGGTGTACGACACCGTCGCCGAGCCGCTGCGGATCCACAACATCCGCAACGAGACGGCGCGGGTCCAGCGCGCGCTGGAGTTCGCGGAGCTGCTCCCGCCCGAGCAGTACTTCAATCAGTACCCCCACGAGCTGTCCGGCGGGCAGCGCCAGCGGGTCGCCATCGCGCGCGCGCTCGTGCTCGACCCGGACTTCATCGTCGCCGACGAGCCGGTGTCGATGCTGGACGTGAGCCTCCGTGCCGGGGTGTTATCGCTCCTCGACCGGATGACCGACGAGTTCGGCCTCTCGGTCGTCTACATCAGCCACGACCTCTCGCTACTCCGGCACATGTGTGACCGGCTGGCGATCATGTACATGGGCAAGATCGTCGAGAAGGGGCCGACCGATCAGGTCATCGAGAACCCACAGCACCCGTACACGCAGTCGCTCATCAACGCGGTGCCAGTTCCCGATCCCTCGGTCGGCCGCGAGCGGGTCGAGCTTCAGGGCGAGGTCGGCGACGTCATCGACATCCCGACCGGGTGTCGGTTCAAGGCCCGGTGTTCGGAGTACATCGGCGACGTGTGTGACCAGGTCATCCCGCCGCTGGAGGCGAAGACTGACTTCGAACAGGACGTCGCCTGTCACCTCTACGACAGCGCGGAGGGATACGACCCCTACGAGGAGATGACCGGAACCCCGAGCGCGGCGGAGACGGGCGAGGAGCCCGAATCCACGCCCGCGGACGACTAGTTTCTCCCGTCGACCGTCCGGGTCGTTCCCGGTCGACAACACGATACGGCTTCGCCGACGAGGGGTAGGTTCACCGACGACGACTAGTTTCGTCGACGAGGGCTAGTTTCGCTCCGTGAGAGGCGCTTCCATTCGAACGCCGGGAGCGGTCACCGCGAACGGGAGCCGGGACTTGTGTTTGTCACAGACGCCGGTCACCGTCCGCCGAACGTCGCCGATCCGGGAGACGGTCCGGAGCGCGTCCGGGGTGTATTCGAGCGACATGCCGTCGACTCGGCCGGCACGCTCGCCGTCTTCGAGCCGGTACGCCTCGGCGATCGGGAACTCGGCGGAGCCGCGGTCGGGACTGTCGATGCTCTTCCGGTCGATGTCCTTCGCGTAGAGGGCGCTCGCCGGGAAGACGCCGGAGCGCTGGACGCGCTCGAACTCGTCGCGGAACCACGGCCGCTTGAACCGTTCGACGTACACGTCGGCGTTCGCGCGGAGCGCAGTGGCGTCCGCGTCGCCGGCGGCGACCTCCAGGTGGCGGGCGTGGATCCGCGGCGGTTCGGAGAACCCGAGGCTCGGCACGCTGTTGCCCGTCGGATACGTGTCTTCCTCCCCAGCGGTGGTCGTGTTGTGGAGTAGTCGCTCGATCCGCCCGTTCGAGACCAGGCGCGTCGGCGTGGTCGGTTTGACCTCGGCGTCGTAGGCGCGGGCCGTCCAGGAGCCGGCGTGGACCGTGTCCTCGATCGCGAGCTCTGCCGGACCGATCCGGTCGCCGACGGCGTAGGGGCTCAGTCCCATATAGCAGGTGTCGCATTCGAGATAGTGGGAGACGAAGTGGAACAGCTGGCCGGCCGCCTCCGGACTCAACGCGACGGTCGTCTCGCCGGGCGACGTATCGACCGGGTCGGCGCTCGCGAGCGCCCGCGCGTCGGCGGCGGCAACCTCGAAGGCGTCCGTGACTTCCTCGAGGAAGGCGGCCCCCTCGGTGGAGCCGGCGTATCGGCTCACCTTCGGCCCGTCGGCGAGGGTGAGGCTGAAGTTCACCCGCGCCCGGTCGAGCGTCGTTCGGACGACGCTACCGGTCGTGGTTCCGACCGCCTCCTCGATGTGGGCGTCGTTGTAGTTGGCCCATCGTCGGTCGAGGTCGAGGTCGTCGGCTGCCGCGAGCCCCGCCTCGATCACGGAGACCTTCTCGTCGAGGTCGCGTTCGTGTATCCCCTCGCTCGCCCAGCCGCCGTGGGTCCCCCGGTGGGTGGTGTAGGCGTCGAAGCGTCCCGGCTCATCCTGGGCGAGCACCTGGCCGCTTCGGATCGCGCGGTCGGCCTCGTCGCGGAGCGCCTCCTCGTCGAGCGAGTTCGTGTAGCGGTAGTCGGCCGCACCGTCCGCGAAGACACGGAGCCACACGCCCGTCTCGGTGAACGCCGTCCGGTTTCGGGGACCGTCGTCGGTGACGACGATATCGGTCTTCTCCTGGTAGACGCCGCCCACTTCCGCGTACGACACCGCGTCGTCGGACTCGAGGCTGTCGAGCAACCAGTCCATCGCATCCAACACGTCCTCGCGTTCATCACTCATGAACGAGTGATCGCCGCTCTCACACATGAAACCCGTGACTTCCGGGAGCGGAGTCGAAACGGCGGGCGACCGGAGGGAAACCGAAACGGCTGCCGGCTGGAGGACGTCGCACGGCTCAGCGACCGTTCTCGCGGCGTTGCTCCTCGGCTTCGGCCTCGTACTGTCTCGCCACCCGCTTCTCGTGGAGCTTCTTTTTGTACTCCCAGTAGCCGGCGCCGAGAATCAGCACGCCGAGCGCGACGCCCTGAAAGGGTGCGCCGATCGTCGTGAAATAACCGACCGAACCGATCGCGAAGAGTAGCGAGAGCCCGAGCGTCGCCCTCGCCCATCGCTGTCTCGGGAGGCGAGGGAAGTCCATACGCGTAGATTCGCCTCGGGGCGTATCAACGTTGGCCTTCGGAACCTCCCCCTCGACGCGTCTAGCTCGCGCTCCCGTACGTCTCCTGGAGGTACTCGACGATGTCGTCGCTCTCGGGCATCCCGTCGATCCCGTTCGCCTCGTCGACGAGGACGGGAACGCCCGTCTGGCCGCTCACCTCCTCGACTTCGGTCCGGTCCCCGTGTGCGCGCGGGACCACGACCGACTCGTACTCGAGGCCGAGTTCGGCGAGCGTCTCCCTGACTTTCGCACAGTACGGGCAACTCTCCAGTTCGTAGAGTTTCAGGTCCGTCATCGCTCGTGGATACGGGCCGGGGAGATAAAGAACCTCGGCGGTCGGTGTACCCAGCGCGCACGGACGTACCGCGACGGTTCACCCCCGACGATACCGACGGCCGCGCTACAGGATCACGTCGCGCGTCTGGAGCACGTAGTAGACGGCGAGCAGGGCCGCGATGACGTACTGGCCGAGGTCGACGTCGTCGTACTCGCCGGTCGCGACCTTGATGATCGGGTAGGCGACGATGCCCGCAGCGAGCCCGTCGGCGATGGAGTAGGCGAACGGCATCACGGTGACGGTGAGGCCGGCGGAGACGGCCCACGCGGGGTCGTTCCAGTCGACCTCGACGAGTCCCTGGAGCATCATCACGCCGACGACGATCAGCGCGATGAAGGAGGCGTACGAGGGGATGGCGGCCACGACCGGGATCACGGCGAGCGAGGCGAGGAACAGGAGCGCGACGACCAGCGCGGTGAGGCCGGTCCGACCGCCCTCCTCGACGCCGGTCGACGACTCGATGAACGTCGTCACGGTGGAGGTGCCGAGCACCGCGCCGGCGGTGGTGCCGACCGCGTCGGCCATCAGCGGCTTGTCCATCTCCGGCAGGTCACCCTCGTCGTCGAGGAAGTCGCCGAACTGCGAGACGCCGATGAGGGTCCCGGCGGTGTCGAAGAAGTCGACGAAGAAGAACGTGAACACGACCAGCGCGAACGTGAGTGGGTCGACGCCGGCGAGCCCGTCGACGAACGCGCCCGCGAGCGGCGTGATGTCGTACTGGGCGGACGGCAGCGTCTCGGGAGTGACCGTCCCGCGGTCGAAGAGCCCGCCGAGGGTGAGCGCCCACCCCGCAGCCGACGTGACCAGGATGCCGATCACGATGCTCCCGGTGACGTTCCGCGCCCACAACGCGAACGTCAACACGAGTCCGGCGAGGCCGAGGATCGCCCACGGGTTCCCGAAGATCCCGCCGAGCGTGACGAGCGTCGCGTCGTCGGGGACGACGATCTGGAGCTCTTGGAAGCCGATGAAAAGCAGGAACAGCCCGATCCCGGCGCCGACCGACCGCTTCACGGGTTCGGGGAACAGCCGAATGACGTACTCGCGGGCGCCGATAGCGGTCAGGGCCATGAACAGCACGCCCTCGACGAAGACGGCCGCCAGCGCCGTCTGCCACGGGATCCCGAGGCCCAACACGACCGTGAACGCGAAGAAGGCGTTGAGCCCGAGCCCGGGGGCGAGCCCGAACGGCCGGTTGGCGTACAGCGCCATCACGAGCGTCGCGAGCGCCGAGGAGAGGATCGTCGCGATCGCGATCATCTGGACCACCTCGAAGAACTCGTAGCCCGGGATCTGGATCGCCTCGGCGAGGATGAACGGGTTCACCACGATGATGTACGACATCGCGAGGAACGTCGTGAGCCCCGCCACCAACTCGGTCCGGAAGTCCGACCCGTGCCCTTCGACGTCGAACCGCGTCGCCAACGTGTCTGCGATCCCCATTGGTTACTCGTGGATACTCCCGGTGTCAAACATAAACATTGCTACCTGAAATGCGCAGATATACACAAGTATGGGTAGTGCCCCGCGCGATCCGTCCTCTCGACGGCAAGAATTGGCCGAACGTGCGTGCGAGACGACACAGAGACGGGTTCGATCCCTACTCGAAGGTGGTCAGCGCACCCACCGGCGCGTCGGTGATCTCGCGGGCCCGACGCATCCCCTCGTCGCCGACGGCGATGAGCGTGAACACGCCGACGACGTCGGCGTCGGCCTGAAGCGCGATGTCGAGGAGGAGCTCCTGGGTCTCGCCCGACCGGATCAGGTCGTCGACGACGAGGACGGTGTCGCCCGCCTCGATGGCGCGTTTCGGCAGGTAGTAGGTGAGCTCGATGCCGGAGGCGAGCCGCTGGCGCGACTCGATGAACTCCTCGACCGCGGTCTCCTTCGACTTCTTGGCGTACGCCAGCCGGGCGTCGAAGAAGGAGGCCATCGCCGCGCCCAGGGTGATCCCGTCGGTCGCTGCGGTGAGCACCACGTCGGGCGAGGCGAACTCGAAGGTCTCGGCGGCGACGGGCGCGACCAGATCGAGGAAGGACTGATCGAAGACGACGCCGCTATTGTCGACGTATCCCTCGTCGTCGAAGGCGACGCGGGCGACGAGTTCGTCGGCGAGTGCGTCGCGGCCGACCTCGGAGACGACCTCGCGCGCCCGGTCGGCACCGGGGAGCACGTGGCCGTTCACGTACCGGTTGAGGTCGCCCGCCGGCAACCCCGTGAGCGTCGACAGCTCCTCGTACGTCCGCGTCTCCTTCAGCGTCCGCAACACGGCGACCGCCTGTAGCTGGAGGGCCGCCTTCTCTGCGCGGTTCATGCCAATGATCGCGATCGCACAAGTATGAATACATCGAAGTTCAGCCGGGCGAGGGTATCCACGAACGGGCCACTCCGCGTCGGCTACCGCTCGCGGACGACGACGAACTCCGCCAGATCGCGGAGGTACTCGAGCGCTTCCGTCTCGGGCGGGTCCGCTTCCTCGAGCGCGGCGAGCGCGAGCTCGGACTGTCTGCGCGCCCGCTCGTCGACCTCCGCCGGCGAGAGCGAGGTCACCTGGACGACGCTCGGCCGGTCCATCTCGGCGTCCTGACCGGTCGGCTTCCCGAGGTCGTCGGCGTCGGCGGTGGCGTCGAGCACGTCGTCGCGCATCTGGAAGGCGACGCCGACGCGCTCGGCGTACTCGCCGAAGGACTCGATCGCGGACGGCTCCGCGCCGCCCGCGACCGCGCCGAGCTCCGCGGCAGCACGGAACAGCGCGCCGGTCTTCCGGCGGGCGAGCTCCATGTACTCGGCCTCCGTGGTCGGGCGGGCAGCGAGCTCCGTCGCTTCCCCCTCGCCGAGTTCGACCATCGCCTCGGCGACGGTCCGCATCGCCCGCTCGTCGGCCGAGAAGAGCGCGAACGCCTCGCCGAGGAGCCCGTCGCTCGTGATCATCGCCGGACCGTAGCCGAACTCGGCCCACGCGGAGGGCGTCCCGCGGCGGACGTCCGAGCGGTCGATGATGTCGTCGATCACGAGCGAGGCGTTGTGGACGAACTCGATGCCAGCCGCGAAGTCGACCGCGTCGTCGGCGTCGCCGTCGAACGCCTCGCAGGCGAGGATCGTCACCGCCGGGCGCACGCGCTTGCCGCCCGCGAGCACGACGTGTGCGAGCTCGTCGGACAGCTCGGCGGGCTCGACGCGGTCGATGACCGCCTCGATCCGTTCTTCGACCAGCGCGACCCGGCGCTCCAGGTACTCCATCTACCGAAGGGAGGGGACGGCCGCGCAAAGGCCTAACGGAACGGCCGGACGGGAAGCGGATCGGATCTCGAGCTGAGGCCACGCCGGCGTCACGGCGTCCTCGAGTCGCCGACCTACCGGAACCGGATCCCGAGGTCGTGGAACCCCGCGTTGTTGCTCGCGACGTTGATGAGGAGCGGCGTGAGCCCCTCGATCTCGGGAGCGTTCGCGAGCCCGCCGGCGTCGAGCGCGCGGAGCCCCTCGATCCCTTCGGCGATATCCGTCACGATCCCCTTCGCGTCCCCGTCGTCGCCGATCACGAGCGTGTCGATCCCGAGCTCCGCGTCGAGGTTCGCGAGGCGGCCAGCTGCGAGGTTGTGGAACGCGCCGACGACGGCGACGCCCTCGGGGGCCGCGTCGGCCACGATCCGCGTCACCGAGCCCGCGCCGGGTTTGTGGTAGTGGAAGCCGTCCTCGTCGCGTTTCATCCCGGTCGCCGGCGAGACGAGGATGTCGCCGTCGTCGAGCGCGTCCGCGACCTCCTCGACCGTGTCGCCGACGTGGTACGGCGGGACCGCGAGTACGACCACGTCGGCCCGCTCCACGGCCGCGACGTTCTCGTGGCCCGTCACCTCGCGGTCGAGCCCGCGGCTGTCGAGCTCCGTGGTGTACTCCCCGGCTTTCGTCTCGGCCTTCTCGGCGTCGCGCGACCCGATCAGGACCTCGTGGGACGTGTCGGCTGTAAGGCGGAGCGCGAGCCCCTCCCCGATGTCGCCGGTGCCGCCGAGTATCGCGATGTCCATGGGATCCGTGGGCGCGTTACGACCTTAGGGGTTGCGTGACCGGCCGTCCTCGCCAGCGGGGGACCTCTCCCCACGGCCGCCGGGCACGTTCGGTGCGTCTATGCCACACCCGGTCCACCCGACCGACTACGGGTCCCGGCCCGACGCCGACGAGGCGCTCGACGTCGCCCGCTCACGCGCGTATCTCGATCAGCAGGTCCGACTCCGGCGAGTCGCCCATGACCGACCGGACGCGGTCCCACGAGAGGTCCGCGCGGGCGGTGACGGTCCCGGCCGCGATCGCGCCGCAGGCGTTGGCGACGAGGAGCGGCACCTGGTACTCCCGCGGGTCGTGGGTGAACCCGCCGCCCGCTATCTCGGGCTCCCTGAGCGCTGTACCGAGGAACCCCGCCGCGAACGCGTCGCCCGCGCCGGCCGTGTCGACCGCGTCGACGTTGAACCCCGGATGCGAGACGTCCCCCTGGGGAGTGTGGACCGTCGCGCCGTCCCCGCCGTGTTTGACCGCCACCACGCGGTCCTCGGGCGTGCGAGGGTCGATGTCGGTCGCGTCCGCCAGCGCGTCCGCCTCCCGGTCGTTCACGAAGATCAGGTCCGCGGCGTGGAGCACCGCGTCGTACCCGCGGTCGGTCACCCGGCGGCCGGGGTCGAAGCTCCGCGTCGGGCCGAGTTCGGCGGCGGTCGTCGCCAGCGCAGCCGCGGTCTCGGGTCGCTGGCCCGTCAGGTGGAGGTGGTCGGCGGACGCGAGCGTCTCGCGGTCGAGGTCGCCCGCCGAGAACGTCTCGTTCGCGCCGTCGTTGGCGAGCATCAACAGCTCGCCGTTCCCGTCGACGATCACGTAGGTGACCGAGGTGGGCTCGGCGGCGGCGACGAGCACGTGGCCGGGGTCGACGCCCGCGCTCGCGAGCTCGCGGAGCGCGAGCGCGCCGGACTCGTCGCCGCCGACGCTCCCGAAGACGACCGACCGTCCGCCGAGGCCGACGACGCCGACCGCGACGTTGGCGGCGCTGCCGCCGCCCGACTGTTCGAGCCGTTCGATCCGGGTCTCCCCGTCGCGTTCGGGCAACTCGTCGACGTGGATCGTCACGTCCCAGTTGATGTGGCCCGCGGAGATCACCGCCGGCGGTCCGCCCGACGACGCCGGTTCGAGGTCCGGGTCGTCCGTGGGTTCGACCTCGCCCGCGTCGGGGATGGCACGCTCCTCGGAGGCGTCACCGCTCACGGCTCTGCCCACGGCTCGGCGGCCCCCTCGCCGAACAGCTCCCGCATCAGCGTCACGATGCTCTCCGGGGGGAACTGCCCGTGTTCGGTCACGATGGCGTCCATGTACCGCGGCGGCGTCACGTCGAAGGCGGGGTTCTCGACCGCGATGTCGCCGATCCCCTCGCGCGTCTCCGGGGCGATCACCTCCGCTTCGTCGCGCATCTCTATCTCCACGGTGTGGCCCGTCAGCGTCTCCGGGTGGAGCTTGATCGTCTGTGCGGCGGTCATGACCGGGACGCCGCGCTCGCGGGCGTTGACCGCCAACCCGGAGGTGCCGATCTTGTTGATGACGCCGCCGTCGGCGGCGATCGAGTCGGCCCCGACGAGCACGTGGTCCACCTCGTTCAGGTAGCGCCGCGCCGCGGAGTCGACGATGAGCGTGACGGGGACGCCCACCTCCCGGAGCTGTTCGGCGGTGATGTGCCCCTGATTTCGTGGCCGCGTCTCCTTGACTATCGCCTCGATCTCCTTGCCCCCCTCGACGGCCGCCTCGATACACGCGAGCGCGTCCGTCGAGTGACAGTGGGTCATCACCGTGTCGCCGTCGGCGAGGCGGTTCGCGCCCACCTTCCCGAGGTCCTCCTGGGCGCGGTCGAGCTGTTCGACGAACTCCGCGACCGCGTCGGTCACGCTCTCTCTGAGGGCGTCGACGGTCCGACCCTCCATCCGTCGCAGGACGTACCGGAGCGCGTTCGGCAACGAGACGGCCGTCGGGCGCGTCTCACGGAGCCGTCTGGCGGCTGTACGCATCGACGCACGGAACGCCGCGGGCGAGTCGGCCTCGACCTCCCGCGCCTGCGTGCCGAGCGCCTCCGCGGCGCCGGCCGCGATCGTCGCCGCGCCGCGGATCTCCATCGACGCGATCGCCGCGGACGTCTCCTCGACGTCGGTGGCGAGTCGGTGGTCGGTCATGTCGATACCGTTTCCCGCGGGACGGATATAACCCCGCTCGGCCCGCTCCCGGTCTCAGGCGTCGTCCGGCTGCTGACCGTAACTCTCGAAGCGCTCCTCGACGGCTGTGAGCTGTTCGTCCGTGAGGAGGTTCGGCTCGCCGATCGCGGAGGACCGAACGTAGAGCCGACAGAGGTCCTCGACGTGGTGTGTGTTCTCGATCGCCGTCTCGAGGTCGGGACCGGTCACCACGAGCCCGTGGTTCGCGAGGATCGCGGCGTCCGAGCCGGCGTCGGCCATCGCTGTGACGACGTTGACAGCGAGTTCCTCCGTCCCGTACGGCGCGTAGTCGGCCAGCGGCACCTCCCGACCCACCGCGACGATCATGTAGTGGACCGGCGGGAGCGACAGCCCGAGCGTCGCCAGCGTCGTCGCCCAGGGCGAGTGGGTGTGGACGATCGCGCCGGGTCGCGCGTGCTCGTAGATCCCCGTGTGCATCGGTACCTCGCTCGAGGGGGCCATCCGCCCCGCCCGGCGCTCGCCGTCGAGGCCGACGACCGGCACGTCCGCCGCGTCGAAGGCGTCGTACGCCACGCCGGTTGGCGTGACGGCGAAGGCGTCGCCGTTTCGAACGCTCAGGTTTCCCGTCCGCCCCGGCGTCAGCTCCGCGAGCGCGGGCGCGTACGCCACGACCGCCTCGCGCTCGGGACGGAAGCTCACGCGAGCACCTCCGGCAGCGTCGCCAACTCGTCGATCCGGTGGTCGGGTCGCCGGGGACCGGCCAGGTCGTCCGCCGTCGGGTCCTCGCCCGTCCCGCCCGTGAAGAGGACCGTCTCCATGCCGACGGCGTTTCCCCCCTCCACGTCCGCGACGACGTTATCACCGACCATGACAGCCTCGCTCGGCCGGACGTCGAGCGCGGAGAGCGCCGCTGTGAACGGGAGGGCGCTCGGCTTCTCCCGGCCGACCTCCTCCGAGGTGACGAGCCGGTCGACGCGGTCGTCGACCCCGAGCCGGGCCAGCTTGCGTAGCTGAACCCGCGTCGTGAGGTTCGTCACGACGACGATCGCGAGGCCGCTCTCACGGAGCGCGTCGAGCGTCGCCTCGACGCCATCGAAGAGTTCCATCTCCGCCACGTATCCGTCCCAGTACGCCTCGCCGAGCGCGAACGCGTCCGCGGCGTCGTGGACGTCGGCGTGAATCCGGAGCGCCCGCTTGAAGTAGACGAACCGGTCGTGGGAGGCGGCCGTCCCGCGGAGTTCGCGTTTGGCGTCCGCGCGTGCCCTCGCGTACAGCTCGTCGAACCGTCCGCGGTCGAAGTCGTAGCCGCGTTCGCGGAACGCCGACAGCGCCGCCCGCTTGCCCGCCTCGTTACAGGGGCCGTACGGGTAGAGGGTGTTATCGAGGTCGAAACAAACCGCTTCGTACTCCATGTCCGACCCTCGCGGGGCCGCGACTTAAGCGTGGTTCGGGGAGGACGGTCGGCGGGCCTACTCCCCGGCGTCGAGGTCGTACGTGAACGAGTAGCAGTACTTCTCGTAGCCGACGTCCTCGTAGAACTCGTGGGCGTCCTCCCGCCAGAGCCCCGACTCGAGCTCGACCGTCTCACAGCCGCGGTCGTCCGCCCACCCGTGAAGGAACGAGAGCAGCGCTGACCCGTGTCCCTCCGACCGTCTGGATTCGGTCGTCACCAGGTCGTGGACGAAGACGTGTTTTCCCAGATAGAAGTTCGTACCGACGGTGACCCCGGCGACCGCCACGAGCTCCGACCCGTCGTACCGGCCGAAGAGGCGGTACCCCTCCTCGCGCATTCGTTCGTGGACCGTCTCCATCTCGGCGCGGTCGAGGTGATCCCGGAGCTCACGAAGTATCGGGTACGCCGCGTCGAACTCGGCGTCGGTCGTGAGCTCTCGGACGTCGGTCGCGGTGGGGCTGGTCATGTCGACCGAAACGCGTCTCGCCCACAACAAGTAACTGCCGGGCCGCGGAACGGCGGGGACGGATCCGATCTCGGAGCCGACGTCTCCGCACGTTTAAGGCCGAAAACGCGGCCAACCGACCCGTGCGTTGACCACGGACCCGGATCGGGCGAGGCGGGCGTCCGGCGACCCGACCGGGAAACGTCCCAGCCGGCTGTTCGCCACCACGCCTCCCGTCCACCGACGGGACAACGGTAGTGCCGTCGACGGGGGCGACCGTACTACCGCAGACGCCCCGACCTCACTGCTCGTTCATCGCCTCGCTGGCGATGTTTCGGCCGCGTGAGTTGAGCGCCACCTCGCGGCGAACCCGCACCTCCTCGACGACCTCCAGTTCGATCAGCCGCTCGAACGTCTCCTCGACCTCGTCGACGTCGCTGCCCAGGAACGCGGGGATCTCGAACGGCGAGACGCCCGAGTACAGCGCCATCAACACCTCCCGGTCCCGACTCGAGAGGTCGACGTTCGTCGAGCTTCGCTCCTCGCCCTTCCGGAGCCACGACTCGACGAACCGCATCCGCCGCGGCGTCCCGGCGAGGTGCGTCTCGATGCTCGTCTCCTCGTCGTCGGTGTGTGACACCTCGATCACGGGTTTCTTTTCCCCGTCGACGGTTCGTTTCGCGGCGTCGAGCCCGCTGATGTCGTCGAGGTCGAACTCCACGAACGCGCCGCCCTCGAGCGCGGCACCGAGACCGTTCTCGTCGATCTTCACCCGGGCCTGCTCCCAGCCGGTGTCCTGGACGACGCCGCCTTCGACTGCCGGGTGTTTCGCCAGTAGCATCCGCTGATCGAGCAGTGCGCGATACACGTCGCGTTCGAACGACTCGTGGTCGGCGGCGGCGACGAGCAACACCTGCTCGCCGAGGTCGAAACTCACGTAGTTCGAGACCCGAGCGATCGACTGATTGGCGTCGTGACGGCCACCCAATCCCTCGAGTCTCGAGAGCGGGACCGTCCGTTTTCCGTCGTTGCCCGCGAGTATCAGTCGCCGGTTCGACAACAAGACCCGGCCGGGCGTCCAGGAGACGTCGTTGATGGCTCTCCCCTCGCGGACGGCGACCGCGAACCGCGCCTGGGTGTCCGTGACCTTGTACTCGCCGTCGCCGGTCGGCATCTAGACACCACCCGCCCGGAGCTTCGAGACCGCCGAAAACACCCGCTTGCGGACCGCGGAGCTCTCGTCGTCGGTCAGGTCTTCCAAGCGATCCAGCGTCTCCTGTCCGCCGATCTGACCGAGCACGAACACCGCCTTCGCACGAACCTCGTCGGGACGCTCTGTGCCGAGCCGATCGAGCAACCGGTCCTCGACGATCGGGCCGCCGAGGTTCGTGAGGCTCGTCGCCGCGAACTGGGCGGTCCCCGGGTCCTCGTCGTCGAGCGCGCCAGCGAGGGCCTCGACGGCCGGCTCGGAGTCGGGGTCCGCGACGCGTCCGAGGATCCACGCCGCGTTCCGGCGCTGTCGGCTCTGTGTGCCCTCGGTGAGGATCTCGACCAGGGGCTCGACGACCGTCTCGTCGTCGGCCGCCTTCAGTTCGGAGACCACACGGTCACGGACCGCGTGGCTGTGTTCGGTCGGGACGTTCGAGAGCAGTTCGATGACCGAATACACCGCCGCGTTCCTGACGACCGCACTCTCGTCGCCGAGTGCGCGCGCGAGCGGCTCCACCGGCTTCGGATTGCTCGCGTTCCCGAGCGCACTCGCGGCGATCCGCCGAAGCGACTCGTCGGGGTCCTCGAGCAGGTCGATCAGGGGATCGAGCGCGCGGTCGGTCCCGACGGCCCCGAGCGCGTTCGCGGCCGCCCGACGGACGCGCGGTTCGTCGTCGAGGCGCCTGGTCAGGCCAGGGATCGCCTGGGGGTCGGCGAACGTCCCGCAGGCGTGACACGCGCGGAGCCGCACCCGTGGATCCGGATCCGAGAGAGCGTCGACGATCGCGGGTAGCGTGCTCGGCTCGTCGAGGCGGGCGAGCGCGTTCGCCGCCGCGATGCGGAGTTCGGCGCGTTCCGCCTCGAGCGCGCGAGCGAACTTCCGGGCGGTGACCCACTCGGCTTCCGATCCACTCCCGCCGGTGAGTTCCGTCAGCAACTGTTCGAGCGCCTCCTGTCCGACCTCGTCCAGGGCGTCGACCGCGGCACCGCGCACTCCCGGGTCCTCGTCGGCCGTCGCTGTGCGCAAGAGTCCGTCGATCGTCGGCTGGTCGTCCTCGTCGGCGAGCTCGCCGAGGAGCTCTACCGCACGCTTCCGAACGGCGACGCTGTCGCTCGCCAGCGCGTCCCTGAGCCGCTCGACGTTCCCCTCACGAGCGTGCTGGTACAGCGACATCAGTTCCTCCGGAACACCCGACGGCGTTTGTCGATCGGTTCGTACCCGTCGGTGCGGTCCGGAGGGACGCTCTCGGTCATCCCGACGACGAGGACGCCGCGCGGCGCGAGCGATGCCTCGAGGGTATCGAAGAGCGACCCTTTGTGGTCCGTGTCGATGTAGATGAGGAGGTTCCGGCACAGCACCACGTCGAAGGGGCCCCGTGACCCGTCGCTGATCAGGTCGTGGGTGTCGAACGTCACGAGCTGTCGTGGCGCCTCGCGAACGCGGAACGCGTCACCTTCACGGTCGACGTAGCGGTTCGGATCCGAGAGCAGTTCGAGCTCCTCGGCGATGTCCGTCGTCCGAGTGGTGTGATAGACTCCCGTACGGGCGTGATCGAGCGCCTCTTCGCTGATGTCAGAGCCGAGCACCTCGACCCGTGACTCGTCTATCGCGTCGTCGTCGCACGCGAGCATCGCGAGCGAGTACACTTCGCGCCCGTCGGCACACGGCGCCGACCAGACGCGGACGCGCCGCTTCTCGTCGGTGAGTCCCCGCAACACGTCCCGCATCACCTCCCACATCTCGGGGTTCCGGAAGAACTCCGTCACGTTGATCGTGAGCGCGTCCATGAGCGCCTCACGCTCGGCGGCCTCCTCGCGGAGCAGGCGTCGGTACTCGCGGTGTGACTCAGTCCCGCGTCGACGCATCCGGGCGGTGATCCGTCGATCGAGGTACGACTCGTTGTAGTAGCCGGGCTCGAACGGCACCGAGTCGTCGATCTGTTCGAGCACGCCCTCGAAGGTCGTCTCGCCGGTCATAGGCTCACCACGTCGAGGACGGCCACGACGTCGCCGTCGCCGAGCACGGCCGTCCCGCTGAGTCCGGGCGTTCCGGACAGCGGGCCGTCGAGCGGCTTCACGACCACCTCCTCCTGGTCCAACACCCCGTCGCAGTGGAGCGCCACCTTCCGGGTCCCCTCGCGGATCCGGACGAGCATCCCCTCGTCGGCGGTCGCCGCGGTGTCGTCGACGTCGAGGGACCCGCCGTCGGTCGCCGCGGAGTCCGGCGGATGGGCCGTTCCCGGTCCCGATCGCGTATCGCCACCGAGTCGGTCCGCGAGCCGGATGACCGAGTAGAGGTCGTCCTCGTGGCGAACCACCTCGTCGCCGTGGACCGTCTCCACGTCGTCCGCGCGGGACACCTCCGCGATCGACTTGATCGGGATCCCGTACTCCGTGCCGTCCACGTCGACGAACATCACCTTCACGATGGCGACGGTGACCGGGAGCCGGAAACGCACCGTCGTCCCCTCGCCGGGCTCGCTGTCGACGGAGACCGAGCCGTCGAGGTCCCGGGCGGTCGTCCGCACCACGTCCATCCCGACACCCCGTCCGGAAACGTCGGTGACCTCCTCGGCGGTGGAAAAGCCCGGGTGGAAGACCAGGTCGTACGCCTCGCCGTCGGTCATCGCCTCCACGGTCTCGCGGCTCTCGACCCCCTCCGCGACCGCCTTGTCGCGGAGCCGGTCGGCGTCGAGGCCGGCACCGTCGTCGGCGACCTCGATGACGACGTGGTCACGCTCACGCTCCGCCGTGAGTTCGACGTGTCCCGCGGGGTCCTTGCCGGTAGCCTCGCGCTCTTCGGGGGGCTCGATCCCGTGGTCGATCGCGTTCCGCAACACGTGGACGAGCGGGTCGCGCATCTCCGTGAGGATCGTCCGGTCGAGCTCGACGTCGTCGCCCTCGATGTCGAAGGACACGCGCTTGTCGAGGTCGCGGGCGATGTCCCGGACGAGCCGCGGGAACGAGTCGGACACCTGTGAGAACGGGATGAGCCGCATGTCCATCGCGGTGTCCTGGAGGCTGGAGGCGAGCTTGTCGAGCTCGTCGAGCGTATCGGGCTCCGTCCCGGTCTCCTCGAGCTCCCGCCGGAGCTTGATCCGGCTCGTCACGAGCTGTTCGACCAGCCCGTACAGCGCGTCGACCTGGTCGACGTCGACCCGGATCGAGTTGATCTGCTCGCGATCGTCCGACTCGGAGGACGCCGTGTCGGCGGTGGGATCGTCCGGTTCGTCGTCGTCCACGTCGGCGTCGGTATCGGGAGGAGCGTCGACACCGTCGGATTCGGACTCGCCGTCCGGTTCGGTCCCGGGCTCGTCGGTCACGGACGCGGTCCGGACCGCCGCCACCTGCGTGAGCGCCTCGAGGCCGTCCGTGAGGACCGCCGGGTCGGCGTCGGCCACGAAGGCGTCGAAGCTCCCGTCGTACTCGCCCGCCTCCAGCGCCTCCGCGTCCGGCCGGGTGGCGTACTCGCCGAAGCGCTCCTCGAGCGCCTGGAGGACGAGCGCCGCGTCGACGCCCGGCATCGCCGTCTCGCCCACGGTCACCTCGGCGTAGACCGCGTCCGCGAACTCGGCCGCCACAGCCGGCGGTTCGGGGACGTCGACACCGGGATCGCCGTCGACGTCGGTGGTCTCGTCGACCTCCGCATCCGCGTCCCCGGTGGCGTCGCCGTCGCCGTCGGGAGCCGCCCCCACGCCGGGATCGGCGGCTCCGTGCTCCTCGACGGCACGAAGCCGTGATTCGAGGGCGGACGGGTCCGTCGACACCTCGCCCGTCTCCCCGATCTCCGCGACCATCGCCTCGACGGTGTCGACCCCCTCGAAGAGCAGGTCCATCAGTTCGGGCGTGACCTCCCGGTCGCCGTCACGGACCGCGTCGAGTAGGTCCTCGAGGGCGTGGCCGAACGAGGAGACGTCCTCGTACCCCATCGCGGCGGCGTTTCCCTTCAGGGTGTGTGCGACCCGGAACACGTCGTCCATCGCCGTGTCGTCCTCGGGGTCCGCCTCGAGCGCGAGCAGCGCGTTGTTGAGGTCGGTGACCCCCTCTTCGGCCTCCGCGACGAACGCTGAACGGTGGGAGTCCATCACGCCTCACCCCCGAGGATCGCGCCGGCGACGTCGTCGAGGTCGCACACCGAATCGACGGCCCCGGTTCCGACCGCGCGTTTCGGCATCCCGTAGACGACGCAGGTGTCCTCGCTCTGGGCGACCGTCCGTGCCCCGGCGTCGGCCATCGCCCGGATACCCACGGCACCGTCGTCGCCCATCCCCGTGAGGACCACGCCGACGAGCGGGTCCGAAACGGTCCTCGCGGCCGACCGCATCGTCACGTCGACGGCGGGCGTCACCGACGGATCGCCAGCCACGGCGTGTTCGTCGACGAGTTTGACGCGGAGACGACCCGCGCGGTAGCTATCGACCCGCATGTGGCTACTGCCGGGGGCGACGAGCGCCTCGCCGGCCCCGATCCGTGCGCCGTCCGTCGCTTCCCGGACGTCGTACGCGGAGGCCGAGTCGAGCCGCTCGGCGAACCGCGGAGTGAACGCCTCGGGCATGTGCTGGACGACGAGCACCCGACAGTCGGCCATCGGGAGCGCGGAGAGCACGCGCTCGACCGCCCTGGGGCCGCCGGTCGACGCGCCGACGACGGCGGTCAGGGAGCTGTCGAGGTCGACCGCCGACGGCGACCCCGTGTCGGCCCCGTTCGGCGGGTACCTGTCGCGGGTCGCAGCCTCGAGGTCCGCGTCCGCGACCGACCGAACCGCCTCGACGAGTCGGTCGGCCTCCTGCGAGACGCCGGTGGACACCTCGCCGCCGGGCTTCGAGAAGAAGTCAACCGCGCCGCGTTCGAGCGCCTCGAACGTCACCTCGGCGCCCTCCGCGGTGTGTGCCGACAGCATCAACACGGGCGTCGGCGTCTCCGCCATCAGCCGCTCGACGGCCTCGAGCCCGCCCATCCCGGGCATCTCGACGTCCATCGTCACCACGTCCGGTCGCGTCTCGTCGACCACCGACAGCGCCTCCGCCCCGTCGCCGGCCTCGCCGACGACGGCCACCCCCGCGTCGGTCAGGAGGTCGCCGATAAGCCCACGCATGAACGCCGAGTCGTCGACGACGACCACCCGCGGGGCGTCGCTTCGGCCGCCACGTCGATCCGTCGTCCTACTCATGTCCGAAACCGGTCCCAGAACGAGCATAAACCCACGGACCTAGGAATCACCAGTGATAATCCAGGGGATACCGTTATCCGTCGGCTCGGTACGAATGGGAGTATGCCAGCCACGCAGGCGGACGCCGAACACACGAAGGTGCTGGAGTTCGGTCTCGGCGAGGGGACGTACTGCCTGGACATCGGGGTCATCGACGAGATCGTCGACGCCGGCGAGCTCACGCGGATCCCCAACTCTCCCGACCACGTCGAGGGAGTGATGGACCTCCGGGGGCGAACGACCACGATAATCGATCCGAAGACGCTCTTCTCGATCGAGGAGACGGGCCCGCGCGAGCGGATCGTCGTGTTCGACGACGACCGGGTCTCCGAGGGCGGGACGGTCGGCTGGATCGTCGACGAGGTGTTCCAAGTCAGGGACGTCGCTGCCGACGACGTCGACGAGGGAACCACCGCCGACGACGGCGGGGTCCACGGGATCGTCAAATCCGACGATCGCTTCGTCGTCTGGGTCGCCCCGGACGTCGACGCCGACGTCGGGATCGACGGAGCGGGAAGCGACCCGCCGTCGGACGAGTCAGTCGAGGCGTGACGGACGGGCACGCTCGGGCCGGTTCGTCGATCCGAGCCAGCGCCGCGTCGTCGGTCGTCTCGGAACGGTTCGGGTTCTCACCGCTGAGAAACGGGTACGAACGCTTATCCGGTCGCTTGGGGTGGTCGACGTATGCGAGTCTCCAGCGGCGTTCCCGGGTTCGACGAGCTCGTCGACGGGGGGTTCCCCTCCGACCGGCTGTACGTGGTGAGCGGCCCGCCCGGCAGCGGCAAGACGACGTTCTGCTCGCAGTTCGCGGCCCAGGGAGCCCGAAACGGGGACGACGTGCTGTACGTCAGCATGCACGAGACGAAGGAGGGGATCCGCCGCGACATGGGGGGGTACGACTTCGGGTTCGACCGTGCGCTCGACACCGACCGGGTGACCTTCCTCGACTCCTTCTCCGCGGACGGCCGCCGCTTCTTCGGGCTCCCGGGCGAACGGCGGGACCGCTCGGGCGTCACGAACCGGCTCACGGGGTTCGTCAACTCCCGTGACATCGACCGGGTCGTCTTCGACTCGACGATGCTGTTGCGGTTCCTGCTCGACGACGACGAGGACACGATGATCCAGCTTCTCTCCTCGTTGAAGCGCACGGACGCGACGACGATGCTCATCTCCGAGATGACCGAGCCCGACGCGTACTCCGAGGAACACTACCTCGCACACGGCGTCGTCTTCCTCCACAACTACCTGGAGGACGAGGGAATGCGCAGGGGAATACAGGTGCTGAAGATGCGGGGAACCGACGTGAACACCGACATCCAGGACGTCGAGTTCACCGACGGGGGCATCCGCGTCGGCTCGGCCACGGCGGTGACCCGGTGATGTACGACCGGACCTTCGGAACGGACTGGGAGGGGACGGAGCTGACCCACGAGGCAGCCATCGACCGGGCGTTCGCGCTCGGGGTGGCCGCCGGCTGCGGGAGGGAGCGCCCCGAGGAACTCGAACGGATCCTCGCGACGTTTCCCGGCGCGTACGAACGGAGCATGGTCGAACTCGCCTACGACGAGGGGCGAACGAGGGCGCTCGAGACCCCGGTCGAAGAGCCCGAGGCCGTCTGGACGGAGCTGGTCGACGCGGCGGGGACACCACGGTCACCGCCGCTACCGTCGGCGCTCCCCGGAGCCCTCAGTGAGCTGACCCTCGTCCGATCCCCGCGAACCGGGCCACCGTCCTCGCTTGATCTGCCGAGGTTCCTCCGAAAGTGATCCCTCGGAAGGGTTTTATCGGGGTCGCCCCGATGTGGGAGACATGAGTCCGCTTCCCGACGCCGTCGTTTCCGCCGACAGCGTCCTCGTCAGCGGACCACCGATGAGCGGGAAGTACGACCTGTTCAACCGACTGCTCGCAGTGTGGTCGGACGCGCCCGTCGTCGTCTCGACCGGCCGGACGGCCGAGAAGGTCCGCGCCGATCACGACCGGATCGTCGGGAGCGGCGGCGACGACCTCGTCGTCATCGACTGTGTCACCCACCAGCAGGGGGACAAACGCGCCGACACGCCGACGACGAAGTACGTGAGCGGTCCGGGCGATCTCACGGAGATCGGGGTCAAGTTCACCGACGTGGTCGAGGCCTCGGTCGGTCGCGAGCGGGCGGTCGGCATCTACTCGCTCTCGGAACTCCTGATGTATTGGGACCCCGACCGGGTCTACCAGTTCACCCGCGTGATGGCCTCGCAGTCCTCCGGACAGGGATGGCCGTTCGTGGGCGTCGTCGGCTCGACGACTCACGACGACCAGGTGATCCACACGCTGTACGAGCCGTTCGATCTGGTCGTCGAGACCCGCATCGAGGACGGCGAACGGCAGTTCCGAGCCCGCGACCGGATGGGACAGCCCTCCGGCTGGGAATCGTTCTGACCGAAGCCGTACGCCTCAGCCGACGAGTTCGAACTCCATCCCGATCGGCGGAGCCTCGAGGGCCCCCCAGTAGACGAAGCGGTGAGCTCCCGCCCCGAGCGGGGGACAGACCGTGAGCTCGCGACCGGGCACGGCAGCCGAGATGGCCGACTCCTCGAGGTCGATCGACCAGTCGTAGGTGTCGCCCGCTTCGAGCGTGTCGTCCTCGCGAGGGAGGTCGACGGGTCCACTGCTCGTCGACCCACGCACGTCGAGCCAGCCCTCGTCCGTCCGGCGTTGTATCGAGTACGCGTACTCGCCGTGCGTCTCGGCCGGTCCGTCGCCGGTGTTCCGGAGCACGAGCCGGATCGCCTGGCCGTACGTCTCTGCGGTGCCCTCCGCCGAGAGCTCCAGACGCGTCCCGCCGCCGCCCTCGCCGTCCGTCTCCACGATCCGCGACTCGACGGGGTCCTCGAACGGAGCCTCGAGCCGAACGAACGCCTCGTCGGGACACGACAGCGTCTCCGGCGTCCCCTCGGGCCCCTGCGGGCCGTCGCCCGCGGTGGCGTCGAGACAGCCGGCCGTCGCGGTCGCGCCGACCGCGACGGCGACCGTGCCGGCTCGACATAACAGGTTCCGCCGTGATCGCATCATGCGTGCGATACGGCCGGGACGCGTTTCAACCCCGCGAGTGACGGCGACGGGGAGCGCGTCATCGACGGGGAGCGCGTCATCGACGGGGAGCGCGTCGTCGACGGAGCGAGCGACGCGTTCGGAACCGCTTTCCCGTCGGCCGGCCCATGGCCGCCCATGGAGCTGTTCGGATCCAGCGGTATTCGCGGGGTCGCGCTCCGGTATCTCACGCCGGAGCTCGTCCTCGACATCGCGAAGGCGGCCGGGTCGAGCTGGGACGCCGACCGGGTCGCCGTCGCTCGCGACACCCGTACCACCGGCGAGCTGTTCGCCAACGCCGCCGCGAGCGGGCTCGCCGCCGTCGGCTGTGACGTCGACCGGCTCGGCGTCGTCCCCACCCCCGCGGTCGGCAACTACTGTGAGTCCGCCGGCGTCCCCTGCGTGCTCGTCACCGCCTCGCACAACCCCCCCGAGTTCAACGGGATCAAGCTCGTCGGCGACGACGGCGTCGAACTCTCCGTCGACGTGTTGGAGCGCGTCGAACGCCGCGTGCTCGACGACGAGTACGACCACGCCGACTGGCGGACCGCCGGGAACGAGACCACCGTCGAGGGCGTCGTCGACGACTACGCCCACCAGCTCGTCGCCGCCGTCGACCGCGAGGCCATCGCCGACGCGGGGCTCACCGTCGCGGTCGACCCCGGCCACGGGGCCGCGTCGACGAGTTCCCCGCGGATCTACCGCGAGCTCGGCTGTGAGGTGCTGACGGTGAACGCCACGCCGGACGGCCACTTCCCCGGCAGGGACTCCGAGCCGGTGCCGGAGAACCTGACCGCGCTCTCGCGGCTCGTCGCGACCTCCGACGCGGACGTGGGGATCGCCCACGACGGCGACGCCGACCGGGCGGTCTTCGTCGACGAGACCGGCGCGGTCGTCGACGGCGACACCTCTTTCGCAGCGCTGGCCGACGACGCCCTCCGACCGGGCGAGGCCGTCGTCAGCGCCGTCAACGTCTCCCAGCGGCTCGTCGACGTCTGTGACGGGAACGACGCCGACCTCGAGTTGACCCCTATCGGCGCGACCAACATCATCACGCGGACGCGGGAGCTGAAGGAGGAGGGCGTCCGCGTCCCGATCGCCGGCGAGGGAAACGGCGGGGTGTTCTTCCCCCCGTACCGGCTCTCGCGCGACGGCGCGTACATCGGCGCGCGCTTCCTCGAGCTGCTCGCCGACGCCGACGCCCCCGTGAGCGAGGCGATCGCCCCGTACACCGACTACCACTTCGTGCGCGTCAACGTCGAGTACGAGGACACCGACGAGCGCGAGGACATGCTGTCGGCCGCGCGGGCGTTCGTCGAGACGTCCGAGGCGACGCCGAACACGACCGACGGCTACCGGCTCGACTACGGCGACGCGTGGGTGCTCGTCCGGCCCTCGGGGACGGAGCCGAAGATCCGGGTGTACGCCGAGTCCGCCGACGCCGACCGCGCCGAACGGCTGGCCGAGGAGATGCGGATCGCCGTCGAGAGCGGCCGATAGGACCGGTTCGCGGACAGAAAACGCGTCAGCGCTCGAGCGCCGAGAGCGCCTCCGCCGCCTCCCGTGCGGCCCGCAGGTGCTCGCGGGCGCGTCGCGGGTCCTCGACCTCCTCCGCAGCGCGGGCGAAGCGCGTCAGCGTCCGCGTCAGGGACTCCCGGGCCGGACCCACGCCCGCGGGGGCGTCGGCTCCAGGGGCGGGAGCCGGCCTCGTTCCGGCGGCGACCGACCCGGCGTCGGCGCTTTCGGCCGTCCCCCCCGCGTCTTTGGGCGTCCCCCCCGCGTCTCGTGGCGCCTCCTCGGTCACGCCCGCGTCGCGGGACGTCCCCGCCACGTCGCCGACCTCGGTGTCGCGGTCGGCGTTCCCCGCGGGAGCTCGTCCGGCCGCTTCGCCCGCGGCGGGCGGGCCGGCTTCGTCGTCCGCGGCCACGGCGTCGTCGACCGCGGTCGCGGGGCTCCCCGCCCCGGGCGTGGTCCCGTTCGCCGGGGTCGCGTCCTCGGGCTCGTCGCCGGCCGCGTCCGCCGCCTCAGCGGGCACCTCGTACCCGTCCTCGGTCGCGTGACACGTCGGGCAGAACTCCCGGCCGTCGTGTCGGAAGATCGGGTCGCCACACGTCTCGCAGTGGCGGTTCGTCATCGTCGCCCCCTGTAAGAGGAGCTCGGACATCCGCTGGGTGTGCTCGCGTTTCTTCTCGTCCTCCGCGAACTTCTCGCGGAGCTTCTCGCGTTCGGCCTCCTTGTCGAACTCGTCGCTCATGCGTGGTCGAACGTGACTCACGAGCAAAAGTCCGGTGGGCTCGGTCGGCGGCGATCCGGTCGGCGGCGATCCGGTCGGCGGCGATCCGGTCGGCGGCGATCCGGTCGGGGGAGTCCCGGGTTCCCGCGCACGCCGGCCCGCCCGTCACTCCTCGGTGCGGGTCCGGTCGGCGTCGGGGTCGAGTTCGCCGCGGTGGATCCTCGCGCCGTCCTGGGCGACCTGTCGGCCGAGCACCGCGCACTTGATCCGCATCGGCGAGATGTCGACGCCGAGCATCTCGGTGACGTCGTCGGTGTCGAGCGCGTCGAGTTCGTCGACGGTCATCCCGCGGAGCCGCTCGGAGAGCATGCTCGCGGAGGCCATCGAGATGGCACAGCCGTCGCCGGTGAACGCGACCGTCTCGATCGTCTCTCCGTCGTCGTCGAGGGCGACCTCGACCTTGATCGTGTCGCCACAGGAGGGATTCTCGCCGACGTGTGTGAAGTCCGGGTCCTCGAGTTCCCCATAGTTGCGCGGGTTCTTGTAGTGGTCGAGGATCTGCTGTCGGTACATGTCCGAGCCGGTTCCCATACTGTATCCTGGTAGGCCAGTCGCGTTCAAAAGCGTTCCGTCGGGACCGTCACGCCGCCGAACGCGGCCTCGTCGACGGGCACAGTCGTGCCCGGCCGTATCGTGTGGCCCGTGTTTCCACCGTATCGTGCGACCCGTGTTTCCACCGTATCGTGCGACCCGTGTTTCCACCGTCCGGGATCGGCCAGCAGGCCCCGCGTACGTTTAAGCCGATCCGCGTCGACCCCCGTGTATGTCGACGCCATACGGCGAGTGGCCCTCGCCGATCGCTCCGGCGGACGTCGCGGCCGGCGGTCGCGACTTCGCCGGCGTCCGGATCGACGGCGAACACGCGTACTGGCTCGAACGGCGGCCCGCGGAGGGGGGTCAAGGCGTCCTCCGTCGCGCGCCGCTCGACCGGGCGCGGGAGGGCGGCGAGACGCAGGAGGCCGGCGAGACACAGGAGGCCGGCGGGACACAGGAGGCCGGCGGGACACAGGAGGCCGGCGGGACACGGGAGGACAGCGACGAACCGTCGGTTCACGAGGACCTCACCCCCGAGGGGTTCGACGTCCGGACGCTCGTCCACCAGTACGGCGGCGGCGACTTCGCCGTCGCCGACGGGACGCTCGTCGCCGTGAACATGGACGACCAGCGGCTCTACCGGCTGCCGGCCGACGGGAGCACTGCCCCGACGCCGATCACCCCCGACCCGCCGGAGCCGCTCGCGCTCCGGTACGCGGACGTGACCGTCGACCCCGACGCGGGGGCCGCGTACGCGGTCCGCGAACGACACGTCGGCCCCGGGACCGACGACGAGCCCGAAAACGAGGTGGTCCGGATACCGCTGTTCCCGGCCGAGGACGACGAGGGGGGCGACGCGGGGCCGGTTCCCGATCCGACCGTGATCGCGGCCGGCCGTAACTTCTATGCAGCTCCGCGACCCGCACCCGACGGCGACCGGCTCGCGTACCTCCGCTGGGATCACCCGAACATGCCGTGGGACGGGACCGAACTCGTCGTCGTCGACCTCGACGGGGACGGCGGGCCCGTCGGGGGGAGCCGTCGCGTCGTCGCCGGCGGGCCCGAGGAGTCGGTCTGCTCTCCGGCGTGGTCCCCCGACGGGACCCTCCACGCGGTCTCCGACCGGACGGGCTGGTGGAACCTCTACCGGATCGAAGCCGACGCCGACACGGCGGTTGCGGACGGCGACGGGAGCGGCCTCCGGAACCTCCACCCCGTCGACGCGGAGTTCGGGGCGCCCATGTGGCGGTTGGGGCTCTCGACGTACGCCTTCCTCGACGACGGGCGGATCGCGACGCTGTACACGGCCGACGGGGAGCCGAGCCTCCGCCTGCTCGACCCCGCCACCGGCGACCTCGAAGACCCCGGCCTGCCGTACAGCTCGTTTCGCCCCGCGTCGATCCGGTCCGACGGGGAACGCGTCGCGTTCGTGGGACACCGACCCGACGCGCCGAGCGCGGTGGTGGCGTGGACGCCCGGCGACGAGGGCGACGGCCCGGACCCGTCCTCGACCGCGGGCGACGACCTGAATCCGTCCGAAACCGACCGTGCCGGCCCGCGCCACCTCCGCGAGTCGACCGACGACCCGATCGACCCGGCGTACGTCTCGACGCCGGAACCGATCGTCTTCCCGACCGGCGACGCGGTCGGCGCGGACGGGACCGTCGCGTACGCGCACTACTACCCGCCGCACAACCCCGACGTGAGCCCGCCGGGCGACCCGGCTCGGCCCCCGCTCGTCGTCACCGTCCACGGCGGCCCCACCAGCCGGTCGGAGGTGTCGCTGTCGGCGTCGACGCAGTTTTTCACCACCCGCGGGATCGCCGTCCTCGACGTGAACTACCGGGGATCGACGGGGTACGGCCGGGCATACCGCGACGCCCTCGACGGCCACTGGGGGGTGCGCGACACGCTGGACTGCGTCAACGCCGCGCGCCACGCCGTCGCCGAGGGGCTCGCCGACCCGGACCGGCTCGCGATCTCGGGCGGGAGCGCCGGCGGATACGCGGTGTTGTGCGCGCTCGCGTTCCACGACACCTTCGACGCCGGCGCGAGCTACTACGGCGTCGCCGACCTCGCGGCGCTCTCCGCGGAGACCCACAAGTTCGAGTCGCGGTACCTCGACGGGCTGGTCGGCCCGCTCCCGGGGGCCGAGGCGATCTACCGCGAGCGCTCCCCGCTGTACCACGCCGAGGGGATCTCCACGCCGCTGTTGCTGCTCCAGGGCGGCGAGGACGAGGTGGTGCCGCCCGCGCAGGCCGAGGCGATGATCGACGCGCTCGTCGCGGGCGGGACGCCGTACGCCTACGTCGAGTTCCCCGAGGAACGCCACGGCTTCCGCGACGCCGACAACATCGCCCGGGCACACGCGGCCGAACTCGCGTTCTACGGGGAGGCGCTCGGGTTCGAGCCCGAGGACGACGTCGACGGGGTCCACCTGCTGGTCGGGGCGTACCCGCCGGAGTTCGACTGAGGCTGCTGGAACTCGAGTGAGGCCGCTGGAACTCGAGTGAAACAGCGGTCCGCTCAGGCGAAGAGGTCGCGCGCCTCGCGGACCGCGTCGACGAGGGCGTCGACCTCCTCGACGGTGTTGTAGAGGTAGAAGGAGGCGCGCGCGGAGGCGGCGACGCCGAGGGTGTCGTGGAGCGGCTGGGTACAGTGATCGCCCGCCCGGATCGCGACGCCGTAGTCGTTGAGGACGCTCGAGAGGTCGTGGGCGTGGACGCCCTCGACGTTGAACGCGACGAGGCCGCCCCGTTCGTCGCCCGGCGGGCCGTAGATCTCCACACCGCCGAGGTCGGTCAGCCGGTCGTGGGCGTACTCGGCGAGCAGGCTCTCGTGTTCCTCGATCCGCTCCATCCCCACGTCCTCGAGGTACTCGATCGCGGCCGTGAGGCCGATCCCCTGGGCGATCGAGGGGGTCCCGGCTTCGAACTTCCACGGGAGGTCCTCCCAGGTCGACTCCTCGTAGGTCACCTTCCGGATCATCTCGCCGCCGTAGAGGTACGGCCCCATCGACTCGAGCAGCTCCCGCCGGCCGTAGAGCGCGCCGATCCCGGTCGGCCCGCACATCTTGTGGCCGGAGAAGGCGAGGAAGTCGACGCCGAGCTCCGCGACGTCGACCGGGCGGTTCGGCACCGACTGGGCCGCGTCCGCGAAGATCAGTCCGTCGTGGTCGTGTGCGAGGTCGGCCAGCTCGCGGATCGGGTTCACGGTCCCGAGCGTGTTCGAGACGTGGACGGCGGACACCATCTCGGTGTCGTCGTCGATCTTCGCCTCGGCGTCGGCCATGTCGAGTCTCCCCTCGTCGGTGACCTCGACGAACCGGACCTCCGCGCCCGTCTTCTTACCGATCTGTTGCCAGGTGACGAGCGAGGCGTGGTGTTCCATCTGCGTGAGCACGACGTTGTCGCCGGGGCCGAGCTCCGCGAGCCCCCACGCGTACGCGACGAGGTTCATCGCCTCCGTCGTGTTCTTCGTGAAGACCACCTCCTCGCGGCCGTCCGCGCCGATGAAGTCGGCGACGACGTCGTGGGCCTCCTCGTAGGCCACGGACGCCTCCTGGCTCAGCTGGTGGATCCCGCGGTGGACGTTGGAGTTGTAGCTCCGGTAGTAGTCGGCGATCGTGTCGACGACCGGGTCGGGCGTGTGTGAGGTCGCCGCGTTGTCGAGGTACACGAGGCCGACGTCGTCCGCCTCGTCCTGCCCGGGCGACGTGGGGTCGCCGCCGACCAACCGATCGAGGATCGGGAAGTCGTCGCGGATCGCCGCCACGTCGAACGGGTACTGTTCTTGGACTCCCATTACCGGATGGAGGGCCCCGAGCACTAACACACCTTCGGTCCGGTACGTGTTGCCCGTATCGTGGATCGGCCCGAACGGGGCGAAACCGCGTATCAAAAGTACCATACCGCCTCCCGACTGGGTGTACGATATCGGGTGACTTCAGTGACGACCGAACACGAATACCGAGACGACTACGACGACGAGACGCTGTACATCCCGGGTCCCACGGAGGTCCGCGAGGACGTCATCGAGGCGATGGCTCAGCCGATGTTCGGCCACCGCATGGACCGGATGACGGACCTGTACACCACCATCGTCGAGGACACGAAAGAGTTCCTCGGCACCGACAACGAGGTCGTGATCCTCACCGCCTCCGGCACCGAGTTCTGGGAGGCGTCGACGCTCAACCTCGTCGACGAGAACATCCTCGTCCCCA
The DNA here is from genome assembly GCF_003287355.1 of Halorubrum sp. 48-1-W. Lineage (GTDB taxonomy): Archaea > Halobacteriota > Halobacteria > Halobacteriales > Haloferacaceae > Halorubrum. Next base: position 79,128 of record NZ_QMIM01000022.1, read on the forward strand.
CGTGCGGGAGCTTCAGCGAGCGCCACGCCAACGTCGCCGAGCGGCTCGGCAAGGACGTCGATCGCCTCGAGTACGAGTGGGGCGAGGCCGTCAAACCCGAGGACATTCGCGAGGCGCTGGAGTCGAGCGACGAGCACTACGACGTGGTCGCGACCGTGATGAACGAGTCCTCGACCGGGGTCCGGAACCCGATCGAGGCGATCGGCGACGTGGTCGCGGAGTACCCGGGCACCTACTTCGTCGTCGACGCGGTCTCGTCACTGGGCGGCGACTACGTCGACATCGACGAACACGACATCGACGTGATCTTCGCGTCCAGCCAGAAGGCGTTCGCGATGCCGCCGGGGCTCGCGGTCTGTGTCGTCAGCGACGACGCCTACGAGCGCGAGGTCGAGAAGGGGACCTCCTCGTGGTACGGCGGCTTCCGCCGCACCATCGACTACTACGACCGGAAGGGCCAGACGCACTCGACGCCGGCCATCCCGATCATGTTGGCGTACCACAAGCAGATGAAACACATGCTCGCCGAGGGCCACCACGCCCGCGACGAGCGCCACCGCGAGATGACCGAGTACGTCCACGAGTGGGCGGACGAGCACTTCGCGATGTTCCCCGAGGAGGGCTACGAGTCCCAGACGGTCGCCTGTATCGAGAACACGCGGGGGATCGACGTGGCCGGGACCATCGAGGCGGTGCGCGAGGAGTACGACATGGTCTTCTCGAACGGGTACGGCTCCCAGCTGGGCGAGGAGACGTTCCGGATCGGCCACATGGGCGAACACACCGTCGAGAGCGTGAAGGAACTCACCGACGCCATCGAGGACGTGGCGGACCTGTAGGGGCCCTCCCCCGGTTCCGTGGGGACGGGCTCCCGGACCCATCCCCGACAAGATACTTGAGTCGTCCCTCGGTCCCTCGGGACATGGACCGCGATTCCCTCCGCGCGGCCGTCGAGCGATGGACCGACGCGGGAGTGATCGACGCGGAGACCGCGACCCGGATCCGCGAGTTCGAGCGGAACCGGGAGGACGGGGCTCCCGAAACGACGGACGACGAGAAACCGACTGACGACGAGGAGTCGGCCAGCGGCGGTAGTACCCTCCTCGGGGAGAACCGGATCGTCGTCGCGCTGGCGCTGATGGGCGGCGTCCTCGTCGCGGTCGGCGTCGGCGCGTACCTCTACGAGCGCTGGGAGTCGGTCCCGGTCCTCGCCCGGGTCGTGCTCCTCGTGGGGATACCCGTCGCTGCCGGGGGCAGTGGCGCACGCCTCCGGGGGAGCGCGCCCCGGACCGCACACGGACTGTGGCTGCTCGCTGCGCTCTTCACCGGCGTGACCCTCTTCCGGCTCGCCGAGCTGACGCCGGGTCTCGAGGTCCCGGCCGTCCGAACGTGGCTCCTGGTGACGTGGACCGGGGTCGCGGTCGCGATCGCGGCCGGGCTCGACTCCCGGCCGATCGGCGGCGCGGGGTCGGTCCTCGGCGCTGTGACCCTCCTGTCGGCGGTCGACCCGGCGGAGTTCGTGCTCCTGTTCGGGGCGTACGGCGGGCTCGTGTACGTCGCCGGACTCGTCGCCGGCGGTGACGATCCCGAATCCACCGCCGCCGACCTCCCGCGGTTCGCAGCGACGCTCCGCTGGGTCGGCGGCGCGTTCGGAGTCGCCGCGCTCGTGCCGGTCGTCGCGGTCGGGTCGCCGCCGGAGGGCCTCTCCGCCGGGACGGTCCTGCTCGTCGCTGTCGCCGTCGTCGCCGCCGCCGTCGCGGTCGGCCGCGCCGGCG
>NZ_QMIM01000023.1 GCF_003287355.1 Halorubrum sp. 48-1-W
TGCGAGAGCGTGGGTTGATCGCTTCTTATCTTTTCAAAAATTATGACTACCACTAAAGGTCCCTCTGGCAGCCGGCGCGTAGCGCCGGCGACCTCGCGGGCGGTTCGCGGGCTTTCAGCCCGCTCACCGGCGCGCCAGGACACTGGTTTGATCGTTGCTTAGGCTGTGTTGACCGATCCGAAACACCACGTATCAGCTACCGAGGACCTCGACGGAGCCGGTCCGGATCTCCGTTCAGTCGTCCGCGCGGGGCGTCGGCGGCGACCCGGCGAGCCGGTCGCGGCCGTGCGACTCCTCCCAGTCCAGGTCGGGGCCGCGGGCGACGATGCCGGAGGGGGTCACGTCCGGGTGAGTCGTGTAGTAGTGCTCCTTGATGTGGTCCATGTTCACCGTCTTCGCGACGCCCGGCGTGGTGTACAGGTCGCGGAGGTACGGCCAGAGGTGCTCGTACTGGTGGACGTACTGTCGGTCACACATGAAGTGCGTGTGGTACACCTGGTCGAACCGGACCAGCGTCGTGAACAGACAGAGGTCGGCCTCGGTGAGCCCCTCGCCGACGAGGTAGCGGTTCTCGGCGAGGTGGGCGTCCCAGCGGTCGAGCGCGCCGAAGAGGTCGTCGATCGCCTCGTCGTACGCTGTCTGGGAGGTCGCGAAGCCGGCGCGGTAGACGCCGTTGTTGACGGGCTCGTAGATCTCGGTGACGACCTCGTCGACGCGGTCGCGCGCCTCGGGGTCGTCGGGAAGCAGCGAGACGTCGTCGCCGAGGCCGTCGAACGCGGTCGTCAACATGCGGAGGATCTCGCGGGACTCGTTGTTGACGACCGTCTCCTCCGCCGTGTCCCAGAGGACCGGAACCGTCACCCGGCAGGTCGCGTCCGGGTCGGCAGCCGCGTACAGTTCGCGGAGGTAGTCGCTTCCGTGGACCCGGTCGGGGGTACAGCCGTCCTTCTCGGGGGAGAACTGCCAGCCGTCCTCGCCGCGCCACGGGTCGACGACGCTGACGCCGATGGCGTCCTCCAGCTCGAGCAGCGACCGCGCCAACAGCGTGCGGTGGGCCCACGGACAGGCGTACGAGACGTACAGGTGGTACCGGCCCGCCTCCGGCTGGAATCGGTCGTCGGGCTCGGCGTCGACGTGGGCCGGGACGTCGCTGCCGGCGATCCAGTCCCGGAAGGTGGTCTCTCCGCGCTGGAACGCGCCCTCCTCGTCGGTCGATTCGTACGCGTCGGTCCGCCACTCCCCGTCGACGAGTTGGTTCATACGCACACGACGGTTTCGAGACGGATAACCGGGCCGGGGACACGGACGTCACCGGGTGCGGACCGTGTGGGCTGAGGTGCACGTCGCGTGTGGCGGTGACAAGCCGGCTCTCGCGATCGTCGCTGTATGCCGACGGGTTTAACCCCCCCGACCCGGTATGATGTTTCGTCATGGCCGCACAGGCGATGGATCGCGTTCCGCGATCGTAACGAGGAGTTCTACGTGAGCACGGATAGTGACGCGCGAGCGACGGCCGCTCGCCGATCGACGGAGGACGTACAGCGATGTTGACCGGGAACGACGCCGAGGAGACCGAGCCGGGCCACGGGTCCGACGACGCGAACCCGATGGTCCGCGCCGGGCTCGACGCGGCCGCGTTGAAGCCGGCCGAGTGCGACGTCTCCCGGGCGGTCGACCTGCCGGTGGACCGCGTGGCGATCGACTACGAGGGGAGAGAGCACTTCCCGGACGCCGCGACCCTCGAGGCGATCGCCGCCGAGAAGTCGCTGTACGTCACCACGCCCGTCCGCGCCGACGGCTTCGACCCGCTCGGCGACGACTCGCTGCTCGACCGGATCCCCGGCCGGGCGCGCCGACTGCTCGTCGCCGGTCACGGCGCGTACCTCTCCGAGTCGGAGGCGTCCCGGGCGATCGCCCCGCGGTTCGGGGCTGCCCGGGAGACAGCGCCGGACGCCTGGGTCGGAACCGAGGGCGTCGAGCGGCTCGCGCTCGCGGCCGGCGGGACGCAGTACGAACTGCTCTCGCGGTCGACTACCCGCGACGCCCGGGCGCTCCGCGCTGCCGGGTTCGACGGCGATATCGCCGTCTACGCGCCGACCGTGCTGACCGACGACGAGGACGCGGTCCTCGACGGCGTCGGCGCGTACGTCTCCCGGCGGCGGCCGGTCGCCCGCGCGCTCCCCGACGGGGGCGACGCACACGGCGGGACCCCGCCGACGGACGCGACCGCCACGGGACGCACTCGCGAGGTGCTCTCGGCGGCCGCGCGCGACTTCGCGCTCGTCGGGTCGCCGGAGACGGTCCGCGAGCGCGTCGCTGAGCTCCGGGAGGCGGGCGTCGACCGCGTCGTCGGCTACCCCGCCCGCGGGATCGACGAGTTCCTCCCGTAGGGACCCCCTCTCCGCCGGACCGTTTTTATCGTCGCTTCGAGAAGGGTCGCCGATGACGGACTCGAACCCTTCGGACGGCGTGGAGCCCTCGGATCCCGCGGTGGCGGTCGTCGGCGGCGGCGCGGTCGGCGTCACCGCCGCTCACGACCTAGCAGCGCGCGGCGCGACGGTGACGCTCTTCGAGCGCGACGACCTCGCGAGCGGCGCGTCGGGCCGGGCGGCCGGCGTCCTCTACGACGCGTACGCCGAGGACGTCGACGCGGCGATCGGCGCCCGTGCCATGGAGCGGTTCCGCCGGTTCGACCGGACGCTACCCGGCTTCGAGTTCACCCCCTGTCCGTACGTCATCGCCGTCCGCGAGGGCGACGAGGACGCCGAGGCGGTGCCGGGGATGGTCGATCGCATGCGCGAGCACGGCCGGGACGTCTCCGTCGTCGACCCCGACGACCTCGGCGAGCGGTTCCCGCTCTCGACGTCCGACCTCGCGGCCGCCGCCGTCGGCGAAGGCGCCGGCTGGGCCGACCCGGGGAGCTACGTCGTCGCGCTCGGCGAGCGCGCCGTGCGCGAGGGCGTGACCGTCGAGACCGACACGGAGGTGGAACTCGTCGCGGACGCGGGCGCGACGCTCCGCGTCGACGGGACGGAGCAGGCCTTCGACGCGGTCGTGGTCGCCGTCGGCGCACACACCGAGCGCTTCCTCGAGGCCGGCGGGATCGCGGTGCCGGTGAAGCCGTACCGCGTCCAGGCGCTGACGAGCCGTGTCCCCTACGACGGCCCGATGACGTACGACGCGACCGCCGGCGTCTACTTCCGCCCGCACCCGACCGGGCTGTTGGCGGGCGACGGCACCGAGCCGTTCGAGGCCGACCCCGACGCGTACGACTCCGAGGGCGACGACTGGTTCGTCGAGAACGTCTCGACGGCGCTCCGCGAGCGCGCCGACTACGACCCCGAGGTGGAGCGCGCGTGGGCCGGCGTGTGTACGGCCACGCCCGACAAGGACCCGCTTCTCGGCCCCGTCGCCGACGACGTCTTCGTCGCTGCCGGTTGGCAGGGCCACGGGTTCATGCGCGCGCCCGCGACCGGGGAGATCCTCGCCGAGGGCGTCCTCGCGTCGCTTTCGGGCACGGCGATCGGCGACGACGACTCGCCGTGGGTCGAGGCGTTCGACCCGGGCCGGTTCGAGGGCGACGAGGAGTTCGAGATCGAGGAGGGGATGTCGGTTCGGAACCGCTGACGACGGCGGAGCGGACCGAACACGACCGAACTATCCGTCGTCTTCGACCGGTTCCTCGCCCTCCTCGACGACGTCGACCGCCTCGGCCGCGCCGTCCTTCGGGATCTCGACCTGGAGCGTGCCGTTCCGGGTGAGCGTCGCGTTCGCGCCGTGGGGCGTCACGTCGGCGTCCGCGGGTAGCTCGGCGCTCCCCGAGAGGCTGAGCCCGCGGCCGGGGAACACCACGTCGAACCCGTCGTAGAAGTCGCGGAAGCGGTCGAGCCGGACCTCGACGGTGTGATCGAGGAACGTCACGTCGACGTCCTCGCCGTGGACGCCGGGCGCGTCGAAGACGACGAGGTAGGCGTCGTCGCTCTCGAGGAGGTCCGAGGAGAGCGGGCGGCGCTCCTGCATCTTGCTCCAGCCGCGGCCGACGCGCTCGAGGGTGCGGCGGACGACCGAGCGGCCGGTCTCCACGATGCGCGTCACGGGACTACACCTCGATCTCGGACAGTTCACTCCCGCCGCAGTACGGGCACGTCAGGTCCGTGACGGCGTGGTCGTCGGGGACGTCGTAGGTGTAGTGGTTCTCGAACATGTCGAGTTCGCAGTCGGCGCTCTCGCATTTGACCTCCATCGTGGATGGCATTACCGGTACTTTGTGTCGGCGAGGGCTTAAACGACGTGGCGGCGGCGGGGCGGTCCGAGCGGACACGTCGAGTCGGCGGGGTCGATCAGACCCTGGTCCCGCGGAGCCGTTCGGGAACGACCGTACGCTCGGCGAGGAACACGACGAGCGTCCCGATCGCCACGCCGGCGAGGAAGCCGGGGCCGTACGGGCGAGACGGGGCCTCGAACGTGATCGCGACTCCCAGCCCGACGACGATGGCGAGGACCGCGACGCCGAAGGCGACGTACGTCAGCGTCTCCAGTCGGTCCGGCGGGAGCCGGTCCCGGGCGAGCCACGTGGTCGGCCCGAGGGCGACGGCGGTGGCCGCGGCCCACCCAGCGGCGAGCCCCCACGGCCGCGGGTCGGTGCCGAGGAACTGTACCGCGGCGAGCGCGCACAGCGCGGCGAGCGAGACGTAATTTCCGACTCGCTGCCAGCGAGGGGACTCGTCGGCGGCGGGTGACGAACCGTCGCCCGAGCGCGTCTCATCGGTCGGGGGCGTCTGGGAGGGCATAATCGGCGCTTTCGCGCGTTCCGACATAAGCGATCGGCCTGCTCCCCGCGTTCCGCACGCGTTTTCCGTCTCGGCCGTCTACGACGGGCCAATATGACCGACCCGGCCGACCTCTCCGTCACCATCGTCGACGGCTACGTCGACGAGCCGGCGCACTTCGGAGTGCCGCCGTACGTCTCGACGTACCCGCGGTACACGGCCGGCGCGCTCGTCGACGCGGGCGTCCCCGAGGAGTCGATCACCTACCACACCATCGACGAACTGCGAGACGACCGGAACAACCACGCCGACGTCGCCGACGCGGACCTCTTCGTCTACGTCGGCGGGATGACCGTCCCCGGCAACTACGTCGGCGGGACGCCCGCGGAACCCGACGAGGTGCGCGAGTTGGAGTGGACCGCCGACGGCGTCACGCTCCTCGGCGGCCCCGTCCGCTTCGGCGTCGGCGAGGAGAACGCGGGCGCACAGGACATGGAGCGCGACGACCTCGACTACGACTTCGTCGCCAAGGGGGACGTCGAGGCCGCCGCCCACGACCTGGTCGCGAACGGGTTGGAGGGGTTCGGGAACCGGATGCGCGACAACGCCGAGGTCGATCGCTGGGCTGCGAAGGGGGCGTTCGTCGTCGAACAGCACCCCAACCACCCCGACTACCTCATCTGCGAGATGGAGACCTCCCGCGGCTGTGCCTACCGGTGTTCGTTCTGTACGGAGCCGCTCTACGGGAACCCGGCGTTCCGCGAGGCGCGTTCCGTCGTCGACGAGGTGGACGCGCTCTCGGACAGGGGGGTCAAACACTTCCGGCTCGGCCGCCAGGCGGACATCCTCGCGTTCGGCGGCGACGGCGAGGCCCCGAACCCGGACGCGCTCCGGGAGCTGTACGGGGGGATCCGCGAGGTCGCACCCGACCTGGAGACGCTCCACCTCGACAACATGAACCCCGTGACGATCGTGGAGTACCCCGAGGCGTCCCGCGAGGCGATCCGGGTCATCGCCGAGCACAACACGCCCGGCGACACGGCCGCGTTCGGCCTGGAGTCCGCGGACCCCGTCGTTCAGGAGGAGAACAACCTGCTCGTCACCGCCGAGGAGTGTCTGGAGGCGGTCCGCGTCGTCAACGAGGAGGGCGGCTGGCGGCCGGGGGACCCGCCCGCCGGCGAGCCCGGGGGCGTTCCGGGACCGGACGACGCCCTGAGATACGGCCCCTCGACCGGCCCGGACGCGAGCCCGCGGCTCCCGAAGCTCCTGCCCGGGATCAACCTCGTTCACGGGTTGAAAGGCGAGCGGCCGGAGACGTACGAGCACAACAAGCGGTTCCTCGGGTCCGTCTACGACGAGGGGCTCATGCTTCGGCGGATCAACGTCCGGCAGGTGATGGCGTTCGCCGGCACGGAGATGGCCGAGACCGGCGCGGAGATCGCCCAGGAGCACACGGACCGCTTTCAGGCGTACAAACGCGAGGTGCGCGAGACGATCGACAACCCGATGCTCGACCGGGTGGTCCCGCCCGGAACGGTCCTCCCGGACGTCCACCTCGAGTACCACCAGGACGGGAAGACGTTCGGCCGCCAGCTCGGCACGTACGCCCTGCTCGTCGCGGTCCCGGGCGAGCGCGAGCTGGGCACCGCGATCGACGTGGCGGTCACGGACCACGGCTACCGCTCCGTCACGGGCGTGCCCTACCCGCTCGACGTCAACACGGCCTCGATGGACGAGCTGACCGCGATCCCGGGGATCACCCGGAACACGGCGGGCGACGTCGTCGTGGGGAGGCCGTACGCGGCCGTCGACGAGGTCGACGCCGGCGTCGCCGACCTCTCGCGGTTCGCGGTCGCCGGCGACACGGGGGTCCCGATCCCCGGCAGGGAGCGGCCCGGATCCGGGCCCGGCGCGGACGCCCGGTCGCCGCTCGGTCGGGGGGACTGATGGCGCCCGAGGAAGGCGGGTCGCCGGGGGCGTCCGGATCACCGGGAGAGCCCGTGGGGGGCTCGCCGGTCACGCGCGTCGAACTCCCGGTCGACACCCGCGCGACGACGGGGACGACGAACGCCCACCTCGCGGACGGCCTCCTCGTCGACCCCGCAGCCCGAACGGACGCCCTCGACGAGGCCGTGGCGTCGCACACGCCCGGGGTGGAGGCGATCGCCGTCACGCACGCCCACCCGGACCACGTCGGCGCGGTCGCCGACTACGCCGACGCGACGGGCGCGACCGTGTACGCGCACGCGGACCACGTCGATCGGTTCCGGACCGCGACCGGGATCGCCCCCGACGGGACCTTCCGCGACGGCGACACGCTCGGGACGACGGGCGTCCGCGCGCTCGACACGCCGGGACACGCGCCCGACCACGTCGCGTTCGTGGTCGAACGTGGGGCGGGCGGAGACGGCGGCACCGACGTCGGTGTCGGGGACGAGGACGCCGCTGCCGCGGCCCTCGTCGGCGACCTCGTCGTCGCCGAGGGGAGCGTCGTCGTCGGGGCACCCGAGGGCGACCTCCGCGCGTACCTCGCGAGCCTCGAACGGGTGCGCGACGCCGGCTTCGACCGGCTGTATCCCGGCCACGGTCCGGTGGTCGACGACCCGACCACAGCCTGCGAGCGCCTGATCGACCACCGGCTCGAACGCGAGCTGCGGGTGCTCGCGGCGGTGGAGGCAGGCGCGGACGACGTCGACGCGGTCCTCGAGTCGGCCTATGACACGGACCTGACCGGGGTCGAAGACCTCGCACGGGCGACGGTCCGTGCCCACCTGACGAAACTCGTCGACGAGGGACGGGTCGACGCGGCGTGGACCCACGCGTAACCGGCGGACCGTTCCCGATCTCACGCGAGGGACCGTCTGCGACGCTGTACTTATACTGCCCTGACGGAACGGATCGATAATGAGCGAGGAGACCGACGCCGACCTTGACGACGCCGATCCCTGATTGCCGGTCGCGTCACTCCCGATCGGGTCGTTCCCGCCGGACCACGGCTCCCGGAGCCGACACCGTCGCCGAGCGGTCGGTCACGACGCCGTACTCGGCGGTCGCGACCGACCCCGGAACCCCGTCGAGTTCCGGGCCGTACCGCGAGGTGAGCGAGCCGTGGACCGCGTCGCGGACGCAAGCCCTGACCGCTGTTCCGATCGGGGTGGCGGAGCCGGAGAACGCTGTGTTCGCGGCCGTGTCGTCCCCTGCGGGACAGCCGACCACGACCGCGTCGCTCGTCGTCCCGGGGAACCCGACCGTCGCGAGCAGGGTCGCCGCCTTCGCCTCGGCGGCGACCGCGACGAGGTTCGCGAGCGCGCCGGGTGCCAGGGGGCGGTCAGCGCCGACGAGGAGGTTGACGGTGCCGGCGGGCGGTCCGGCGTCGTTTCCGTCGTTTTCGACGCTGTTTTCGGCGGATCCGGCGTCGTCACGGTCGACGTCCGCGTCGCCGACGCGGTCGACCTCGTCCGCCGGCATCGGGAGCGCTGCGGGGTTCGACACCCCGGCGGTGGCGAGCACGGTCGCCTCCTCGAGCCGTGCGACCCGGGCGTGTCGCTGGTCGACGCCGGTGAGGAGCGCGGGCGCGACGCCATCGGCGGCGCCGTCGCCCGCGACGTCCGCGAACCCCGCTGTGCCGACCCGCGTGTCGACGTACGCGCGGAGGTCCCGGCGTCCCCCCTCGTCCCACCCCTCCGGCACCGTCACGTTGTAGGCGGCGTCCGCGACCCGGACCCCGCCGTCGAACCCGGTCGAGAGGAACCGGGTCGGGCCGTCCGTCCGTCGGAACCGACAGACGCCGTCTTCGACGTCGGCGTGGAACGCCGGAGGTCGGCCGCTCATACCCCGAGCGCGTCGAGGAGCCGGTCGTTCTCGTTCGGCCTTCGGATCGCCGTCCGGAGGTGGCTGTCGAGCCGCGGGAACGACCGCGCGTCCCGGAGCACGATCCCCTCCGCCCGGGCCGTCCCGAGCACGTCGTCGGGGTCGGCCTCGCCAGTGTGAAAGAGGAGGAACGGCGCGTCCGACGGGTACACCTCGAAGCGTGCCGTGAGCCGTTCCCGCATCCGCTCGCGCTCGACGGCGACGCGCTCGCGCGTTCGCTCGACGAACGCCGTCCGTCGGAGACAGTGCGTGCCGACCTCGACTGCGGGCGTCGACAGCTCCCAGGGGAGCCGGCCGCGGTCGAGCCGGTCGCGGAGCCTCCCTCCCGTGGCGAGGAACCCCGCGCGGAGCCCCGGGAGGCCGAACACCTTGGTGAGCGAGCGCGCGACGACGACGTCGGGCTCGCCGGCGAGCGACGGCTGGGGCGTGAAATCGAGGAACGCCTCGTCGACGAACAGGACGGCTCCGGCCTCCCGGCAACGCGCGGCGAGCTCGAGGAGCCCGTCCCGATCGGTCAGCTCGCCGGTCGGGTTGTTCGGGTTACAGACGACGACGAGCGCGTGGCCGTCGGGGTCGACGTCGAGGACCGCGTCGTGGGCGACGGGGACCGGTTCGCCGCCCTGGAGGCGCACCTCGCGGTCGTACTCGCCGAAGGAGGGTTCGGGGACGACGACCGACTCGCCCGGGTCGACGACGAGCGAGAAGAGCAGCCGCATCCCCGCCATCGCGCCCGCCGTCGGGATCACTTCGGCGGGGGCACAGTCGACGTAGTCGGCGGCTGTGGCGCGGAAGGCGGTGTAGTCGTCGCCGGGGTACCGCGTGGACGAACAGAGCGCCGAGTCGTACACCGACGTCACTCCTGAGGGGGTCTCCGGGTTCGTGTTCGCGCTGAAGTCCACCACGCCGGGGTCCGTGGCTCCGCCGTGGAGCACGCGCGGCAGGTCGTCCAGCGCTTCCGCGTCCATGCCATCGATCCCGGCCCGAAGTTCAAAAACCCATCTCCGAACGAGTTGCGAGCCGCCGCGCCAGCTCCAGGTCACCCGGCCGGTTGACGTTGACCGCGATCGAGTCCCGCTCCCGGACGACGACACGGTCCGGGCCGTCGCCGACCACGTTCAGCCCCGTCGGCGCGACGGGCGTACCGGCGTGTTCGAACGACGCGTCCACGCTCGCGCCGAGGGCGCGTTTGTACGCGACCGGCACGCAGCCCGTCACCGATCCGACGGTACCGTCGGGGGTCGCTTCCGGGACCGCGTCGCGGTCGTCGGCGGGTCCGGCGTGTGCCGCGTCGATCGCGGTGTCGGCGTCACGGCCGCGGAGCAGCGGGAGGTCGGCTGTGACGGTGACGGCCGGTCCGTCGACCGCCGAGAGGCCCACCTCGAGGTCCGCGACGTAGCCGTCGCCGCTCCCGTCGAGGACGGTACACGGGACCGCCGACCCGGCCGAGAGCCCGGACCGGAGCGCGCGCCGGGTGTCGGGCGCGTCCGGCGACGTGACGGCGAGGACGCGGGTGACGTCCGCGTCCGCCAGCGCGTCGAGGACGCACGCGACCATCGGGCGACCCCCTACCTCCACCAGGGGCTTTTCGACGTCGGCGCCGAGCCGCGTTCCCTCCCCGCCACAGAGGAGTACGGCCGGGAGCTCCCGGGTCGAGCGATCCGACGCCTCGCCCGTCACGCGATCGCCCACGCGATCACCCCCGCGTGGAGCGCGACCGCCCGGCCGAGCTCGTTCGCTGCGCCGAACACGTCGCCGCTCACTCCCCCGAGCCACGGGCGGACGCGGACCAGGAGGAGGAGGGAGACGGCGGGTCCCGCGAGCAGGGCCGCAGCGACCGCCGGGAGCACGCCGGAGGGGACGGCGAGCAGGGCCGGAACCGAGACGACTGCGACGGAGACGGCCGCGACCGCCACCAGCGACCGCGGGCCGACCTCGCCGACCACCGCGGACCCGAGCCCCTCGTGTGTGGGCGTCCCGAGGCAGGCGAGGAGCGCCATCCCGGCCTTCGCGCCGACCTCCGCCGCGAGGACGACCACGATCGCTACGGATCCGACGAGCGCGCCGTCCGTACTGCCGTCGACGACTCCACCGCCCGCGTCGCCGGCGGGCCCGGTCGCGAGCGCGAGCGCGCCGAGCGTCGTGGCGAGCAGCGTGACCCCGAGCGCGAGCGCGCCGCCCACGCCGAGGTCGGCGTCCTTCAGGACCGACAGCCGGCGGTCGGGGTCGTGTACAGCGACCGCGTCGCCGAGGTCCGCGAGCCCGTCGGCGTGGGTGACGCCGGTGAGGAGGTACAACGCGACGAGGTAGCCGGCCGTGGCGGTCCACGGCGAGGGCGCGAGAAAGGCGAGCCCCGCGACCGCGCCGACGACTGTGCCGACGACCGGGAACGTCCAGGGGGACCGCCGGAACGCGTGCCAATCGGCCGGATCGGCACCCGGCACCGGCACCCGCGTCAGGAACGTGAACGCGCCCCGAAGTGCGAGGATCGGGGCGATCGACGACACCGCCGCATCGCCGTCGCTCCCGTCGTCATCGCCGTCGGCCCCGCCGTCATCGCCGTCCGTCACAGCGCCAGCGACACCCCCGCGACGCCGAGTCCGAGCCAGCCGGCCCGGGAGACGATCCGGACGCCCCGCCGTGCCTCCGGGGTCGTCGGGAGCGCGCTCCCGGGCAACAGCGTGTACGCACCCGGCTTCGTCAGTCGGACGTCGAGCACGGCCGCGAGCGACCCCATCGGCCAGCCGGCGTTCGGCGAGTCGGGGACGAGCGCCGCCGACCGGGTGCGCCCGAGCCCCGCGAGCGGGCCGGTCGCGGTCGCCCCCCAGCCAGCCACGAGGATCAAGAGTGCGGTCGCCCGCGCCGGGAGCCACATGACGCCGTCGTCGAGCCGGGCGGGCGCCCAGCCGGCCCGCCGGTCGCGGTACCCGAGCATCGAGTCCAGCGTGTTGACGCCCTTGACCCAGGCGGTCGCGCCCGCGGCGAAAGCGAGCCCGCCGGTCGTCGACAGGCCGGCGATCGGGGCGACGGTCGCGGTCAGGACGAACGCGGAGAGCGGCGCGATCAGGCCGTCGGCGAGGTTCTCAGCCGCGCTCTCGACGGCCGCGGACCGGACGTGGGCAGGCGACAGGTCCCCGGCGTCCCGGCCCGCGAGCGCGCGCAACTCGTGGCGTGCCGTCTCGAGGTCGCCGTCGGCGAGGTCGATCACGTCGCGGGCGACGGCCACCAGCATCCGCCGGCTCGAGCAGACGAAGAGGACGACCCCCGCGGTCGCGGCGGCCGGGACCGCGGAGGCGGGAACACGCGACCCGACGACGACCACGGGTGTTGCCAGGAGCGCGGCGAAGGCGAGGGGAGCGACGAACGCGAGCGCGACGCCGACTGACCGCGAGTCCGGTAGCCGGCCGTCGAGACCCGCGACGCCGCGGCCGAGCCACGCGACGGGATGGAGGCCGGCCGGCGGCTCCGAGAAGGTCCGGTCGAGGGCGGCGGCGAGCGCGAGCGCGCCGGCCGCCGCGACGCTCACGGTTCGGCCTCCAACTCGCCGCCGATCTCGCCGAGGGGGATCTCCGTCACGTCGAGGAACCGGCCGCCGACGTCGACGATCCCGCCGTCGGTGGCCGGGTCGTCGCCGACGTGGACGAGGGCCGACGGGGCGACGCCGAGCGCCTCGGCGACGGCTTCGAACGCCTTCGCGTGCGGCTTCCGCCAGCCACAGCCGACGCTCGCCGTGACCGCGTCGAACTCCCCGCGGAGCCCCGCACGGATCAGCGTCCGGGGAACCAGCTCCGGGACCGCGCAGTTCGAGCAGATCCCGACCGGGCCGCGGTCGGCCGCCGTCCGGACCGCCTCGAGTGCGCCCTCGCGGCGCGTGACCTCGGGGTCGAACGCGGCGACGACCGCGTGACGGACGACGTTGTCGGGGGCGTCGACCCCGCGGGAACGGAGCGCGGCGGCGGCGTGTGCCGGGAGGGGGACTTCCGCGCCGGTCGGCGCGTCGACGTGCCGTTCGCCGTACGCGACGTGCCAGTCGTCGGGGACGGCCACGTCCCGCGACTCGAGCTCGCGGGCGACGACCTCGGCCGGGTCGGTCGGGTACTCGACGTCGACGAGCGTGCCGAAGAGATCGAACGTTACTGCCACGATACCCCTTGTAGGGACAAACCGGGATTGAAGCTGTCGGTCGGGTCACGACTCGCGGAACGACGTGGGGCCGTTTCTCGGGTCGTCGACATCGGGCCTACAGCACTAGTTGTCCGAGGTGGAGGTTGTAGAACCGGTAGAGCCCGGAGACCCACGCACAGAGCCAGAGGATCATGAACCCCGCGACGCCCACTCGGAGACGACCGCGCCACTTCCCCATGTCCTCGTGGAGCTCGTCGATGTCGACGTCGGGGTCGTCGTAGGCGTCGGCGTCCCGCTTGGCCTGGAAGATCCGGACGATCCCGGTGAGCGCGAACGTCAACAGCGCGTACGCCTGAAGCCCGAGGAAGGCGTGAACCACGGCCCCACCGGAGAGCTGTCCGGGGAGCCGCGGTATCATCCATGCCACGACGGGTACGGTCGTCAACAGGAGGCCGACGAGGATGTACCGCAAGTGGCGAGTCAACACCTTCCACGTCACCACTTCGGCGTCGATCATGATCCACGCGCCGTACAGGAGGAACGGGAGGCTCGCCGTCACGGACAGCCCCGCGACCGCCGCGACCACCGACTCGTCGACCATGCCTCACGTTCGGCCTCGCGTGCGTAAAACTCCCCGATCCGTGGACGACTCCCCGCAATCCGTGGACGACACCCTGCGCTCCGTGGACGGGCCGTTCTCGGGGGTCGGCATCGGACGAAAAAGAGTTACCCTCCCGAGCGCGTACGTCGGGGCAATGGAGGACACCTCGACGCAGTCGGAGGCGGACGGTCCCGACCGGGAGACCGTCGAGGAGGGGCCGGACGGTCCGGACGCCCCGGTCGACGCGGATGCCCCGGTCGACGCGGACGTCGCGAACGACGCGAACGCCGCGGACGACGGCGGGTCCGTGGACGGACCGTCGGCGTCCGACGACGACGACCTCGCCGAGCTCCGCGAGCGCGTCGACGCCGAGTACGACTTCGACGACTTCGGCCCCGCGGACATGGCCCGGATGAGCGCCGAGGAGTGGGACGCCGCCTTCGACCCTGACACGTGGATCACCGGGCCGCGCCTGCTCGACCGCGTCGAGGCCGAACTGAAGTCCCGGATCGCCCGTCGCGAGGTGTTCGGACTCCTCGAGCGCGTGCGCGAGGACGGCGAGGAGCGCGTGCTCGTCTACTCCGACGAGGGGTACGCGATCGTCCGTCCGAGCGGCGAGGTGAGCGGTCGGGGGACGGTGCTCCGGGACGTGGAACCGCTCGTCGCGCTCGCAGCGATGGAGGAGTACGACGTGGCCGACCCGCCCGACGACTGGTCGCTTCCCCACCCGGACACGGTTCCGGAGGGCTCCGGCGAGTTCGGCAACCTGATCATCCAGGTCGTCGCTGCGGTCCAGGTGATCGCGGGTCTCGCCCTGCTCGGCGCGTCGTTCCTCACCGACCTCGACAGCATCGTCGGCCCCGCGATGGGGGCCATCTTTCTCCTCGTCGGGCTCTTCCTGTTCGCGATAGTCGCCAACGCCAGGCTCTCCGATCGGTTCCGCTCCGAGGAGTACCGCGACCGGCTGCGCGCGCTCCGGGAAGCGAAGGAGCGGCCGGAGTTCGTCCCGGTCGACGGGGAGGTCCTGAGCGAGGAAACCGAAGATCGGTGAAACAGCCGAATTCGGGGGTTTCAACCCACCTTACTATCCGCCCACCGATCGAGGATAGTCGGTGGGTTTAAGCGCACCCCGTCCTGAGTGAACCTGTATGAAAAGGCGGGAATTCGTGCGAACGGCCGGCGGCACGACCGCCGTGGTCGCGGCCTCGGCCGGGGCGACCGGGACGGCCGCCGCACAGGAGGTGCAACCGGACTGGCCGAGCGGTGCGGCGGACGGGAACGGTGGATCCTACGAGGACCTCCGCGGCGAGAGTGAGGTAACCATCTCGGTGGGGGCGGGCGACGACGGGCTCGCGTTCGACCCCACCCTCGCGTGGGTCGACACGGGGACGACCATCACCTGGGAGTGGACCGGCTCCGGCGGCGCACACAACGTCGTCACCGTCGACGGTGAAGCCGACCTCGACAGCGGCGACGCGGTCGACGAGGAAGGGTACACCTACGAGTACGAGACGAGCGAGGACGACGCCGGAATCACCCACTACCACTGTGTTCCCCACGACGCCGTCGGCATGCACGGCGGCATCGCCGTCGGCGAGGACGTCGCCACGGTCGAGACGGGCGGGGCGAACACCGGCTGGCCCGAGGACATCGCCGACGTCGGGATGCCGCTTCACGCCCACTGGGTCGGCGTCTCCGCCGGCCTCGGCGTCGTGCTCACGATGATATTCACGTTCTACATGCTGAAGTACGGCGAGTCCGCACACACCGGTCAGGGGGGGAGCCGATGAGTTCGAGCGGCTCCTCGTACGGCGACATCCACCGGTACGAGCCCGCCAGGGAGAGCACCGCCGCCGCCATCGCGATCGTGCTCCTCACGATCATCGAGGTCGTGTTCGTCTTCCTGTTCGTCTACGGGCTCATGTTCTCCTGGGCGTCGACGGAACCCGGGAACATGTTCATGGGCGCCCTGCTCGCACTGATCTTTTTGGATCTGGCGTTCATACTGTTGTTGTACCGGAAGGAGTTCCTCCCCGACGTGATGATCGTCAAGAAGCGGCGTCGGAAGTGGGAGGACCTCTACGTCCGCGAGGAAGAAAAAGACGGCGTGGAACTGGACGCCGGCGACGCCTGGGATACCGTCAAGCGGGCGGTGTACCCCTACTACAAGAAGTGATCAACCAATGAGTCTTAAAAAGAACGACGAGATGGACCACAACGCGTGGCTCAAAACGCAGGATTTGACGGTCATCGAGACCGCGTTCCTCACCACGCTCATCTGGGTCGACAAGCGGCTCCGCATCGTCGACTACCTCGAGCTCCTGGAGACGATGTACTACCGCGCGAACCTCCAGATGCCGAAGAGCCACACCGAACAGTACGACCTCGACAACAAGTTCTGGTACTGGTATCCGCTGTACTCGCTCGGGTCGCTTTCGGTTCTCGCCTACCTCGTCGCGGCGGTCTCCGGCGCGATGTTGGGCTTCTACTACTCCCCGTCGACGGCGGGAGCCGCCGCACAGGGCGACCCCACCGCCGCGTACGACTCGGTCGTCCTGATCCTCCAGGACGTCCAGTTCGGATACATGCTCCGGTCGATCCACAGCTGGGCGGCCCAGTTCATGGTCGCAGCGGTGTTCCTCCACATGCTGCGCGTCTACTTTACCGGCGCGTACAAGGAACCCCGCGAAGTCAACTGGATCCTCGGCGTCGTGTTGATCGGGTTGACCCTCTTCTTCGGGTTCTCCGGGTACGTCCTCCCGTGGAAGCAGCTGTCCTTCTGGGCGGCACAGATCGGCGTCGAGATGGCGCTCGCGACCCCGATCGTCGGGGAGTGGGCGGCACAACTCCTGTTCGGGGGGTTCACGCTCGGGCAGGCGACGCTCGTGAGAATGTACATCCTGCACGTGTTCGTACTGCCGTTCGTGGTGACGTCGCTCATCGCGCTCCACATCGGCATCGTCTGGGTGCAGGGGATCGCGGAGCCGCACTAAGTCAATGACCGACGACAACGACCCCATGACGGACGGTGGAACCGACGAGGAAGCGCGCACCGACGGCGGCCCGCCGGCGACGGTGCCGCCGGACGACGAGACCCCGACCTGGAGCGAGCGCAAGGAGCACTCCCAGGGGCTCGCCCAACTGACGTACCAGTACTTCGAGCGATCCCGCCGCGAGGACGAGGACCTGCGCGCGGAGTCGACGTACGTCGAGCGCGACGTGTTGGGGTTCCCCGCGTGGCCCCACGAGACGATCCGCAACCTCGCGATCGCGAGCTTCTTCGTCGGCATGCTGATCTTCATCTCGGCGCTGATGCCGCCGCACTTCGGCCACCCGGCCAACCCCGGCTCGACGCCGGCGATCATCCTGCCCGACTGGTATCTCTACTGGTCGTTCGGGCTGTTGAAGCTCAACCCGCTGAATCCCTCGCTCGCGGTGCTCGACGGCAACATCCTGCTCGGAAACGAGTTCCTCGGGATCATCGCTCACGGGATCGTCTTCGGCGCGATCGCGCTCGTTCCGTTCCTCAACAAGGGGAGCGCGCGGCGGCCGGTGGAGGAGCCGTTCTGGGCAGCCGTCGGGATGACGGGCGTCGTGCTGTCGCTCACGCTCGCCGCGCTCGCGATCCAGAACTTCTTCCCGTTCGAGCTCGACCTGCTCGTCACGCTGACGTTCCTGTTGCCGGTGCTCTGTGGGATCATCACCTACGCCGTCCTGAAGACGATGCGGGAGGGGTACATGTACGACCTCAACCGTCGGTACTACATGCTCCGCCCGCCGAAGTAACGCCCGACCACCCCCATCCGTCCCGTTCTTTCCATGCCTGATACCGACGACTCCGTCGACCGTGACGACTCCATCGACCGCGACGACTCCATCGACCGCGACGACTCTATTGACCGCGACGACTCGGTCGGCCGGGACGACTCGGTCGGCCGGGACGACTCGGTCGGCCGGGACGAGTTCGACCGCCGGGCCGAACACCAGGCGGTCGACGCGACCGGCGACCCGATCGCCGTCGACGACGAGGCGGACCCGCGGAACGAGCCCGTCGGCCCGCGGGTGGGGCCGAACGGGCGGGAGGTCGTCGTTCCGCTCCGACTGTACAAGACCGTCACCGCGCTCTCGACGCTGGCGGCCGTGGTGACGTACCTCGTCGGGTTCGTTCTCGTCGACGCCGCGACGCTTCAGGTGAGTATCGTCCGCCGGCTCGTCCTCCTCGCGCTCGACAGTCTCGGGATCGGGCTCGCCGAGGACACGTTGACGGCGTTGCTCGCCGTCGCCGGGGTCGGCTCCATACTGCTCGGAACGGCGGTGTACGTCCTCGGGACGCGGTTCCGCGCCCAGGGAATGGGAAAGCCTCAAGAGGACTCCAACGAAGGGTGATACAATGGCAGACGAGTTCATGAAAGGGCTGGTCCTGTTCAGCCTCGGGGCCCTCGGCTGGATCACCTTCGGCGCGTGGTACCGGACCCCCTCGTACTACGAGGTCGTTCAGCTGGTGAACGCGCCGGAGGGCGTCGAGACGGTGTACGGCACGATCGGGGTCCTCACCGGTGACGTGTTCTACTGGTTGATGATCCTCGGCCCGCTGACCTTCTGGGTGCTCATCCCGATCAGCCGGGAGCTACGGAGCAGCGTCGACGGCGAGGCCGCCAACTGACCCGTCGGCTGTTCAACTGACCCGTCGACCCCTCGCGTCTTCGAGAGCGAACCGGAGGCTGTCGCCTATCACGATCCGAGATCGTGGTCCGGGTCGGTCACAGTGAACGTTACGTAGATCTGGTGGTCATCCGGACAGCTGACTTTTCGCGTCTTCGTGCCGTCGTGTACGTCCGTGCTCACCGATCGGTTCGCATCGGTCGTGACGTCCTCAAGCGATGCGTCGCGCGGGATCCCGAGTAGCGCCGTCTCGCCACATCTTGGACAGTCTATTTTCATAGTCGGGATATCCAGTCACGGCACGAAAAAAGTACAGTAGGATTACTTA
Source organism: Halorubrum sp. 48-1-W (assembly GCF_003287355.1). Classification (GTDB taxonomy): domain Archaea; phylum Halobacteriota; class Halobacteria; order Halobacteriales; family Haloferacaceae; genus Halorubrum. The sequence goes on from NZ_QMIM01000023.1 coordinate 18,353, forward strand.
TTCTACTGACCCGGAGTTCATCGACGATAAATCACGGTTTGTCTGACACGATAGGCGGTCGAGCCGCTGGATCCGTCGCAATAGTTGGCGGTACCGAGAACTCGACGGTGAAACGGGGAACCCGCTTTTCAGGCCACGATCGCCTGGTTCCAGAACCCCTCGACGAGGAAGAAAAGCGAGTAGTACGACGCGTACAGCAACACGAGCCCGGAGGTGACGATGGCGCTTTTCGGCGCTTCCACGCTCATGTCGTTGCGGGCCTCGACGTTGCGGGCCTCGAACTCGAACAGGTCGGCGATGATCATCGTCACCACGAGGAACGAGAGGATGGACCCCCCGGTCGGCTGGTGGACCGCGAACAGGAAACTCAACAGCGCGAGTCCGAAGTTCGTGACGGTGTGCGGACCGTACTGTTCGACGGCGTCCCGCTCTTCGGCCTGTTCGACGTGCTGTCTGTGCGCGAGGTGCCGAGTCCCCATGTTTGCGACCGCCATCACGAGGATCGCGTACGGCAACGCCGGACCGACGGCCGACAGCCAGCCGAACGGAACGAGGAACTGCAGTGGATCCATACCGATCCCTCCGTTCACGAGTTATTAGAACCTTTCCGATCGGTGCTCGGATCCGGCGGGGACCGATCGGGGATCCGGAGCGTCCGAACCCGGTCGACGACCTCGACCCGGACCGGCCGTCCGGGGGTCACGATCCCCCGTCGGTCGCCGTCGACGAGGAGCGAGACGGGTTCGGCGTCCCGCCGAACCGAGACGGTCACGCCCTCGGGGACGACCCACGCGTTGCTGCGGGTCGTGAAGGGCGCGATCGGGACGACCGCGATCCCGCTTCCGGCCGTAAGTAACGGTCCGCCCGCCGCGTTGGCGTAGTGATCGCTCCCGAGCGGCGTCGCGACGACGACGCCGTCGGCCCGGAAGTCGGCCTCCCGACGGTCGCCGAGATCGACCGCGTACTCGGAGATGCGCGCCGGCTCGTCCGTGACGAACCCGACGTCGAAGGCGGCTCGGTGGGCCGTCCCGTCGCTCCCGACCGAGAGGACGGGCTGTTCGACCCGCAGTGCGTTCCCCCGTATCACCTCGTGGACCGCCTCCCGGAGGCTCGCCGACCCGACCGCGTCTCCCCTCTCGCGAACGGGAAGGATCGGGGCGTCGGCGCCTCCCGGCGAGGAACCGACGATGGCGTCCCGAACCGCCTCGTCGCCCACGGCGAGGACGGCCTCCGCGGTTGCGGGGTCGTCCGTCCGTCCGCCGGCTGACCGGACGGCACGCCGGACGCGGTCGACGACGGACTCGTCCGCGCCGACGACGGCGACACGGGACACCGGATCTCCCATACGCGGAGGCTCCGCACGGGACGATGGAAAAACCCCCGGTTCCGGTCGAGATCGTGACCGCCCTCGAAGACGCCGCGAACCGACGGACGACGGACCGGATTCTCCGCTTCCCGAACCCTCAAGCGGCGGCGCTCACATCGGTGACCCATGACAACGTGGATCGGTGAGACGTTCACGAGCGACGCGGGATGGTCACACCTCGAGACGCTCGTCGACATCGGGAACCGAATGGCCGGCAGCGACGGCGAGCGTCGCGCCGCGGAGGCGACGCGCGACGCGCTGGCCGAGGTCGGCGCGCGTGACGCGCGGTTGGAGTCGTTCGACATCCAGGGGTGGACGCGGGGGTCGTCGGCGATTCACGCCGGCGACACGGCCCAGGACGCCATCGCGCTCCCGCGGAGCCCCTCGGGCGACGTCACGGGCGAGTTGGTCGACCTCGGCTACGGCCTGCCGGCGGACTTCGAGCGGGCGGACATCGAGGGTAAGGTCGTGATGGCCGCCTCGAACGTTCCCGACTACTACGACCGGTTCATCCACCGGCGGGAGAAGTACTACTACGCCGTCGAGGGTGGCGCGGCCGCGTTCGTCTTCCGGAACCACGTCGAGGGGTGTCTCCCGCCGACGGGGAGCGTTGGAACCGCGGAGGCGCCGATCGGCGACGTCCCCGCCGTGGGCGTTTCCAAGGAGGTGGGCTCGCGTCTCACCCGGCGGTTCGACGGCGAGGACGTGACCGTCGAGGTCGACGCGGAGGCCCACGACGCGACCAGCCACAACGTCCACGCCGACCTCGGCCCGGACACCGACGAGGCGATACTCCTGACGAGCCACGTCGACGCCCACGACATCGCCGAGGGCGCGGGCGACAACGGGGCCGGAACCGCGGTCGTCCTCGAGGTCGCGAAGGCGCTCGCCGCACGCGAGGCGGAACTGGACACGCGCGTCCACTGTCTGGTGTACGGGGCCGAGGAGGTCGGCCTGGTGGGATCGAGCCACGACGCGGCCGAACGCGACCACGACGAAATCAAGGCGATCGTGAACAACGACGGCGTGGGCCGCGGCCGGACGCTGAAGTTCTACACGCACGGTTTCGACGAACTGGACGACGCCGCCGAGGCCGTCGCCGACCGCTTCGACCACCCCGCGGGAACCGTCCCGCGGCTGGGCCCCCACAGCGATCACTGGCCGTACGTCCAGTGGGGTGTCCCGGGCTACCACGTCATGAGCGAGACGGGGACCGAGGGGCGGGGATGGGGCCACACCTTCGCGGACACGCTCGACAAGCTGGAGGTCCGGAACCTCCGCGAGCAGGCGATCCTGCTGACGGAGCTCGTCGTCGACCTGGCGGACGACGGCACCGAGATCGACCCGCGCGAGCCCGAGGAGATCGCGGCACAGCTGGAGGACGAGGACCTCGCTGCGGGGATGAAGATCATCGGCGACTGGCCGTACTGACGGCGGACGGGAACGCCGCGTCAGACGACCGGAGCGAGCGTGGCAACGAACGAGAGGACGGGCGGGAGGAGGACCGAGGCGGTCTCGGTCGCCGTTTCGGCCGCCTCGAACGTCGAACCGTAGACGTGGTTCAAGAGGAGGTAGGTGACGACGCCCAACACGAGCGAGAGGAGCCACGCGCTCGCCGCGATCCGGCCGACCCGCGCGTGGGGCGTCTCGTTCCTGAGTTCGCGTTCGGTGTGGGTGAGCCCGAGCAGGATCGCGTAGAGGACGACCGGGACGGAGACGACCGAGAGCACGATGTGGACCGCGAGCATGACCAGGTACGCGTAGTAGGCCGGGTCGGGGCCGACGAAGTACTTCGTCCCGCCGCCGGCGACCTTCGGGAGGTACATCCCGAGGAAGACGAGGATGAGCACGAAGGAGGTCGTCATCGCGGCCGCGTGTTTTCTCATCTCGTCGTTGCGGATCCAGTACCATCCCAGCGAGAGCGTGACGATCGTGACGGTGTTGACGACAGCGATCGTGTGGGCGAGGAGGTCGACCGTTCCGCGGGTCAACTCGGGAAACAGCGCCTGGAACTCCGGAACGAGGAAGACGCCGCCGACCGCTCCGTAGCCGACGATCGTGAGGAGCACGGTGAGCGCGCCCGCCCGGTCTTTGAGGCGGGTGCGCACGCTGGAGGTTGCCATGTGATCCGATCGGTCCGGGACGCTAATCCGTCTTCGGGTTCCGGGCCGGGATCGTGCGATGGGTGTCGGGGTCGACTGCGGGATGGGGGCCGGGTCGGCGGAACTGGCGGAGGTGCCAATGGGACCTCACTCGAGGGGTCGACGTCCTTCACGCGTTCCGTTCGCGAAGACCGGATCGACACGGCCGGTCGACGAGAGCTACTTATAAAACAGGTCATGTGATCGAGGATACGTCGTTGCTGGCGCGGTGAAGGCGACCGTGGAGACCACCTCCAAATCCCAAGCTGTTCGGTTCTACAGAGCAACGAGCGCGACTTCGGAGACCACCTCCAAAGCCCCAGCCACGAGGAGCGCGCACGTTCGTTGCGGTCCTCGGTCGTTCGCGATGCTCACTCCCTGCGGTCCTTACGTCACCTGCGCGCTCCTCGCGACTGCCCCTTTGAGCCCCACCCCGCACAGCCCCGCAACCGCACCTCACGCCTCCCCAGCCTCGTCGGTGGTCCTTCGCTTCGCGTCGGACCACCGACTCCCTCGCGCGGGCTCCTCGCGGCCACCGGCCGCTCGGAGGCACGCGCCACCGCAGAATCGTTCGTTCCTTCACCTGTACTGACCGAGCCGCAACCACGAACCGACTCGTCGGTCTCTCCTCAGATCACGTCGGTCGCGGTCGCGACCTCGATGGCGGCCTCCTCGTTGATCCCGCCCTGGAGGATGGTGTAGCGGTCGCGGATCTCGTGGGCGCTGGTCAGCGCGGCGATCAGCTCCTCGTCGTCGACGCCGAGGTCCGCCGCGGTCGTCGGCGCGTCGAGCTCGCCGAGGGCCTCGCGTATCGCGGCCCACTCGCCGTTCTCGCCGCCGTGGAGGTACTCGGTCAAGATCGAGGCGACGCCGACCTGGTGGCCGTGGAGCGCCTTGCCGGGCGCGATCCGGTCGAGCTGGTGTGAGATGAGGTGTTCCGCGCCCGAAGCGGGCCGCGAGGAGCCCGCGATGGACATCGCCACGCCCGAGGAGACGAGCGCTTTCACGACCACCCACGACGACTCCTCCAGTCCGGGCCGGATCATGTCGGCGTTCTCGACGAGTAGCTCGGCGGTCATCTCCGAGAGCGCGCCCGCGTACTCGCTGTACTCCACGTTCCGGAGCCGCCGGGCGAGCCGCCAGTCCTTCACGGCGGTGTAGTTCGAGATGATGTCCGCACAGCCCGCGGTGGTGAGCCGCCACGGCGCGTTCGCGAGCAGTTCGGTGTCGGCGACGACCGCGAGCGGCGGGTCGGCGGCCACCGAGTGGCGCGTGTCGCCCTCGGGGATCGACGACCGCCCCGAGACGATGCCGTCGTGGGAGGCGACGGTCGGGACGGAGACGAAGCCGACGCCGAGGTGGTCGGCCGCCATCTTCGCGATGTCGATCGGCTTGCCGCCGCCGAGCGCGATCAGGTACCCGGGATCGACTTCCTCCGCGGTCGAGGTAAGCTCCTCGACGGCGTCGAAGGAAGCGTCCTTGACGATGGCGGTCGCGGGGTCGTCGAACTGCGCTCGAACCCGGTCGCCGGCGATCGCGTTCGGCGTCGGGCTGGTCACGATCAGGGCCCGCCCCGTGAGGTAGAGCTCGCCGACCGCGGCCCCGAGGTCGTCGAGGACGCCGTGGCCCACGAGTACGTTCCGGGGGAGCTTGATCCACGTGGACTTCTCGAACATACGGATCGCTCACGCCGGCGGGTCAAAGCCGTTGTCCATGCGGACGCCGGTCCCGAGGCCCAGCCGTCGACCCGTCACCACGCGAGCACCGCCGTCGTCGCGTCGTACAGGAAGTAGACGCCGAAGCCGCCGAGCACGAGCGCCGAGCCGACGGCGACGACCGGCCCGACCGCCTGGATCCGCTTCTCGGCCGCGGCGAGGCTCATCGGGAAGAGCGTCACCCAGCTCAACACGCCGAGGAAGAACCCGCCGAGGAGCGCCGGCGAGCCGGTCGACACGACCAGCGCGCCAGAGAGTTCGTCGCCGACGAACGGGAGCGGTGCGAGGACGTCGAGTTCGCCGGGACGCAACATCCCGACGCCCACCGTGAGCCAGAACAGCACCTGGAACGGGTTCGTCAGCGCCAGCGCGAGCGCCTTCTGAAACCCCTTCCCGTCCTCGACCATGGGGGTCTCGCCGGCGGTCGGCCGGAAGGAGGCCCGCGCGTCGCGTGCCGTGCCGACCGCGAAGTAACACATCAGGCAGCCGCCGACGCCGACCATGGCGGTCTGGAGCTGCGGGACGGACTGGACGAACGAGACCACGCCGAGGTACGCGAGGACGAAAAAGAGGAAGTCGGCGGTCGCCGCGCCGAGGCCCGCACGGGTGCCGGCCGGCCACCCGCGCAGGACCGCCTCCTCGGCGATAACCGCGTTCATCGGCCCCGGCGGGGCCGCGAGCGCGAGCCCGAAGACCGCGCCGACGGCGAGGGTGGCGACCGTGTTCACGTCAACTCACTGGCGGGATCGCGTGAAAAACCTCACGGACCGCGGGTCCTCGCCGACTACTCGGCGTCCTCGACGCGGATCGATCGGGCGACCTCGGCCGGGAGGCTCTGTTCGCCCGCGGGCGTGCGGACGGTCACCATCCCGAACGGCGCGACGTCGACCACCTCGACCGTGGTTCCGGGCGTGATCCCCGCGTCGGCGAGGTAGTCGAGCTCCTCCTCGTCGCGGTCGGAAACTCGGGTGACGACCACGTGGTCGCCCTCGGGGTGGTCCGAGAGCCGCGGGCCGCTCCCCTCGTCGATGGGTTCGAGGTCCGCGCCGGGGATCGGGTCGCCGTGGGGGTCGACCTCGGGGTCGTTGAGGGCCTCCGCGACGCGCCGTTCGAACTCCTCGGAGATGTGGTGTTCCAGCGCGTCGGCCTCCGCGTGGACGTCGCTCCAATCGTAGTCCAGCTGGTCGGCGAGGAACGCCTCGAGCAGGCGGTGATGTCGGACGATCTCGAGGGCGACCGCCTCCCCCTCCGAGGTGAGCTCGACGCCCTGGTACGGCTCGCGCTCGACGAGCCCCCGATCGACCAGCTTGCCGAGCATGTCCGTCACCGACGGCGGCGTCTTTCCGAGGTACTCGGCGATGGCGGACGTCGAGACGGGGGGACCCTCCTCCGCTTGGAGGACGTAGATCGCCTTGAGGTAGTCCTCCATCACGTCGCTGAGCATTTATATACGTTTGCGCGAGACGGCCCAAATACCTACCGGGAACGAGCCCGCGCCGGAGCGTTCGTCGGTAGCCCCAGCGCGTCGAGGTCGACGTGTTCCCGGAGCAGGTCGGCCGCCCGGTCGTAGGGGTCACGAGGGGCGCCGGGGCCGTCACGGGAGTCTTCGGGGCCGTCACGGGAGTCTTCGGGGCCGTCCCCGGAGCCGGCCGGTCGGTCGCGGACGCGGTCGACGTCGGGGTCCAGACCCGCGGTCTCGCGAACGCGCGCGACGAACCCCCTCCGGACGGCGTCGTTCTCGAAGAGCCCGTGGAGGTACGTCCCGAGGACGTCGCCCCGGGCTGTGCCGAGTTCGACGCCGGCCCGGCCGCCGGCGGGCTCCGAGAAGGGCGTCGTGAGCGCTGCGGTCGCCGCCTCCGTCCCGGCCACCCGACCCGTCTCGCCCATGTGGATCTCGTAGCCCGCGACGTCGAGGACGGTCCCGTCACCGGTACTCGACGTCGCGGTCGCCGCCACGAGATCGGTCCGGTCGGCATCCAGCCGTAAGTCGCCAGCGACGACGCGTTTCTCGGCCGAGAACGTGGTCTCGACCGGGAGCAGCCCGAACCCCTCGACGACGCGGGACACGTCGTCGTCGGCGCTCTCGACGCCCGCGTTCGTGATCCGCTCGCCGAGCAGTTGGTACCCCCCACAGAGGCCGACGACGGGGCCGTCGAACGCGCGGAGGGCGTCGTCGAACCCGGCCTCACAGCAGGCGTGGAGGTCGTCGACGGTGTTCTTCGTGCCCGGGATCACGACCGCGTCGGCGTCCGCGAGGTCGTCCTCGAGCGGCACGTACGCGACCCTGACGCCCGGCTCGGCTGCGAGTGGCTCGACGTCAGTCGCGTTCGAGATCCGCGGAAGTCGGGGAACCGCGACCGTCACCGCGTCGGCGTCGGCGACCCCGTCGTCCGCGCCGCGGACCCCGCGCTCGCCCCGGTCGGGGAGCCCGACGCTGTCCTCCTCCGGGAGCCCCGGGTCGTCGTAGGGGACGACGCCGAGGACCGTGACGTCGGTCCGTTCCTCGAACGTGTCGATCCCTGGCTCGAGGAGGTCGCGGTCGCCCCGGAACTTGGTGATGACCGCGCCGACGACGCGATCTCGAAGGTCCGCTGGGAGCAACTCGAGCGTTCCGACGAGCGACGCGAAGACGCCGCCGCGCTCGATGTCGGCGACGACGAGGACTTCCGCGCCCCCCGACGGCCCCGTCGCCGCGGACCGATCCGCGTCCTCGAACAGCCGCGCCGTCTCCACGTTCGCGAGGTCGCGGTCGTGGAGGTTGATCTCGGCTATCGAGCCCGCGCCCTCCGCGACCACCACGTCGTTGTCGGCGGCGAGCCGCCGGTGGGCGGCCGCCGCGGCCGCGCGCGCCTCCTCCCATCGCCCGCCGTAGTAGTCCGCGGCGGTGGCGTGGGTGACCGCCCGCCCGTTCACGACGAGCTGGCTCTCGCCCGCGCCGCGGGGTTTGAGCAGAACCGGGTTGTGGTCCGTCTCCGGCGGGACGCGGGCGGCGCGCGCCTGAGCGTACTGGGAGACGCCCACCTCGCCGAACGCCGCGTCGACGCCGGCGCCGGGCGAGACGGGGACCGCTCGGGCGTTGTTCGACATGTTCTGGGCCTTGTAGGGGGCGACGGAGACGCCGGCGTCCGCGAGGTGCCGACAGAGCCCGGCGGCGACCGTCGACTTGCCGACGTGGGAGGCGGTGCCCGCGACGAGGAGCGTCCGGGCGGCGGCGTGTGGGTCGTCGACTGTATCCGGGTCGTCGCCAACGCGCGCCTCGTCGACCGCGTCCGGATCCTCCCCGTCCGCCGACCCGGGTCCCATCAGTACTCCGTGCCCTTCCGGGCGCGCTGGCCCGCGTCGATCGGGTGTTTCTCCTTGCCGACCCGGGTGATCAGGTCGGCAGTGTCCGCGAGGTACGATGGACGCTCGTGGCTCCCCGTGAGGACGAGTTCGAGCCCGTCCGGCTTGTCCTCGATCAACCCGAGCACCTCCTCGGGGGAGACCAGCCCGCGGTCGACAGCGTAGAGTATCTCGTCGAGGATCAGCATGTGGACGCCGGCCTCCGGCTCGGCGTCGAGCGGGATCGGCGCTCCGAGGTCGGCGTCCGCGGCGGCGTCGACCAGCTCGCGTGCGCGGTCCAGGCCGGCCCGGGCGTTCCGCTCGTGTTCGTCGTCCGCGGAGCCGTCGGCCAGCCCGTGCCAGCCGTAGTGGCCGGTGTTCTCGAAGGAGTAGCCGGGTATCGCGCGGATCGCGTTGTACTCGCCGCGGACGGCCTCCACGGAGTCCGCGCCGCCCTTCATGAACTGGAGCATGTGGACGCGGTAGCCGTGTCCCACAGCGCGGGCGCCCATCCCGAGCGCGGCGGTCGTCTTTCCCTTCCCGTCGCCCCACCACGCCTGGACGAGCCCGAACTCCTCGGGCGCGCTCGCCTCGATCGGGTCCGCGTCCGGGGTGACCCCACGCCCCGGCGTGTTCGCCCGGACCGCGTCACGGTCGTCCGTCTTCCCGCCGTCCGTCCGTCGGCCGTCCACGTCCCGCTCGGGTCTTTCGTCGTTCATACGGGTCCGTCGGTGCCGACGCCCTTGAATCGGTGCGGTCCGCGTCGACGCGGACCCTCGGTCGATCACTCGTCGTGAATGAACACCAGCCGGCGGTCTTCGGTGTTACAGATACACAGCTCGATCCCGTCGCGGGTCGCGCCGATCCGTTGCCAGCCGTGGTCGCTGACGAAGAGCGTCTGGAACACGCCGAGGTCACACTCCGGGTTCGGACAGCCGACGCCGGCCGCGTTCTTGTACACCGTCGTGCCGCCGCCGGAGCCCTGTCGAACCAGCCCGTCGGTCAGCGAACGGAACTCCTCGGCCGACATCGCTCCCGTCGTGTCATCCTCGCTCATGCTCTCGCGTTCGCAGTCCACGATATAAAAACGACCCGCCGGTCGGACCCGCGTCGACCGCTCGTGTCGATCAGTGCCCCCACCGGCGACCGTCCTCGTCGTACCGCGCGTCCGTGATCCGGTCGTGCTGGTCGGCGGTGATCGACACGTCCACAGCGCCGAGGTTCTCCTCCAGTTGGTCGACCGTCCGCGCGCCGACGATGGGCACGCAGGTGAACGCGTCCTGGTCCATGAGCCACCGCAACGCCACCTGTGCGGGGGTGGCGTCGACCTCGTCGGCGACCGCCCGGACCGCGTCGAGCACCTTCCAGCCGCGCTCCGACAGATAGAACCGTTCGAACCGCTCGTCGAAGCTCCCGCGGGAGCCGTCCGGGGCCCGCACCGACTTCGGGTCGTCCGGGTCCGCGCGGGTGTACTTGCCCGTGAGGAAGCCGCCCGCGAGCGGCGAGTACGGACAGACCGCCAGGTCCTGATCGGCGGCGACCGCGAGGTACTCCTCGACGTCCTCGTAGTAGCCGGCGTGAAACAGCGGCTGGGTCACCTCGAAGCGCTCGTAGTCGTTCACGTCGGACGTCCAGAGCGCCTTCGTGAGCTGCCAGGCCGCCATCGTCGACGCGCCGAGGTAGTTCACCGTTCCGTCCGCGACGAGCCCGTCGAGCGCCGACAGCGTCTCCTCGATGGGCGTCCCCTCGTCCCACCGGTGGATGTAGTACAGATCGAGGTAGTCGGTGCCGAGCCGGTCGAGCGTCCCCTCGATCTGGTTCCGGACGTGGGTCCGGGAGAGCCCCGACCCGTTCGGGTGGGAATCGTCGAACCCGAAGTACACCTTCGAGGCGAGTACGTACTTCTCGCGGTCGCGGTCGGCGAGCCAGTTGCCGACGTACTCCTCGCTCGTCCCGTTCGGGTCGCCGTAGACGTTGGCGGTGTCGATGAAGTTGCCTCCGCGGTCGGCGAACGCGTCGAGCAGGTCGTGGGCCCGCTCCTCGTCCGTTTCGAGCACGCCCCCGGTCCTCCGCCCGAAACGCCACGTGCCGAAACAGAGGTCGGAGACGCGGGTTCCCGTCGATCCCAGCCGGCTGTAGTCCATACGGACGGGTCCACGGCCCGGCGTAAAAACGTGGTCTCCCGGGCCAAACGCGCGTGGTCCGGTCGCGATCCCGTGGTTCGGATCGGACGACGGGTCGTTCACTCTTCGTCGCTCGACTCGTTCAACCGGAGCGCCATCTCCAACTCGAAGCTCTCGGCGTTGGACGTCTCGAAGCCGATCTTCTCGTATAACGACACCGCCGCGCGGTTCCACCGCTCGACGGTGAGCCACACCTTCTCTACCCCCTCGGCCTGTCCGTGGCCGAGCAGGCCGCGGATGAGGCGCGTTCCGATCCCGGCCTCCTGGTACGTCTGGTGGACGAATATCGCGAGCTCGTAGGCGTCGCCGTCGGGGACGAGCGTCGCGTGGCCCGCCACCTCGTCGTCACACCAGGCGATCACGTTCAGACAGTCGTCGGCGAGGATCGCCTCGAGCCACGTGCGGACCCGCGATTCCCCGCCCGGCGGGATCCCCTGTGCGCGGTCCGACGGGTCGAAGGCGGTGTACATCGACACCAGCGCCTCCTCGGCCTCCGCCGACCCGTCGTAGGCGCGTATCTCGACCTCGCGGCCCGTCCGGTCGGTGAACGCGATCGGCGGCGACTCGAACCGGTCGGCCGTCGTCTCCGGGTACCGTCGGTCGTTCATCTGACCAGCGTAACCGACGTCATACTGTTCAACAGGACGAACTCGGCGATCGGGCCGATGGTGATCTTCCCCATCGGGCTGGTCCGTCCGCCGCCGAGGACGATCTCGTCGAACCCCTCCCGTTCGGCGATGTCGACGAGCCGGCTCCCGGGGTCGCCCTCGACGCGTCGGACCTCGGCGTCGATCCCGGCCTCGTCGATCGCCTCTTCGGCCCGCTTCGCCACCTCCTCGACGGCGACGTCGGAGTCCGGGTTCTCCACGACCGCCACGGTGAGCTCGTCGCCGGCGACCGCGGCGCGGTCGACCGTCCGCTCGAGCGCCCGGAGCGAGTCGTCGCTTCCGCCGATCCCACAGAGCACCTTCATGTCTCCCACCTCGCGTGCCGGTCTAAAAAGGGTTCGCCGTGCGGGACGGAGACCGGCTCCACGGGGGTCCCGACGCCACCCACAACCCTTTCATCCGCCCGTCGAGTGTGGTGGAACATGACCGATCCTTCCGGCTCCCCCGCCGACCCCGCCGACTCCGGAGCCGATACTGCCGATGCTGCGCCGGCCGACGCGGACCTCGATGGCGACGGCGGCGACACCACGGATTCCGACGCCGACACCGCCGCCGGCGACACGGATTCCGCCGACGCCGAGGACGTCGCCGCCGGCGACACGGATTCCGCCGACGCCGAGGACGTCGACGCCGCCGACGCCGAGGACGTCCCCCGCGACGTGCGCAAGTACGAGCGGTTCAAGAAGATGGACGGCGCGCGGTACGAGCGAGTCAACGAGTTCCTCCGCGACCGGACGTACATCACGGCCCGCGAGTGGGCGATCGCCCGGCTCTGTGCGGACTTCCGGACGGAGACCGGCGTCGAGATGACGAAGATCGGAGAGAACCTCCCCGAACTCGTCCCGTTCATGACCGACACCTACACGCCACAGGCGGTCAACCAGGCGCGGTACTCCTTCGAGGAGAAGGTGACGAAGGCGGGCGCGACGTTCCTCTACGGCGCGATGTCCGGCTTCTTCACCGCGGAGGACTTAGACGAGATGATGTACGAGGTGACGGAGGTCGCGAAGTTCCTCCTGGAGGTCGAGGGGGTCGACCTCGCGGTCGCCGACGAGCTGGAGGCCGAAGACAGGATCAGCGAGGTGATGCGCGAGGTCCGAACCTCCTCGGCCGACCTCCGCGGCGAGGAGGTCCGCTGTCCGGAGTGCGGCCACGTTCACGAACCGTCGGAGCAGTAGCCCTGGACCGGTTCCCGGAGGCGCTCGACGGGCTCCGGTCGTGATCGTCGACACCGACGGCGTGGTCCGCGCCGCCAACGCCCGCGTCGAGGTCGGCGCGCTCGCCGACGGCTCGGGGTCCGACGTCGCCGACGACGGGGGTAGCGCGCGCTTCGAGAACCACAGCGTCGACTCCGCGACCGTCGTGGGGATCGTCCGTGATCGGACCACGGGCCGTCCGTGATCGGGTCGCGGACCCCGTTCAGTCGTCGGCGGTCCCGGCGGACCGTCCGACGACGCCGTCGTCGTATCCGGGAACCGTCCCGTCGTCGTTCCAGCCGCGGATCTCGTAGTACTCCGAGAGCCCCTCGTCGAAGCCCTCGATCTGGTCGACGTACGGGAGCGTGTCGTCGGCCCGGTCGAAGCCGCGGGCGTTGTTGAACGCGCGCTCGAGTTCGACGATCCGACCGCCGAGATCGACGAGGTCCTCGTAGTCGGCGTCGAGGAGTGCCCCGAGTCGGTCGTCGGTCACGATTCCCCGCGAGAACTTACAGATGACCGCGGAGTCGAGCACCGCGTTGCGGTTCTCCTTTTTGACGAGCTTCGGCGGTTTCCCCTCCAACCCGCTCGGGTCGAGCGCCTCCTCCTTGCTCACGAGGGGGTACTCGTACGGGTAGAACTCGCCGTACATGTGGTCGGCACCGCGGTTCGCGGTCGCGAACGCGAGCCCCTGGCCGTTGAGTTTGCGTCCGTCGTGGCCCGAGAACGCCATTCCCTTGACCGTCCAGTCCTCCGCGCCGAACTCCTCGTGTGCGCGGTGGACCCCCTCGGCGAGCTTGTCCCCCACGCCCTCGCGGTAGGCGATCTGCTCGACCACGGAGCGGACGAGTTCGGCGTTCCCGAACTCGTCTTCGCTCTCGAGGAACATCGACACCACGTCCCCACACGAGATGGTGTCCATCCCGAGTTCGTCACACAGCTCGTTGGCCGCCATCACGTCGACGACGTCGTCGACGCCGGCGTTGCTCCCGAACGCCATCACGGTCTCGAACTCCGGCCCCTCGGTTTCGATCCCGCGGTCCTCGTCGCGGGTCGGGAGCTTGCAGGCGAACGCGCAGTTCGAGCAGGTGCCCTTCTTGTACTTCTTCTCCTCGACGCGGTCCCCGGAGATCCCCGACGCGCCCTCGAAGGACCGCTCGGAGAAGTAATACGAGGGGAGGGCGTCGACCTCGTTGGCCAGCTCCGTCACGCTCGCGGTCCCCTGTCGTTTCATGATCGAGTCGGAGGTCGCCGCCTCCCGGTGGACGTCGCCGGCGTCGTCGGGCCAGTCGAGGTCGATCTCGGCGTCGGCGTCGCCGTCGAACGTGAGCGCCTTCACGCCCTTCGACCCGAGCACGGCCCCGAGCCCGCCGCGGCCGAACGCCCGCGTGTCCGAGGTCATGATCGACGCGAACCGGACCGCGTTCTCGCCGGCGGGGCCGACACACGCGACGTGTTCTGCCCCCACCCCGTGGTCCGCCTCGAACCGGTCCGACACCGCCGACACCTCGGCTTCGGCGAGGTCGGGGACCTCCTCGAACTCGACGGCCGGCGTCCCGTCTTCGTCCGCTTCGCGGACGTGGACCGCGAGTAACTCGTCGCTCGCGCCGACGAGTTCGACGGCGGCGTAGCCCGCTCCGGTGAAGTTCCGCGAGAGGAACCCGCCGGCGTTCGAGGAGCAGAGTCCGTTCGTGAGCGGCGAGACGGCCGTCGCCGACATGCGCCCCGTGTACGAGGTCGTCGAGTACTGCATCGGTCCCGTCGAGAAGAACAACCGGTTCTCCGGGCCGAGCGGGTCGGCGTCGAACGGGATCCGCTCGTAGGCGAGTCGGGTGTTGAGTCCCCGTCCTCCGATGAACTCCGAGAGTACGTCGTCGATCGGTTCCGTCGTAACCGTCCTGTCCGTCAGGTCGATCGAGAGGAGTTCCCCCTGGGCGTGTTTCATACCGATCCCTACGACGGCCAAGCGATAAAACTTCAGGTGACTCGCGTCCTCGCGGGTCGCGAAGGGGGAGAGAAGGCGTCGACGGTGGAGGTCCCGACCCCGGTGTCCGTCCTCAGCGCCGGTCGCCCGTCGTCAGCTCCTCGACGGTCCGGTCGCGCCGGTCCTCGCTCTCGCGGATCTCCGAGACGAACTCGTCGACGCGCGATTTGATCCCGTCGCGGACGTCGTCGGGCGCGAACTCGTCGGACATCGACAGCAACCGGACGAACGCCCGGAGTTCCTCGTCGGTTATCCGCTCGAACTCGTCGGCTTCGATCTTCGCTATCACCTCGTCGACGTCGATCTGGCCGACCGGGTCGACGTTGAACTCCACCCGGACCATGCGGTAGTCGGAGCCCGCGAGCCGCTGTTCGGACTTGGCGACGCCCTCCGAGAGCATGTCCTTGAACGGGGTCACGTACCCCATCGTCCCCAGGTGGAGGAACGCGAGCATGTCGGTGATCCCTCGCGTGTACGCCTCGTGGTCCTCGTCGTCGGGGTCGAAGACTGTCTTTCGGTCGCGGTCCTCGAGACACTCGTACAGGATGCTAAAATCGAGTATCGCGTTGCGAACCCGGCGGCGGATCCGGTTGCGCTTCTGTTTTCTGGAGTGTTCGGTGTAGTCGGTCTTGCGACCGAGGAGGAAATCGCGGTCCGAGGGGGTCAAGATCCCGCGGGGTCGGTCGGCGTCCGCCGCCGTTTCGAGCGACGGGGGTAGCTCGTCTTCGGACATACCCGAAAACCGGAGACTCAGCGGATTAATGGTTGTGGTCGGAACAGTCCCCGTCCTCCGACCGATCGGCACCCAGAGCCGAGACCACCTCGGTCAGGAGTTCGACCCCGACGTCGAGCGCTCGCTCGTCGAGGTCGAACGTCGGCGTGTGGTGGCTGGTCGGGTGGTCCGCGCCGACGACGAGGTACAGCGCCCGCCCGCCGTTCCCGTGGACGCGGTCCATGAGGAACGTCGCGTCCTCGCTCGCCTCCAGCGGGGCCTCGGGAACCACCTCCTCGATCGACGGTACCGTTCGAGCCACGTCCGCGACGAGTTTCGCGAGCGTCGGATCGCCGTCCACACGGATCGACTCGCTGATCCGGCGGATCACCACGTCACACTCGTGAAGCTCCGCGGCAGCGTACAACACCCGCTCGAGTTCCGTCCGCATGTACTCCATCAGCGCGGTGGTCTCGCCGCGGACCTCGCCGTCGAGGGTGATCTCCTCGGCTATCACGTTGCTCGCGCTCCCGCCCTCGACGCGGCCGAAGTTCACCCGCGTGAGCCCGTCGCCGTGGCGGGCGATCCCGTAGGCGTTCTGGACCGCCGTCGTCATCGCCTGCATCGCGTTCGTCCCGCCGCTCGGCTCCTTGCCGGCGTGCGCGCTCGCCCCCTCGAAGGTCGCGTTGATGTGCGCCATCGCGAGCGGACGGGTGGCGTTCGCGACGACCGTGCCCGTCGGCCGTCCGAGTCCGAGGTGGAACGCGAGCAGTTCGTCCACGTCGTCGACGAGCCCGCCCTCGGCCAGTGGTTTACCCCCGCCGGCGATCTCCTCGGCCGGCTGGAAGAACACCTTGAACGTGCCTCGGAAGTCGCTCGCTTTCACCGCCTCGAGCGTTCCGAGCGCGATCGTGGGGTGCGCGTCGTGGCCGCAGGCGTGCATGTACCCCTCGTGTTCCGATCGGAACCCCTCGTCCGCCGGTCGGTGACCCGCTGTATCCGACTCCGGGATCGAGACGCCGTCCATGTCGACCCGCAGCCCGACCGTCGGTCCCTCGCCGTTCCGGACGGTCGCGACCGCGCCCGTGTGACCGCCCGCGGTCGACTCGAGCAGGGCGGGGTCGACGCCCGCCGCAACCGCCCGGTCGCGCCACTCGTCCAGGGTTTCCTCCGATGGGACGGCCATCCGGTGGTCCGAGGAGAGCGCCTCCCGCCCGATCGCCAGCTCGTCGACGCCGATCCGCTCCAGTTCCTCGACGATCCGGGCCGTCGTGCGAAACTCACACCAGCCGGGTTCCGGGTGTCTGTGGAACGCCCGCCGGATCGACGAGAGTCTGTTCCGCACGTCGTGGGACATCGTTTCACAGGCGGTATGCCGTGAACGTATTTAAGAGAATCAGTCGGCGATTACGCTCGGTCGGCGATTACGGCTCGGTCGGCGGGTGCCCGCCCCCGACTCGGACCGCTCGATCCCGCCGGACCGCCCGATCTCGGCCGATCGGCCCCGGCAGTTTCGGGACTACCGCGACGCGGCCGTCTCCGCGGTGACGCTCTCGATCGCCTCCTCGATCACGTCCAACGCGGCGTCGGCCAGATCGCGGGTCAACACGAGCGGCGGCAGGAGCCGGAGGACGTTGCCGTGGCGTCCGGCCGTCCACACGAGGACGCCGTGCTCGAAGCAGTACTGCTGGATCGCCTCGACCGCGTCGCCGTCGGGGTCGCCGTTCGCGTCGACGAACTCCGCGCCGATGAACAGCCCGCGGCCGCGGACCTCACCCAGGCGGTCGTTGCCCTCGCCCGCGGTCCGCAGGCGGTCGCGGATGTGTTCGCCGAGGTCGCGAGCGTGTGCCAGCAGGTCGTGTTCCTGAACGTACTCGATCGCGCGGGTGCCGGCGCGCATCGCGACGACGTGCCCGCGGTAGGTGCCGGCGTGGCCGCCGGCGTCCCACGTGTCGAGGTCCTCGTGGTAGATCGTCGCCGAGAGCGGGAAGCCGACGCCGCCGAGCGCCTTCGCGGTCGTCATGATGTCGGGCGTGACGCCGTGCCACTCGCTCGCCCACCACTGGCCCGCGCGGCCCATGCCGCTCTGGATCTCGTCGAACATGAGCGGGATGTCGTTCTCGGTAGCGATCTCGCGGAGCCCCTTCAGGAACCCCTCGGGCGGGACGATGACGCCGCCCTCGCCCTGGATCGGCTCGACGAAGATCCCGGCGGGGTTCGCGAGTCCGCCGTAGGGGTCCTCGATGATTTCCTCGACCTCCTTGAGTGCGCGGGCACACGAGAAGGACTCACAGCACTCGCCGTCGGCGACCGGACAGACCGAGCCGGCGTTGCCCGACTCCTCGCGGTCGATGAACGGCGAGGGGTACTTCGCGTGGACCACGTCGGGTAGAAGCGGCGTGTAGTCGTCCTTGAACCCCTTGTTCGAGGTGAGCGACATCGCGCCGGAGGTCGCACCGTGGTAGCTCCCGCGGAAGGCGATCAGGCCGTCGCCGCCGGTGTTGTACTTCGCGAGCTTGATCGCGGCCTCGACCGCGTCGCTGCCGGTCGGACCGCCGAAGACGACCCGGTTCTGGCCGCGGAGCCCGGGCGGCGCGATCTCGTCGAGCTTCTCGATGAGGTCGAGACGCGCCTCCGTCGGGAAGTCGACGGTGTGGACGAGCTTCTCGGTCTGCTCTCTGACCGCCTCCAGCACGTACGGGTTCGAGTGGCCGACGTTCAACACGCCGATGCCGGCGAACATGTCGATGTAGGTGTTGCCGTCCGCGTCGCGGATCGTCGCGCCCTTCCCCGACTCGAACGCGACGGGGATGTCCTCGGGGTACGCGACCGCGCTGCTGTCGATGCGCTCCTGTTTGTCCAGCAGTTCCCGGCTCTTCGGGCCCGGAACCGAGTCGACGTTCGGCGCGTCATCGAAGTGGATCTCCTCGATCGGTGGTCCTGCCGTCATACGTACATCCACGGCGGTGGCCGTTATATAAGTTATCCACGGATACGGAAACCACCATATACGAAAATCGATATCAAGGTAACCGGTCGGTTCGTCGCTCGCCTCGTCGTTTCCGGGCGTTCCTTCGTCCCGTCCAGGACGGAGCGTTCTACGGAGTTAGATACTCACAAAAATTATAATAACACAAAATTATCAGTTACAATATATTTTAATACGTTACTCGTCGTCGATCTCGTGACGTCGTCCAACGGCTCCCTGAAAAGAGATCGATCGACGCTACCGCCTGATAACCTTCTGAAAGTAACAACATCGCGAAAGGAAGCCCTCCGAACATGGGACGCGAGCTGGTGAAGGGACGTGCTTCTCTGTGTTCACGCCGTCAATGACGTTTCGTTTACCATCGGAAACGCTCCGGTCGGTCTCAAAGGGTAATCTACATTTCCAAGTATTTATCTAATTCTTACACTTATCAGTCGATTATATCTTTATATTAAACTTTTATTTAATATGTTTGAAATGAACATCACCGTCTACTAGCACCGTGTTACCGACGACTTCCCGTCATCGACGGGGCTCGACGGCCCGCTTTCGATCGTTTTCCGTCAATAATATCAGTTCCCAGTATTATATATTATCTTGGGTATTGGCTAACCCGAGACGATCCAGCGTCGTCACACCTGCGGGCACCCCCTCGTCGACGGTCGGGTGAACAGCCTCCCGTCGTCGGGCGGGTGAACGTCTTCCCGTCGCCGGGGACGATCCGATCGGAAAGGTGACCTGTGGCACGACGTTCAGTAGTTGTCGTACACGGTTCGTTCGATGGTGTAGAACTCGAGACCTTCGTCGCCCTGCTCGCGCCACGTCTCGGAGGAGGACCGTTTGACGCCGCCGAACGGGACGTGGAGTTCGACGCCCGTCGTCTTCTCGTTTATTTTCACGACGCCGGCCTCGATCTCGTCGACGAACCGGTTGGCCTCGCCGTGATCGTCGGTGACCACGCTCGCGGAGAGGCCGTACTCGACGTCGTTCGCGACGGCGATAGCCTCGTCGAAGTCACCGACCTCGATGACCGCGATGACCGGGCCGAACACCTCCTCCTGGGCGATCCGCATGTCGGAGGAGACGTCGGCGAAGACGGTGGGTTCCACGAAGTGGCCGGTCCCGACCGCGTCGCCGTCGGGAGTGCCTCCACCGGCGACGAGCGTCGCGCCCTCGTCTACGGCGACGTCGACGTACTCCAGCGTGGACTCCAACTCCTCGGCGCTGACCTGCGGACCCATCTCGTGGTCGTCGCCCGGCCCGACGTCGATCGATTCGGCCCGCTTCACCAACTCGTCGACGAAGGCGTCCGCGACGTCCTCGTGGACGATCGCGCGCGAGCAGGCCGTACACGACTGCCCGGTCGTGCCGAACCCGCCGGCGGCGACGATCTCGGCGGCCTCCGCCGGGTCGGCGGACGCCGTCACGACCGTCGGGTTCTTCCCGCCGAGTTCGGTCTGGACCCGCTTGCCGGCCGCCGTCGCCTGGCGATACACCGCCTCGCCGACCCGTCCGCTGCCGGTGAAGGAGACGGCGTCCACCGCGTCGTGCTCGACGAGTTCGTCCCCGAGCACGCTCCCGGGCCCGGTGACGACGTTCAACACGCCGTCTGGAAGCCCCGCCTCGTCGAGCGCCTCGGTGACGGCGAGCGCGACGCCGGGCGCGAGCGACGCCGGCTTGAGGACGACCGCGTTGCCCGTCGCGAGAGCGGGGGCGAGCTTCCACGCCGGGATCGCGATCGGGTAGTTCCACGGCGTGATCAGCGTCGCGACGCCGACGGGGTCGACCCGCGTGTACAGGTTCACGTCGCGGCCGCTCGACGCCTTCCGTGTCCCGCCCAGATCGGCCGCCTTCGAGCCGAAGTAGTGGAACACGTCGATCGCCCGCCGTACCTCCCCGGCCGCCTCCGGGCGCGCCTTCCCCTCCTCGGCGATGAGCCGGTCGGTGAGGGATTCCTCGCGTCGCTCGAGGGTCATCGCGGTCTCCCGGAGGATCCGCCCGCGTTCGGGAGCCGGCGTGTCCGCCCACTCGCTCCGTGCGGCGGCTGCCGCCTCGACCGCCTCCACGGCGTCCGCGGCGCCGGACTGCTGGTACTTGGCGACGACCTCGTCGGGCTCCGCCGGGTTCCGGACCGCGACCGTCTCGCCGGTCGACGCCGTGATCCACTCCCCGTCGACGTAGTTTCGGTTGGGATCCGCCATCGTCATCAACACTCCCGACGTTCGTATCATTCTTTCGGTGATCCTCCCGACGGTCGATACGGGGGCCATGGCTTCCCACGGGAGGGTCAACGGGTCGACCGATCGCCGCCGGGACCGGCGGATCGCCGGGCCGTTGTTTTAAGAGACCGAGCGCCGATCCCGTAGACGCATGGAAGTCGCTTTCATCGGAGGTGCGGGAACCGTCGGTGCGACCGCCGCGTACACGCTCGCAGTCGAACGACCGTCCGTCGACGTCACGCTCGTCGACGTCGCGGAGGACGCCGCGGAGGGACACGGCATCGGTATCCGCCACGCGCGGACGCTCGGGTCGCTCCCGGCGTTCGGCGACGCGACCGATCTCGGCAGCGTGTCGGCGAAGCCGTCCTCGACGGCGGGGCTCGCGACCGCGGACGTCGCCGTCGTGACCGCGAGCGTGCCACGGCCGTCGTCGTCGGCGAGACGCGGCGGCCGCCTCGAGTTCCTCGACCGTAACCTCGAGCTCGCTGAATCGATCGCGGCGACGTTACGCGAACGGGAGCCGCTTCCCGTCATCGTCGCCACCAACCCCATGGACCGCATCACCCAACGGATCTGGCGCGAGACCGGCTGGGACCGCGACTGGTTCCTGGGGTACTCGCTCTCGGAGACCGCCCGGACCGCGGACCGGATCGCGAGCATCCGCGACGTGCCCGCGGATGACGTCTACTGTCCCGTCGGCGGGGAGCACGGTGAGAACGTGGTGCCCTTCTTCTCTCGGCTGACCGTCGACGGCGAGCCGACGACGCTGACCGAGGCGGAGAAACGCGACGTGCGCGAGTACGTCCGCGACGTCCCGTACGACGTCATCCAGCTCCGCGGGGCCGGGGAGACCTCGCGCTGGGTGACCGGCCAGGGTGTCGTCCGCCTCGTTTGTGCCGTCCTCGACGACGGGCTCGACGACGCCGACCACCCGATAGCCGCCTCGGTCCCGCTCGACGGCGAGTACGGGATCGAGGGGGCGTGCCTGAGCGTCCCTGTCGAGATCGGGCGCTCCGGGGTTCGTCGCGTCATCGAGTGGGATCTCCCCGAGGAGGAGCGCGAGGGGCTCCGCGCGGCGGCCGACTCCGTCACGTCGGACCCCGGTCAGTAGCCCAGATCCAGCGCGTAGTTCACGACCACCGCGGCCAGGATGACCGCCAGCAACGACGCGAGCACGAGGAACGCGGCGGCCCACCCGAGGGTGTCGGCGAGGAACCCGGTGATCACCGAGCCGAGCGCGCTGACCACCAGGTAGACGGTCCGCACGAGGCCGAAGCCGACCCCCTGTTCGCGCTCTGACAGCTCGTCCATGAACCGCGGTTCGACGGTCACGGCCATGCCGAGCCCGACGCCGACGAGGACGAGGGCGGTCACGATACCGAACAGTCCGGGGCCGACGACGAAAAGCGCCATGCCGGCGACGCTCGTAGCGAGGCTGACGGCGACGCCGACGTCCCGTGGATACCGGTCCGAGACCGCGCCGAGCCCGGGTTTCGCGGCCGCCTGGACGACGAAGTACGAGGAGAAGACGATCCCGGCGGACGTGGAGGACAGCCCGCGGTAGTCGATGAGGAACGTCGGCAGGAACGAGGCCGTCCCCTGCCAGACGAACGCCCCGGCGGACGCGATGACGGCCGTGAACACGATCGGCGGGCGCGAGAGCAGTTCGACCACGGGGCCGGCCCGGAAACGGTCGCGCATCGGCTCGTCCGGACGCTGGGGTTCGGTCGGCTTCACCTGCCACGCGAACAGCACGAAGACGGGGAGGGTGACTGCCGTTCCGATCGCGACGGCGGGCCGCCAGCCGTATCGCGTCCCGATCCACGCCGCGACGACCGGCGCGATCAACCCTCCGGCGGGCGCGCCGATCGTGTGGATACCGATCGCGGTGCCGATGTTGTCGTACGTCCGCGACAGTAGCGTCGTCGCGGTGCTGTAGTGGAGCCCCGCGAACGCGCCGAGGAGGACCACGCTGCCGACGAAGACGACGTACACCGGTGAGACCGCGACGAGGAAGCTCATCACGCCCGTTCCGCCGATGGCGAGCAGGATGATCCGGCGCTCCCCGAAACGGTCCCCGAGGATCCCGCTGGGGAACTGCGACAGGGCGTACGACGTCCACATGCCGGTGAGCGCGAGGCCGATGACGGTGTTCGAGATGGCGAAACTCTCGGTGATCTGCGGGACCACGGGACTGATCGCCAGCCGGCCGACCATCGTCGCGAAGAACGCGAAGGTACAGAGCGTCAGGACGGTGTGCCTGTATCGCCAGGCCATGTTACGTGGAACTCGTCCGCGGACGCTCCGGGCCGACCGTCGGCCGGTCCACGCGGTCGGCGTCGGGATGTGACCGCATCGACGATGAGGTCAGTCGGTTTGGACGTACATCACGGGGCGGTCGATCTCCAACAGCACCGACTGTGCGACGCTCCCGAACATCGCTTTGCCGACCGGACTCCGCTTCCGCCCGCCGATGACGACGAGGTCGGCGTCCATCTCGCCGGCCTCGGCGAGGATCTCGTCGGTCGTGTCGCCGTGGCGTCGGACCGTGCTCACGGAGACGCCCGCCTCCGCGAGGTGTTCGCGTACGATGCCGACGGTCTCGGGGAAGTCGTCGGCGTCGTACACGTCGTCCGAATCGACCGTGCCGCTCTCGGGACCGGTCACGTTGAACTCCTCGAAGACGTTGAGGAGCGTGACCTCGACGTCCGAGTCGGCGGCCGGAAGGGACGTCACCGCCTCCGCGATCCGTTCCGGCGCTTCCATCTCCGTGTCGACAGCGACCAAGACACGATACATATCCGTGTTTCCACCGTACGTCTACTTTAATCTGTGTGTCGCGGTCGCCGGACGGGTGCGTCGCCGTCGCCGGACGGGTGCGTCGCCGTCGCCGGACGGATGCGTCGCCGTCACCTGTCGGGTTTTTGTTCCCGCCGCCCCAACGGTCGTGGGATGCCAACGCCACCGATGCCCGACGGCGGACGACCCGGGGGGGAGACCCCCCGACCGATGACGCTGTATAGACTCCACGGCTGTCCGTTCTGTGAGCGGATCGTTCGATGGCTCGACAATCACGACATCGAGTACCGGTCGACGTTCGTGGCGGGCGAGCACAGCCGTCGCGACGAGGTCAAGCGGATCGCGGGGACGCGGGCGGTCCCGCTGCTCGTCGACCCCGCGACCGGCGTCACGATGCCGGAGAGCGGGAACATCCTCGAGTACCTCGTCCGAACCTACGGCGAGGAGGGCGACACCGCGGCGTTCGGCGAGCTCGCGGTCATGGAGTTCGACGACTCGGACCACCCGACCGTCGGGGAGACGGCACCGGCGTTCACCCGGCCGCTCGTCACCGACGAGTCGTGGTCGAACGTTCCCCTGTCGGAGCTCGCGACCGGCGCAGGGTCGGTGCTCCTGGTGTTTTACCCCTTGAACTGGGGCGGGAAGTCGATGTACTGGTGGAAGGAGATCCAGCGCCGGGGGTGGGGCGGTGACGACCTGACGGTCGCCGGGGTCGGGATCGGCCAGCCGTTCGACCACCAGCGGTTCATCGAACGGCGGGACCTCCAGTATCCCCTGTACGCCGACCCGGGCAACGGAGTCGCCGAGGCGTACGACCTCGTTCACGAACTCGACGGGATGGAAGGGATCGCGGAGCCGCGACCCGCGACGTTCCTTCTCGGGGAGGATCGAACGATCGAGCACGTCTGGGTCGCCGACGAGTGGCCCGAGACGCCGCCGTACGACGAGATCGAGGCCCAGCTCCCGGACGGCTCGGCCGAGTAGCGCGCGGTCTCCCGGCGTCCGACCGGCGATTCCGTCTCCCGGCGTCCGACGGGGCGGTTCCGTCCCGGACAGCGCGGGGTCACTCCTCCGTCGTCGACTTCCCCGTCTTCGCTTCTCCCGTCGCCTCGTCGTATATCGAGAGGGCGCGCTCGTTCCGTTCCAGCAGGTAACTGGTGTCCTTCCCGAGGATCTGGAAGTCGAACCCCTGCTCGACCCGCTCGGGTGCGTCGTCCGGGTCGACGGTGAGCGTCCCGACGGGGATCCCGGCGGCGTGTGCCGCGTCGACGATGCGGTCCATCGCCTCGAGGAACCGCTCGTTCTCCCACTGTCCGAACACGTCCAGCGCGCCGGAGAGGTCCGCGGGGCCGGCGAACAGCGCGTCTATGCCGTCCACGTCGGCTATCTCCTCGACGTTCTCGAGACCCTCCACCGTCTCGATCTGGGCGATCGTCACGAACGTCTCCCCCGCGTTCTCGACGTACGACCGGAAGTCGGCCCCGTAGTCGGACGCGCGCCCGGACGCGATCCCCCGTTTCCCCTCGGGCGGGTATCGAAGGGACTCCACCAGCGACTCGGCCTGCTCGGCGGTGTCGATCATCGGCACCATCACGCCCGAGACCCCGACGTCGAGGACGCGTTTGAGGTACACCGGGTCGTTCCAGGGGACGCGGATCACGGTTCCGCTCTCGCCGGGGGCCGCCTCGACGGCCCGGTGCATGTCCTCGACCGTCTCGAGGGTCGTCGTCGTGTGTTCGGTGTCGATCAGGACGAAGTCGAACGCGTTCGCCGCGCTCACCTCCGCGACGGTCGGGCTCCCGATCGAGACCCACGTCGCCGAGAGGAACGACTGCTCTTCGAACGCCGTCTTCAGGTTCTGGCTCATCTGTCCACCACCGAACGGACGTCGGTCGGCTCCCGGAGGGATCCTCCGAGTGGTCTCCGTGGCGAAACCGGGCCGGCGTGGATCCGTGAGATCGCTTTCTGTGTGTACATCGCTTCAGTACCGGATCCGCCGAAACGCGTATATATCTTTGTGGTCGTCGGATCGGATCTGCTCTCCCTCCACACGGATCGCTTTCCCTCCGTGTGGACCGGTCGGCGGAGGGCGGTCGACCCTCCATCTCGCGGGGATCGACACGAACGTTTATGATACGGAAGGGAATAACTCGAGGTATGGGAACGGACGCAAGCGGCGATACGGCGAGTCCCTCCGAGGAGGATCCGGGTGGGATCGCGGGGGCGTTGGCTCGAACGAGCGAGAGGATCCGGGAACTGACCGACGCGGTGAAACCGGAGGACCCGGACCGCGTCGGACGGGTCGTGAAGTTCCTTCTCAGCGTGCTCTTCACCGCGATGTTCGTCTACTGGATCCTCGCGTACCAGTTCGACGTCGTCTGGTTCGAGTTCTGAGCAGGTCGGCGGGCGACGCCGGGACCGGTACGGAGGTGGTCTCGGAAACCGCCCGAACGGAGTACGAGGAATTCACATAACAGGGGTTCCCACATCTTTATTATACCCCGAACGATAATGATAGATGGGATGCCAGACGAATTACCATCCAGACGGCGGTTCCTCGAAGGTACAGTGGGGGCAGGTATGATCGGATTAGCCGGATGCGCCGGCGGTGGCGGCGACGACGGGAGCGGCGACGATGGAAGCGGAGACGACGGGAGCGGCGACGATGGAAGCGGAGACGACGGGAGCGGAGACGACGGAAGCGGCGACGACGGGAGCGACGACGACGGGAGCGGAGACGACGTCGTCAACATGCGCGTCGGGTCCTCCACGCAGGGGTCGACGGTCTTCCAGACCTCCCAGGCGATCCAGCGCGTGCTCCGGAACGAGTCGGACATCGTCCGCTGGGACACGCAGGCGAGCGGTGGTGACCCCGCCAGCATCCGCATCTACAACGACGGCGGGCTGGACGCGTACGGGCTCACCAACTTCACCCAGAAGCAGGCGATGAACTCGGAGGGCCCGTTCGAGGGCGAAGACCTCGAAGCCCCCTATCAGGGGTTCACCTACTTCGTCCGCGACGACTTCTTCTATGCGGTCGACGGCTCCGGCATCGAGACCACCGACGACATGCTCGGGGAGCCGTTCCACATGCTCCAGCCCGGCTGGGGGACCCGCGCCATGTTCGAGGAGATCATGCGGACCGGCGGCGGCGAGGACTTACTCGAGCAGCTGAAGGAGAACGTCGTCAACGTCGACGTCGGCGACGTGGCCGGCGGCGTCGAGGAGGGCAACATCACGTGTGGTATCGGGTACGGTGCCAACGAGGTGAACCTGCCGTCCTGGTTCGCCGAGGTCGACGCCCGGTCCGACGTCCACCTGGTCGAGATGTCCGATCAGTTCAAGGAAGTGTTCGAGTCCTCGCCGCTCGCGCCGTACTTCGAGAAGGACCCGTACGGGTTCGAACAGGATATCGAAGGGCCGCTCCAGGGATGGCAGTTGCTGTTCCAGTACTTCTTCGACCCCGAGCTCCCGGCCGACGCGGTGTACGACGTGCTCCAGGTCGCTCACGACCACTACGAGAGCGTTCAGGAGGGACAGCCGGCGTTCTTCCCCTACGGCGAGAACCCTGACCACTTCATCACCGCCATCGAGTCCGACTTCACCCCCGTCCACCCCGGTGCGGCGGACTTCTACGAGGACAACGACCTCTGGAACGACGACTGGACCCGCGGCGAATAGCGCGACCGTACGATAGCCGTTTTTTCGAGACGATTTTTCACGACGCCGTTCGAGGGTAGCGACGCGCTCACACTGTCGATCCGAGTGAACGGTCGTCAATACCGGACGGACGGTCGAGACACGTCTCCGGCGAGATGCGATTCGGTCGCTTCACGGAACGAGACCGTGGAAGCCGACGAGGCCGGTTGCGAGTACCTGACTCGGGCGAGCGTCGCGGGTCCGCGTGAGGATCGTGGCGGTCGTCGCGGATTGACCTCGTGATGAACGACCCAACGGCTCTGTTGGAATCCTCAGCAAGTGTGACGCTTTGACTTGCTGTGGTCAGTACAGCCGAAGGAGCGAGCGATCCAGTGTGGTGGCGCGCCGGTGAGCGGGTGCGATAGCACCCGCGAACCGCCCGCGAGGGAGTCGGCCGGTCGGAGCGAAGCGGAGGCCGGTCGACGAGGCTGGGGAGGTGTGAGGTGCGATGCTGTGTGGGGCGGGGTGGGATTCAAAGCCCCAGTCATCTCCCCCGCAACGAGGCGTCCTCGATCATCCGATCTATACTACTAGCAGTCTTTACCGAACAGCCGTTTCGGACGATACTGCGCCCGAAGAACAGGATTTCAACGGAGCCGAAACGAAGGACCGTCAGCGACCGGGACGGCTCAGAACCGGCGAGCGAGGACGGCCGGGAGCGTCGAGAGCGCCATCCCCCTGACCGCCATAACCTGCCAGGTGAAGAGCACCGCCGCGATGACGAAGCTCCCGAACCGGATGTACTCGTTCGGGGCCGCCATGATCACGACCCCGAGGACGACGAACACGAGCCTGATCCCGTAGTTGGCGGCCCGGAGGGAGAGCGCCTTCCGGTGGTAGTTCAGCCCGTGTACTATCGCCGCCGCGCCGAGCAGGAGCAGGACCGACGAGGCGATCTTGATCGCCGAGAGCCCGCCGACGATTATCTCCGGGTTGTAGATGAACGTGAACGGGAGGATGAAAAGCGGCGCGGCGATCTTGACCGATTCGATCGCGGTCCGCCAGAAGTTGGACTGGGCGATCCCGGTGGTCACGACCACGGCGATCGCGATCGGCGGGGTGATCCCCGACAGGATGGCCGCGTAGAACACGAAGAAGTGAACGGGCAGCCGGGCCAGCTCGAAGCCCTCGATCAGCGCCGGCGCGACGAGCAACGCCACGATGGTGTAGGCGGCGACGGTCGGCATCCCCATCCCGAGGATGATGCAGATCAGCATCGCCAAGAGTAGCGCGAAGATCAACACGCCGCCGGACAGCTCGATCAGCGCCAGCGCGAGCTTGCCCGGCACCCCGGTCGTCACCAGGATGTCGACGATCCCGTTTATCGCCGAGACGATGACCGCGATGGGGGCGAACATCATCGCGCCGTAGCGCATCCCCTCGAGCGTCTGTGGGATGCCGACGAGGTACGACTCGTCGCTGAACCCGAGCAGGCGCTCGAAGACCGGGAAGACGATCCCGGTACACACCATCGCGATGGAGGTGTACAGCGCCGCGGTCATCACGGTCCACTGGGCGATCCCGAGCAGGTAGATGAGGACGGCGAACGGGATCAGGAGCTTGACCGTCTCGAGCGCGAACGCGGGGAGCGACTTCCGCTCGTCGATGCCGGCGTCCGCGCTACTCGTGTCGACCCCGCTACTGATGTTCTGGTTGAGCGCCGCGTAGTGGACCGCGATCGCGACGGAGATGTAGAACACGAGCGCCGGAACGATGCCGGCGACGACGACCTGGATGTACGTGATCCCGAGGATCGACGCCATGATGAACGCCGCCGCGCCCATCACGGGCGGCATGATCTGCCCGCCCGAGGAGGCGACCGCCTCGATCCCGCCCGCGGTGGAGGGTTTCATCCCCGCCTTCTTCATCAGAGGGATCGTCACGGAGCCGGTCATCGCCGCGTTGGCGACCTGCGCGCCGTTGATCGACCCGATCGCGAGGCTCGCCACGACCGCCGACTGGGCGATCCCGGAACGGACGTACTCGGAGACCCGGAACGCGATGCGCATCACGTAATCGAAGGCCCCGTAGCCGTTCAACAGTCCCGCGTACAGGAGGAACAGTGCCACCCACGCAGCGACGATCCCGCTTATCGACCCGAAGAAGCCGTTGAAGTCCGTCACGAACACGACGAGGATGCGGGTGAGCGAGAGGCCGCCGTGGCCGATGATCCCTGGGAGGGAGGCGCCGAGCCAGGCGTAGAGCGCGCCCCCGCCGATGACCGCCAGGAACGCCATCCCGAACGCGCGGTAGATGAGGTAGAACATCGCGAACGTGAACAACAGCGACAACACGTACTCGTGATGGAACGCGATCCCGGTCCGCTGGAACAGGAGTTCCTCGAAGTTGAGTATCAGGTACACCGCGGTCGTGGAGGTCGACAGGAGCACGATCCCCAGGAGGTAGAGGTCGAGGTAGTCGCGGTCCTCGATGGAATCGATCGACTGCTCGATGACGTACATTCCGAACGCGAGCCCGAACAGCCCGACGGTGTACAGCGCCCGCGGCATCCGTTGCGTGTAGGCGTAGTATATCGCCAGCCCCCAGAGCACGAGCGAGAGCACCGTCAGGAGCTTTTCGACGGCGACTGTCGGCATGAAAGAGGAACCGGACCTGTTTTCGGCCATGCGTGAACCATCCATATTGTCCATGATAAACGTTGTGTCTGCCGGTGGTCCTGGCACCTCCCTGTGGGCATCCCCGTCGCCGTTCGTCGCGGGGAGCCGTGGCAACGGTTATCCGCACGGTCTCCCAACGGCCGACCATGTCGGACGACACCCGAACGGACGAGGTCGACGCTGACGACCACGGAGCGATCGAACGGGCGGGATCCGAGCGGGCCGACCCCGCGCGGATCGAACGGATCGCGGTCGTCGGCGCGGGCACGATGGGTCACGGGATCGCGGTGGCGCTGGCCGGCGACGGCCGGTCCGTGACGCTCTACGACGTCGACGAGGACGCGCTGGAGGCGGCGCGCGAGGCGATCGCGGACGCGGTCGCGACGCTCGCCGAACACGAGGGACACGAACTCGAGGACGCCGAGCGGGTGTTGGGGTCGATCGCGTACGACTCGACGCTCTCGACCGCGGTCGCCGACGCCGACCTCGTGATCGAGGCCGTCCCGGAGGACGAGTCGATAAAGCTGGACGTCCTCGGCCGGATCGAACGCGAGGCCCCGTCTCGCGCGGTCGTCGCGACCAACACGTCGTCGTTCTCGATCACACTGCTCGCCGACGCGCTGGACCGTCCCGAGCGGTTCCTCGGGACCCACTGGTTCCACCCGCCACACATCGTCCCGGTCGTCGAGATCGTCCGCGGGGAGGCGACCGCCGACGGGCCGGTTCGGGCCGTCCGGACGCTCCTCGAGGACGCGGGCAAGACCCCGGTCGTCGTCGAGAAGGACGTCCCGGGGTTCATCGGCAACCGCATTCAGTCGGCGATGGCGCGCGAGGCGTGGGCCCTCCTCGACGAGGGCGTCGCGAGCGCGGAGGACATCGACGCGGCCGTCAAGGGGACGTTCGGGTTCCGCCTGCCCGCCCTCGGCGTCTTCGAGAAGGGGGACCACTCCGGGCTCGACATCCACGCGAAGGTCCTCGACGAGCTGCTCGGGGAGATCAACCGGGACACGTCGCCTCCAGCCGTCCTGACGGACCTGGTCGAGGAGGGCCGGTACGGCGTCAAGACCGGTGAGGGCGTCTACGACTGGTCGGAGGTCGATATTCCGACGGCGACCGAGGACCGCGACCGACAGCTCCTCTCGTTGCTCTCGGTGTACGAGGACCGCGACCGGCCGGCGTCGCGGGCCGGACCGGACCGTGCTGCGAAGGACGACTCGGCGGACCGGGACGAGTGAGCGGCCCCCGGCGACCCGGTCGAGGCCGGACCGGAGGGCTGTTAGCTGTTTAGTAGGTCACCTTCCCGGCGCTGACGTTCAGGCTCTGGCCGGTGACCCGGTCCGCGGCCGTCGAACAGAGGTACGCGACGGTTTCGGCGACGTCCTCCGGCTGGACGAACTCGTTCCGCGGGCTCTTCGCCCGCTTCTCGTCGGCGACCGTCTCGGCGGACAGCCCCCGCGCCTCCGCCTCGTGTTCGATCACGCGGTCGATCCGGGGGCCGGCGACCGAGCCCGGACAGACCGCGTTCGCGTTGACGTCGTGTGGCCCGCCCTCGACGGCGAGCGTCCGCGTGAGCCCCAACAGGCCGCTCTTGGAGGCGGTGTACGGGCTCCGCTGTGGGACCGGTCGCTTCCCCGACGCCGACGAGATGTTGACGATGCGCCCGTACCCCCGTTCCTTCATTTTCCCCATCAGCTCCCGCGACAGGAGGAACGCCCCGCGGAGGTTGACCCCGAGCGTGGCGTCCCACTCCTCTACGGTCACGTCCTCGACGTCCTTCGTCGGGCCCGCGATGCCCGCGTTGTTGACCAACACGTCGATCGCGTCGAACTCCGCCTCGGCGGCCGTGACGGCGTCCCGCACGCTCGCCTCGTCGCTCACGTCCGTGTGAACCGACAGCGTCCGGACGCCGTGCGCTTCGAGCTCGGCCTCCGTCTCCGCCATGCCGTCGTCGTCGATGTCGGCGACGACGACGTCGAGCCCCCGCGACGCGAGCTTCGTACAGATCGCTCGCCCGATCCCCCGACCGCCGCCCGTCACCAGTGCCGTGTCTCCGTTGATCTCCATGTGACGTCGGGTACGACACCGCCCGGTATAGTTGTGCGGCAAGGCAACGCTTTAACCGCCCGGCCGAGGAGAGGGACCATATGACCACCGTTGTCGTTCGACACGACCTACCGATCGACGAGGCGCTGGAGGGGACGCGTGACGGGCTCACGGTCCGCACTGCCCACGACACCGAGGGGACCAAGGAAGCACTGGCCGACGCCGACGCGCTGGTGATCAACCCGGCGAGCTGGGACGACGTCCTCCTCGAGGCCCTCGAGGAGGGCGACTGGGTCCAGGCGACGAGCACCGGCTACGCCGCGTTCCCCGTCGAGGCGTTCCGCGAGCGCGGGATCACGTTCACGAACGCGACCGGCAACTACGGGTCGCCCGTCGCCGACCACGTGTTCGCGCTCGCGTTGGGCCTCGCGCGGGGGCTCCCGACGTTCCTCGACGAACAGCGCGAACGGAACTGGGACCGGACGAAGGGCGGCGAGCTGATCGACCTCGACGGCCGGACGATGACCGTGGTCGGGCTGGGCGACATCGGCGAGTCGGTCGCCCGCCGCGCGCTGGGGTTCGGCATGGACGTGTACGGCACGAAGCGGACGCCCGCCGAGTACGACGGCGTGCTCCCGGACAACCGCGTCCTCGAACCCGACGCGCTCGACCGGGTGATCGGCGAGACGGAGGTCCTCGCGCTCACCGTCCCGCTCACGCCGGAGACCCGGCACCTCGTCGACCGCTCGACGTTCGAGACGCTCCCCGACTCGGCGTTCCTGATCAACGTCGCGCGCGGCCCGGTCGTCGACCAGGAGGCGCTGATCGAGGCGCTGGAGACGGGGTCGATCGCCGGCGCGGGTCTCGACGTCTTCGACCCGGAACCGCTTCCCGAGTCGTCGCCGCTCTGGGAGATCGACAACGCTATACTCACGCCGCACGTCGGCGGGCGGTCGCGCGATTTCGTCGACCGGTTCGTCGACCTCTTCCTCCACAACTTCGACCGGCGACGCGACGGCGACGGCGAGTTGCGAAACCGGATCGCCTGACGGTCCGGACCGTCCGACTGCGGCGACGGTCCGACGGGACCGATCGCCCCCCCTGCGGCGTCGGCCACGGCGGTCGGCCCGACGCGAGGGTTCTAGTGTGACTCCGGCGACGACGGCGAGGGCGCAGCCAGGTCGCCGTCGTCGAGTTCGACGGGTTCGGGCTCGGAGACGACCCTGAGGTCGTCCCGGTCGCGGGCGTCCTCGATCAGCGCCTCGGACGCGTACAGCCGTTCGACGTTCATCGTGTCGGTCGCGCGGAGCAGTCGGATCTCGCCCGGCTCGCGGACGCCGACCGTCGACAGACAGGCGACGATCCCCGCCCAGTCCGTCTCGACGGTCGCCGGGATCCGGGCGTTCTCGACGCTCCCGGCGGTCACCGTGTTGATCACCGTGTCCTCGACGTCGAGGTCCGCGAGCAGGTCCCGGTGGATGAAGTCCGCCTGTCCGACGCCGGTGCCGTTGCCGTGGGAGGCGGGCGTCAGCGACCGGGTGTAGATCCGACGGATGAACGGGGTCTCCGGCGAGGGCTCGTTGAACGGGAGGATCCGCCCGGTGACGTTCGTGTCCATGCCGGAGCCGCTGACGTCCTTGCCCATGCGGTCGAACACCACCACGTCGAGGTCGTCGAAGGGGAGCTGGGGGAGCCGCTCGTAGGCGGTCTCCAACAGTTCGGCCTCGCGGTCGAGGAAGCCCGACGCGGGCACCCCCTCGATGACCGTCGTGTCGTCGCGTTCGTCCTCCACGATCGCCACGCCGCCCACGACGGGGAGCGCCTCGAGGAGTATCTCGGTGATCTCGGGGATCATGTTCCGGAAGCTCCAGTCGAGGGCCCACTCGTGGGCGGTCTTCGCGCCCCGCTGTTTCCCCATCCCGATGACGAGCATCTTCGAGAGCCCGCTCTCGACGTCGCCCGCGAACATCGTGTGGGGTTTGACCCGGTTGGCGACCAGGATGGCGTCGGCCGCGACCGCGTTGGCGTCGGCGTACACCGGGACGTCGCGGTCCGCGGTGTGTCCGACCACCTCGACGTCCATCGTCGCCCGGATCTCACAGCCCACGTTCGCCTCCGTGACCCCGTAGGAGGCCAACACCTCGCGTTGTCCCTCGGCGGTCGCGCCGCCGTGGCTCCCCATCGCGGGGAAGACGAACGGCTCGTAGCCGCGCGCTTCGACGCCCTCCACCGTCCCGCGGACGATCGCCTCGAGGTTCGCGATCCCGCGGCTCCCGGCCCCGATCGCGACCTCGCCGCCCTCCGGAACGTCCTCGAACGGGAGCTCGTCCACGGCTGCGGCCGCGCGCGACTCGATCTCGTCTTCCGGGATCGGGTCAGTCTCCCACACCTGCTCTATCACGCCGAGCGGCGGGATCTCCCGGTCCCCGCAGACGTTCCTGATCGTTTCCTCCGAGACGACCCGTCGCTCGTCGGCGGACTCGACCGTTACATCCTGTTTCATACCCTATCCTGTCCCAGCCGGGTATTAAAGGCTCTCCCGGCTTCGGGACCGCCCCGATCGGGTACCGGTCGTCGGCACCATCGGTTTTATGTGACTCTCCGGGGTCGGTTGCGACATGCGTATCACGGAGGTACGGGGCCACGCGCTGTCCTCGCCGATCGAGCCGCCACAGACCCGCCCGTTCCACGGGGGGAAACGCCGACTGTTGAAACGGGACGTCGTCCTCGTCGTCGTCGAGACGGCCGACGGCGAGGTCGGGTTCGCGCCCGCGGGAGCGAGCAGCTCCGCGATGCGCGAGTACTTCGAGGGCGACTCGCAGGCGACCTTCGCCGACCTCGTGGAAGGGCCGATCGCCGACGCCCTGGAGGGCGAGACGGTCGAGGCGGTGACGGACGCCCACGACCTGATCGACGCGACCGACCTCCCCGAGCGGGCCCGCCACGAGGCGGCGTCCGCGATCGACGTCGCGCTGTACGACCTGCGGGGGAAGCGGGCGGGTGCGCCGATATACGAACTGCTGTGTGAGGAGTACGACACCGAGCCGGACGTCCGGCTACCGATGTACGCCAGCGCCGGCATGTACATGGAGCCGGCGGGGTACGCCGAGCAGGCGCGGACCATCGACGAACTCGGCTTCTTTGGGTACAAGTATCGCCCCGGGATCGGCCCCGAGGGCGACCTCGAGACGATAGACCGGATCGTCGACGCGGTCGATCGGACGGAGGTCATGCTCGACTCCCACACGTGGTGGAAGCTCGAAGGCGGTGCGTACGACGCCGAAACGACCGCCGACATCGTGGAGTACGCGGGCGAGAAGGGGGCTTACTGGGTGGAGGAGCCGGTCGCCCCCGACGACTACGAGGGGTACGTCGAACTCGCCGAACTGGGCGTTCCGCTCGCGGGCGGCGAGAGCGAGGAGTCCCCGGCCGGCCTCATCGAGCTCGGGCGGACCGGCGCGGTCGACTTCCTCCAGGGGGACGTGCGCCACCACCGCGGGTACACCGGCTGTGCGGAGGCGATCGAGTTCTGTCGGGGGCGCGACGTCGAGTTCGTCCCCCACAACTTCGGCACGTGGCTCGGGCTGATCGCGAACGCCCACCTGGTCGCCGCCGCGCCGGAGGTCGACCTCCTCGAGTACCCGGTCTTCGAGGACGACCCCGCGCTGGACGCCGAGGAGGACCCGGGAATGTACCCCTTCGACCTGGCGTTCGACATCCTCGAGGAGACGATCGACGTCGACGACGGGGAACTAACCGTCCCGGACGGTCCCGGCCTCGGCGTGACCGTCGACCTCGACGTCATCGAGGAGTATCCCCCGACCGAGGGCGCGTGGACCGAGTTCATCTACGACTAGCGTTCCTCGTGTAGGTGTCATAGAAGCGTTCGCACATCCGGATCGAGAATCGTTCGAGGTAGGTGAGAGAATGAGCGATCTGCGGTGGCGTGCCGGTGAGCGCCCGGAGGGCGCGAACCGCCCGCGAGGGACGCCGCGAGCGAAAGCGAGCGGCGAGGCTGGGGAGGCGTGAGGTGCGGTCGCGGGACGGTAGGGTGGGACTCAAAGGGGCAGCCGCGAGGACGAAGCACGCCGCAGTAAGCACCGCTGCGAAGGAGCGGTAGCGACTGAGTGAGGCGCGCAACAAGGCGCGCGAGTCCTCGCGGCTGGGGCTTTGGAGATGTTCCCCGAAGTCGTGCTCGCTGCGCTGTACTGCCGAACGGCTGGGGCTTTGGAAGTGTTCTCCGAAGTCTCCTTCACCGCGCCAGCAACGAGGCCTTCTCGATCAAACATTCCGCTCCAATAGCAGGCGAGTTCTCACGGTCGGTTCGTTTCGAGGCCGTGAAAGACACGCCATCAACCCACTTCCAGGGTCGATTCCGCGCGTACCGCCCCCGTCACGACGACGAAGTCCAGTCACGACGACTCCCAGCGCTCGGGCGCGATGCCGGCGAACGCGACGAGCCGCGGGTACGCGAGACCGACCGCGACCGCGACGAGGACGCCGACGTAGATCGGGAGGTCGTACCCGGCCCGTTCGATCCCGTCGACGACGACGAGGATCGCCCCGATCATCACCAGGTAGTGTAACAGGAGGTACGGGAAGTTGCCTCGGTCCATGGGCGGGATCGAACCCCCCGGAGCAAAACGGTGTCGGCCGGGCGTTTCCGACCGTCACTCGGCGAGCGCGCCCCGCAGGAGCCCGCGCAGGTACCCCGCCGTGAACCCCCGGGCCCGGTGGCCCCAGTCGGTGTCGTCGCGCATCTCCGGGACGTGGTCGGGGATGACGATCCCGTCGAACCCGGTGTCGATCAGGGTCCGCATCACCTCGAACTCGTCGTAGTTGCCGCAGTCGACGAACGTCTCGTTGAACGATTCTGCGGTCCCCTCGACGTCACGGAAGTGAACGAACACGATGTCGCCGCGCTCGCCGAACTCGCGGACGACGTCGACGACGTCGACCCCCATCTCGGAGAAACAGCCGAGACACAGCTTCAGTCCGTGGTTGTCGCTGGGGACCGCGTCCATCGCCCGGCGAAAGCTCTCCACGTTCCTGAACAGCCGCGGGATGCCGCCGATCGACTCGATGTTCGGCGGGTCGATGGGGTGGAGCGCGAGGGTGACGCCCGCCTCCTCGGCGACCGGCAGGACCTCCCGGAGGAACCCCTCGTAGTTCTCCCACAGCTCCGCCTCGGTGTACTCGCGGTCGAGCGCGGGGTCGCCCGCGTCCTCGACGTCCGTCAGCTCGAAGCTCGTCCCCTGGGCGTCGCCGCGCAGCGGGACGGTCCCGGTCCGCATCGGCACGACGCCCCGGGGGTTCCACTGGTAGCCGAGGACCGGTAGGCCGGCCTCGCCCATGTTCCTGACGAGCGTCTTGATGGACTCGAGCTGTTTCTCCGCGCCCGGCCGGCCGAACTTGATGTCGCCGTAGCAGTTGTACCCGAGCGTGTGGATCCCGGCGAGGCGGACGCCGTGGTCAGCACACGCCGCCTCGAGCGACTCGAGGTACTCGACCGAGGGGACGTCGTCGGGCCCGAGGGGCAGCCGCCGGTCGGTCGCCGTGCGGTCGCTCTCGTCGGCGAAGATGTCCCCGCCGGTCCCGCCGCCGGGCTCGGTCGGGTTGACGAAGACGTCGCTCACGCCCAGCTGGCGGACGTACTGGAGGCGTTCGTCCGAGAGGGTGTTCGTCCGGAAGCCGACGCACAGCCCCGACGGTGTCCGGTCTCCGCGGTCTGCGTGCTCCATACGTCACCGTGCCGAACAGACGGGTATAGACGTTTCGGTGGTCGTTCGACGCGACGAGCCGTCGGGTCCCGGCGTCGACGACGAGGACATTCGGCGTCGACAACGAGGACATTCGGCGTCGACGACGAGAGCCTTCGACAGCGGAGACGACAGCTTTAATCCCTCCGGTTGAAACGCGTCAACACGAGCCACCCGACCATGTACGAGGACTTTGCCACCAAGCTGGCGACGACGATGTGGGGCGATTACGATAGGACCCCCGAACGCGACACGGAGTCGCCCGAGATAACCGACATCGACACGGTCGTCGTCGACGGGAACTTCCCGTGGACGATCGTGACGATCGAGACCGACACCGGCGTGACGGGGATCGGCGAGGCGTACCCCTCGCCCGGCGTCCACGAGATCATCACCGACTACCTCCGGCCGGTGCTGGTCGGCGAGAACCCGCTCGACGTCGAGCGGCTCTACCACCTGATGCGCGAGAGCCTCTCGGGCAGGGGGTCCCAGCAGGGGGTCGCGACGATCGCGATAAGCGGCGTCGAACTCGCGCTGTGGGACACCGCGGGGAAGGCGCTCGACCAGCCCGTCTACCAGCTACTCGGCGGGAAGATGCGCGACGAGGTGCGGATCTACGCCGACTGTCACGCCGGCGAGTCGATGATCGACGCCGCGATCGAGGGACAGCGTCGGGAGACGTACCGGCCGGAGGCGTACGCCGAGGAAGCCCGCGACGCCGTCGACGAGGGGTTCGACCTCATCAAGTTCGACCTCGACGTCCCGTCCGGACACGAGATCGGGACGAAGTCCCGCCACCTCACCGGCCCCGAGGTCGAACACAAGCGACGGCTGGTCGCCGCCGTCGCGGAGGAGGTCGGCGACGAGGCGGAGTTCGCGTTCGACCTCCACTGGAACTTCAGCCGCGAGTCGGCCAAGCGCGTCTGTGACGCGGTAGAGGGGTACGACCCCGTCTGGATCGAGGACCCCCTCCCGCCGGAGAACACCGAGGCGATGGCGAACTTCGCTGCGACGGTCGACGTGCCGGTCCTGACCGGCGAGAACCGCTACGGCCGCCACGGCTTTCGGGACCTCCTCGAGTCGGGCGCGGTCGACTTCGTCGCCCCCGACACCCCGAAGACGGGCGGCATCGCGGAGACGAAGAAGATCGGCGACCTCGCGGACACCTACTACTGTGCGCTCGCGCCCCACAACATCGGGAGCCCGGTGGCGACGATGGCGGGCGTCCACGTCGGCGCGACCGTCCCGAACTTCCTCGCGTTGGAGTTCCACGCCCGCGACGTCCCGTGGTGGGAGGACATGGTCGACCGCGCCGAGCCGCTGATCCAGGACGGCCGGATCCGCGTGCCCGACGCCCCCGGCCTCGGCATCGAACTCGACTGGGACGTCGTCGAGGAGCACCGCAAGCGCTGAGTCCGAGGGTCTGCCTCGTCGATCCCCGTTCCCTGTCGCGCTTCGCGCCCCATTTCTCCCCGTTCCCTGTCGCGCTTCGCGCCCGTCGCCTCCCCGGTCGTCGACGGCGGGCGCGCGCCCGCTCAGACGTCCGGGACCCCGTCGCGCCGGAGCGCGGCGGCGATCTGGTTCTTCTGTATCTCGTCCGTTCCGGCGGCGATGCGGCGCCCCCGCGCGAGCCGGTGGAGGTACTCCAGCGGGTGACCCTGCTGGTAGCCGTTCGCGCCGTGGACCTGGAGCGACTCGCTGACGACCGTCTCGACCATCTCGCTGGCGTACAGCTTCGCGACGGCCGTCTCGAGCCGGTCGGGCGTCCGCCCCGCGTCGATAGCCGACTGGCCGGCCGAGTAGGTGAGCGCCCGGGAGGCCTGGAGCAGTTTCGTCGCGTCCGCGAGCTTCCACTCGATCCCCTGGAACTCGCCGATCGGCTGGTCGAACTGGACGCGGTCCTCCGAGTACTCCACCGCCTTCTCGAGGGCGTTGCGGGCGAACGCGTTCGCCAGCGCTGAGCTCCCGAGGCGCTCCCAGTTGAGCGCTTTCAGCTGTTGTTTGAACCCGTCGGCCCCGCGGGTGAGGACGTTCTCCTCCGGGACGACGACGTCCTCGATGTAGAAGTGCGTCTGCTCGTGGCCCGCCATGTTGGTGAAGTGCTGTTGTACCTCGACGCCGTCCGAATCGAGGTCGAGGACGACGGTGCCGAGCCCCTCCTCGAAGTGCGTCCAGACGACGGCCGCGTCCGACTCCCGGACCCGGGAGACCCACGTCTTCTCCCCGTTCATCACCAGCTCGTCGCCCTCCTCGTGGACGGTCGTGTTCATCGATTTCACGTCCGAGCCGGCCTCGGGCTCGGAGATCCCGATCGCGATCGCGCTCTCGCCGGCGGTCACGGGCTCGAGATACCGCTCCTTGACCGCCTCGGTCCCGAACATCTCGATCGCCCGTGGGCCGACCATCTGTTGTTCGTAGAGGAACTGCGCCGTGTCCGGACACACCGCGCCGACGACCTCGATGGAGAGGATCGCCTCGAGCTCCGAGAGGCCGCCGCCGCCGTACTCCTCGTCGATGTTGATCCCGAGGAAGCCGCGGTCGGCCAGCAGCTCGACGTTCCGCCAGGGCGTCTCGCCGTCCCACTCGAAGGCGTCGTCCGCGAACTCCGTCTCCGCAAGCTCCGAGAGCGAGTCGACGATCATTCGCTGTTCCGCAGAGAGCGAAAGCATACACGATCTGCTCGTCCCGACGTCAAATAACTGCCGACGGGGAACAGCGGACCGCGGCCGATCCCCCCGACCGCTCACTCGGTCGGACGGTCGTAGTCGGGGTCGCGTCGCTCGCGAAACGCCGCGACGGCCTCCTCGTGTTCGGGGTCGGTGACGCACTCCCACTGGTACGCGATCGCCGACTCGCAGTGGTCCGCGAACGAGCCCTGCTCGGACAGAAGCGCCTTCGTCCGCCGGACCGCCAGCCGTGGCTTGTCCCGGATCTCCTCGGCGATCGAGTGCGCCTCCGCGAGCGGGTCCGCGACGACCTCGGCGACGAGCCCGAGGTCGGCGGCGCGCTCGGCGTCGACGTCCCTGCCGGTCAGGAGGAGTTCCCGGGCGGGCCCCTCGCCGATCAGCCGCGGGAGGAGCCACGCGCCGCCGTCGCCCGGAACCAGCCCCACGCTGACGAACCCCTCGCTGAACAGCGCGTCCGGCCCGGCCGTCCGGACGTCGCAGGCGAGCGCGAAGTCACAGCCGGCACCGACCGCCGGCCCGCCCACCGCGGCGATCGTCGGCGTCGGGTTCGTCCGCAGCTTCTCGACGACCGCCTGAACCGACGAGAGGAACTCGCCGTAGGCAGTCTCGCCCATCCCGGACCAGTCGGGCATCTCGCCGACGTCGGCGCCGGCACAGAACCCGCCCTCCGAACCCGTCAGGACGATCGCGTACACGTCGTCGTCGGCGTCCGCGCGGGCGAGGACCTCGTTCAGTTCGGCGACGGTGGCCTCCCGGAAGGCGTTCCGGACCGCCGGCCGGTCGATCGTCACGGTGGCGATCCCGCCGTCGACGTCGTAGCGCACGTCCTCGCCCGTCATCGGCCGATGACCGTCCGGTCGACGAGTCGGTCGTTCACGAACTCCCAGTCGATCTCCACGCCGAGGCCCGGGCCGTCGGGGACGGCGATCGTTCCCTCCGAGGTCAGCCGTTCGGGCGACTCGAGGAACCCCTGCTGGTTCATCCAGTCGACGCCCTGCGGGTGAACGAGGGAGTGTTCGAAGTAGTTCGAGTTGCGGATCGCGCTCATACAGTGGAGGGTCGCCGGGCCGCCGATGTGGAGCTCGACGTCGAGCCCGAACGCCTCCGCGACGTTCGCGATCTTCATCGCGCCGGTGATCCCGCCGTCCTGGTGGACGTCCGCCCGGACCAGCTCGACCGCCTCGGCTGTCATGTGGTCCGCCCGTCCGAACGGGCCGGTTCGGACGTGTTCGAGCCCGAGCATGGGCGTGTCGAGCTTCCGCGTCAGGTTCTTGCTCGCGTTGATGCTCTGTCCGGTGTCCGCCATCGGGTCCTCGTACCAGTAGAAACCGAGCTCGTCGAGCTGTTCGCCGACCCGTAGCGCCTCGCGATAGGTC
Organism: Halorubrum sp. 48-1-W; assembly: GCF_003287355.1. Lineage (GTDB taxonomy): Archaea > Halobacteriota > Halobacteria > Halobacteriales > Haloferacaceae > Halorubrum. The sequence goes on from NZ_QMIM01000023.1 coordinate 59,828, forward strand.
CGATAGCCGCTCGCCGGGTCGAGCATGAGGTCCATCTCGTCGCCGACGCGGTCCGCGACCGCGCGGCAGATGGCGACGTCCGTCTCGACGTCGCCCTCCGGGTAGCCGTGGATCTTGAACCCGGGGTAGCCGCGGGCGAGACACTCCTCGGCGAAGTCGGCGTACGCCTCGGGCGAGTTCAGCCCGTCCGGTGCGGAGTCCATGAAGAACGTCGAGGCGTACGCGGGCAGCTCCGTCCGCCACCCGCCGAGCAGCTTCGAGACGCTCTCCCCGTAGTGTCGCCCGGCCAGGTCCCACAGCGCGACGTCGATCGGCCCGAGGCCGAAGTGGTCCGTGTGACGGAAGGTCCGCCAGACGTCCTGCCAGATCGACTCGCGTTCGAGCGGATCCCGGCCGATGAGCAGGTTCTCGGCGGCGATCTCGACGTGCGTACGTATCAGCTCGCCGTAGGTGATGCTCCGGTAGTGTCCCTCCGTCCCGTCGGCGGTTCGGACGGTGAGGATCAGCCCCGTCGGTTCGAGCGTGTTCTCCGGGTCGTACACCTGGTGGACCTGGTTGGCGCCCGCGGTACCGACCGATTCCAGCTCGTACGTGAACTCGGTGAGTTCGACCTCGCTGATTCGCATTCTATCCCCGTGTGTCGGAAACGATTTATAATTATGGTTCCACCCCCTCCGGTCCGTCGGGTCGGGAGTTATATGACGTCCTTCCGAAGGGGAGACCATGTCCCACACGCCAGACCGGCTCGTTCAGCTGTACGGGAACTTCACCGCGACGATCGTCTCGGACGCGCTCGACGAACACGGGATAGACGGGGTGATAACGGGGCTCGACCCCGCACATCCCGACCACGCGGCCGTCGGGCGGGCCCGGCCTGTCGCGTTCGAGCCCGCCCCCGAGGACATCGACCGGACGAACTTCCCGTTCGACCTGTTCGCCGAGTTCACGGCCGGCGACGTGCTCGTTCTCGACGGGATCTCCGCGGAGACGTCCCATTGGGGCGAACTCGCGTGCCGCCTCGCGGGGAACGCCGGGGTTCGCGGAACCGTGATCGACGGCGGGTATCGGGACTACAACGGGATCCGAGACGGCGAGTACCCGGTCTTCGGTGCGGGGACGACGCCGCGGTCCGGGCAACCCCGCGTCCGGATCGCGTCGATCGGCGAACCGGTGACGGTCGGCCGTGTGGAGATCGCGCGGAACGACGTCGTCGTCGCCGACGCCACCGGGATCGCGGTCGTTCCCGAGGACGCGGCGCCCGCGGTCGCCGAAACGGCGAGGGAGATCCTGGGAACGGAGCTCGTGTTGGACCGCCGCGTCGCGAACGGCGCGGACGTGGAGACGCTCATGGCGGAGTACGACGGGTTCTGACCGCAGATGTCCAGGGAGATCCGATCCGCCCGGACCCCCGATCCCGGACGAAAGCTTATGCGGGTGCCGCGACAGCACCGCTCATGGGTGAGAAAGCCGACGCCGACGCGGAGCCGTACGCTGACATCGTCTCGGGGGCCCCCGACAACTGGGGCGTCTGGGGCGACGACGACGAGCTGGGTGCTCTGAACTACCTCGACGCCGACGCCGTACTGCGCGGCGTCGGGGCCGTCTCCTCGGGGGAGACGTTCACGCTCGGTGCGCCGATCGGGAACCCGGACGGCGACCCGATGTGGCCGACCCGGGCCGACGCCGACCACCACATGCTCCGGGACAAGGGCCACTTCGAGGCGGGGAAGGTCACCCGGGAGCCGTACGGCGGCTGGGAGAACTCCGACGACTTGGTGTACCTGTACAACCACGGGACGACCCACGTCGACGGGCTCGCACACGTCTGGTACGGCGACGAACTGTACAACGGGTTCGACGCGGCCACGACGAAGGGCGGGATCGAACGCTGCGGGATCGAACACGTCGCCGACCGGGGCGTCGTCGGTCGGGGCGTGTTGCTCGACGTCGCTCGCCACCGGGACGTCGAGTATCTCGAGGCGGGCGAACGGGTCACGCTGGAGGAACTGCTGGCGTGTGCGTCGGAGCAGGGCGTGGAGGTCCGCGAAGGCGACGTCCTCCTGATCCGAACCGGGGCGATGGACCTCTTCTACCGGGAGGGCGCCGACGCGTTCTACGAGGAGTTCGAGACGACCCACGGCGGGGAGCCCGCGCTCGACGAGGCGGGGATCACCTACACGGAGGCGCTCGTCGAGTGGTTCGACGACCGGGAGATACCGATGCTCGCGACGGACACCGTGACGGCCGAACAGACGATCTCCGAGACGACCGGCACGCGCCTGCCGCTTCACCCGATCCTGTTACGGGACCTCGGCGTGCTCATAAGCGAGATGAACCGGCTCGGCGACCTCGCCGCCGCCTGCGCCGATGACGGGCAGTACGAGTTCCTGTACGTGGCCGCGCCGTTACACGTCGTGGGCGGGAGCGGCGGGCCGGTGAACCCGGTCGCCATCAAGTGAGCGTCGCTGTCGAGTGAGCGTCGCTGTCGAGCGAGCGTCGCTGTCGAGTGAGCGTCGTCGTCGTCTCGCTACTCCTCGAACGAGTCGAACACCTGCCCCAGTACGGCGAGCCGCCGGTCCCGTCGCCGGAGGACCTCGTCGTCCGGCTCGTCGTACGTCAGGAACCCCTCCCCCGACTCGATCCCCGTCCGCCCCGACGCGAGGAGCTCGTCGAAGGTGTCCTGGGCCGCCTCGTCGTTACACAGGTGCGGGTAGAGGTGTTCGGCGACGGTTCGGAACTGGTCGACGCCGGCGATGTCCATCGTCTCGAACGGGCCGATGACCGCGGTTCGCCGGGCGTAGCCGTCGCGGACCGCGGCGTTGATGTCCTCCACGGAGGCGACGTCCTCCTCTACGAGGTGGACGCACTCGCGGATCACCGCGTTCTGGATCCGGTTCCAGACGAACCCGGGAACGTCCCGCTCCACCGTGATCGGTCGGCGGTCGACGTCCTCGAGGAACGCGCGCGTCCGGTCCATCGTCCGGTCCGTCGTCCGCTCGCCCCGGACGACCTCGACCGGCTCCAGCAGGTACGGCGGGAACCACCAGTGACAGCCGACGACCCGCTCGGCGGCGTCGGGGACCGCCTCCGCGATCTCCGTTATCGGGATCCCCGACGTGTTCGACGCGAGGACCGCGTCCGACGGCGCCGCCCCCGCGATCGCCGAGAACACCTCGCGCTTGATCGCCAGGTCCTCCGGAACCGTCTCGAGCACGAGGTCCGCGTCGGCGACCCCCGCGGAGAGGTCCGTCGTCGTCGAGACGGCCTCGACGACCGACTCCGGCGACCGCTCGGTGAGCCCTCCCTCGCGGAGTTCGGCGACCGCGTTCCCCATCCGTTCTCCCGCCCGCTCGAGGTTCCCCTCGCGGTGGTCGACGAGCGTGACGTCCTGGCCGTGAAGCGTGAAGTGGACGCCGAACCCCTGTCCCATGTTCCCGGCACCGACGACCGTGACGTTCCGTGTCATACGCCACCCAGGCGGGTGGTCGGCAAATAAGGTTCGGTAGGACGCGTTTCCGACCGCAGCGAGTGGCGCCGACCCGGTCGGCGGGTCGCGCCCACGGGTACCAAAACGTTTTATTACAGTTCCGCCGTCTACCTAGCAGTAATGAAAAACAGCGACGCGATCATCGACTGTCTCACCGCGAACGGGATCGACACGGTGTTCGGAATCCCGGGCAAACAGACGCTGCCGTTGAACAAGAGCATCAGCGAGCGGGACGACATCGACTTCGTGATGGCCCGACACGAGACGAACGTGTCCCACGAGGCGTGGGGGTACGCCGAGTCGAGCGGGGGGATGGCGGCGACGGTCGTGATCCCGGGGCCCGGCGACATGAACGCGATGAACGGGCTGAAGAACGCGCTCAACGACTGTACACCTCTCCTGCACATGGCCGTCGAGACGGAACCCGAGATCCGGGGCGGCGACGGGATCCACGAAACGCCGCCGGACACGTACGACAACGTCGTCAAGGAGAACGTCACGGTCGAGACGCCCCAGAGCACGGTCGCCGAGCTGGAACGCGCCATCTCGATCGCGAAGACGGCCCCGAAGGGGCCGGTCCGCGTCGGCATCCCCAAGAACTTCGTCCCGATGGAGATCGAGCCGGCTGTCACGGGCGACATCGACGTCCCCGACCCGTGGGACGCGCCCGAGGCCGAGGTCCGGGAGGCGAGCGAACTGCTCGCCACAGCCGACGCGCCGACGATCGTCGCCGGTGGCGGCGTCCGGGCGGCCGACGCCAGCGAGGAGCTGCTCGCCGTCGCCGAGTCGCTCGGGGCCCCCGTGGCGACGACCTACAAGGGGAAGGCGACGTTCCCGGAGGACCACCCCCTCTTCGCCGGCATGCTCTGTGGCGGGACGAGCGCGGCGCTGAAGCGGTGTCTGGAGGAGTCGGACGTCGTCCTCGGCGTCGGCACCGACTTCGACGCGGTGTGGACCAAACACTGGTCGTACGACATGCCCGAGGAGCTCGTCCACGTCACGATGGACCCCTCCGACATCGGTACGGGCTACGAACCGAGCGTCGGGATCGTCGCCGACGCCGAGCGAACGCTGGCTGCGGTGGACGCGGAACTCGCGGACCTCGCGGTGACGGGCGGCGACGGCGAGGCCCGGGCGCGGGAGGTCCGCGAGGCCGAAGCCGAGCGGCTGGCCGAACTCCGTGACGTCTCGGAAGCGCCGCTCACGACGGTGAGCGCGGTGACGGCGATCCGCGAGGCGCTCCCGCGGGAGACCGTCGTCACGGCCGACGCCGGCGGGTCGCGGATCTGGACGCTGATGTCGTTCCCGACGTACGAACCGCGCGCCTACGTCAACCCGGGCTCTTGGGCGTCGATGGGCCTCTCGATCCCGGCTGCGGTCGGCGCGGCGGTCGCCAACCCCGACCGGCCGGTGGCCGCGTTCATCGGCGAGGGCGGACTCCTGATGTGTCTCGAGGAGCTCCACACTATCGCACAGGAGTCGCTCGACGTCACCGTGTTCGTGTTCAACAACGACGACTACGCGATCATCAGCGAGGAGGCGGAACGCTCCTACGGGCTCGGCGAAGGGGCCTACGGGTGGACCGAGTCGCCGCTCGACTGTCGCGACCTCGCGCGGGGGATGGGTCTCGACACGGCTTACGCGGAGACGCCCGAGGAGATCGTCGACGCGACGGCGGCCGCACTGGAGAACGGCCCGACCCTCGTGGAGATCCCCACCGACCCCTACGAGCCGCAGGCGGGGACGTTCATGGCGGAGTGAGCCGAAGGCGGGGACGTTCCTGACCGACCGATTTGCGGGCGGTACCGGGCCGTCGTCGCCCGCGAGATACGTTCTCACATCACAATCTATTTACTCGGCGTCGGGATGGGTACGGACGTGACACCAGAGATCACCAAGATCGAGTCCACCGAGTTCGCCTACGAGATCGAAGACGTGGGCTACAGCCCCAACGGCTTCAGCGTCGTCTACGAACCGGGCGCGACGAACACGCGAAAGCTGTTCGGGATCAAGGTCCACACCGACGCCGGGATCACCGGCGAGTACGTCGGCGGGAACTCGCCGGGCGCGGCCCAGATCAACATGTTCGCCGACTACCTGATCGGCAAGAACCCGTTCGACCGCGAGAAACACTGGAGCGCGATCAACCGGGCGCTTCGGAAGTACGACCGGATGGGGATCGGCCCGATCGACATCGCGCTGTGGGACTTCGCCGGGAAGTACTACGACGCCCCGATCCACGAGCTGCTCGGCACCTACCGCGAGCGGTTCCCCGCGTACGCGTCGACGTACCAGGGCGACGAGAACGGCGGGCTCGACTCGCCCGAGGCGTTCGCCGACTTCGCCGAGGAGTGTCTGGAGATGGGATACGGGGCGTACAAGATCCACGACTGGGGCGGCGACTGGACGGACCCGGACAAGACGGTCGAGACGGTCCTTGAGGTCGGTGACCGCGTCGGCGACGAGATGGACCTCATGCTCGACCCGGCGTGTGAGCCGCCGACGTTCGCCGACGCGATACGGATCGGGAAGGCCTGCGACGAGGCCGGCTTCTTCTGGTACGAGGACCCCTACCGCGACGGCGGCGTCTCCCAGCATGGCCACCGGAAGCTCCGCGAGATGCTCGACACGCCGCTCCTACAGACGGAGCACGTCCGCGGCTTCGAGGCACACACCGACTTCGTGGCGAACGACGCGACCGACTTCGTCCGGGCGGACCCGGAGTACGACGGCGGGATCACCGGCGCGATGAAGATCGCGAAGATGGCGGAAGGGTTCGGACTCGACGTCGAACTCCACGCGCCGGGCCCCGCACACCGGCACTGTATCGCGGCGATCCGCAACACGAACTACTACGAGATCGCCTTGGTCCACCCGGACTGTCGGAACACCCAGCCGCCGGTGTACGACTGCGACTACTCGGACTTCCTCGACACCGTCGACGAGGAGGGCACGGTCGCCGTGCCCGACGGTCCGGGACTCGGCGTCGACTACGACTGGGAGTTCATCGAGGAGAACGCGACCGGCAGCGTCCACGTCTACGAATAGGGGACGCCGTCCCCCGGCGTTCGGCGTTCCGGAACGCCGAACGGACGACGTGGGCGGGACACCGATGTCACCGTGAGAACGGTCGGTGGACCGGCTCCACGAACGGTCACGGGGGTAAGCCATGGCGGATAGCCCGTTTGGCTGTGAGGAACAGTTTTATTTCTCCCGGGGACGATCGGTACCCATGGCGACTGCCCCACCCGAGTACGACGGGCCGATCCAGGCCGTGGAACGATCGATGGCGATCGTCGAGGAGATCCGCCGTCGGGACGGCGCCGGCGTGACCGAACTGGCCGACCACTTCGGCTTCTCGAAGAGCACGGTTCACGATCACGTGACGACCCTCGAACGGGCGGGTTACCTCGCCCGCGAGGGCGACGAGTATCACGTCGGGCTGCGCTTCCTGACCCTCGGCGGGCACGCCAGACAGCGGCAGGAGCTCTACGAACTGGCGAAAAGCGAGGTCGACGACCTCGCGGAGGAGACCGGCGAGTCGGCGAAGTTCGTCGTCGAGGACCGGGGGCGAGGGATCTACCTGTATCAGTCGCTCGGCGACAACGCGATTCGGACGGATTCACACGTCGGGACGCGCGTCTACCTCCACGCGAACAGCGTCGGCAAGGCGATCCTCGCGAACCTCCCGGAGGACCGCGTCGAGCGGATCCTCGACCGACACGGGATGCCCCGGTGGACGGAACACACGATCACCGACCGGGACGAACTGTACGAGGAGCTCCGGGACATCCGTGACCGCGGCGTCGCCTTCGACGACGAGGAACGCATCCGGGGCCTCCGCTGTGTCGCTGCGCCGGTGATCCGCGACGGGGACGTGCTCGGTTCCATCAGCGTCTCGGGGCCGACGAAGCGGTTCGACGAACAGGATTACATGGACCGGATGGCGGAACTCGTCCGCAGTACCGCGAGGGTGATCGAGATCAACGCCAAGTACACCTAGCGCTCCACCGCCCGAAGATGTTCCCTATCGCGGAACGAAGGCGTCGTGGGGACGGGGCTCCACAGCGTACGTCGCCTGTGCGCGTCCGTGACGTCCTCGAACTGTCCGTGCTCGAACCGGCCGTTCTCGAACCGATCGACGACGCCGTGCGGTTCGAGGCGTCCACGTCGTCTCCCGGACCCTGACCTTTACAATCATAGTAGTGTAATTTAGAACGTTCAGCCAGGCCGTTCGTGGGGTGAGATCGGGTCTAACGGACCCGTCCGCCCGGTGGGATCGACCGCCTCGCCGATCGACGTTCCCCGATACGGAACGGTCGGGCTATCCGATGAGCCGATCGATCTCGTCGTCCAGTTGGTCGTAGAGCTCCTCGGCACGACGCTCGTCCGCGGCCGAGAGCGGTTCGATCGGTTCGCGGACGGTTCCGCCGTACAGCCCGGCGCAGTCGAGCCCTTTCTTCACCGCCGGGACGCTGATGGCGGCCGGGACCTGGTTGCGCTCGCCGGTCCCGCCGCGGAAGTTCTGGTACGGGAGACAGACGTCCCGCAGCTCCCGAGCGCGCTCCCAGTCGCCCGCCGAGAGGGCGTCGAAGAGGGCGAGTCCGACCTCGGGGCGGAAGTTACTCACGCCGGCGGAGAACCCTTCGACCCCTTCGGCCCAGAAGGCGACCGCGAACGGTTCGGCGAGCCCGTCGACCCAGACGACGTCGTCGTCCCCGACTGCGATCCCGGCACCGAGCTTGACGGGGTCCTCCAGCGCGTACTTGATCCCGACGATGGCGTCGAGCCGGGTGAGGTCGCCGAGGTACTCGACGGAGGGGTCGAACCCCTTGACGTACGGAACTAGGGGACGGTCGGTCGCCTCGCCGAGCTTTCGGTAGTACGTCAACAACCCGCGCTCGTGGACGTAGGTGTGGTCCGGCGGCATGACCATCATCGCGTCCACGCCCGCCTCCTCATACTTGCGGGCGAGCGCCCTCGCGTCCGCCGTGCTCCCGCCGACGCCGGCCAGCACGCAGGCCTCGTCCGGGAGCGTCTCGACCGCCGTCTCGGCGGCAGCGACGCGCTCGCGTTCGGAGAGCGAGTGGTACTCGCTGATGTTCGCGGTCGCGAGGAAGGTGCGGATACCGTCCGCGTAGAGGGATTCGGCGTTCGAGGCGAGCTTGTCGTGTTGGATGTCGAGGTCGTCGTCGAACGGCGTCAGGAGTCCGGCGGCGACTCCGCGAAGCCGCTCGGCGACCTCGTTGCTAGTGAGTGGCACACGTCCCCAAGCTCGCTGCCAGCTGATAAACCCACCGGGTCCCGCGTTCGCTCGCTCGACGCGATCGAGGCGACCGTCGCCGCATACCCCTTCGTTTATACGCGCACACGTTGGTCGATCGGGTATGGACGTACTCCACGTGGCGATGTGGGTCGAGGACGTCGAATCGGCCGAAGCGTTCTACACCGAGGGACTCGGGCTGGAGCGTACCCGTGAGTTCGAGAGCGACGACGGGGCGACGAACCGGTTCGTCGGCGGGGAGAGCGACGCCGAGATCCAGTTCAAGTACTACGCCGACGACGGCGGCGACGATGTCGACAAGGACGGGAACGGCGACGGCAGTGGCGGGAACGGCGACGGCAACGATGACGGCGACCGGCCGAGCGGGTTCGACCACGTCGCCGTCGCCGTCGACGACATCGACGGATCGATCGCGACCCTCACCGAGGAGTTCGACAGCGAACTCCTCAAGGGTCCGAAACACCTCGAGGACAAGGGGATCCGGATCGCGTTCGTCACCGACCCCGAGGGCTACACCGTCGAACTGATCGAACAGGTGGAGTAGGGACGCCCGACTTTTCGACGTCGTCGATCCGCGGGATTCAATCACCAGCGACGCGACGACTCCGACCGGCTATCGAACCAAAAATATAGACTTTCAATATATTATTTATATTTGATTGTTCTATCGAACGAGACCGGATCTCGGGCGCAATCGTTTCGCCAAGTGCCGTCGTTCGTCCGGACTGATCGTGGGGAACCCTCGATCGAGTCCCGTGGCGACCGTCGAGGAACAAGATGCGTCGGGGGATCAAGGGGATCGGATCGAGCCCGGATCTGAGACGGTCGAGCCGTCTCCGGAAGTGGACGGGTTGCCCCATCGAATTCCTCCACAGGCGAGACACATGGATCGGTCAGTACAGGTGAAGGAACGAGCGATTCTGCGGTGGCGTGCCGGTGAGCGCCCGGAGGGCGCGAACCGATCGCGAGGGAGTCGGTGGTCCGACGCGAAGCGGAGGACCAGCGACGAGGTTGGGGAGGTGCGGGGTGCGGGGCGGTTGCGGTTCGGGTGGGACTCAAAGGGGCAGTCGCGAGGACGAAGCACGGCGACGTAAGCACTGGAAGGAGCGAGCAGAGCGAGCGACTGAAGCGCGCAACGAGCCGCGCGAGTCCTCGCGGCTGGGGCTTTGGATGTGTTCATCGCAGTCGTTCGTTTCACTTCGTACAGCCGAGCGGCTGGGGCTTTGGAGGTGTCCACCCCGCCAGCAACGTTCCTCCTCTGTTCACACCAATATCAATCGCAACAACCGTACCATTAGCACTCTCCAGCGACCCATCAGTTCATTCCCCACGTGTCTGAACGGTAGGATACAACGGAGCTAACGCGATGGTTTCGGGGAACCGACCCAGCCGTGTACTGCCGATACCCGAATCCGGGACGGAACGGACGAACGGGTGGCCCTGCCGAACATCTCCCGCGGACACGAGCCGACGGTGCCGCCGCCGTGATCGGGGCTGTCGAACTGGATCGAAGCCATTCGTTGCCGGCTCGTTAGATACCATTTTTGATAGTATCGTGTATATATATTTTTTCTTATCAATCTTTCCCTGGTGTCCGATCCCATCTCTACCTTCCGGATCCATCACTGTCTCCGCGACGGTCGTTCGGGAACTCGACGATTTGAGTGACCCCGTCGGCGGGGAGTGAACCCGGTTGCGAGTGGCCCTGCCGCCGCGAGACGACGTCCTCAATCGTCCACGACCGAGAACCGGGAGGCGTCGCTTCGAGCGGTCGGCGCGGTCACGAACGAGACGCCGACGGTGAGCGCGAGCGAGAGGACCATCAGCCCGAGCGCCACGTCCCAGCCACCGGTTCCGGCGACGGCCACCGTCCGCGGGAGCGTGGGTACGAGCGGGAGCACCGACGACAACACCACCAGGAGGTAGATCGCCTGCGGGAGCGCGATCCCGATCGCCATCCCGTCGCGGGTGGTCCGGTCCCAGTAGAGCGCACAGATCACGGGGAGCGACAGCAACGCGAACCCGGAGAAGGCGGTGTCGCCCACCTCGATCAGCGTCCCGGGCCGGAGGAGGCTCGCGAGGAACGCGAGACTGGCGAAGACGACGACGCCGATCCGGGCGGTCCACGCCTCCCGGCGGGCGGAGGCGTCGGGGTCCACGAACGGCCGGTAGAGGTCACGGGTGAAGTACGACGACCCCGACAGCAACATCGAGTCCGACGACGACATCATCGCGGCCATCGCGCCCGCGATCACGAGCCCTGCGAACCAGGCCGGGGTGTACGCGTTCAACACGACCGGGAGCACGTTCGCGCCCTCGGGAACGTCGATCGGCATCCCGGCGCCCCACGCGCCGAGCAGGAACGCCGGCAGAAAGAGGAGGAGCACGAGGACCGGCCACAGCGTGAACGACCGCTTGAGCACCGTACTCGACTCCGCAACGAAGAAGCGCTGGTTGATCTGGGGGAACATCGTCACGCCGAACGCGATGGTGATCGCCGTCGAGATGATGAACCCGGGCGTGTAGATCCCGCCGCCGAAGCGCCCGAACTCGGGACGGGCCGTAAGCATCGATTCGGTCGCCGCGCCGACGCCGCCCACGGCCGAGACCACCCAGACGGCGGCGACCCAGACGACGGAGAGCATGAACAGGCCCTGTATCGTGTCGGTCCACGCGACGCCGCGCATCCCCGCGAGCGTGACGTACACGATCATGAACACGGTGACGAGCGCCGCGCCGCCCCAGTAGGGGACCGCGCCGTCGGTCAACCCGACGAGCGCCTCCCCCGCGCCCATCTGCTGGAGCATGACGTACGGGAACAGCCACAGGAGGCTGACGCCGGCGACGAGCCCGCGGAGGCCCCGGGAGCCGAACCGGTCGCCGAGCATCTCGCCGAGCGTGACGTACCCGTGTCGGTCGCCGATCAGCCACTGTTTGTAGCCGACCACGTACCACAACACCGCGAACAACACCCCGTCGAGCGTCCCCATCACGATCAGCCACTCCGGTCCGGCGGCGTACGCGAGGTTCGGACCGCCGAAGAAGGTGAACGCCGAAAGCAGGGTGGCGAAGGTGGTGAAAAGCAACACCAGCGTGCCGATCGACCGGTTCGCGAGGTAGTAGTCCTCCGCGGTCGACTCCGTCACCCGGTAGGCGACGAGCCCGATCAGCAACGCCACGATCAGGTAGCCGACGACGATCCAGAACCCGATCCCCACGGTCATCGACGCTCAACCCCGTCGGTCGCGGCGTCGGCTCCACCGCCCCGTTCCCCGCTGTCCGGAGTGTCGACTCCCATCCCGCGCTCCCACGCGCCGCTCCGAACGAACGACCGGAAAACGAGCGTACAGAGCCCGAGCCAGCCGACGTGCCACCAGATCCACACCGGCAACCCGACGGCGACGCGGTCCACCCCCCACAGCGGCCACGGGACGGCGAACGCGACGAGGACCGCGAACACCGGGATCCACACGAGGTCTCTCGAACGTCTCACTGCTTGAGATCAGTAACGGGCGGATCCGGTTAAACCCTGTTCCTGAACCGGTGCGGGACGATCGCGAGGCGACCACGGGACCGGCGATTCGACGACGGTCGGCGAGGATCCGCGGGTCGACAGGTATTTTTCCGGACCGAGCCTATTTGAAACGGGACGGCGGATCGTCGTCCGTTCACATCACCATCACTCATCACATGAACGACACAGCCAAATACCTGATCCGGGCCACCATCGCGGCCGACGGCGTCGTCGAGCGGAGCGACGTCGTCGGCGCGGTGTTCGGACAGACGGAGGGGCTCCTCGGCGACGAGCTCGATCTGCGCGACCTCCAGGAGTCCTCGAAGGTCGGTCGGATCGACGTGGACATTCGGTCGGAGAACGGCCAGTCCTTCGGCGAGGTGACCGTCGCCTCGAGCCTCGACAAGGTCGAGACCGCGATCCTCGCGGCTTCGCTGGAGACGATAGACCGTATCGGTCCCTGCGGGGCCGCCGTAGAGGTGACGAGCATCGAGGACGTGCGCGCGGCCAAGCGCCGGGAAGTGGTCGAGCGCGCCAAGGAACTCGTCGCGAGCGGCTTCGAGGAGACCAGCCTCGCCAGCGACGACGTGTTGGAGGAGGTCCGCGACGCCGCCCGCATCGAGGGCATCGTCGACTACGAGGGGCTCCCGGCCGGTCCGCGGGTCGGCGACTCCGACGCCGTCATCGTCGTCGAGGGACGCGCGGACGTCTCGACGCTGCTCGAGTGCGGGATCAAGAACGCGATCGCCGTCGAGGGGACGAACGTCCCGGACGCCGTGGCGGAGCTGACCCAGGCACGGACGGTCACCGCGTTCCTCGACGGCGACCGCGGCGGCGAACTCATCCTCCGCGAGCTCGCGCAGGTCGGCGACGTGGACTACGTCGCGTTCGCGCCGCCCGGCGAGTCGGTCGAGGACCTCGACCGTGGGGCCGTCTTCGAGGGACTCCGCGGGAAGGTGCCCTACGAGACGCTCGCCGACGCGCCGAACCTCCGGGAGGCAGCCGGTAGCGCCCCCGGCTCGGACGCGGACGGCGAGGACGGAACCGACGCGAAAGACGAGCCCGGAACCGACGGTTCCGACCCAGACACCGCCGGCTCGTCGCGGTCCAACGGGTCGATCGTGGCCGCCGACCCGAGCGATATCGACGGGGCGGACGCATCCCGAGACTCCGACCGGGATGGGGATCCCGACTCGTCGCCCGCTGCCGAGACGGATGCCGGTGCCGGGGACGTCACCGAAGCGTCCGTCGCCGAGACGGACGACGCCGACGATGACACCGATGGCGACGCCGACGATGACACCGACGGCGACGCCGACGATGACACCGACGGCGACGCCGGCGACGACACCGACGATGAACCGAGGTCCATCGAGGAACACGTCCAGGAGGTCGTCGACCGCGAGAGCGGGCTCGCGCGGTTGCTCGACGACGACCTCGGGGTGCTAGAGGAGGTCGAGGTCGGCGACGCGTTCGACGCGGTCGAGGGCGCGTCCGACCCGCCTCACGCGGTCGTCGTCGACGGCCGGATCGACCAACGGTTGCTCGACGTCGCCGCCCAGCGCGGGGTGAGCCGGCTCTTCGGCCGCGAACTCGGCGACTTCGTCAAACGCCCGATCGGCACGCGCGTCACGACCGTCGGCGACCTGCCGATCGAGGCCTGACCCGGCCGTCGGAACGATCCGTGACAGCGCGGGGAGGATCCCGTGGAGTCACACCATTCCGAGCGCGGCGAGCAACGCGAACAACGCGTCGCCGTAGGTGACCGAGACGGCCAGCCCCGCCGCCATCGGCACGACGAACGGCATCCCCGGCGAGACGCGGACCGTCTCGCGGTCGACGACCACCTCCAGCCCCTCCCGAAGCGTTTCGGCGTCGGTGCCGTACGCGCCGTGGTCGATCTCGGCGAGGAACCGATCCACTCCCCACGGGTCGTCGAAGTCGGCGGCTTCCCCGTCGATGTCGGCGACTTCCCCGTCGACGTCGGGGTCGACCACCGCTCCGCCGTCCGTCGCGGGGCCGACGTGGGTGCCGCCGTCCGTCGGGTCGAACGTCTCCGTGACGCTCTCGGGGTCACGGAGTCTGTCGGGCGCCTTCCGAAGCTCCGCGAGCGTCACTCCCCGCCAGCGGAGGTACATCCGGAGCGCGTCCAGATCGAGCCCGTTCCGGGTCGTCCCCGCCGTGTCCTCGAACAGCCGCCCGTGTCGCTCCGGGAGCGAGGCGGTCGACACCGGACGGGCGAGGAACATCGTCGCCGAGCGCTCGCTGGTCGCGAGGTTGAAGACGACGAGCCCGATCGGGTAGGCCAGCCCGAGGAGCACCGTGTTCGTGAGGATCGTGAGCGAGAAGACCCCGAGGGCGGTCTCGACGAGCGGGAGCGAGACCCCGGCGACCTCGTAGCTCGGGAACGTCGGGAAGACGACGGCGAGCGCGATGAGCGCCTTCGCGTCGGCGCCGCCGAACGCGCCGAGGAACCAGAACGCGTAGCCGAGCGGCGCGACGAAGAGCAGGCTGACGGCGACGCGGACGAGGAACCACCGCCCGTCGAGGCTCGCGAAGGGCCAGAGCAGGGCTGTATCCCAGAGGAGTAACAGCGCGCCGAACGCGTACAGCGGCGGCCAGATCCGGTTGGGAAGCCGCCTCGTCCGGACGTCGCGGACCGCCGCCCAGCAGAAGACGGGGACGACGATCAGTCGGAGCGCGTCCGGCAGGGTCGCGATCATGTCGACACGGCCGGGACGGGGGGAATTAGGCGTTCGGGTTCGGCTATCGGCGGTGATACTCGACGGAGGGGACCGGGCGGGTCACTCCAGCCTCGCCGGGCCCGTGTCGCGGTGGAGGTACAGGTACGCGAGCACGGGCAGGATGGTGAACACGAGCGTCGCGAGGAACCACGCCAGCGCCCGGTCGCTGCCGCGCGCCTTCGCGTCGCGGTAGATCCAGACCGCGACCGCGAGGACGATCCCGTACACCGCCCCGTAGTAGAGCACCGCCCGGAGCGTCGCGAACTGGAGCAGCGTCGCGAACGACGGCGATACCGGGTCCATACGCGACCTGCGGGACCGAGCGGAAAGAGCGTAGCGGTCGCGGTGACGGGCCGGCGGAGCCGGTCACTCGCCGCCGACCGACGGGTCCGTGAGGTCGGCGCTCGTCACGAAGTCGGGCTCCGTGGCGACCGCCACCCGGTTCGCCGCGGTGTCGCTGACGTGCTCGACCGTCTCGGGGACGAGCACGCGGGTCACCGTGGCGTCACGGCCGGCAGCATCGCGGCCGATGGCGTCGTACAGCGCCCCCGCGGCCGTCGCGTCCCGCCACGCCGTGACCCCGTAGACCGCGGTCCGGTCGGCGTCGCCGTCCCCGTTCGAGTCGTCCTCGGTGACCCGCGTGTGGACGGAGAACCCGGCGATCCCGCCGTCGGCGACCGCGATCAGCCGCCCCTCCGCAGCCGCCGCCGACAGGCGTTCACGGGTGAGCTCCGAACACGCCCACGGCTCGGTCGGATCGAGCGCGAGCCCGTCGAGGTGCGCGCGGGCGTCGCTCCCCTGCCAGAACGCCCAGACCGCGTCGGAGTCGGGTCGGGACGCCGACGCGGTCGTCGCCGACCCCGACCCCGACGCGGGCCTCGGATGGGCGAACCGGAACGCCGTCGTCGGGTCGAACCCCGCAGCCCGCGACTGTCCGAGCCCGGCGACGTTCCAGGAGAACACCATGTTGCGACAGACGGTCGCGCCGGCCGAACGGGCCCACTCGAGTACGGCGTCGGTGAGTTTGGTACCGACACCGAGACCGCGGACGGCCGGATGAACGCGGATCCCCTGGGCCCACGCCTCCCACTCCGAGAGCAGTACTCCCCGGATACAGCCGACCACCGCCTCCGGCTCGCCGGCGTCCGCTGTGCCGGTGCCGTCGCCGGTCACGAGCGGTAGTTCGTCGTGGTCCGGACGGGAGCCCGGAGTGCCCGCGTCGAGCGTCGCCACGAACGTCCGCCCTGTGTCGCCGTCGGATCCGACCCACTCGGGGAAGACCCGCGGGACGTAGTCGTCGGAGCGGTCACCCCACGTGTCGCCGGTGAACGAGACGACCGGGTCGACGTCGGCGGCGCGGGCGTCCCGGATCGCGACCCGGCTCATCGGTCACCGCCAGGGGCGCGACTCCTCGGTGAGTTCGCCCGCGAGGTCCCGCCGCATCGCAGTCTCGGGGTCGTCCGTGTTCGCGAGCGCCCACATGAGCTTCACCTTCGCCGTGCCGGGGAGGGTGTCGCCCGCCTCGATCACGCCGGCCTCGAGGAGGTCCCGGCCGGTGTCGTAGACGCGGTCGCACACCCGCCCCTCGAGGCACTGGCTCGTCATGACGACGATCGTCCCGTCCTCGACGAGGGACTCGATCCGCGGGATGCGGTCGGTGTGGACGTGCCCCAGGCCGGTCCCCTCGATCACGACGCCGGCTTTGCCCTCCAGGTAGTCCCACGCTGCCGGGTCCATCCCGGGCGTGAACTTCGCCAGTTCGACCGCCGCCTCGAGGTCGGCTGCGATCCCGGGGTCGCCGTCGCCGCGCGGGGTGGGTTCGCGGTTCCACGCGATCGCCGACTCGGCGACGTCGCCGTCGGCTCCCGCCTCGGTCGCGGCCGCGTAGTCGACGAGCCCCAGCGGCTCCGCGCCGACCGTCTCGAAGGCGTCGCGTCGCGAGGTGTGGTTCTTCCGGACCCTGGTCCCCCGATGGAGCGCACAGACGTCGTCGGAGGGTCCCGCGTGCATACACACGAGCGTCTCCGCGTGGTCGGCCTTCGCGGCCTCGACCGCACACACCGCGTTCATCACGTTGTCCGAGGAGGGTCGGTCCGCCGACCGCTGGCTCCCCGTGAACACCACGGGGACGGGGACGTCGAGGATGAACGCGAGCGCGGACGCCGAGTACTGCATGGTGTCCGTGCCGTGCATCACGACGACGCCGTCCGCGCCGGCCTCGACCTCCTCGTGGACCGCGCACGCGAGGTCCCGCCAGATCCCCGGGTCCATGTTCTCCGAGAGGATGTTCGCGACGACCCGGCCCCGGTAGTTCGCCCGCCCGGCCAGGTCGGGGACCGCCCGCAACACGTCCTCGGCGTCGAACCGGGCGGTGACCGCGCCCGTGCGGTAGTCGACCGTCGACGCGATGGTCCCGCCGGTGGAGACGAGCGCCACCGTGGGCAGGTCCTCGTCGAAGGTGATCTCGCTGGCTTCGCCCGTGGCGTCGCCCGCCTCGTCGACGTCGCGCGCGCCCGACTCGAGCACCTCGACGTCGGCGGCGTCGCGGTCGACCCCGACGTTGTACCCGCCGTCGAGCTTGACGACGAGGTGGTCGCGCGTCGTCGAGGGCAACAGGACGCCCTCGTTCGTGACGTCCCCGCGGTCGACGCGGACGCGATCTCCCGGTTGCATACCACCCGGTTCCCGGTCGGCGGACTTGAATCCAGCCGTTCGCGGTCGACGTGCGCGGGCCACGGGGGGCCGCCCGCTCATAGTGATTACTGCGAATAGTTTCATCGAGGCTGTCGAAAGACGTCGAGTCAGCCGTGTTCGGGACCGACACGGGTCATCGCAGTGGTACAGACTCGCAGTGAACTACTCCACCCTACTCAGCGGCTGACGCCGCTTCATTGAGGGTGGGGCTTCCTGTTTCGATGACGCGCTTTGTAGACACCTGAGTGGTGTCCGTAGGGAGTGCAGTCTCCACAGGCGTAGATTCGGGCCATCCCAGCCCTAGTTCAGAAAAACCGCGTTGCAGTACGTTCATCGCCGCGTTCGCATCACGGTCACACTCGAACCCACAACTTGGACAGGAGTGTTCACGTACCCAGATGGGTTTCGCTGTCTCCACACCGCACGAGGCGCACTCTTTGGTCGTTCCTGCCGCGTCAATCTGTACGACGTGAGTGCCGTACAACTCTGCTTTATATTCGAGTAGGGTGATGAACTGTCGCCACGCCGCATCTTGCTTGTTGCGAGCATTGTGCGACTGCTCTAACATCCCCTTCACGTCCAAGTCTTCCACGAATACTGCGTCGTACTCACGGACGAGCCACGTCGTGATTTTGTGCTGGTAGTCCAGCACTTTCCGCCGAATGTGGCGCTTGACCTTCGCCACTTCCCGGCGTTGCTTCTCGTAGTTGTTTGACCCGTGTACTTTCCGTGAGAGTTTGCGTTGTTCACGGCACAGACGCTCGTGTTCGTCTTCAAGATCGATCCAGTCCACAGTCGTACCGTCCGACGTGTGGATATAGTTCAGCATTTTCGAGGTGGAGCCCCCGACCTCAAGGAGCGACCGGAGTGAGCGAGTAGGTCGGGGAGGAAACCGACATGGGACGACACAACCACCAC
>NZ_QMIM01000024.1 GCF_003287355.1 Halorubrum sp. 48-1-W
TTTTGTCGTTAGACGTGGTTTGCCCGGGTAGCAGCGTTTCCATAGGTGAAATCCTATTCTTCAGATATATTCTCACCTGAAACAGCCGGTCGGTGAGAGCTGCTTATGGGACGGTTGTTTCGATGGAGATTGGGGTGAGTAGAATAGGATCGTTGCGGGCGAGGTGAACACGTCCAAAGCCCCAGCTGTTCGGTACTACAGAGCAGAGAGTACTCTCTCGGAGAACACCTCCAAAGCCCCAGCCGCGAGGCGGGCGCACGCTCGCTGCGGTTCTCAGTCGCTCGCATTGCTCCTCCCTGCGGTCCTTGTGTCGCCTGCGCCCGCCTCGCGACTGCCTCTTTGAGTCCCACCCCGCACCGCACAGCCCCGCACCTCACGCCTCCCCAGCCTCGTCGACCGGCCTCCGCTTCGCTCCGGCCGGTCGACTCCCTCGCGGGCTCCTCGCGCCCAGTCGGGCGCTCGGAGGCGCGCCACCGCGATCGTTCGTTCCTTCATCTGTACTGACCGGAGCCAGGATAGAATATATCACTTGCTGAGGATTTCAACAGAGCCACCATAGCCCGACGTGCGGTCGACGAACCCCAGCGCACGCGTTCAACGGCGCATCGGAACACCGATCCAGCGCGTCGTCCGGCCGGCACTCCCTCGGCCGTCACCCCGGACGACCCGCCCGCGGACCGCTGTCGCTTTACCCGCGGACCTCCGCGTGTTCGTATGAGCGACTGGGTGAGCCTCTTTTCCGGCGGGAAGGACTCCTCGTGGGCGCTGTACCGCGCACTCGAGGAAGGATTGGACGTCTCGCGGCTCCTGACCGTCCACCCCGCCGGCGACTCGTACATGTACCACACGCCGGCGACGCACCTGGCGGAACTCGCCGCCGAGAGCGTCGGGATCGACCTCGTCGAGGTCGAGCCGGACGACTTCGGGGCCGACGACGTCGACGACGCGGGCGCGCAGGGCGACGCCGAGGTGGAGCCGATGGAAGCTGTGCTCCGCGAACTGGCCGGAACGGCCGGGATCGACCTGGCCGGCGTCACCGCCGGGGCGGTCGAAAGCGAGTTTCAGACCGACCGGATCCGCGCGATGTGCGACCGGCTCGGGATCGACCTCTTCGCACCGCTCTGGGGGGAGGACCCCGTCGAACTCGCCGAGGCGATGTTCGAGGCGGGCTTCGATATCAGGATCGTCCAGGTGGCCGCCTACGGTCTCGACGAGTCCTGGATCGGGCGTCGCTACGACGCCGACGCCCTCGACGAACTGCTCGACCTCCGGGAGGCGTACGGCGTCCACCCGCTCGGCGAGGGCGGAGAGTTCGAGACGTTCGTCGTCGACGGCCCCCACATGGACCGCCGGATCGACCTCTCCTACCGGACGGTCTGGGAGGGTGACCGCGGCCACCTCGAGGTGACGGAGGCGACGCTCGAGTAGACCGCGACCCCGACAGTGGGTGTACCGTTTTTTAGTACGTGGCCCCCTCGTCGGTGACATGGAGTTCGACCGGTACCGCGAGGCTGTCGCTGCGAACCGACGGAAACACGGATTCGACGTCGTCGACGGGGGAGACGACGACTTCGATCGGATCTGGAGCGCCAACGAGGACGACCCGACGGTCGGGAGCGTATCGCTCTTCGCCACCGTCGTGAACGCGAACGACGCCGATCCCGAGGACGTCATCGCCACCGCCGACCGGTTCAGGGAGGTTCTCGCCGACCTGACCGACGGGACGAGCGCCGCCACACCGATCGGGTACGTCGTGTTCGCCGTCGACTCCGCTCACGACGACCTCGTCTCGGCGGCCACCTCCTACACCGTCGCCGAGCGTCGGTCGAACGTGTTCCCACTGGTGTACGATCTCGAGAGCGAGACGCTCCACACGCACCCCGTTCCGCGGCTCAAGGGCCGGGGGATCTATCAGCGACAGAGCGAGGACGCCGAACGGTTCTTCGACGTCTGACGGTAGACACGATCCGTCTCGGGGGCGTCGCTCAGGGCCAGTTGCCGCCCTGCTCGTAGGCGTCCACGACCCGGCGGAGCGCGACGACGTACGCAGCCGTCCGGAGGTTCGGGAGGTTCTCGGACTCGTACGTCTCGACGATCTCCTCGAACGCTCCGGTGATCACGCGTTCGAGCTCCTCGTTGACGCGCGCTTCGGTCCAGTGGAACCGCTGTCGGTTCTGGACCCACTCGAAGTACGAGACAGTGACCCCGCCCGCGTTCGCGAACACGTCGGGGACGACCCACGTCCCGCGTTCGGTGAGCACGTCGTCCGCGCCGGGCGTGAGCGGGCCGTTCGCAGCCTCCACGACGACGTCCGCCTCGAGGTCCGTCGCGAGGTCGGCGTCGACGGCGTTCTCCAGGGCGGCGGGCACGAGCAGGTCGACGTCGAGCGTCAGTAGCTCCTCGTTGGTGATCGACTCGGCGTCGCCGTATCCCGAGACGGCCCCCGTCTCGATCTTGTAGTCTTTGACCGCGCGCGTGTCGAGGCCGTCGGGGTCGTAGATCCCGCCGCCCGAGTCGGAGACGGCGACGACGCTCGCGCCGAGGTCATCGATGAGCGCCGCCGCCACCGACCCGGCGTTGCCGTACCCCTGGACCGCGACGGTCGCGTCCTCGACGTCGCGGTCGAGCCAGTCGAACGTCTCCCGTGCAGCGAGCATCGTCGACCGGCCGGTTGCCTCGACGCGTCCCTCGCTGCCACCCGAGTCGAGCGCCTTCCCGGTGATAACCCCGGGGGCGGTCGTGTTCTCCAACGTCTCGTAGGTGTCCTTGATCCAGTTCATCTCCCGCTGGCCGGTGTTCACGTCCGGTGCGGGGATGTCGCGGTCCTCGCCGATCAGCGGCCGGAGCTCCGTCGCGAAGCCTCTCGTGAGCCGCTCGAGTTCGTCCGTCGAGTACTCGGCCGGCTCGACCGCGATACCGCCCTTCCCGCCGCCGTACGGGATATCTACGACCGCGCACTTGTACACCATCCAACCCGAGAGCGCCTTCACCTCGTCGCGGGTGACGCCGGGGTGATAGCGGATCCCGCCCTTGTAGGGGCCTCGGTCGCCGTTGAACTGCGAGCGATAGGCACGGACGGTCTCCAGCGAGCCGTCGTCGCGCTCGAACGTCAGGTTCGTCTCCAGCACCCGCTCCGGGTTCTTCAGCCGTTCGATGACCCCCTCGTCGGCGTCGAGGTACACCGCGGCGTCGTCGATCTGTTCCTTCAGGCTCTCGTACGGGTTAGCCTCGTCGCCCATACCTCGACCATCCCAACCGCGTGAGTTAACGGTGGCGGCTACCGGCACCCCTTCGCGAACACGGTCAACGGTCACCTCGAGTTCCACGCAGTCCAGCGGCCGCGGCGCGCTCGAGCACGCGCTCCGCTTGGGCGACGAGCGGCGCGTCGATCATCTCCCCGTCGACCTCGAAGACTCCCCGGTCGGCACGGTCCGCAGTGTCCCGGGCAGTGAGTACCCGCTCGGCCCACTCGATCTCGTCCGATCCCGGCGTGAACGCCTCGTTGATCGGGTCGACCTGGTCCGGATGGATCGCCAGCTTGCCGTCGTAGCCGAGCGTGGCCGCGAACTCGGCCTCCTCGCGGAGTCCCGCCTCGTCGGTGAAGTCGGTGTGAACGGTGTCGAGCGCGTCGACGCCCCCGGCGCTGGCTGTGAGGACGACGTGTTCGCGGGCGTAGAGCACCTCCGTCCCCTCCGCTGTCCGCGTCGCGCCGAGGTCGGCTGTGAGGTCCTCCGCGCCGAAGACGAGGGCAGTCGTCGCCGGGGCGGTCGCGATCTCCCGGGCAGCGAGGACGCCCTCCGCGGTCTCGACGAGCGCGAAGACGACCGGATCGATCCCGCGTTCGGTACACAGTTCGGCGACCCGATCGACCGCCGCAGCTTCCTCCACTTTCGGGAGCATGACCGCGTCGAGCCGGATGTGATCCCCCGTTTCGGACCCGCCTTCGTCCCCCTTCCCGACGATCGCGTCGAGGTCGGTTTCGGGATCGCTCGCGGTCGGGCGGACGCACACCTCCGCGTCGGGATCGAAGGCGGGATCCGAGAGGACCGATCGGACCGCCTCGCGGGCGGAGTCCTTGCGTGCGGGGGCGACGGCGTCCTCCAGGTCGAAACACAGCACGTCCGCGTCCGTTCCGGGGGCCTTCCGCATTAGTTCCGGTCGGTCGCCGGGCGAGAACAGGAGGCTCCGTCGAGACATGTCGGTGTCTCCTCGGGGACGCGCAATAAATCGGTCGCGAGGACGGCCTCCCGTCGGTTCGACCGGGAGCCGTCGTCGCGGTCGACAGCGATATGTGACCGCCCGTGGAGGGGTTCGGCATGACGGGACGCTACTACGAGGAGTTCGAGGTCGGCGAGACGATCGAACACCGGCGGCGGCGGACGGTGAGCGAGGCCGACAACCAGCGCTTCTGTGACATGACGATGAACCAGCAACCGCTCCACCTAGACTCGGCGTTCGCGGCCGACACGCAGTTCGGCGAACGGCTCGTCAACGGCCTCTACACCATGTCGCTCGCGGTCGGCGTCTCGATCCCTGAGACGACGGACGGGACCATCGTCGCCAACCTCTCGTACGACGACGTCGAGCATCCGAACCCCGTCTTCCACGGCGACACGATCCGGGCGCGATCGACCGTGACCGACAAACGCGAGACGAGCGACGGCGACCGCGGGATAGTAACCATGCGCGTCGAAGCGTTCAAGACGGTCGACGGGGACGACGACGTGCTCGTCTGTTCGTTCGAGCGGACCGCCCTCTCGCTGAAGCGACCCGAGGGCGACGGGGAACTCGAGGGCGACGAAGCGACCTGAGGATGACGAGGAACTCGAGGGCGACGAAGCGACCTGAGGGCGACCGGGCGGCCGAAGGGGACGGGGTCGGACGTTTACTCCTCCGCGAGCAACAGCCCGAGGTATGACGTTCGAACCTGGTCGTCCGCGTCGATCCCGAGCGTCCTCAGGGTCTCGATCGCGGCCTCCCTGGTCGGATCGATGGCGTCCTCAGCGTCGACCGCCCGTTCGATCTCGACGAACTCACCGACCCGGTCGACGGAATCCAGCGCGACGGTGAACCCCTCGAATCGCCAGTACTCCCGGCGCTTCTCGACGGTCGCTGCGGGCTCGAACCCGAGTCCGTCGAGGACCCCCGCGAGCTCCTCGCCGTCTTCCACGCCCGTCTCGTGTTCCGAGCGGGTCTTCGAGCCGTCGTCGACCAACGGTCCCTTGTAGGTGAGCCGGACCGACTCGCCGGCGTCGGACGCGTCGTCCGTCGTCGCTCCCCGATCGTCCGTCGTCGCTTCCCGATCGTCCGTCGTCGCTTCCCGATCGTCCGTCGTCTCCCTGCGGATCCGCAACGCCTCGTCGGTCTCGGCGAACTCGCGGTGGGGCGCGTCGTAGTAGACGTCCCGTTGCCGGCGGACCGCCCCGGGGTCGGCGCCGCCCTCCCGGAGCCGGCTCCGGACCGTTTCGAGGTCCGCCGGGACCTTGATCTCGACCTCGTACATACGTCCGCCTCGCCGGCAGTCGTGAAAAGGCCGACGGGACGGTTCCGGCCCGAACCGTGCGCCTTAAGAGTGTAACGGGTGATGTTCCGCTATGAGCGATCAGGAGCAGGCGGACGCGGCCGAGAGCGCCGAAGGGGCCGACGCCGAATCGGACGCCGAACCGGAGACCGAGGACGCCGGACTCGCCGACGGCGACTTCGTCCGACTCGCCTACACCATCCGGACGGCCGACGACGGCGACGTCATCGACACGACCGACGAGGCGGTCGCCGAGGAGGCCGAGATAGACACCGAGGAGTACGAGTTCGAACCTCGGATCGTCGCGCTCGGCGCCGGCCACGTCTTCCCGACCGTCGAGGAGGCGCTGACGGGAGCCTCCGTCGGCGACGAGGGGTCCGTCGACGTCCCCGCCGAGGACGCATTCGGCGAGTACGACCCCGAGGAGGTCGAGACGGTCAAGGCCGACAAGATCCCCGAGGACAGCCGCTACCCCGGCGCGCAGGTCCAGATCGACAACCAGCAGGGTCACCTCGAGACGATCATCGGCGGCCGCGCCCGCGTCGACTTCAACCACCCGCTCGCCGGCGAGGACCTCGAGTACGAGTACGAGGTGCTCGAGGTCATCGAGGACCGCGAGGAGAAGGCCGCCGGCATGCTCGGGATGTACCTCCAGGACGCCCCCGAGGTCCGGATCGAGACCGTCGTCGAGGAGGAGGAGACCGTCACCGAGGACGACGACGGTGAGGAGGTCGTCGAGACCGAGGAGGTCGAAAAGGACGTGCTCTACGTCACGGCGACCCAGGCGATGCAGATGAACCAGCAGTGGATGTTCCAGAAACAGCAGATTGCCCAGGACCTCATGGGCCGTCTCGACCTCGACCGCGTCGTCGTCGAGGAGGTCATCGAGGGCGGCGGCATGGGCGGGCTCGGCGGCATGATGGGCGGTATGGGCGGTGCCGGTGCCGGCGACATCGAGGAGGCGTTGGAGGACATCGACGTCGACGCCGACGACATTGCCGAGGAACTCGACGACGAGCTCGACGAGGAGTGACGGCCGGTCGACGGCGAAGTGTACCGACCGGTCGACGGCGTCGGCCACTCCACGGCCGAACCGATCCTTTTGCGTAGGTCCACGTCCACGGTCGCGTATGGAGATCGAACGGGCACGTGAGGACGTCCTCGTCGCGACGTCGGCCGCGGTCACGACCGTCCTCGTCGCCGTCATCTCGAGTCTCGTCTCCGGGGTCGCGGTCGGGACGTTGCCAGCGCTCGCGCCGCTCGCCGTGTACTTCGTGTACCTCTTCACGCGCAAGGGCGGTCCGTACGGGTCGCTCGACACCCCGCGCAACTGGGCGGCCCTCGCGGTCGCCGTCGGCGTCGTCGTACTCGTGACTGCGACGCTCTGAGGACGTTCGGAGTGCGGGAAGCTGTGTCCCGCGGCGGTCAGGCGATGTCTCTGCTCGTGTCGACGGCGACCGTGTCGGTGAGCTTGAGCTTGACCGGTTCCTCGAGGGCCGCCCCGCCGCGGAACTTCGGCACTGCGAGACGGTTCTCGATGGCGGTTCCCGTCACCATCGTCCGGAGGTCGAAGACGACGTCCGCGACCTGCTCGGTCGCGATCCGGTTCCGGGACCGTTCGCCGCCCGACTTGAGTGCGTGAAGGAACGCCGTCGCGTCCGCCTCGTCGACCCGGCTGTCGAGGTCCGTCAGGAGTGACCGATACTGGACCGGATCCGCGTCTTCGAGGGGTTCCGTGGAGTCGACGATCACCGTTCCGTCCTCCGGGATCGACTCCAGATACGTTCGCGCGCTCTCGATCGGGTCCTCGCCGTCGACGGACTCGACGACCGGCTCCCCGGTCTCGACGGACGATACAGCGAGGCCGCTCTCGACCGCATCGGCCGACCGAACGGTCGTCAGGTACAGGCTCTCGCGGACGCCCGCGAACGTGTTCAAGAACAGTTCGGACTGGCTAGCCGGGCCGGCTTTCAACGCCACCACGCTCCCGGCGGGGAGCCCGCCGTCGAGCTCCCTGTCCAGGACCGGGATCCCGGTCGGCAGCCGCTCCATGGGCGCAACTGACTCCTGTGGACGTTTGGCTCTGTCGATGACGGAGCCGCCAGGACGCCCCGACGCGACGCCCCGACCTCGGTTCACGCGATCCGCCACCGGCCTTCGCCGTACGCCTCGACGAGTGCCCGTGCGGCTGTGTCGTACGCGGATTCGACGTCCGCGTCCTCGAGCGGCGTCGGTGCTCGGGGCGGGATCCGGCCGAGCACGGGACAGTCGAACAGGTCCGAAACCGCGTCCGGAACCGACCGAGCGCGGGTGACGACGACCCCGAGGGGCGGGCACCCGAGCCGTCGAGCTATCACAGCGGTCTTCGCGACGTCACGGAGCGCTGGACGGCGGAGCGGCGTCACCAACACACAGCGGTCGGCCGTACGTAGCGGCGCAGCCACGTCCGGCGACGCCCCCGCCGGACAGTCGAGGAGGAGCGGTGCCTCCTCGGGGACTGCGTCGGAGAGGTCGGCGAAGACGGCGACCGCGTCGTGCTCCCGTGGCCGTTCCGGCGCGTCGAGCACGACCGGCGTACAGCGGTCGACGGGGACCGGCCGCTCGCTGCGGGCAACCTGCGTGACCGTCGGCCGTTCGCCCCGTTCGATCGGGTTCGAGCCGAGCGGTTCGGCCCCGTCCACCTCGGAGCGAGTAGCCTCGGGCGTCGCGACCGGTGTTCCGGTCTCGTCGGCCAACTTCGCGAGGTTCGGCAGGCCCCAGTCGGCGTCCGCGGAAACGACCGGTGCGCCCCGTCGGGAGAGCGCCCGTGCGAGTCCGACGGTCGTGGTCGTCTTGCCGCTTCCTCCCTTCCCACCGGCGACTGCTATCACGCGACCGGATGGGTCGTTATCCGAAATAAAGGGACGGTCGAACGGAGGACTAGTCGTGACAGCAGCCGCCGGCCTCGCCGCCGAAGTCGACGGCGAGCGGCTCCGATATCGCCTCGTTGACTGCCTCGAGCCGCTCTGCGAGGTCGTCCTGTGCGTCGAGGAACTCGCTCATCACGGGCATCGAGTGGAGTTCCTCCTGGGCGTTCTGGACGCGATGGAGGGCGGACTGGGTCGCGTCGCCGGTCTGGCGTGCCTGCATGAACTCGGCGCGGATCCGCTCGAACTCGTCGATCCGTTCCTGGACGTCCTCGTCACGCTGGACAGCCTCGCGTGCCTCCTCGAAACGCTCGTACTCGTGTGTGTGTGCGATCCGCTCGCCGAGTTCGCGTCCGAGCTCCTCGATTGGGGCCTGTTCGACGCTCATGGGTCACGTTACGAGTCGATCGGTTTCAACCTGCCGGAGGTGGGCGGACCGCGAGCCGGAGGGGAGGTCGGGTGGCGGGTCCGCGTATCGTTCCGAGATGGACGCGGGCCTTTTGAGCGATCGTCCACAACGATCGGCCATGCCCGACGAGCCGGCGGAGAACATCAGCGGCGGTCCGGACGGCGGTGGCGAGATCGAGGAGTTCACGCCCGGCGACGGGGAGTCCCGCGCCGAGGCGATCGTCGACGAACTCGGCGAGTTGTACTGGCGGAAGGCGTACGGTGGCAGTGACGGGTTCGAGTGTCTCGTCCGGACGATCCTCTCACAGAACACCTCCGACAAGGCGAGCCAGCCCGCACACGACTCGCTGCTGGGGCGGTACGGCCCCGCCGACCGGCTGGCCGAGACGCTGGCGGACGCCGACCGCGAGGAACTGGCGGAGACGATCGCGTCGGCCGGCCTCTACAACCAGAAGTCCGAGGTGATCGTGGACGCGGCAGTCTGGGCCCTCGAGGAGTTCGGCTCGACGGCTGCGTTCGACCGGTTCGTCACCGAGGGCGATCCGGGCGACGTCCGCGACACGCTGTTGTCCGTGAACGGGGTCGGCCCGAAGACGGCGGACTGCGTCCTGCTCTTCGCGGGCGGGCGCGGCGGCGTCTTCCCCGTGGACACCCACGTTCACCGGATCGCCCGACGGATGGGGGTAGCCCCGCCCGACGCCGACCACGAGGAGGTTCGCGAGGCGATAGAGGCCGAGGTACAGCCGGAGAAGTGCGGCTTCGGACACACCGCGATGATCCAGTTCGGCCGCGAGTACTGCTCCGCGCGCGAGCCCGCGTGTCTCGACGGGCCGGAGGCCTGCCCGCTGTACGACCTGTGTGACCGGGTCGGGATCGACGAGTTCGACGGCACCGTCGTCGACCCCGGCGACCCCACAGCGACTGCCGGCGACTGATCCCCCGCCGATCGGTGGGGACGTTGACCCGTCTCCGCGGTCGTCGCAGTCGACCCACAAGCACTTACGGCGTCCGCGAGGACGGGAGGTATGTCCACAACCGAGCGTTCGGATACGGTACGGCGTCTCGCCGCCGGCACTGCGGGCGGACTCGTGGCGTACGTCCTCGGCTACCTCGTCGTGTACGCCACCCAGCTCAGCCGGATCGGCGAAGAGCTCCGGGGGTTCAACGTCTTCGCCGACCTCTTCGGCGGCGACCCGATCCCGGCGTGGCAGGCGGTCGGGTGGGTGTTCTACAACGCGCACCTTGTCGCCACCGAGCTGCCGGCCCCGCTCGGCGGGACGCGCGTGGTGAACTTCATCGCCGAGACGGACGCCGGATCGCTGACGGCGATGTACGTCGTTCCCCCCGTGCTCCTGTTCGTTGCCGGCCTCCTCGCGGGACGGATCGCGTCGGCGACGGAGCCCACGGAGGGTGCCCTCGCCGGCGGTCTCGTCGCCGTCGGGTACCTCCCGCTCGCGCTCTTCGGGGTCGTCGCCTTCGGCTACTCGATCGGCGACGGGACGATCGCCCCCGTCCTCCTCACGGCCGGACTGCTCGCGGGGATCGTCTATCCCGCCGTCTTCGGCGCGCTCGGCGGCACAGCAGGGACGCTTCTCGGGAGCGAGTGAGCGAACCGAACGCCGGACCCCGGCGACGCTCGCCGAACCGTACGTCGCTGTCGTGTCAGTACCCGCCTTCGGGGTCGAACCGGTCGCCGTACTCGCGAACGGGGTCGACGGGTCGGCCCTCGTCGGTCTCGGGTGCGACGTAGTCGACGAACGACTCGACGTCCGGCTCGCGGACGCGGACGTCGACGTCGATGTCACCGAGCTCGTCGGGGTCGCCGACTGCGAAGTTGACGACGCCCTCGAAGGCCGCCTGCTTCTTCAGAGCGAAGGAGAACCCTTCGTCCGTCGCTTCGTTCAGGAACACTCGCCGGGCGGTGTCGAGGATCTCCTGTTCGTGGAGGACGTCGGAGAACGCGTCGAGGGTGTGCGTCTCCGCGACGAGCTGTCCGTCCTCGTGGACCGGCTCGGCGTCGGGGAACACGTTCCGGACCGCGTCCGCGACCCGGTCCGTCACCTCGGTGTCGTTGACCGGCGCGACGATCCGGACGTCGACGCTGTAGATCACGGTCGACCACCGCCGGTAGCGGGGTCGGCGTCGGGGTCGGCCGAGCCGCCGGCCCCCTCGGTGGTATCGTCGGTCGCCTCGTCGTCGCGGCCACCCTCCTCCACGTCGAGCACCTCGCGGACCCGTTCGCGGAACGCCTCGAGCGTTCCGGTGTTGTCGATCTCGACGTCGGCGCGCTCTAGGGTCTCGCCGAGCCCGAGGTCGATCTCGCGTTCGTCGCGTTCGCGGAGCGCCTCGAGGTCGGCGTCGGAGTCGTCGCGGCCCCGCTCGCCCAGCCGTTCCGCGCGGAGTTCGAAGGGTGCGTGGATCGCGACGAGCGTGAACCCGTCGCCGAAGGCCTCGCGGAACCGCTCCAACTCGACCGTCGAGCGGAGGCCGTCGACGAGGACCGTCCCCGCAGTGCGCTCGTCGGCCGTCTCGCGGATCCGCGGGATCGTCCGGGCGGCGATGGCGTCGTCGCCCTCCTCCTCGCGGAGGACGCCGGCGATCCGGCCGTGGTGTTCGGCCGGGTCGAGGCCTCGGTCGCGACACTCCTCGCGGATCACGTCGCCCATGACGACGACCGGAACCCCGGCGGACTCGGCGACGTTCGCCGCCTCGCCCTTGCCGCTCCCCGGGAGGCCGACGGTACCGATGACGTTCATTACCGTCGGCTACCCGCGTCGTGGACTTAGGCTTGCTGTTGCGGTTCCCTCCGATCCGACGCGAACCACGACGGTTTTTACCCGCCCACACGGATAGTCGGGGCGAGGGCACGTAGCTCAGCCAGGATAGAGCGTCGGACTTCTAATCCGATGGTCGTGGGTTCGAATCCCACCGTGCTCGTGGCGAACGGCACAACGGTCGTGCCGTTCGGCCGAGACTAGGGATTCGAACCCTCTCAGTCGCGCACAGCGAGCGATGCGAGCGAGCACGTCCGATTTCGGTTCGAATCCCACCGTGCTCGTTCACCTCCGTTCACGCACACGGTGTACCCCCGGTCGCTTCGCTCACGGGGATCCCACCGTGACCGTTCATTCCGAGCTCGTGGCGGCTCGTTCTACGCCCCGGACGAGGACGTGAACCGCAATCGGTACTCGTAGTACTCGTCGCCGTACAGCACCGTCCCCGTGCCGTGTTCGGCGTCGCTGAAGGCGTCACTCTCGACGTTTCCGTCGAGGTAGGCGCGCTCGTGAAGCGCCGTCACCACGTCCCGATACGCGTCGGAATACGGATGCGTCTCCTCGTACTCGCCCCCGCGAGCCGACCGAAGCACCTCCGATTCGTCCGTGGAGAGCGCGTCACGGGTGATCCGAGCGTCGACGAAGGTCGCCCGGAGGATCGCCTCCATTCGCTCGGGACTCGTCGCGACGGGTTCGACGGTCGCGCGATGGACCGGCTCGTAGAACCGCTCTTCGGCGACCTCGACGGCGTACTCCGTCTCGCGGTAGACGACGCGGTCGGGACCGTCCTCGGACAGGACCCGGCTCGTTTCGACCGCCCCCTCGGACCGGTAGACGTAGCCGCCGCGTTGAACCAACCCCCACGGGACGCCACCCTCGTTGCGGCGGGCACGGGCGGCCATGTGTGCGATCTCGACGGCTCGTTGGTCGCTTTGGGGAAGCTCCTCGACAGCGACAGCGTCGACGTCGGTGTCGCCACCGTCGTCGATCCGCGTCCCGTCCCGAAGTCTGAGGACGGGACGAGTCTCGGCGGCTTCGTCGACCACGACCGACCCGGCCCGGTAGTAGGTTCCGTCCGCTCTGACGTACGTGGGATCGTCGGGGGTGGACCGGAACGGCGTTCGGTACTGTGTCGTGTACGTCGATCCCTCGAGCGTCGTCCGGAAGGCCTCCTCGGCGTCCGGTGAGCGGGCATCGGCGAGGTCGATCACGTACCGATCCCGGAGGTTATCGCTCCGAGGAGACAGGGTGAAACGTAGGGACCGTTCGGCGGATCCGTCGGGTTCGCCGGCCCCGCTCTCGACGGAACCGAACGGCCCGAGACAGCCCGCGACCGCGGCGACCGCGGTCGCACAACCGGCACCCAACAGTCGTCGTCTGGTCGTCGACTCCTCCGTCATACCTGAGCGACGTCTCGATCGGGTAAAGACGTTGGTGTGGCTCAAACGGCTCTTTGATCCTACGCGTCGCCCCGGCGGTGACGGTAGCGCTCGGACCGGGTAGGATACTCGAACCGGGGCGTCGGTGGAGTTATGTTCACACTCGCGACATCGCCGGTATGGACGACACTCGGGTCGCGATCGTGACGGCGGCGGGAAGCGGCATCGGAGAGGCGTGCGCTCGGCGGCTGAACGACGACGGGTACGTGCCGGTGTTGTTGTCGCCGTCGGGTAGCGCCGTCGACGTCGCCAACGACCTCGGCGGCGACGGCTTCGAGGGCTCGGTCACCGACCCCGACGACCTGCGGGCGCTCGTCGAGACGACCCACGAGCGGTACGGCCGGATCGACGCCGTGGTGAACAACACCGGGCACCCGCCCTCCGGCGACCTCGTCGAGATCTCCGACGAGGAGTGGTACGAGGGGATGGACCTGGTGTTGCTGAACGTCGTCCGGATGGCCCGGCTCGTCACGCCGATCATGGAAGCACAGGGTGACGGGGCGATCGTGAACGTCTCGACGTTCTCGGCGTTCGAGCCCTCGAGCGACTTCCCCGTGTCGTCGGTGTTGCGGGCTGGCCTCGGGAGCTACACCAAACTCTACGCCGACCGATACGCGTCGGACGGGATCCGCATGAACAGCGTCCTGCCCGGGTTCGTCGACAGCTACGACGTCGACGAGGAGACGAGGGCGCAGATACCGATGGGACGGCCCGCACGGACCGCGGAGATCGCCGACGCGGTCGCGTACCTCCTGTCGGAGGAGTCGAGTTATATCACCGGCCAGAACCTCCGCGTCGACGGCGGGCTCACGTCGTCGGTGTAGGCGATCGCGTGCGGATCGCGGGGGATCGGTCTCGTTAACGACCCAGTCGAGCACGTGTCGTCGCTGGCGCGGTAGGCGTTTTCAAATCCCCGGCCGCTCGAGAGTGTAAGGCAGGAAACGTGACTTCGACGAACACCTCCAAAGCCCCAGTTGCGACGACTCGCGCGGCTTGCTGCGGTCCTCGTCGCTCACTTCGTTCGATCCTCCGGTCCTTGCTGCGCCGTGCTTCGTCCTCGCAACTGCCCCTTTGAGTCCCGCCCGCCGCACCGCGACCGCACCTCACGCCTCCCCAGCCTCGTTGCTCGCGCTCTCGCGCTCGCAACTCCCTCGCGGGCGGTTCGCGGGTGCTGACGCACCCGCTCACCGGCGCGCCACCGCACCGTATCGTAGCGGAAACGATCCGTGCCGGCAGGAAAGCCTCAGTCAGCGACGTTCGGCGTCCCGAGGTACTCCTCGTTGATCTCGTACTCGCCCTCGTCGTTTTCTATCAGGTACTCGCCGTAGTAGGGGACCCGGTTCTCGACGACCGCCTCGAACGTCTCGGCGATCTCCTCGCGGCTCATCTCCCCCATCGACCGGAGGTCGTCGTTGCGGTTGAGACAGCCCTTCAGGTACCCCTCGTGGGTGACGCGGACGCGGCCGCAGTTGGCACAGAACTCCTCGTTCTCGACGGGGTCGACGATCTCGACCATCCCGCCACCCTCGCCGTCCGCGTCCTCGCCGACGAAGTACCGCTTGCGGTCGTGCATCTCCCGTCGTTCGATCCGGTCGGCCTCCTCGGCGAGCCAGTCGTGGACACGCCCGATGTCGATGTTCCACTCCGGTTTCCCGGTCAGCTCCGGCATGTACTCGATGAGCTGGAGCTGGAGCCCCTCGTTTTCGGCGACGTGTTCGACCATCTCCTCGACGTAGCCCGCGGTGTGGGTGAACACCACCATGTTGAGCTTCACGGGGTCGAGCCCGGCGTCGACGGCGGCCCTGACGCCCTCGAGCACCTGCTCGTACGCGCCCGACTTCGTCACCGCGGCGAAGTCGTCGGGGTCGAGCGCGTCCTGTGAGACGTTCACGCGGTCGAGCCCCGCCGTCTTCAGGTCCTCGGCGCGTCCCGGGAGGAACGTCCCGTTCGTCGTCATCGAGACCTCCATGGAGTCGGGAGTCCGCTCGATTATCTCCTCGAGGTCCTGTCGAAGCATGGGTTCGCCGCCGGTGAACTTCACCGAGTCGACGCCGTAGCCCTCGACGACTTCCAGGAAGCGGACCACGTCGTCGGCGCTCATCTCGTCCGGGCTGGGCTCCATCGGGCCGCGCGTGTCGCCGAGACCCTCGTTGTGACAGTAGATACAGTCGAAGTTACACCGGTCGGTGAGCGAGACCCGAACGCCCGTAACCTCCCGTCCGAAATCGTCCGCGAGCGGCTCGGCCATACCGATGGATACCCGCACGAACGTTTAAACATCCGGGTCGATCCGGGAGGAACGTAACTTTGAGAGGTTACGGGATCCGCACTCGGAGTCCATCGACAGCGACCCGGACGTCGCCGTCGAAGCCCGCCTCCCGGACGCTCGCAGTCATCTCCGTCTCTCTGCCGCCGGTGTGCGGGTAGAGGTGTGAAAGCAGTAGCGTCCCGACGTCGACGTCCGAGAGCGACGCCCCGAGCGAGGTGGGCGTCGGATGGTTCGAGACGTCGGTCCCGTCGGGGAACGAGCAGTCGTGGACGAGCACGTCGCTGCCGTCCGCGAAGCGCGCGAGCCCCGCGAACGCCTCGGAGTCGCCCGACAGCGTGAGCGGCCCGTCGGCGGGGTCGTCGTCGCTGTTCGGCGGCGAGAACCGATACGCCAGCCCCGACATCGAGTGGCGCGTCTCGCGGCCGACGGCGTCGAACCCGCCCGCGGTGAACGCCCGGCCCGCCGGCACCTCGCGGAGCGCGAGGTCGATCCGCCCGTCGAGGTAGTCGTGGACGTCGAGCAGGCCGTCGACGAGCGCCTTGGTCCCCGTCGGGCCGACGACCTCCAGGTACTCCTCGCCGGCCAGCCACCGCGCCTTCACGAGCGGGAGCAGCGCGGCGACGTGGTCGAGGTGGTGATGCGTGAGCAGGACGGTCGAGACCCCCTCGTAGCCGGAGTCGGTGTCGGCGAGCCGATGGAGCACGCCGCTACCGCAGTCGACGAGGAGCGACCGATCGTCGTCGCCCTCGCGCTCCTCGAGGAGGTACCCCGCCTGGACCCGGTCGGGGACCGGCATCGCGCTTCCGCTACCGAGGACGGTGAGGTCCATACTCGGGCGTGTGCCCCGGCGGACAAGTAAGTTGACGACCGAGCGCTCGACGCCGCTACTTGATCAGGAACACGGGTACCGTCGCGTCGTCGGTGACGCGGTCGGAGACGCTCCCGAGCGATCGGATCCGCTCGCGCGGCGATTTCCCCTCGGGGCTCATCACGATCACGTCGATCCCCTCCGCCTCCGCGTACGCGACGATCTCGGTGTCCGGGGTGCCTTGGCGCACGCGTGTTTCGACGTCCAGTCCGGCCTCCTCGGCCCGCTCCGCGACCGCGGCGACGGCGGCTTTACCCTGCGATTCGAGGTCCGCGATGACCTCGTCGTGGAGGTCGCCGGAGCTCGCGTTCGCCACGCGACGGTCCACGACGTACAGCGCGTGGACGGTCGCGCCGTGGTCGCTCGCCAGCGGGATCGCGTGATCGAGCGCTCGGTCGACCGCCTCGCTGCCGTCGGTCGGGATCAGCACGTCGTCGTACATGGTCGACCGTTCGCGCGGAACCGGTATAAGAATGGGGCCGTCTCCTCATCGGGTGGGGTTCCGCGCGGGCTCGCCCGGGGTTCCACCCGCCCCTGTCACGCTTCGGTCGTCGATCGACTCGCTCGACTCATCTCGGGTCGGCTCCCTCCGCACGCCAGGGTCCGCCGATCTCCGACCGCGTCGCCGACTCGGCCTCGCCGTCCCGGAAGACGCTCACTCGACCGGTCTCCTCGCTCAGGGTTACCGTGGCGACGACCTCGGGACGGACCGACGTCTCGATGGCGCTCATGTGTCGCGATCCCATCCACGATTCGTAGCCGACGTCGTCGGTGAGATCGGCCTCCTCGCTTCCGGTGCCGAGGTCCCTGAACCGGAGCATTTGGGACTCGATCTCGCCGTCCACCGCGACGACGATCCCGCCGTCACCCTCGAGACTCACCGCCTCCGTCGCCTCGACGAACGCGTCCTCGTCGAAGACGGACCGACACTGGTCGCGCGGCCATCGGTTGTCGCCCATGGGGTCCGCGTACGAGCCGTACTCGCGGTCGGCGACGACCGCGAAGTACAGCCCGGGTCCCTTCACGTGCGGTTCCTCCCAGCCGTCGAAATCGAGGCTCACGTGTTCCGCACAGAACCGCAGGCGGTCGATCAGTTCCCGAACGCGTTGGTGTGACCCGTACTCGATCGCGAGTCTACTCATCGCCTCCCCGTTCGTGTCCACCCTCGTCGGCGACGCTCGTCTCCATACCTACTCCAACGGGCGTCCCGCATATAAGGGATTTCGAGTCGGAGCCCGGGCCGACCCCGCTACTCGCTCGCGGACGACGGGCGCAGGAGGCCGGCGTCGAACCGGTCGGTCCTGAGGAGGCCGACGCCGAACGCGAGCGCGACGAGCGCGGGGATGGCGTTCCCGAACCAGACGTTGATCCCGCCCCAGAGGATCACGAAACTCACCATGTCGTCGAGCATGAACTCGCACGACGCCAGCCGCTCGCGGACCGCGTCCGTGTCGAACGCCCGATCCAGCGTGACCACCGCGACGACCGCCGACAACACCCACCCCGCGTAGTTCGATAGGGGAACGTCGTAGAACGCACCGCCGCCGAACGTCCAGAAGCCGAGGGCCACCGCTCCCGGATCCAACACCACGTCCATCGCGACCACGGTCGCGCTCACGGCGACCAGTCGGACCGGGCCGTTCGAGGCACGACTGCCGAGGAGCAACAGACAGAGCAGGTAGGCGTTGACCACGAGCGGAATGAAGAACACGGGGAGCGCGAGTGGAACCCCGCCGAGCATCGGCCCGAGGTCGATCGCGTACTCGAACCCGCCGTACGGCCAGCCGGTCCGAACCCCGACGCTCTCGATGAGGTACGTGTACGAGACGAGGACTGCGAGCCAGCCTACAGCCCGCCGGTCGAAGAGGGGCAAGATCCCCGCCACGAGCGGCGACCGCATCACGACGACGCCGAACAGCACGAACCAGGGGTGGAAGGCGAACGGCTCCGGGACCCAGCCCTCCGCGCTCCCGACCAGCGTGACGGCGCCGACCGCCGGGAACAACACGGCGATAGTGAACCGGTTCTCGCGGACGATCCGGTCGAGGGACGCCTCGACACCCCCGCGGGTGCTCGGCAAACGGTCGCGGGCTGTGCCCGTCCCGGGGGTCGTGGCCCCCTCGGAGCCCGCGTCCGCCTCCGGGTTCGTGGCCGTCGTCGACGAGCCGTCGTCGCTCATCCGAGCGCCTCCCAGACCGGGTAGACCCGCCAGAGCCCGCCCATCGCGAGTAGCGTCCCGACGGCGGTGTTGAGTGCGGGGAACCACCAGTAGGCGCGGTCGACGGCGACCGACGAGGTCGCGACCCAGGCCACGAAGACGGGATAGATCCCGAGAAGCGCGCCGAGCCGGACGTCGACCGCGGCGAACGCGATCGCCGCCGTGACCCAGCAGGCGAGACAGTACGCGTACGTCCGCGACTCACCGAGCACCGTCGCGGTCGTCCGGATCCCCGCCTCGCGGTCGGGCTCGATGTCGGGGATCGCGGAGAACGTGTGCATCCCCATCGTCCACAGCCACGCGCCCGCGAGCGCTGTGGCCGGCGGGACCGCCCCCGCGACCGTGGCGTACGCGGCGGCTCCCGGGAGGATATAGAGCCCGTTCGAAGCCGAATCCGCGAACGGGATCGTCTTGAACCGCAGCGGCGGCGCGCTGTACCCCGCAGCGAGGACGAAGAAGCCGGCGAGGAACGGCCACGCGACGCGGGGCGTAATGGTGAACGTCCCAACGCCGATGGCGGCGGCCCCCAGGACCGCCAGCAGGGCGGGACGGTTCCCCTGCCAGCGCGCCTCCCGGTCGCTCTTCTTGGGGTTGTGTTCGTCGATGTCGGCGTCGAAGACGTCGTTGACGCCGTAGAGGAAGACGTTCGCCGGGACGAGGAAGTAGCCGGCGAGCGCGACCGTCGTGGGCGTGAACAGGCCATCGAGACCGTCGATACCGTAGGTGACCCCGACCGCGACCGGGCCGGCGAGGTAGAGCCAGAAGCGCGGCCGAGAGAGCACGAACAGGTATCGAAGGTGGTCGGCGAGCGAGTCCCTCCCGTCGGGGTCACGGCTCCCCTCGTCGTCGGGGTCACGGCTCCCATCGCCGTCGGGGTCACGGCTCCACTCGTCGTCGGCTCGTTCCGTATCGAGGGGGGTTCCGGTCACGGCCTCAGATCGTGTCCGCGATCCGTTCGGCGGTCAGTCCCCCGCTTATCAGACACATCGGGACGCCGATCCCGGGCGTCGTGGTCGCGCCGGTGAAGTAGAGCCCGTCGATCGCCGACGAACGGTGTGGCGGTCGGAAAAGTGACGTCTGTCGGAGGGTGTGTGCGAGCCCGAGCGCGCTCCCCTCGTAGCTGTTGTACCGGTCCGCGAAGTCCGCGACACAGAACGTCTCCTCGAAGACGATCCGGTCGCGAAGCTCCGTCCCGGTGTTCTCCGCGATGTCGTCGAGCACGAGGTCCCGATACTCGGCGCGTAGCTCCGGCGTGTCCTCCAGCCCCGGCGCGATGGGGACGAGCGCGAAGAGGTTGCTGTGACCCTCCGGGGCGACCGTGCCGTCCGTCTTCGAGGGCACACAGAGGTAGTAGGCGGGGTCGTCCGGCCAGGCCGGCTCGTCGAAGATCTGCGCGAAGTGCTCCTCCCACCGCGTCGGCAACACCAGGGTGTGGTGGGCCAACTCCTCGACGTCGCCCTCGACGCCGAGGTACAGGAGGAACGCCGAGGGCGCGTACGTCCGCGACTCCCAGTACTCCTCGGTGTACTGCCGTTTTCGCTCGGGCAACAGCTCCTGTTCCGTATGGGCGTAGTCGGCGTTCGAGACGACGACGTCGGCGAGGTAGCGGTCGCCGTCGACGGTGTCGACCGCGAACGCGCCGTACCGACCCTCGATCCCGGTCACCTCCGCGTCGGTGACGAACTCGACGCCGAGCTCCCCGGCGAGGTCGACGATCCCGTCGACGACCGCACCGAGCCCGCCGTCGGGGTAGTACACGCCCATGTTGAAATCGACGTGGCTCATCAGGTTGTACAGCGCGGGCGTGTTCGTCGGGGACCCACCGAGGAAGACCAGCGTGTACTGCATCAGCTGCTGGAGCTTGGGGTGATCGAAGTACCCCTCGACGTGACCCTGCATCTTGCCGAGCAGCGAGAGCCCCCACGAGTACCGGAGCACGTCGCGGTCGACGTAGTCGCGGAGGCGGGGGCGGTCCTCGTAGACGAAGTGTTCCATCCCGATCTCGTAGGTGCGTTCGGCCTCCTCGAGGTAGTCGTCGAGCGCGTCGCCCGCGCCGGGCTCGTACGCCTCGAACAGCTCGCGGTTGTGGTCCATGTCTGGGAGCACGTCGACCCGGTCGCCGTCCTTCCAGAACACGCGGTAGTGCGGGTCGAGGTGCGTGAGCGTGTAGTACTCCTCGGGCGAGCGGTCGAAGTGATCGAAGAACCGTTCGAACACGTCGGGCATGAGGTACCACGACGGGCCCATGTCGAAGCGGAACCCGTCGGCCTCGAGGCGGCTCGCGCGCCCGCCGAGCTGTCCGTTCTTCTCGAGGAGGGTGACCTCAGCGCCGGCGTCGGCGAGGTAACAAGCCGTCGAGAGGCCGCCGAACCCGCCGCCGATAACGACGACCGACTCGCCGGCCACGGGGTCGATGTCCGGGGCCACGTCCATACTCTATCCTTGGACGGGACCCGTATAAATACCACCACGACGACGGCGGTGGGTACCACTAAGTCGTCGACGCCCGTACCGATCGTCGATGGATAAAACGGTCGCGCTCACCGGGGCCACAAGCGGTATCGGACGGGCGGTGGCAGAGGCGTTCGTCGACGCCGGCGCGTTCGTCGCCGTCTCCGGACGGGACGGCGACGCCGTCGATCGGACGGTCGCGGAGCTGAACGGGACGTCGACGGGCGGGGACGGCGATAGGTCCACCAGCGACTCTGTGGGAGACGCCGATTTCGACGACGCTACCGACGCCGCCGACACCGAAGTCGCCGACCCCGTCGCCGGAACCGCCTGGGGGGCCCGCGTCGACGTCCGCGACGAGTTCGACCTGGAACGCTTCTTCGAGCGCGTCGTCGGCGAGGCCGGCCCG
Organism: Halorubrum sp. 48-1-W; assembly: GCF_003287355.1. GTDB lineage: Archaea > Halobacteriota > Halobacteria > Halobacteriales > Haloferacaceae > Halorubrum. Next base: position 21,264 of record NZ_QMIM01000024.1, read on the forward strand.
ATCGACGTCGTGCTCGCCAACGCGGCCGTCTTCCACGGCGCGCCGGGCGAGTCGCCGACCGACCGGCTGAGCTACCGCGAGTTCGACGACACGATGCGGACGAACGCGCGCGGGGTGTTCGCCACGATACGCGAGGTGGTTCCGCACCTCGCCGACGAGGCACGCGTCCTCGTTCCTTCCGGCTCGGTCGCGCACGAGTCCAAGGCGGGAATGGGCGCGTACGCGGTCTCGAAGGCTGCGGCGGAGGCCGTCGCCCGTGGCTTCGCCGCCGACGTCGACGCGACGGTCGGCGTCGTCGACCCGGGGCTCGTCGCCACCGACCTCACCGGGATGGAGCGCGCCCGCGACCCGGAAAGCGTCGCGCCGCTCTTCGTCTGGGCGGCGACCGACGCGCCCGCAGAGAAGCTTGACGGCGAGCGTGTGGGACTCCGCGAGTGGAAGAAAGCGACGCGGTAGTCCGGGCGTCACCTCTTATCAGATGCCGACACACCCCGTCACGTGACGCGCTCGACCGCCGTGCGGGGGAACGCGGGTGTGCGGTGTGGTCCCGCGCGGTTTCGGGAGGAGGGACGCGGTTCCACGACCGACACGCCTCCCGACCGACACGCACCGCCTGTTCGCCAGCCCCCGATCCGGTCTCCCGGTTCCCGAGCGCCGAGGACACGCCGATCCGGGCTCGCCGTTCGGCGTCGACTCACTCGGGAGCGACCGCTTCCCGGAGCGCCTCGGTCGCCGCACGCGGGTCCGCGACAGCGGTGATCGCGGAGACGACCGCCACGCCGGTCGCGCCCGCCTCCACGACGCTCGCCGCGTTGCCCGCGTCGATCCCGCCGATCCCGATCACGGGGACGTCGACCGCCCCGGCGATCGCCGCGACGCGTTCGAGACCGATCCCGTCACGGTCGCCCGAGACCTCCTTCGAGTCCGTGCCGTAGACCGCCCCGACGCCGAGGTAGTCCGCACCGGCGGCGACCGCCTCCCTCGCCTCCGTGACGGTCGACGCCGAGGCGCCGACGATCGCGTCGGGACCCAGACGCTCCCGGGCGACCTCGACCGGGAGGTCCGACCGGCCGAGGTGGACGCCGTCGGCGTCGACCGCCGCTGCGAGGTCGATCCGATCGTTGACTATCAGGGGAACGCAGGCCTCCGCGGTCAGCTCGCGGAGGCGAAGCCCGAGGCGATACCGGCTCCGCGCGTCGGTACCCTTCTCGCGGAGCTGGACGACGTCGATCCCCCCGGCCAACGCGTCGGCGACGACGGTCGGCGTCTCCCGTCCCGCCGAGTACTCGGCTCCCGTCACGAGGTAGGTCCGCCACGACGACGGGTCCGGTGTCGTATTCATCGGTAGTATGTCTAAGTGGTCGAAGCAAAACGGTTTCGGGAGCCTGGCTGAAGCGATCGGATCCCGTACGCAGGAAGGCAGAAAACGGGAACTACGACGGGTCTACTCGTCGGCTGCGACCGATTCGATGACCTCGACGCTCCCGGTGAGTTGGCGGTGGACGTACGGGATGTCGATCCCGGCCTCGTCGAACGCCTCCTTCACCGCGGTGACGTACTCCGAGCGCACGCGGACGAAGTCGCCGCGGTCGGGATCGGCGATCCACCAGCGGGACTGGAGCCCCACGTCGGAGTCGCCGAGTTCGACGAGCCGAACGGAGGGGGCGGGGTCGTCGAGGATGTCCTCGTGAGCCTCCGCCTTCTCGACGATGATGTCGGTCGCCTGTGCGATGTCGTCGTCGTAGCCGATGCCGAAGACGAACTTCTGACGGAGCGTCTCGTAGGCGACCGGGTTCGTGACCGCGTTGTTCGCGAGGTCGCCGTTCGGCACCGTGACCCGCTCGTTGTCGAACGTCCGGACCCGCGAGACGCGGAGGTCGATGTCCTCGACCCGACCCGCGTTACCTTCCCACTCGATCCAGTCGCCGACCTCGAACGGCTTGTCCTTCAGGATGAACACGCCCGCGACGAAGTTCCCGAGCAGGTCCTGGGCAGCGAACCCGACCGCGAGCGCGATCGCGCCGCCGAAGACGGCGAACGCCGAGAGGAACGCGCCGTACCCCGCGAGCGTGAACCCGATCGCGATCGCAGCGACCCAGACGACCGCGTTCGCGACGCTCGACCCGAGGCTCTTGACCGCCTCGTCCAGCCCTCGGGACTCGATCGTCCGCTCCACGCCGGGCACGAAGAGGACCTTCCCGAGCAGCAACACGGCGACGAATCCGACGACGAACAGGAACGCGGTGATCAGTATTCCCGTGACCGCCCCCGCGATCCCCGTTAACCCGAACTGAAGTGGTAGCATTGTCGGCCCATTCGGAGAGGTATTTAAAGAAGCTACTGGCAGCGCAGTTGTTTATCGGCGGTCGGCGCGTTCGTTACCGCGGCCGATCGGCGCGTTCGTTACCGATGTCGATCGGTACGTTCGCTACCGCGGTCGACCGACACGAGCGACCGATCTCAGTCGTCGCCCGCCGGTCGAGCGTCGAGCGGCCCCTCGCCGCGGGCGACCGCCCTGAGCCGCCGGCCGTGGACGTCGTCGGTGCGGATCCGGTCGCGGACCGCGGGCGGGAGCCACGCGTCGCGGTTCGCCGGAGCCGAGGCCGGGTCCACGCCCGCGGGGCGGATCTCGGCCGGAAGGTACCGGGCGTGGGTGGGAAGCCGCTCGCGGAGGGGGATCCCGCCGGCGTCCGCGACCGCCCGGAGCCCCTCGAGGTCGGGCCACGCGTACGCGGGGTTGATGTAGTCGTCGGTGACGGGGGAGACGCCGCCGAGGTCGTCGACGCCACAGTCGACGAGGTCGGCCGTGGGCGAGAGGTTCGGCGGCACCTGAACCGACACCTCGGACGGCAACGCAGCCCGCGCCATCGCCACGACCCGTCGCATCGTCTCCAGGTCCGGTTTCGCGAAGTCCGACCGCTCGTTCGGCACGACGTTCTGGACGATCACCTCCTGGACGTGGCCGTACCGCCCGTGGAGCTCGGCGATCGCGAGCAAACTCTCCGCGCGGTCCCGCCACCCCTCGCCGATCCCCACGAGGATCCCCGTGGTGAACGGGACGCCCTGCCGACCCGCCGCGCGGATCGTGTTCAGCCGCTGGCCCGGCGTCTTCCGGCGTCCCCCGCTGTGGGCGTCGACGTCGGCGGTCGTCTCCAGCATGACGCCCATCGAGGCGTTCACCTCCCGCAGGTCGCGGAATCGCGCCTCGGTGAGATCGCCCGGGTTCGAGTGCGGGAGCAGTCCCTCCTCCAAGGCGATCTCACAGGCGCGATAGAGGTAGTCGTGGATCGAGTCGAACCCCCAGTCGTCGAGTCGCTCGTGGATCCGCGTGTACCGGTCATCCGGATCGTCGCCGAAGGTGAAAAGCGCCTCCGTACACCCCGCGTCCGCACCGATCCGACACCGCTCGCGAACCTCCTCGGGCGAGAGCAACGAGGCCTCGCCCGGCACGTCGTAGTAGGTACAGTACGTACAGGTGTACCGGCAGGCGGTCGTCAGCGGCACGAAGACGTTCCGCGCGAACGTGAGCCCGTCCGCCGTGTCGACGTCGGCGGGACCCACGGAGAGCAGTCGCTCGACCGCCCCGCCGTCGACGTCGATGTCGATCCCGTACTCCGCTGTACCCACGAACACGCACCACCCTCCGCGGTCGAGTTCAAAAAGCGTCGCGGTCCCGGACAACGGTCGTGGTTCCACCGGAAGCGATCGCCGCGTTCACTCGCGGACGACGCCGACCCGGCCGCCGTCGGCGTCGAGTGCGAACCCGGCCTCCCGGAGCCACCTCACAGCCGCGCCGTCGCCGTGGAGCAACACCTCCGCGAGGTCCGCGTGTTCGTCGACGTCCGTCGCGAGCCGGTAGGAGTCGACCGTCCGGACCGTCGCGCCGAGTTCGGCCGCGATCCGGCGATGATCGAGGTAGGACGCGCCGTGGTAGTCGACCCGGAACCGTGGGTGTGAGACGACGAGGGCGTTGGTTCCGCCGCCGCGGCCGGGCGCGATCGTCACGTCGGCCGGCGCCGTCGTTTCGGCGTGTCGGGGCGTGTCGGCGTCGCCGTCGCGACGACCGGTCACCGCTCCGCCGAACAGCCGTTCGAGCGCCTCCGGGGTCGCGAGCGCGAGGTCGGCCATCACGACGGCGACCGCGCCGACCGCCTCGCCGGGACGGCGCTCCTCGAGCGCCGCGTTCACCGCGTCGGTGAGCGGTCGGTCGTCGACGGTGACCGGCGGGTCGAGCGGGGCGGTCGCGGGCGCTGTGGTCGGGTCGATCTCGTCGGTCGCGAGAACCCGTGGATCCCCGCCGGCGTCGACGATCGCTGACAGCACGTCGGCGAGCATCGCCCGCGCGAACGCGGCCCGCTCGGAGGGAGAGAGGGTGTCGGCGAGCCGCGATTTCGGCCGGTCGGCGGAGAAGGGGACGAGGACCTCCATTCGGCGGTCGCCTAGAACAGCGACTCGAGCTCGTCGCCGTCGTCGCTGACGAGGTCGTCGAGGTTCTGGTCGCTCTCCTGGCGGATCTCGTCCAGGTTGTCCTGCGCCTCGATGGCGACCTGCTGGAGCTCCTTGATCCGGGGGACGTTCGTGACACCCGCGAGCAGGATCACGGTGGCGACGAAGCCCGCACCGCGGTACGGGTAGTCGCCGCCGCGGACCTCCATCGAGCCGGTCTGCTCTTCGAGCCACTTCCGGCCGCGCTCGATACCTTTCCGGTTGAGGTACTCGGGCGGCCCCGCGAGCACGAGCAGCGCCCGCTCCGCGCCCTCGATCTCACAGGGAAGGGTGAGCCGGCCGAGCGCCGCCTTGCGGACGAGGCTCGTGATCCGGTTCGTGGTGTGGGCGCTGTCGAGCTCGTCGCCGCCGTCGTCGTTGCGGAGCCGGGAGAGCAGCCCCCCCGAGCTGCGCTCCTCGACCTCCTCCTCGGCGTAGCCGACCGTGGAGACGCCGCCGCCCGAGAGCGTGTTGATGATCTCCGAGGAGTCGACGACGCTCTCCGCGACCTCCTGACCCTGCTGGATCTCGCCCGCGCCGAACAGGATCCCGAAGCGCCGGACGATCTCCTCGTTGATCTCCTCGTAGCCGCCCTGGACGGACTCGCCCGTCTTCCGCCAGGCGTCGTTGTCGAACACCATCAGGTTGTCCACCTCGCGGACGAACGTCTGGAACGATCGGGCCGCGTTCAGGGTGTAGATGCCGCCCTCGTCGCTGCCGGGTAGCACGCCGAGCCCGTAGACGGGTTCAGTGTAGATCCGCTTGAGGTGTTTGGCCAACACCGGCGCGCCCCCGGAGCCGGTGCCGCCACCGAGTCCCGCCACGACGAGGAACGCGTCCACCTCGTGGACCGGGATCGAGTCGATCGCGCCCTGTACCTCGTCGATGTCCTCCTCGGCGATCTCCGCGCCGAGCTCGTTGTCCGCGCCGACCCCGTGACCCTTCACCCGGGACTGCCCGATGAGCACGCGCTGGCTCTCGGGGATGTGTTCGAGCCCCATGAGGTCGGCCTTGGCCGTGTTGACCGCAGCCGCGGCGCGCACGATCTCCGAGCCCGTCCGTTTGTCGTACTCGAGGAACTTGTCGACGACTTTCCCACCCGCCTGTCCGAACCCGATCATTGCCAGTTTCATAGTGGACTCCCTCCGTCTTTGAAACGACCAGAGTGGGATCTGGAACATAAGGCTTCTGGTGACGTTACCAGACCTGAGATCCGCACTCGCCCCGATCCGCCCTTCATCTCCTCGCGGTCGGCCGATCCGGTGAGCCTCGTCTGGGGGGCTGTTGGGCGTGCTGTCCGGGCGCCGATCTCTGATATAATTCTCTTGTCAATTCCCCCGGTGGCGGTCCCCACGGGGTCGACGGTCATTCGATCCCCAGATACGCCGAGAGCGTGGTCATCTCCGCCTCGTCGACGTCGAACGCGTCGACGTCGTTGTCGGCGGTCGTGTTGTCGAACTTCAACGACCGGTACTGGTCCCCGCCCATCGGGAACCCGGGGACGATCCCCAGCACCGAGAGGCCGACCTTCGCGAGCGGCATCGGTAGTGGAACGATCCGTACGCCTTTCCGTTCGGCCTCGTAGACGAGCTCCGTCACCTGTCGTAGCGTCAGCACCTCCGGACCGCCCACCTCGTAGGTCTCGCCGACGTATACGTCGGACTCCAGAGCAGCCACGAGCATCGGGACGAGGTCCTCGACGTGGATCGGCTGGAAGCGTGTCTTGCCGCCGCCGGGAAGCGGATACAGGGGCACGCCCGGGGCGAACATCCCCTTGAGCCGCTTCGTGAAGGAGACGAACTCGCCGCCCTCGCCGAAGACGACCGACGGCCGGAACACCGTCCAGTCGAGATCGCTCCCGCGGACGATCCTCTCGGCTTCCCCCTTCGCCCGGATGTACGCCGTGTCGCCGTCGGGGTCGGCGCCGAGCGCGCTCAGCTGAAGGAACCGGTCGGCGCCGGCCTCCTCACAAGCCCGGACGAGGTTCTCGGTCCCGCCGCGGTGGACCCGGTCGTGCATGACGTTGCCGCCCTTCGGCTCGAAGAGCGGCGAGAGCGCGACCAGGTTAACCACCGCGTCCTGGCCCTCGACCGCGGGCGCGATGGAGTCGTAGGCCGTGACGTCGCCGACGGCGGAGTCGACCTCTTCGGGGGTCTCGGCGGGCGAACTCGACATCGCGGTCACCTCGTGGCCGTCCTCGACGAGCGCGCGACAGAGGTACGACCCGATGAACCCGGTTCCGCCGGCTACCAGCACCTTCATATCCCTTCGGTTTGCGAGGAACGAAGGTAAAGTTACCGCGGCGTCAGACGCTCGAACGACACGTGTCAACGACACCCAACGTGTTCGACGTCAGGTCCACCGGTCCAGGCCGGTCTGGACCCGTGACTCCCGGATGCGTTCGAACCCGCGAGCGACCTCGTCGGCGTCGACACCCCACTCCTCGACCACGTACGCCCGTGCGGCCTCGACGTCCGGGTCGATCGTCGCGTCGAAGCCAACGTCGGAGACCGGTGGGTCGAGGAAGAACTCGCGGACCGCCTCCGCGTTCGGGATCGACGCGTCGCGCGCCTCGAGGACGCCCCACAGGTCGCCGTGTTCGCGCACCGCCGAGACCGCCGTCTTCGGCCCGACACCGTGGACCCCCTCGTTGAAGTCGGTTCCACACAGCATGGCGACGTCGACGAGCCCCTCGCGGTCGAGGCCGAGCTCCTCGAGTGTCGCCTCGAGGTCCATCAGCTCCGGGTTGCCCTTGCTCGTCAGCTGTCGGAGCGTCGTCGGCGCGCCGAAGAGCAGCGTGTCGTAGTCCTCGCTTCCCGCGTGGTCGACGCTCCCCGTCGCAGCCATGTGCGCACACTGAGCTTCCCCCTCGGCGGGGGCCTCGACCACCGGCACGTCGAGCAGGTCGAACAGCTCACGGGTCGTCTCCTGGATGGTGTCGGTGAGCCGCTGGGTCCGCGCGGAGAGCCGGGCCGCCTCGATCGCGTCACCCCGCTCGACTGCGGCCGCCTGGCGCTCCTCGGCGCGCTCGCGTTTCTCCCGGCGGTCGGTCACCTCGTCGGCCTTCAGCTCCGTCACCTCTCCGTCGAACACCATCACCGGGACCAGGTCGTGTTCGAAGAACTTCGGGAGCCCCTGGACGACCCCGATCAGGTTGGCGACCTCGACTCCCTCGGCGGTCGTGTAGGCGCCGTCGTTCGTCCACTTCACCGTCGTCGTGAGGTAGCGGTACAGCCAGTTGTGCGCGTCGACGGCGACGACGCTCCCCTCCAGCTCCTCGAAGGCGACCTCGCGTATCGACGCGAGGTCGCGCAGGTCCGCGTTTCCCATTACGCGTCCGATGGGCTCGCGGGCTATTAAACGGTCGAGACGGCGGCGGGACGCCGGAGCGATCGGGAGGAAGACGGCCGGACGCGCTACGTCGAACTCGCCGGAGCCAGCTCAGCCGCCTTCGAGCGCGCGCGAGACACGACGGACGGCTTGGCCTCGAACGCGAGCGTGACGTGTTCGTCGGCGTACGTCTCCTCGTCGACGTGGGCGTGGTCGTGGATCCACGAGACGAGGCTCATCGCGTCGTCGGAGACGGGAACCATCAGTCGCTCGCGCTCCCACTCCGGTAGCTCGGCCTCCACGCGGTCGCGGAGCTCCGCGACGCCCGCGCCCGTCCGCGCCGAGACGGCGACCGGGTCCGGCGCGAGCCCCGAGAGCGCGGCGCGTTTGTCCGCCAGCTCGCCGGGATCGAGCCGGTCTATCTTGTTGAAGACGGTGACGATGGGGGCCTCGTTGCGCTCGTACAGCGTGTCGTGGCTCGTCACGAGCTTCTCGCGCATCTCGGGGACCGGCTCGCTCGCGTCCACCACGAGCAACACGAGGTCCGCGCGGTACACCGAGTCCAGCGTCGACTCGAACGACTCGACGAGCCAGTGCGGGAGGTCCGCGATGAACCCGACCGTGTCCGTGAGCAGGACGTCCCGTTTCTCCATCTCCACCCGACGGGTCGTCGTGCCGAGCGTGGTGAACAGCATGTCCTCCGACTCGGCGGTTCGTTCGAGGTCCGGGTGGCGGTCCTCGTTCTCGTCGACGTCGAGTTCGGCGGCCAGCTGCCGCATCAGCGTCGACTTCCCGGCGTTGGTGTAGCCCGCAAGCGCGACGAGGTCGAACCCGGAGTCGCGGCGCTGCTCGCGGCGGGCCTGCTCCTTCTCCGCGATCGACTCCAGCTCGTCGCGGATCTCCGATATCTGGCGTTTGATGTCGCGCTCGACGCTCTCGTCGTACTCGCCGAGCCCCATGAAGCCGGGCCGTTCGTCGCGTTTCGCCAGGCTGGCCTTCGCCTCCGCGCGCGGCAGCTCGTAGCGCAGTTCGGCGAGTTCGACCTGGAGCTGGGCCTTCCGGGTGTTCGCGCGCTGCCCGAAGATCTCGAGGATGAGCGTGAACCGGTCGATCACCTCGACGCCCTCGGGAAGTTTCTTCCCTATGTTGAACGTTTGATACGGCCCCACGTCGTTGTCGATCACGACGCAGTCGGCGTCCCGCTCGCGGACGAGGTCGCGGAGCTCCGCGACCTTCCCCTCCCCGAACATGAACGCGGCGTCCTCGGTGCGAGTCTGGGCCAGCCCGCCGACGACCTCGTAGCCCGCGGCCTCCGCGAGCCGGGATATCTCGGTCAGGTCGGCGTTGCCGGCGTCGACGCGCTTGGCCACGACTGCCCGGCTGGAGTCGTCACTCACAGGAGCAACCCCCGAGCGGCGTACGCGGCGTGATGTGCGGCCTGCACTGTTTCGCGTTCACCTATGCTCTCGACGTATTTAAAATCGGGCTGGAAGCTCAGCCCCACCAGCTCCGCGGGCTCCTCGTAGAACTCGCCGTGTTCGGAGACGACCGGACAGGCCGGCGGCTCCGGGAGGTTCCCCACCGCCTCGGCGACGAGGTCCACGGTCGCCTCGAGGGTCGGCCCCTCGCGCACGCTGGCGAACCCGATCCCCTCGACGGAACGGATGCGGCTGGAGTCGATCCGGGCGTGGACCGCGGCCGCGACCATCAGGTACTCGCCGTCCTCCTCGTGGCGGCCGCTGATGTCGACGCCGACGACCTCAGGGACGGGTGCCGTCCACCTCGGTCGTGTGGACGCACGCCGTGCGCGTTCGAGCCATGGTGGCCGTAGATCCCCCTCCGGCTTGAATTTCTCGCTCGACGGGTTCGAGAGTCCGGTTACCGGGCCAGCGGCATGTTGTAGCTCGTCTCCTCCGCCATGACGACCTCCCAGGTCGCCTCGCACTCGCAGGACACCTGCTCGAAGACGGTCGGGTCCTGCCGGCGGTCGAAGTCCTTGATCGCGGTCTGGACCCGGTCGTCGCACTCGCCGCAGTTGTGCGCGCCCCGGTCGGAACCGTGCCCGACCGGGTCGGAGACGACGATGGCGTCGACGTCGGCGGTCTCCTCGAGGACGTGTGCGACCGTCCAGAGCCACGGCGGCCGGTAGCCGCCCTCGAAGAACAGCTCGTCGACCATGGTGTACCGCTGGACGTTCGTCGGGTTCATCGAGACGGTGTGACACCCCCCGACGTCCGCGCATCGGCGGATCGAGTCGACCATGTCCGCGGCGGCCTCCGGCTCCGCGAGGAACGGCGGCTTCAGAAGTAGATACGCCTTGACGCCCACGTCGGCGTCGAACGTAGCGTCGGCGGCTTCAGCCTCGCCGCAGGCCTCCTCGAAGTCGGCGAACGCGAAGTACTTGTTCACGCAGTCGCGCCGGACGCGGTCGGTCGCGGTTTCGAGCCCGACCGCCACGTCGGTCGCGATCCCGTGGTCGGCGAAGTCGCCGATCTTCTCGCGGTCGACGAAGTCCGGCAACGACTCGACGACGATCCGGTCGCGGTCCGCGAACGTCTCGGCGATCGCCCGGCGCGTCTCCGCGGGGACCTCACGCTCGTCGAGGAAGGAGCCGGAGGTGTAGATCTTGATCAGCTCCGCTGGCTCCTCGGCGTTCTCGCGTTCGTGGTCGAGACACGCCTCGATCTGGGTGAGGAGGTCCTCGTGGCTCACGCTACCGCCCTCGACTGACTCCGCGACGTACCCGCACATGGTACAGCCGCCGGCGCGGGCCCAGCGACAGCCGCCGGTGTTCAAGATGATCGTGAGCGAGTTCACCACCCCGTCAGGGGTGTTGTCCTCGTCGATCCAGACCCGGGTCGGCTCCGTCGGGTCGTACGTCTCCGAGCGCTCGGCGCGGATGTCGCGCATGACCGCGTTGTGCGCGTCCATGCCGCGCCCCTGCTCGTACGCCTCGGGGCTCGGTTGACTCATTGTCGGGGAGAGCGGCCGAGCGCGTAAAGCCGTGTCGTCACGTCGGGAGGGTGGCGAACACGACCCCGAGCCCGAAGCGGACGAACGTCGCCGACGCGACGACGGCGCACCACCTCACGCCGTCTGCTACTTCGACGTCCGTTTCCCTCGAACGGCCCTGACCGCGACGGCGAGGACGCCCGCCGTCGCCCCGACCGCGTTGACGAGCGAGTCGCGCCACGCGAAGGTCCGCCAGGGCACCCCGATCTGGAGGAGTTCCACGCCGAACCCGAAGGCGACCGCGACCGCCCCCGCGACGACCAGTCCACGGCTGTCGCGGCCCGTCGCGCCCGCCGACAACGCGGCGAGCACCGCGTAACCGACGAAGTGGAACGGGTCCGTCGGCGCGATCACGCCGGCGACGGCCTCGAGTATACCGTGACCTCCCCCGGCGCTCTCGCCACCCACGTTCGGTACGGGAACGAGCGACACGGCGAGAACGACCACTGCGAAGGCGGCTGCCGGTCGACGGCGGTCCCGGGAGGTGGCACGCGTCGGGCCCCGACCCCTGTCTGTCGATCCACCGTGTTCGGTCGCGTCCGCCGACCCCTCGCGCCTCGAGTCGCTCATGACCGCCCGTTCGATCGGGGGGCGGATAGCTCTTCGCGGCGCCCGTGACGTGTACTATCGGAAAAAACCGCCGACTCCGTCGTGCTCGTCGCCCGTCTGCCCGCGAAACCACCCATGAGAACGTCCGTGAACCGGTCTCGGCTCTCCACCGTCTCCCGTCCGCAACGGGAGCGTGCCCGTGTCGACGCGTTCACTCGCTCGGCGGGGACTCCCCGGCGTGACGGGACCCGTGTAACTGGTTTCGGTTTCGACGCGACGTGAAGAGCTAACAGGCTGTGGTCCGTCTATAATGAACGAGCATTACATGACTGACATGGGTGGCTACAGGGACCGAGTTGCACAGGTCGATCTCGGCGAGGGAGCGGTCGAGTACCGTGGGATCGACGACGAGGACGCCGAGAAGTACATCGGCGCGCGCGGGCTGGGCGTCAAGTACGTCTTCGACGCCGGGCCGGACGTCGACCCGATGGGGCCGGACAACCGCCTGGCGTTCATGACCGGTCCGCTCACGGGCACGCAGACCGTGATGAGCGGCCGGATCGCGTTGGTCACCAAGTCCCCGCTCACGGGGACGGTCACCGACTCGCACCACGGCGGCTGGTCCGGCGCGCGCCTCAAGTGGGCCGGCCTCGACGGTATCCTCCTCGACGGGAAGAGCGACGACCCGGTGTACCTCGTCGTCGAGGACGGCGACGTGGAAGTCCGCGACGCCTCCCGCGTCTGGGGCAAGGGCGTCCACGACACCATCGACGAACTCGGCGAGGAGGTCGAAGGGTCGGTCGGCAAGAACCTCTCGGTGATGGCCATCGGACAGGCCGGCGAGAACGGCGTCCGATACGCCTGCGTGATGAACGAGGACGACCGCGCGTCCGGCCGCGGCGGCACGGGTGCCGTGATGGGCTCGAAGAACGTCAAGGCGGTCGTCGTGAAGAGCGGCACCGACATGCCGAAGCCGGCCGATCCGGAGACGTTCAAGAAGGGGTACCAGCAGTCGATGGAGGTCATCCGGGAGTCGGACGTGACCGCGCCCAACGAGGGCGGGCTCTCGATGTACGGCACGAACGTCCTGATGAACGCGACCAACGAGATGGACGGGCTGCCGACGAAGAACGCGAAGTACACCTCCACGGAGGCGTACAACGAGACCGAGGGTGTCGACGTCGACGCCGAGCGGGTCTCCGGCGAGAACGTCCGCGAGAACATCCTCGTCGACGAGCCGACGTGTCACTCCTGTCCGGTGGCGTGTAAGAAGGAGGTCGAGGTCCAGCTCAACCACAAGGGCGAGGACATGAACGTCCGCATGGAGTCCTACGAGTACGAGTCGGCGTGGGCGCTCGGCCCGAACGCGGGACACACCGATCGCGACGAGATAGCCCTGATGCTCGATCGCTGTAACGACGTGGGCGTCGACACCATCGAGGTCGGCAACACGATGGCGATGGCGATGGAGATGACCGAGGAGGGCAAACTCGACGCCGGCATCGACTGGGGCGACTCCGAACGGATGATCGACCTCATCGACGAGATCGGCAACCGCTCGAGCGAACTGGGCGACCTCCTCGCGAAGGGTCCCGACCGGCTCGCCGACGCGAAGGACGCCCACGACAACAAGCTCTCGGTGAAAGGCCAGAGCATCGCGGCGTACGACCCGCGCTGCATGAAGGGGATGGCGATCGCGTTCGCCACCTCGAACCGCGGGGCGTGTCACCTGCGGGGGTACACGCCCGCAGCGGAGATCCTCGGGATCCCCGAGAAAGTCGACCCCTACGAGTGGGAGGGCAAAGGCGAGTTAACCGCCACCTTCCAGGACCTACACGCGATCTCGGACTCGTTCGACATCTGTAAGTTCAACGCGTTCGCGGAGGGGATCGAGGAGTACGTCCTCCAGTACAGCGGGATGACGGGCAGGGAGGTCACCGAGGACGAACTGTTCGAGGCGGGCGAGCGGATCTACAACCTCGAACGCTACTTCAACAACCTCGCCGGCTTCGACGGCGAGGACGACAGCCTCCCCGGCCGGTTCGTGGAGGGCCACCCGGACGCGATCCCGGGGCAGGGCGCGAGCGAGGGCGAGTTGGCCGAGCTCGACCTGATGAAAGCGGAGTACTACGAGCACCGTGGCTGGGTCGACGGGGTCGTCCCGGACGAGAAGCTCGACGAGCTGGGGATCGATGTCGGACCCGGCACCGGAGTCTCCGCCGGCGACTCCGCGGCGCCCGCGGACGACTGACCCGGCCGACGAAGGTTCGGGCCGACGAAGGTTCGGGCCGACGACGACTCCGGCCGACTCCGGCCGACGACGGCCATCCTGACTGACGGCGGTTCGAGCCGTCCATTTTTTACGTCATCCCGCCGGTAGCGTCACACATGGTCCACGACCCGCTCTCTCCCTCCGAAGCACTGCGCACCCGACTCGGGGCGGCTCTCGCAGCCGTGAGCCTGTTCGTATTCGTGTACGGCGTCGTGGTCGTCGCGCAACTACTCCTCGCTGTCCTGATCGCGGGGTTCCTGACGGTCGGCGTGTACCTCTGGTATCGGACGTTCGCCGTCCTCGATTCGATCGCCGACGCTGTACAGCGGATCGCGGACGCGACGGAACACGAAGCCCACGAAACCGCCGACCGCGACGCGTCGGGTCCCGTGCGTTCGACCCGGCTCACGGACCGTGAGGAGTGAGTCCAGCTTCGAGGACGGGTCGCGCGACCCGCCCTCTCCGCCGGATTGAAACCCGGGACGTCCTCGGTCGTGCGTGGAGGGCTACGCGAAGACGACGAACCGGAACAGCCAGAGCACGACCATGCCGACAGTGATGGTCGCGAACACGTTCTCGGTCCGCCAGGCGACGGCACCCGCGGCGATGCCGGCGATCAGTCGCTCGTCGGCGAGCGTCGCGACGAGACCCGGTCGGATCGTCATCAGATCCGGGAAGACGAGCGCCGCGAGCACCGCCGGCGGCACGTACCTGAGCGGGCGGCGGATCCGTTCGGGGACCTCGTCGATCCGGCCGAACAGGTGGATGAACGAGAGCCGGAACGAGTACGTGGCGATCCCGATGACGACGATGGCGACCCAGACGCGCGGGGAGCTGACGAGGCCGGGAAGCGCGGAGAGCACGGAGGCGCCGGCGAGATCGGGAAGTCCCGTCATCACGTCCTCGCCTCCGTCAGTAAGCCGACGCCGATCCCCGCGATGGCCCCGACGAGGAGGCCGAGGTTGAGCGGGAGCCCGGCGACCGCGACCGCGACCGCGCCCCCGACGACGCCCGCCGCGGTGGTCGGCCGGTCCTTCATCGCGGGGACGAGGAGCGCGAGGAACACGAGCGGCACCGCGAACGTGAGCCCCCACGCGTCGGGGACGCCGGTTCCCACGACGACGCCGACGACCGTACAGATCTGCCACACCAGCCACAGGGACGCGGCCGCGCCGAAGTAGTAGCGCCATCGGCTACGGTCGTCGTTCCGCTCGTACTCGGCGACCGAGAGCGCGTACGCCTGATCGGTGAGCAGATACGCGAGGGCGGCCCGCGTTCGCCGGGCGTACTCGGCGAAGTGTGGCGCGATCGACGCGGAGTACATCACCATCCGGAGGTTGATCACGACCGCGGTGCCGATCACGACGGCGAGCGGCGCGTTCGACCCGAGGAGGTCGATCGCGGCGAGTTGGGACGCACCCGCGAACACGATCACTGACAGCCCGACCGCCTCCGCCAGCGTGAGCCCGGCCTCCGCGGCGGCGATCCCGGCGACGAGCGCGAACGGGACGATCCCGAGCATCAGCGGCGTCACGTCGCGCACGCCGGCCACCAGGTCCTCGTGGAGGACGGTTCCGTTCGTTCGAGTCATTCGCGGGGATAGGCCGGCTCGTCGTGTTTGGCTGCGAGGTAGTCTGCGTGTTCGAGCTTCGTCGTCGCCTTCCGGACCGTCCCCAGAAGCGAGTGGACCTCACGTTCGGTCGGATGCGCGCGCCCGAGCAGTCGGCGCCACAACAGCGCGTTCTTCTCGCGCCGGTGCTCGCGCTGGCCGGTCGCCTCGAGGAAGTCGTCGAAGAGGTCGTGGAGCCGCTCCACGTCGGCCTCCGGGGCGCGGGTGACCGCGGTGTCCGGAAGCTGCGTCTCCTCGACGGTGAGCTCGCGGAGCTCGTACAGGATGACGGTCGCCGCCTGCCCGAGGTTGAGCACCGGGTAGTCGTCGGCAGCGGGGATCGAACACACCTCGTCGAGCCGTGAGAGCTCGTCGTTGTTGAGCCCGCGTCCCTCGCGACCGAAGACGATCGCGGTCGGCGCGTCGACGTCCGAAAGCGACTCCCGCAGCTCGACGGGCGTCTTGAACGGCCACCGCTCGTGGCGTCGGTCGTCCTCGCCGGTGATCGCGGTGGTGCCGACGGTGTGGTAGTTCTCGACGACCTCCTCGAAGGTCACCTCGTCGGCGTTCGGGAGGACGTCCTCACGCGCGTGGCCGGCGAAGCCGTACGCCTCGCCGTCCTCGTCCAGCTCCGGCGGGTCGACCAACTTGAGGTCCGAGAGCCCGAAGTTCTTCATCGCCCGCGCGATGGTCCCGACGTTTCCCGGCGTCTCCGGCTGTACGACGACTACCACCGGCTTCCGGCGTGTCGGGGTTCCGGCGGGTTCGCTCACGTTTCGCGCGTCTCGCCCGTCCTTCGCGTCTCCCGTATCGCGCCCGTCCTTCGCGTCTCCCGTATCGCGCCCGTCTTTCCGCTCTCCAGTGTCTTCTGCGTCGCCCTCGCTCATCAGTTCGATGGATACTCCGTCGAGAGGTCGACGTCGGCGTCGGCCAGCTCGTCCTCGCTGAGGCGGTCGTCCGCCGTGTCGTCGTCCCCCTCGTCGGACGGCTTCTCGCCGGCGAGCGCGCGGATGTCGATCCGCTCGCCCTCGAAGCCCTCCTCGAGGCGCTCCTGGATCTCCTGTTGGTCCGGGAGGTCGGGGAGCCCGTCGGGGTCCTCCTCGACGTGCTCGACGGACGCGTAGCCGTCGGGGGCCTCGTTGCCGGCGGCGACCCACTCGTGGAAGCGATCGCCGAACTCCTGACGGCCCTTGTGCTCGCTGCCGCCGGCTTCGCGGAACCAGTAGATGAAGTCGGGCTCGTGTTCGGCACAGAGCAGGACCTCACCGCCCGGCTCGCCGTACACGATCTCCGCCTGTCGACAGCGGTGAACTTCGGCGTCGCCGTACTCGAGGTAACAGACGTCGCACGGCTCCTCGACGAGCCCCACGAGCCTGACGAGCCGCTCTCTGGGCTCCTCCGGGATCTCGTCGAGGGGACGTAACTCGCCGTCCTCGGAGATGATCTCCTCCTCGTCGAATCGCCAGCCGCGGAGGCCGATGCTCACTTTCGCCATGTCCACTGGTTCTCGCGGCGCGGATAAAAGCGCGTCCTTCCGGGCCCACGATTCCGGTACTCGGCGAGTTCGCGGTCGATCGGGATACACGGCGGGAGTTTCCGAACCCCTCAGGACCGGTCGCGGTCGAGCGTTCGGTCCCGCTCCCGTGTCCGCCACTCCGCTGTGTCCTCCGGCGTCTCGGTCTCGAGTAGCTTGTCCAGCTTGCGCTCGAACTGCTCGTCGGTCAGGTCGCCCTCGGCGTATCTGGTTCGGAGGCGGTCGATCGCGTCGGCGGTTCCCTCGGGGGGCTCTTCGGCTCGGTCGGCCTCTCGATCCCGCCATTCACGTTCGCTTCGGTCCTCGGATCCGGCCTCCGCCGATCCCTCCTCTTCCTCCTCGTCGTCGAACAGCATCGAGACGACCGGGACGACCACGACGTAGCCGAACAGCATGAACGGGAGCCACCACCCGAACCCGAGGAAGAGCGCGGCCAGCCAGACGCCGGTGACCACGGTCGAGGCGATCTCGGTCGCGTTCGCCTTCGCACGGTCGAGCGGGGACGGATCGGTCATGTGGCCGGATTCGACGGAGACGGACAAAACGGTACCGTCGGATCTGTAGGGGGGAGATTTCGTTGCTTGCAGGGAAGACATCTCCAACGTCCCACTCGCTCGGCTGTACATCATTGCTACCGCGGTGAACACCGCCAAAGCCCCAGTCTCGGGGCGGGCGCACGTTCGCTGTGGTCCTCGGTCGCTCGCGTTGTCGCCGGCGCTTTGCGCCGGCTACCCGTGGCGCGGAGCGCCACGCTGCTTACGTCACCTGCGCCCGCCTCGAGACTGCCCCTTTGAGTCCCGCCCCGCACAGCACCGCACCTCACGCCTCCCCAGCCTCGCGGTTCGCGCTCTCCGAGCGCTCACCGCGTCCCTCGCGGGCTGCTCGCGCCCTACCGGGCGCTCGCAGGCACGCCGACCGCACGACGGATCGTTGTAGTGGATCGTTTCGATCGTTGCGGTGGATCGTCCGTCCCGTCGCCCGCCGGTTCCGGGTCGGCTTTAACCGTCGCGACCCTCGATCCGGTATGCGAAACGTGGACGCTGTGGGCCTCGGGATCGGCGACGACTACCCGCCCCGGATCATGGGCGTGTTGAACGTCTCCGTGGAGTCGCCGTACGATCCGAGCGTGTACGACGACCCGGGTGAGGCGGCGGAGTACGTCGACGAGGAACTGATCGCCGAGGGAGCGGACATCGTCGACGTCGGACTCGAGTCGGCCAACAAGGACCTCGACGTGCTCTCCGCCGAGGAGGAGTTGGAGCGGCTCGACACCGCCGTGGAGACGCTGGAGTCGACCGCCGGCGACGCGGTCTGGTCGATCGAGACCCGGTACCACGAGGTCGCCGACGCGGCCCTCTCGCGCGGGTTCGACATGGTCAACGACGTCTGTGGGTTCGCCGATCCGGAGATGCCGCGCGTGTGCGCCGAACACGACGCCGCCGTCTCGAAGATGGCGTCGCCGCCCGATCTCGGTCAGCCGGGCGCGATCGAGGACGTCGACGAGATCTACGACGCGCTCTCGCGGAACGGGTTCACGGAGAAGACGCTCGTCGACCCCGCGTTCGGCGGCTGGTCCGAAGAGAAGACGCTCGCCGACGACCGCGAGACGTTCCGCCGGCTGCGGGAGTTCCGCGGCTACGGCCGACCGATCCTCGTCTCCATCAACCGGAAGAACTTCCTCCGCGACGTCGTCGGGCGACGCACCGAGGCCGCGCTCCCGGCGTCGCTCGCGGCCACCTCGATGGCGGTCGAGCGTGGCGCACACGTGATCCGCACCCACGACGTGGCCGAGACCCGGGACGCGGCGCTTATCGGGGAGGCGTTCGCCCGGACGCGCGTCCGTAGTGGGGGCGCAGTGGACGTAGAGGAGCTCGACGTGACCACGGTCCGCGAGGCCGAGCGACACCTCGACCGGCTCGGGGCCTCCCGCGAGATAGCCGACGCGGCGGTCGTCCACACGTACGAGCTGTCGGGACTGTCGCCGGAGGCGGTCGGCGCGCTCCAGACCGCTGTGAACGGGTGTGACGCCGCCTTCGTCGTCGGCGGGGAGGGCCACGGTGGCGACGACGACACCGCTGAACGGACCCGCGGCGTCCTCGTCGGCACGGCTACCGAGCTATCGACGGTAGTATCCGCCGCTTCCGGCGTTTCAACCGCGCTCGATGCCGCGCTCCGGACGATCGACGGCACTTAGAAGTAAGAGAAAGTTTATGGCGTCGTGTGGACAACGTTTCGACCGGACGCCGAAGGGGCATGCGGGTAGGGGTACTCTGTGCCACTTCGGCCCACACCATATTCGTCCCCACCAGCGACAGCGCCGTCCGTACCCGCGACGGTACCGGGAGGACGCCGAGTACCGGGAGGACGCCGAGTACCGGGAGGACGCCGAGGTGATCGCATGAACTTCGAGACGTTCGAACCGGTTTACGAGGCGATCCTGGCCGATTTCGGGTTCGATCGCGACGCCGACGAGCGGGCCCGTGACGTCGCTGTCGGGCTGTCGACGCCGTTCGACCTCTCGCGGTTCGACGACTGGGCGGGTCGGACCGTCGCCGTGGCGGGGGGCGCACCGTGTCTCCGCGTGGGATCGGAGATCCGGATCGCTCGCGAGGCCGACGTCGTCGTCGCCGCGTCGACGGCGGCTGATATCCTCCTCGAGGCGGGCGTCGACGTCGACTGTCTGGTGACCGATCTCGACAAGAACCCGGAGACGGCAGTCGAGTTGACCGCCCGTAGCGTGCCGGTCGCGGCACACGCCCACGGCGACAACCTGCCCGCGGTTCGCGAGTGGCTCCCGCGGTTCGACGCCGAGTACACCCTGTCGACTACTCAAACAGCTCCGGTCTCCCCGGTGCACAACCTCGGCGGGTTCACCGACGGCGACCGCGCCGCCTTCCTGGCGGATCACGTCGGCGCCGGCCGCCTGGTTTTCCCGGGCTGGGACTTCGACGACCCGGACGTGGGTCCGATGAAGGCGCGAAAGCTCGACTGGGCTGCGCGCCTGCTCGGCTGGTTGGAGCGTCGACGCGGCGAGCGGTTCGCCGTGCTCGACGGTCGCCGAGACCGGGTGCGAACGGAGTTCGAGGCGCACCTCACGGACTGAGGCGACGGCCCTAGCTCATCGAGCGATCAGACCCGGAGAAACAGTCCGTAGCCGACGATCGACAGGAGCGCGGCGAACAACGCGATGAGCACGCGCCGTTTCGTGACTCGCGGTCGCGTTCTGGGCCGCGATCGCTCGGGTGAAGCGCGTTGGTTCCGGTTGCGCAATCCGTTTCGCTCCCCGTCGGGCACGCACTGTCCATTACCGCGATCACTCATCGTCGTCCTCTCCAGCGTCGTCCTCTCCAGCGTCGTCGTCGTCCTCAGCAGTATCGTCACCTCCAGTATCGCTGTCCTCTTTAGTATCGCCGTCCTCTCCATCATCGTTCTCCCCATCATCGTTCTCCCCAGCATCGTCCTCTCCGCTATCTCCGGCGTTTTCGTCCTCACCGTCGCCCGTGTCGTCGTCGCTTCCGGCGTCCTCACCTTCGGGAGCGGATCGCGTCTCGTCCTCGTCACTCGCTCCGTCCTCGTCACTCGCTCCGTCCTCGTCACTCGCTCCGTCCTCATCGTCGGACTCGCCCTCAGCGTCTCCCGCCGAGGATGACCCCGCTCCGGTCGCGTTGGCTTCGTCGCCGCCCTCGTCACCTTCACCGGCGTCTCCGTCCGTTCCGGTGGTCCCCTCGTCGTCCTCGACGTCACCGTTTTCGTCGTCGATCTCGCTACCGTTCTCGGGTTCAGTCGGTTGGTCGGTGGTCGAATTCGAGCCGGGGTCCGTCCCGTTCGCCGGTTCGTCGTCCTCGGCGTCGGTCTGGGAACCGTTTTCCCCTTCGGTCTCCGTCGTCTCTCCCTCCCCGCCGTCGAGGGCGGTTTGGGTGATCCCGGTACCTTGGCCCACACCGGTCCCGTTGTCTTTGCCGACGGCCTTTCCGTCACCCCGATCGGTACCGTTGTCTTTGTCCTTGTTGACCGCGTCTTCGTCGTTGTTTCCGTCCGTCTCGTTCCCGTCCGTTTCGTTCCTCGAGTCTTTCGCTGCGAGGCCACCCTCCTCGGAGTCGAGCTCCGCGAATTCCTCGACGGTCGAGAAGTTCCCCTGGACGGTGGTCTCGTCGGAGAACACCGCGAGCGTCCCGAATCCGCCGCCGAATCCGGAGACCAACACGAGGACCGCGACGATCAGCACCGACGCAGGATGGTTCATCGTCCCTCCTCGTCGGCGATATCGAGACCCTCGTCGACCGCCCCGGCCCGGCCGTCCGCGGCGGGCGCGATCACGGGGCGCTCGAAGATCCCCGTCGGGCTCCCGTCGTCGATACCTCCCGGTTCGTCGACGCGATCGTCCTCACGGACGCTTGCGTCCCCGGGACCGTCGCCGACACCGTTGTTTCCGCCGACGGAGACGTCCGCACCGCCGTCGTCACCGTGTCCCGTATCCCCGCCGTCGTCCGGGTCGGACACGGCGTCGGCTGACCCATCCCCGTCGCCGGCCGTGACGAGGAGCACGACCGCCATCAACAGCGTCATGCCGGTTCCGACCGCGACCGCGACGGCGAGGGCGGTCCGGAGCGTGTACCCGACGTACGCCACGTACGGGACGAAAAACAGGAGGACGGCGACTGCGCCCTCGACCGTTCGATTCGTCACGACGAACCCTGAACCGGTTGCGGTCTCGTCCGCGCTCGCGTCCGCCGCTTCGGTCTCGACGTTCGTTTCCGCCGTCGCGTCCACATCGGGTGCGTCCACCGCGTCCGAGCCGCCGCTATCCCGAGTCCGGGAGCGGTAGAGGCTCCAGACCTCGGAGAGCGCGAGCAGGCCGAACGGCACGACGACGAGCAGGGCGAACCCGATCGGCGTGTCCGTGAACTGGATCACGTACCCGATGTACGGGATCGTGACGGTCACCGCGCCGAGGACGTTCTCGGCGGGCACGAGCGCAGTGTCCGGCCCTTCGTTGGCGTCGCCCTTCGTCTCGAAGGCGAACTCCCCGTCGGCCGTCTCCACGCCGGTCACGCGATGGGTCACGGGGGTCTCGCTGTCGCCACGGACGTACGTGATCACGTCGCCCTCGGCGATCGTCGCCGGGTCCCGTTCGTCGACGACGACCACGTCGCCGGGGGCGATCGCGGGCGTCATGCTCGCCGTCAGGACGACGAAGCTGTACTCCGCGCCGACGACCGCCGGCACCGCGTACACCACGAAGGGCGCGACGACCGCGATCAGCAGGGCGATCCCGAGCAGGTTGGCGATTCTCTTGAGCGTGATAGGTGAGTTCATTGTAGGTCCTCCGGGGCACAGATCGAGTTGCCGTCCGTGAACGTGCCGCCGACGAGTTCGTAGAGCGTTCCGCCCGACCCATCGGAGCCGAACGTGTCCCCGATGGCGAGCACCTCCGAGCAACTGGTGTGGACGTCGACGGTCTCGGAGGCCTCGTCGTCGCCGCCGTCGACGATCTCGATCGTCGTGTCCTGTCCGAGACTCGTTCCGACGTTCCCCCACGTCTGTGGGACGTCGCTACCGTCGGCGGTGAGCGTTCCGCCGGGCGCGATCGTCGTATCCTCGAACACGACCTCGGCGTCACCACCGCCCGTTCGTTGCGTGGTAACCCGGATCGTGACGTCGGACTCGCCGTCGTACCTGAACGTCAGGTCGCGGTACCTGACGTTTCCGCCGCACTCGCAGTCGCCCGAATCGTCGTGGCCGTCCTCGTCCTCGTCTCCATTGTCGTCGACGCAGACGTCGATCTGGACGTTGCTTATTCCGGCGAGCCCGCCCTGGCCTGGTCCCTCGGGCGAGTACAGTAGCTCCCCCGTGTCGTTGCTCGGAGGTTCTATCGGATACGCTTCGGTATCGTCGCCCCCCTTGATCCGGACGGCACACAGCTTTCCGGCCGGGTCGCCGTTCTCGTCCACGAGTTCGAACTGTACGCCAACGGCCTCGTCCCCGTCGCCGTTGTACTCGACGTCGGTGACGGAGAGGTACGCGTCGCCGGCGAGCGGTCCCTCGTCGATCGAGAGCCACGTCGACACGTTTCCGGATCCGCTGCCGACGACGTTCCCGTCGATGTCGTCCGCCTTCCCTCCCTCGACGCAGTCCACACACTCCGCTTCGGGTTCGTCACACGGGCCGAGCCCCGCAAAGGGGTTCGATCCCGCGGCGGCGTCCTCGGAGACGTGCCGGCACTGTTCGGTGTAGAGATGGAACTCGAACTCGGTCGTCTCGCCGGCCGCGTCGGCTGGGGCGTCATCGGGTAGCTCCCAGACGAGTTGGATCTCGAGGGTGTCACCCTCGGGATCGAGACACGGGTCACCGTCTCGGTCGTCGATCCGAAGCCCGTCGACGAACTCACGACGGAGCTCCGAGAGCGACCCCGAAGAGACCAAGCCGTCGTCGACCCGGAGGTCAGCTTCGAGCGCGTCGCCGAGCGGGTCGGCGGTCGGCGGGCAGGTCGTCGCGAACCAGAGCCGCGCGGGGTTGCTCCGGACTGCGACGTCGAACGTCACGTCCCCGGAGTCGCCGCGGTCGATCGGCTCGTCGGGCGTGAAGCTCACGGTCCCGTTCGAGACGGTACAGTCGCCGTCGTCGCACGACACGTCGAGTTCGACCTCGCCGGCACCCATGGCGTTGTTCGGGAGCGTCTCCTCGTCCGAGAGGTACGCGAACGTGCCCGCGCCGCTGGCGGCCCCGATCGCGCCGAGTCCGCCGAGGCCGGCCAGGAGCCGGCGGCGGCTGAGGCCGGCCGGTCCGGAACTCCCGCGTCCGCTTCCGTCGGCGGTCATGCGGACCCCTCCTCGTGCTCCGGGACCGACTCCGCGAACGGGTTTCCGTCCCAGCCGCAGTCGACCGCGTAGAACGACACGTCGAAGTCGACGGACCCTCCCTTCCCGCCGTTGCCGCCCTCGCCGACCGGGAACGCCCAGTTGAACGCGAGACAGCGGCTCTCCTCGGGTTCCAGACAGCCGTTGTCGAGGATCCCGGGATCGACTTCGATCCCTCCCGTCAAGTCGTCGCCGTCGAGCTCCGCAAGCGTGCCGGAAAAGATCCCGGTGCCGAACTCGGGGAAGTCATCGACGTTCTCCGCGCCGGCACAGCCGCCGACGCCGAGGAACCCGGTGTCGTAGCGGGCGGAAACCTCGATCCGCTCCGCGAGCATCCGGCTCGCCGGGTCGGCCCCGATATCAGGGTCGATCTTCATCCACACGCGGACGCCGTCCGGAACGTTTTCGCCGAGGTCGTCGATCCGGAGGCTCACGCTCGTCGAACCCGAATCGCCCGGGAGGACGTTCTCCTGGTCTACGAGCCGTATCGAGCCGCCGACGTCGGCGACCTCGTCGGTCGGGCTCTCGTCGACGAGTTCGTCGTTGTATCTGGTTCGCCAGCCGACCAAGAGGCGGGTCGGAACGTCCGACTGCGCGTAGGTGTAGCTCGTGTACTCGTCCGGGGTGCTCGTCCGGCGACCACCCGCCATTCCGAGAGAGGCGAAGCCGACGGCTCCGACGCCCGCGAGTGCCTGCCGCCGAGTCAAGTGTATGTCTCGTTTCGTCATTCGTGTCCTTGTCGTCGGCTCCGGACGGCCGGTTCGTCGATAGTCTCCACGCCTCTCCGGTACCTATGTATGACCCCCCTACCCGAACGGTTCGGATCCCGAACCGCGTTGATTGACCGATTCAACCGACGGCAGGGGGTGCCTATCGGGCGGTTTTTCGCCCGGATCCCGTCGTCGGTCGCGTCCGTCGCGATCCGCTACGGGAGTCCCACCGGCGGAGTCGAACCGCCGTCTCGACCGTCCCATCGAGGGAGTTCGAGGGTGAGGGGGACGGATCCGACCGATCCGGATCCGGTGTCTATGCTTGCGTTCAGCTCTCCGCGTACGGGTTCGTCTCGCCGTCGTTGTGGCGGCACTGTTCGGCGGCGAATCCGATCGCGAACTCCACGGAGTCGGTCTGGACCTCGTTGCCGACGCCGGTGGGAAGCTCCCACTCGAAGCCGAAGCAGCGAGTTACCGAATTCGTGAAGCAGACGCGCTCTTCCGCCTCGAGGTTCGCATCGAGCTCGATTCCGTCCGAGAGCTGGGCCATCACCTCGCTCAGCGTACCTTCCGCGATGACCGCCTCGCCTGAGAGGATGACCGAGGAGATCTGTGAGTAGATCGTCTAGTTCCGTCCCGGTCGGCGAATCGTAGTAGAGGACGGTCCCGTTGCTCGAACTCGCCATCGATATGAGCGTGTTCTGAGCGGTACTCCCGGAGTTAACTCCCAATCCGATCGTGAACACGGTGATATCGTTGGGAGAGTCCTTTGCATCGTCCGCCGCGTCGATCGCGTTCTGGACGTGATCGCTTCCTTGTCGGGCAGATCTGGTCGGCTGTCCGTCACCGAGTAGAACGATTACCTGATCGACCCCACGGTCGTTGCTGGTGAGTTCGTTGGTTGCTCGATCGACGCCATCGTCCATCATGGTCTGTCCGGTAGAGGTGATCCCGAGGTTGCCGGGCTGAAGATAGCCCTCCACTAACGAGTGATCGGATGTGAGCCCCTGTCGGAGCTGTCCGTTGCTCGCGAACGTTACGAGTCCGACACGATCGTTCGATCCGAGATTGTTGACGAACTGTAGCGCGGCCGCCTTCGCCTGCTCCATCTTGCTTCCGGGGCCGTTGCTCATCGACCCGGAGGTGTCGATCGAGAGCATCACGTCGACGCCCTCTCCCTCCTCGCTGTCGGTCTCAGCCTGATGGATGTTGTCGCAGTTGTCGTCGTACCACACCTTCGCCTGGATCGAGTCAGCGAGCTGGCCGTCTCCGTCGGGGTCGTCCGTGGCATCTCCCATCTCCTCGAGCGTTTCCTGCTCGGGTTCTGTGTAGCCGTTCTGGTCGTTGCCCGTGAGTGCCCCGCCGATCCACATGTAGCCGGGGTTGTCGTACAGGTGTGTACTGAACGTGACCTCGCCGTAATCGCCGGGTTTGACGTCTCCGATGCGAATGAGCGCGTTCTCGAGATCGCCCGCATCGATCAGCTCGTCGCGCTGGAATCCCTCTCCCTCGCCGGCTTCGGAGTCGTAAATGCCGTTCGCGCCGATGACCCAGTCTTCGGCTCCGGGGTAGTTCTCGCGGCTCGGGACCTGATCGAGGAGGTAGACGCCGGTGTCGTCGTCGGTCGGTTCCATGTCCTCGTCGACGAACGTGGCGTTCGGGTAGTTCTGTTGGAGCTCCGCGAGACGACCGGAACCTCCCCGGTACGTCATCCGGTAGTCCATCTTGAGGTCGAGTTCGCCCGCGGTGAGCGTGTTGTCTTCGAACGACTCGTCGTCGCTGAAGTAGGCGGTCGTGCCGAGTCCCGCCCCCGCGGAGGCCACGCCCACGGCCCCGAGGCCGGCGAGCATCTTCCGCCGCGAGAGTCCTAGTTTGTCGTCGGTCATGATTGGTCCCCCGAAGGGGAACTTCCCACCGGCGGGTTCGAACCGCCGTCTCGACCGCCTACGGGGCTTCGAGTGGGAGGCGGGCAACACGGTCGTGCTGTCCGCGGTCGGTTGCGTCGCTATACGGGTTCTGCGGTCTCGCCGTCGAACGGGTTCGTCTCGCCGTCGTTGTGGCGGCACTGTTCGGCGTGGAAGTCGATATCGAACTCCACGAGATCCGTCTGAACCTCGTTTCCGACGTCGGCCGGGAGCCACCACTCGAAGCCGACACACCGCGTCAGACCAGGGGGATAACACGCCGTACCGTCGACGAATCGATTGGCGTCCAGCGCATATCCTTCCGCGAGCGTCTCAAGCACCTCTCTGAGGGTGCCGTCGGCGATTACCGCCTCTCCGAAGAGGATTTGTGCGATCTGTGCGAAGATCTGTACCAGTTCGATCTCCTCGGGTGCCTCGAAGAACAGCGTCGGCTGTGTTCCACTGATATCCTCCGAAGCGATGTCGACGAGCGTCTGCCGTGCGGGAGCCGTGTTCGGGACGCCCTCCAGCCCGAAGCCGATCGCGTAGATAACGACGTCGGTCTCGTCTTTGATCTCGTCGGCGACGTCCTCCACGTCGTCCTGTGCGTTCGAGACGCTGACGTCGTCCGCCGCAGCCTCCTTGTCGTAGTCGCTCCACGACTGCCAGGTGGAGTACGACGGGAAGTCGGAACCGTCCCGGTAGGTCCACGTGGGTGCACCGTCGCCGATGACGAGCATGACCTTCCGACGGCCGGAGTTGCTCGCTTCGAGCACCTGCCGACCGCCGTAGAGCCCCGCACCGATGTTCGTCCCGGCTCGGGGAGCGTCGCCGTACTGGTAGGCCTCGATCTGGTCGATGGCACCGTCGATGGTTGACGTGTTGCTCGCATCCGTGAGCACGAGGAGTTCCTCGTCTATCCCGCCGAACTGGACGATTCCGAGCCTGTCGTCGTCGCCGGATCCGTTCACGTTCGTTCGAAGGTTGTCAGTGAGGGATTCGATCGCGGATACCGCTTGGTATATCCGCGAGTTCGGACCCTGTCCGTCGCCCACGACGTTGTCCGGGCCCGGATCGCCGATCTCGTAGGTCATCGAACCCGAGACGTCGACGACGACCGCGATGTCGACGGGGCCGGATTCTTCGCCCTCCTCGTAGACGTTGTTACAGTTGTCGTCGTACCAGACGCGAGCGCGGATCGCGTCCGCGAGCTGGCCGCCCCAGTCGCCCTCGACGTTGTAGTAGCGTTCGTCGTCCGCGGCCGCATCCGCGAAGAACTCGGAGTCGTCGCTTTCGGTTTCCGTGTACCCCGCGTCCTCGAGAGCGGTCCGTTCGGGATCGTTGATCCCGTTCTGCGCGTCACGGGTCAGACTCCCGCCCATCCACATGTACGCGGGATTGTCGAACAGGTGGAAGCTGATCGTCGCCTCGCCGTAATCTCCAGGCTTCACGTCCTCGAGTTTGAACAGCGGGAAGCCGGCGTCGGTGAGTTCCTCGCGTTCGAAGCCGCCGAGCTCTCCGTTGGACTCCACCCCGACGTTCGCGGCCTCGATCCACCCGTCCGGCTCCGGGTAGTCGCTACGCTCCGGCACTTGGTCGAGCACGTAGGTCCCGGACCCCTCGGGGTATTCGGTCACGCTGACGTTCTCGTTGTAGTTCGGGTCGTCGTCGTAGACCGCCCGAAGCTCCTCGAGGCGTCCCGGCCCGCCCTCGTACGTGATCCGGTAGTCCATCTTGAGGTCGAGTTCGCCCGCTTCGAGGGAGTTCCCGGTGAACCCCTCCTCGTCGCTGAAGTACGCCGTCGTTCCGAGGCCCGCACCCGCGGAGGCGACACCGATCGCTCCGAGGCCGCCGAGTAGCGTCCGGCGTGAGAGGCCGTTTTCCGTTCTTTTTCGTGTCATGAGTGTGCTACCGCGCTTCGTGTGAGCGCGGAGAAATCCCGCCGGCGGAGTCGAACCGCCGTGCTCCGAACGGGATCCACGCGGATTCGCGTGGGGGGAGTTCACAGATCAGGACGGATCAGGCTGCGAACGGGTTGCCAGGCTCGTCGTTGTGGCGGCACTGTTCGGCGTGGAAGTCGAACTCGAACTCGACGGAGTCCGTCTGGATCACGTTGCCGACTTCGGTGTCGATGGACCACTCGAACGCGACGCAGTGGGTTCCCGGACGGAAACAGGCCGCATTGGCGTCTGTGGAGCCGATCAGGGGTGCCGGATCGAGTCGCATCCCTCCGCTCATCTCGTCGCCGAACTCCTCCAAGGTGCCCTCGAAGATGACCTCCTCACCGACGATGATCGCCTGGAGGATGTCGTCGTAGATGAGCGGCAGAACCGTGGAGAGGTCGTCCGCCGAGGAGTTGTAGTAGTCGGTTCCGTCTCCATCGCCGGACGAAGTCGGCGTGTTGCCGGCCATGTCCCTGAGTAGCTGGGGCTCGCCATCTCCGGGCTCGTTGATGTCGATCGTCACGATGCGGGTGCCCGCGCTCTTCGCGGCGTTCGCCTCGTCCAGTTCGTCGACGTTGCTCTCGAACTGCTCGCCGTCGGTCAGGACGATCATGACCTTCTGCGCGTCCGATCGACCGTTCGAAGCGAGGAACGACTGGGCCTCCTGGACCGCGAGCCCCAGCGCGGTGCCGGTGACGTCATCGGGAGCGGCCTGAATGTCGTCGATCGCGTCCTTCACGTCGCTCTCGACGCCGGACGGGGCGAATTGGACGCCGTCGGCGTAGTCGCTCCCGATGTAGTCCTCGTTTCCGAAGGTCAACACGCCGAGGTGCGTGTCGGCGGTCTCGTCGAAGACGACCTCACAGAAGCTCTCTGCGGCCTCTCTGGCTTCCGCGAGCTTCGTGGTCTGACCACCCCCTCCGTCGGAGATGATGCCGCCGTACTGATCGTACTCCATCGAGCCGGAGATGTCCTGTACGATGAGGATGTCCGTTTTGCCGGCCTCCTCGTCGTAGGTGTTCGAGCAGTCGGAGTCGTACCACATGCGGACGTCGATGTTCTCGGCGAGTTCACCCTCGCCCTCACCGCCGGTCTCGTCCACGAGCGATTCGGGCTCGTTCAGCCCGTTGTCGTCGTCGTTGTAGACGCTCCCACGCATCCAGACGTACGCGGGGTTGTCACAGATGTGGAAGGACATCGTGACCTCGCCGTAGTCGCCGGGCTTCACGTCGTCGAGCTCGAAGATCGGGATCTCGTCGCCGTTGATCAGGCCTTCGGTATCACACGAGAAGCCGAGATCGGCCCGTTGCTCCCAGGTCAGCGGTCCCTCGGACGTGTCCTCCCCGTACTGCTCGATGAGTTGTTCGGCCGTGGGACGCTGACCGATGACTTCCGGTCCGTTCGGACCGTCGTAAGTCGCCTTGTAATCCAGCATGAGGTCCAGCTGGCCGGCCGTCAGGGTGTTCTCGGTGAACCCCTCCTCGTCGCTGAAGTACGCCGTCGTTCCGAGACCCGCGCCGGCGGAGGCCACGCCGATGGCTCCGAGTCCCGCGAGCATCTTGCGCCGCGAGAGTCCCATTTTCTTGTCTTCCATGATGTGTCATCCCCATTGGGGAAATCCCACCGACGGAGTCGAACCGTCGTCCCGGCCGTCCGTTTTCAGAGTCCGGTGGGACGAGCGAAACGCTCGCTCGTAGTCGTGTGTTTATACGTCGATCCGGAAGCCGAGGCCTTCGCGGTTCGGCGGTGAGCCGGCGGGCCACGACATGGTAACCGTACCGCTAATGACGTCACCCTCGCCGAACGAAACGCCGTTCAGCGTGATGTTCTGTTGGCCACCCACGTTGCCGTCGACGGAGACGGAGTCGGGGCCGGACGGGGACGTCCTGTTGAGCATGACGTCGTTTACCTCGATGCTCGAATCGGAAGCGGATGCCTTCGCCATGACAACGACAGCGTTCGCGGTCGGCAACGGCGCAGGTGCGACGGAGATCTGCGTCCCGTCAATGCTCCACTTGGCGTTGTCGTTCTCGATGATGAGTTCGAACGGGACGGCTTCGTTGTTGGGCCACGAGACGTTGGTGTCGGGCGTGAGGACCGTGTCGTCAGGCAGTCGGATGTCCATTTCGCGGTTGGCCGCACCGCCGCCGTCACCGTAGATACCACGAGCGTGCCACACCGTGCCCTCGAGTTCGGGGAAGCCCTCGCCCGCGACGCTCTCGACACACGGGTTGTTCGTCCCGTCGTTGTGGCGAGCCTGTTCCGCGTAGAACTCGAAGTCGAACGTGACGGAATCGGTCTGGATCTCGTTGCCGACCTCCTCGCCCGGAACCTCCCAGGTGAAGCAGACGCACTGATCGGCGATCTGCGGTACGTCGTCGTCGAACGCGGCGTCGACGCCATCGAAGTGCGGGCGGTTCGCGATCGGTGCGTCGGGGTCGCCGTCACCGGACAGGGGGACGCCGTTGGAAAGCGCGTCCATGACCTCGGCCAGCGAACCGGAGACGATATCATCGCTGACTTCGCCGCTGGCGTCGCAGTACGACACCGTCACCTGCATCGCGTCGGCGAGCTCGCCGTCGCCGTCGATGTCGTCGGTCGTCTGTTCGTTGTTCTCGTCTCCGGAGTCCGCTTCCGGCTCCGTGACGGTGTTCTCGTCGTTGGAGGTCAGTTCTCCACACATCCATAGGTACGCGGGGTTGTCGACGATCGAGAAACAGAACTCGCCCTCGCCGGAGTCGCCGGGTTTCAGGTCCTCGACTTCGATCTGGAGTTCCTCACCCTCTGTCAGCTCGATCCCGTCTTCCTCGACGGTCTGGCCGATAACGCCGCCTTGGATGTACGTCCCGTCCGGGGTCTGGTAGCTACCGTAGCTGCCCTGGTCCTCGGAGTAGTTCACGTGGACGAAGAGGTCGAGCGAGCCCGCGGTGAGCGTGTTGTCAGTGAAGCTCTCCTCGTCGCTGAAGTACGCCGTCGTTCCGAGTCCCGCACCCGCGGAGGCGACGCCGATCATGCCGAGGCCGCCGAGCATCTGCCGCCGCGAGAGTCCGAAGTTGTCGTTGTTGTCGTCCATTGAGTATCCCTGGCGTCTCGGCCAGTACCCCTCCCTTGGTGGAAGGGGGGATAGTTACGACTCGACACGTCGGATCCGAACGCCGCCATCGGCCGACCGAACCCGCCAATCGGCCGATATAACCGCTCGTTCGAGCGATATCGGCCGTTTTTCGGCCTATCGAAGGATCGTCCGGAAGGGACGGATGGAGGCCCCTACCGGTTACCTCGGGTCGCCTACCGGATCCGTCCGCACCGCCTACTGCTCCCGCTGACGGCACCTACCGTATCGCGTGGGATCGCCTACCGTGGGCCTGGACGGATCGACCGAGTTCGATTGGTAGCATGCGACACACCCGTACGCGGCGCATACATATCCCCCCAGCCATCCTTCACGTTCTCGAACGAGGTGTTTCCTATTCCCCTACAGATTCGACCCGATTCGTTGCCGGAGACCGTCATCCACGACGTGCTCTCGAACAGCCGCCGGAAGAGCGCCCTCCGCGAGCTTCGGACGCGCGGCGGGGCCGTCTCGGTTCGGGAGCTCTCGGAGGCGATCGCGGCCGACGAGACCGGGCAGTCCCCCGCCCCGCGTGGCGTGCGCGAGAGCGTGTACGCCTCCCTCCACCAGACGCACCTGCCGCGGCTCCACGACCTCGGCGTCGTCGAGTACGACCGCACGCGCAAGGAGGTGCGCGCGTGTCGGGGCGCACGCGACGTGGAACGCTACATGACCGTCGTGGCCGGCTACGGGTTCACCTGGACGGAACTGTACCAAATGCTCGGCGTCGTAACGCTCTGTCTCGTGCTCGCCGCCCAGCTCGACGCGCCGGTCGTCGGCGCGGTCGACCCGCTCCTGTGGACGAGCGTCGCTCTCGCGGCGTTCGCGGTCGTGACGGTCGCACAACTCTGGACCGCCTACCGGCTCTCGATATCGCTCTCGCGGTGATCGAGGATACGTCGTTGCGGAGGCGGTAGAGGCGACCGCGAAGAACACCGCCAAAGCCCCAGCTGTTCGGTTCTACAGAGTAGAGAGTGCGATTTCAGCGGCCACCTCCAAAGCCCCAGCTGTTCGGCTATACGTTGTTGCTACCGCGGAGAACACCTCCAAAGCCCCAGTCGCGAGGCGGCCGCACGCTCGTTGCGGTCCTCAGTCGCTCGTTTCACTCGCTCCCTGCGGTCCTTACGTCGTCATCAGAACGCAGTGCGTTCTGATTGGCTCACGAGAGCTCTGCTCTCGTGAACGCCTGCGCCCGCCTCGCGACTGCCCCTTTGAATCCCACCCGACCGCTCCGCCCCGCACCTCACGCCTCCCCAGCCTCGCGGTTCGTGCTCTTCGAGCGCTCACCGCGTCCAGCGAGGGACCGAAGGTCCCTCTGGCAACCGGCGCTACGCGCCGGCGACCTCGCGGTCGGTTCGCGGGTGCTGTCGCACCCGCTCACCGGCGCGCCGGCGCGCCAACATACCGGATCGATCGTTTCTTAGGCTACTTCGATCGGAGGGAGGCGTCCGTGAGGTCTCTCGTGTTCACCGAAGAGAACCGTTTTGACCGCGAGAGCGTGAGTGCCGGCATCGATGTATCTGGTTACCTTCCGTCTCGATCCGGGGGAGTATGACGCGGAGTTCCACGAGCTAAACGGTGCGATACAGGCCGTCGCCGAGGAGACGGAGGGATATCTGGGCAAGCGGACGTGGCACGCCCCGGAGAGCGAGGAGGTTCTCGTCGTGTACTACTGGGAATCGCTGGACGGGCTCGCGTCGTTCGGAGCGGATTCCACCCACGAACGGGCGAAACGACGGTGGACGGAGTGGTACGACGCGTACGAAGTCACCGTCACGGAGGTCGTCGACGCGTACGGGAGCGGGTTCGGTGACGACGCGGACCCTCCCGGGTAGCACATCGCTGTCCCGTTCGACCGGTTACCCCACCCGCGGCTTCGGCATCAACGCCTCGAACTCGCGGGCGTTGAGCCACTCCAACAGCTGGACGAGCTGGTCCACGGCGGCCTCGAACAGCTGTTCAGCCTTCTCGGGCGTGACGTCGGTCGGGTCGCCGAACGCGCCGTTCGCGGAGTTGTCGACCGCGTCGTAGAAGGTCCGGGCGCCGTGGACCATCGTCTCCGAGTCGGCGATATTGACGAGCCCGCCGTCGCGGGCGGCCTCGAACTCCTCGGAACGGACGAGGTCGGGCGCGAGGTGGGTGATCATCGCGGTCTCCTTGGGACCCGCGTGGGGCCCGTTCTGCGCGAAGAGGTCGTCGACGAGTTCCGGGATCGACTCGTCCCACATCCACTCGATCGCGTACATCGTCCCCTCCTGGTGGAGCCGCCGGCCGACCTCCCGGAGGTGGTCGACGTTGCCGCCGTGGGCGTTGACGTAGACGACGCGGTCGATCCCGTGGTACCCGAGGTTCCGCGTGAGGCTCTCGACGTAGTCGCGGAACTCCGGCGGGTCGACCCAGAGCGTGCCCGGGAACTGGCGGTGGTGCGGGCTGACGCCGACGTCGACGGTGGGCGTCCGGGGGAACCCCGTCGCCTCGGCGGCCGCGGTCGCGAGCCCCTCCGCGATCAGGTGGTCGGTCGCCAGCGGCAGGTGCGGCCCGTGTTGTTCGGTCGAGCCGAGCGGCACGATCGCGGTGGACTGTCCGTCGAGTCGGTCGCCGAGTTCCGGCCAGGTGTGGTCCGCGAGATACATACCGGTCCCTGGATCTCGGCCCGTATCAAACCCCGTGAGGAGGCAGTCTGGCGGGGGAACTCGACGACGGACCCGCCCGATAACGATCGGCGGCGGATGCCGGCAGGGCAAGCCGGAGGGACGGACCCCGCATCGGACCCCTTCGTCACCCTTTTTGTGTCGCCAGGTCGAACTTCACCACATGTTCGGAGGAGGCGGCATGAATCCACGGAAGATGAAACAGATGATGAAACAGATGGGGATCGACGTCGAGGAACTCGACGCCGAGCGGGTCGTCGTCGAGACGGCCGACGGCGACCTCGTCTTCGAGAACCCCCAGGTCACGCGCATGGACGCGCAGGGCCAACAGACCTACCAGATCGTCGGCGACCCCGACGAAGTCGCCGACGCCGGGGCGGGCGGCGCGAGCGCGGTCGAGGCTGCGGACGACGACGGCTCCGACGGCTCCGACGACGGGATCCCGGACGAGGACGTGGCGCTCGTCGCGGAGCGCGCGGGCGTCCCCGAATCGACGGCTCGCGAGACGCTGGAAGCCCACGACGGCGACCTCGCTGGTGCGATCGCCGAACTCGAGTGACCGAGCCTGCGTACCTCCTGGTCCACGATGACCGCGAGTACCTCTTAGAGCCCGGCGAGGAGTTCGGCACCGACCTCGGCGTGCTGGAGGTTCCCGCGGACGTCGCTGCCGGGGACGTCGTCGAGAGCCACCTCGGGACCGCCTTCCAGGTGCGTGAGCTTCGTGGTCCCGACCTGTTCGATCACCTCGAGCGCACCGGCGCGCCGATGATGCCGCGCGACGTCGGGCTCGTGGTGGGGCTGACCGGCGTCGCGTCGGGCGACCGCGTCCTCGACGCCGGTACGGGAACCGGGATCCTCGCAGCCCACCTGGGTCGGGTCGGCGCGGACGTGACCACCTACGAGATCGACCCGGAGTTCGCGGACGTGGCGCGCGAGAACATGCGCGTCGCCGGCGTCGAGGACCGCGTCGAGGTCCGGACCGGCGACCTCGCCGAGGAGGTGGACTCCCTCGTCGGCGCGGGCGAGGCGACCGACGGAACACCCCCGGCGGCTCCGTTCGACGTGCTCACCCTCGACACCGGCGACGCGCCGTCGATCGTCTCGCACGCGCCGGACCTCCTCGTGCCGGGCGGGTTCCTCGCCGTGTACTCGCCGTTCGTCGAGGGGACCCGCGAGGCGGTGACGGCCGCACGTGAGGCCGGACTCGCGGAGATCGAGACGTTGGAGACGATCCAGCGTGGAATGGACTTCTCCGAGCGCGGATCCCGACCCTCCACCCGCGGCGTCGGCCACACGGGCTACCTCGTGATCGCTCGGGCACCCTGAACGGGGACTCGACCCTGAACGGGGACTCCATCCTGAACGGGGACTCCATCCTGAACGGGGACTCCATCCTGAACTGGGAATCCACCCTGATCGGTCGTCAGAAATTGAGTAACCTTCTTTCCGCCACGACCGTCAAGAGGGGTATGACGATCGTCGCCGACGTCGAGACCGCGCTCGCCGGGCGCTCCGACCTGGTCGCCGTCGGCGTCGACGCGTCGATCCTCTCCGCGGTGCTCTCTGCGCGCCGTCAGGGTGGTGACGGTCGCTGGCGGGTGGCGTGTCGGCCGGGGGTCGTCGACGACCTCGGTCGCCGGTTCGTGCTCGGGACCGCCACAGCCGAGGCCTGCTCGCGGGGAACGATCGCGCTCCGGACCGCGACCGGGGCGCGACCGGACCGGACGCTGTTCGCGAGCCCGGGGCGAACCGACGCGGTCGTGGGGCCCGCGACCGACCGAGCGCTCCTCGCCGAGGCCGACCCGGACCGGGCGGTCGCCGCCTCGGAGGTCGTCGAGACGCGTTTCGAGATGGCCGAGCCGGCGTCGGTCGGCATGCCGTCGCGGAACCGCCTGCTGTCGGCCGCCCGCGAGGCGCTCGACGGCCGGTTCGCGGACGACCTGGGGGTCGTCCTCTCGACGCTCGACACGGATCCGACGGCTCTCGCTCGCACCGAGCCGTTCGACGATCGAACGCTACTTGTCGCGTTGGCAGCCCGTCACGACCACCTCTTCTCGGACGTGCGCGAGTGGGCGGACGACGTCGGGATCGCGCCGAAACAGACGTTCTCGCCGGCGCGACGCGCGCTCGAGGAACGCGGGCTGATCGAGTCGATCAAGGTGCCGATGGGGATCGGCAGGCCGAACTACCGCCTCCGGACCGTCGACGAGACGCTCTACCGCGTCGACGCCGAGCGGTTCCTGCCCGCGCTCCGCGAGCTGTTCGAGGCTGTGGACGCCGTGGGCGGGCCCGGCATCGGCGGAGCGGGGGGTGACGACCGGCCGGTGTGGGACAGACGACCCTGAGGGGAACCGTCACCGACGCTGGATCGGCTTCGGCTCAGAGCCGACCGTCGTCGACCGCGTCCACGAGCGCGGATCCGGCAGCGCGCCAGTCCGCCTCGGCCTCGGAGAATACCCGCTCGGCGCGCTCGGCCGCGTCCGCCACGACCGCGTCGACGTCGACGCCGACGATCCCGCCCGCGGAGACGAGCTGCGTCCCGTCGACGAATACGTCCTTGACGGCGTCGCTACCGCCACCGTACACGAGGTTGGGGATGGCGGTGTGGAACGGCTGTGTGACGGTCGGCGCGACGCCCGGGCGCTCCATGTCGCAGACGAGCACGTCCGCCCGCTTGCCGGGCGAGAGCGACCCGACGCGGTCGGCGATCCCGAGCGCGCGGGCGCCGCCGACCGTCAACAGTTCGAGGACGCCGCTCGCGTCGAGCGCGGTCGGGTCGGTCCTGTCGGCCTTCGCCAACATCGCCGTCGTACGTGCCTCGCGGAGCGCGTCGTGGCCGCCGGGGCCGGGCGCCTGGTCGGTGCCGATCCCCACGGATCCCCCGTGTTCGAGGTACTCGACGACCGGCGGGACGATCCCGTCGATGGCGGTGATGGAGGAGGGACAGCCAACCATCCGGACGCCGGCGTCGGCGAGCCGAGCGCGCTCCTCGGGGGTCGCGCCGTGGAGGTGGGCTGCGAGCAGGTGGTCGCCGAGGAGGCCCTCTCGGTCGAGGACGCCGACGGTCGTCTCGCCCTCGCCGTACCGGGCGGCGATCTGTCTGCGCTCGCGGTCCCCCTGTGCGACGTGCATGTGGACCGTTCGGTCCTCCGTCCGGGCCCGCTCGACGATCGTCTCGAGGAGGTCGAGCGAGACCATGTCCAGCGCCTGTGGGCCGTACGCCGGCTCGACGAGTGGGTCGTCGCCGAACTCGGCGACGAGGTCGTCGGCGCGCGCCAACCCGGCGTCGCCCCCGTCTCGGTCGAACGGATACGGCTCGTCGGGGCCGATGTCCGAGCGGTCCTCGGGGACCTCGTTTATCGTCTCGGTGGCGACGACGCGCAGCCCCAGCGGGCGGTACACCTCCCGAACGAGTTCGCCGACGCCGGCGGCGTACTCGCCGACCGTCGTCGTGCCGGATGCGAGCGCCTCGATCGCGGTGAGCTCCGCGCCGACGACGCCGTCTTCCGGGGTCGCGTGTGCGGAGATCGGTCCCAGAGAGCGGGTCATCCACTCGATCTCCGGGACGTCCTGGGCGGCCCCCCGAAGCACCGTGTGGTGGCCGTGAACGTGGGCGTTCACGAGCCCCGGGAGCGTCAGACAGCCGCCGCCGTCGACGGTCCGTTCCGCGTCCCCCGTGTCGACCCCGTCCGCGGGGCCGACGTAGGTGATCTCCCCGTCGGTCCAGCCGACCGCGCCGTCGTCGACGATCCCCAGATCGCCTGTCGCGCCCGACACGTCCGGGTCCATCGTGACCAGGAGCGTTTCGGTGACGAGCGTGTCCATGGGGGTCGATCACGTGCGGACGGCAAGGAACTATCGGTGGTGGTGGACGCCCTGGCCGCGACGGTAGCACCAGCCGAAACGGCCGCGACGGCCGCGAGCCGTGTGACAAGAACTAACTCCGGGCGGGACCCTCAGTTCGCCATGCCGAAGTTCTCCGACAGGGTCGAACGGGTCTCGATAAGCGGTATCCGGGAGGTGTTCGAGGCGGCCGGCGACGACGCGATCAACCTGGGGATCGGCCAGCCCGACTTCCCGACGCCGGAACACGCCCGGCGGGCGGCCGTGGACGCCATCGAGGCGGGGAAGGCCGACGCCTACACCGGCAACAAGGGGATCGCCCCGCTCCGGGAGGCGATCGCCGAGAAACACCGCACGGACCAGGGCGTCGACCTCGACCCCGTGAACGTGATCGCCACCGCGGGCGGTAGCGAGGCGCTCCACATCGCCCTCGAGGCACACGTGAGCGCCGGCGACGAGGTGGTGATGCCGGACCCCGGGTTCGTCTCCTACGACGCGTTGACGAAGCTGGCGGGCGGGGATCCGGTTCCGGTGTCGCTCCGCGAGGACCTCACGCTGGATCCCGCTGTGGTCGAGGAGGCGATCACCGACGACACCGCCGTGTTCGTCGTCAACTCGCCCGGCAACCCGACCGGGGCCGTCTCCTCCGAGGCGGACGTCCGGGAGTTCGCGCGGATCGCCGACGAACACGACGTGCTCTGTCTCTCCGACGAGGTGTACGAGTACACCGTCTTCGACGGGGACCACCACTCGCCGATGGAGTTCGCCGAGACCGACAGCGTCGTCGTCGTCAACTCCGCCTCGAAGCTGTTCTCGATGACCGGCTGGCGGCTGGGCTGGGTGTACGGCTCCGCGGAACGGATCGACCGGATGCTCCGGGTCCACCAGTACGCGCAGGCGTGTGCGTCGGCACCCGCCCAGTACGCTGCCGAGGCCGCGCTCCGCGGCGACCGCGACGTCGTCGAGCGGATGACCGACTCCTTCGAGCGTCGCCGCGATATCCTGCTCGAGGGGTTCGCCGACGCCGGCATCGAGTGTCCCGTCCCGCAGGGCGCGTTCTACGCGATGCCGCGGGTCCCGGAGGGCTTCGTCGAGGAGTGTCTCGACCGCGGCGTGATCGTCGTCCCCGGCGAGGCGTTCGGGGAGGGGGGACGGGGCCACGCGCGGATCTCCTACGCCACCGACGAGGCACACCTCCGGGAGGCGGTCTCGGCCATGGCGGACGCGTACGAGGCGGTCCGGTAACGACCGGGGGTCGCCACGCCGATTACCTGGAGACATTATTCCGTCTCGAGTGGTTTCCGCAAGTTATACTGCTGCCGGGGAACGACGATTCTGGCATGAGCCGGAACATCCAAGTCAGCCGCCTCGACCGACGGGCGGTCGAGGACCAGGAGGTCGAGATCGTCGAGCGGAAGGGTATCGGCCACCCCGACTCGATCTGTGACGGTCTCGCGGAGTCGGTCTCGCGGGCGCTCTCACAGCTCTACCTCGACCGCGTCGGGAAGGTCCTCCACTACAACACCGACGAGACACAGCTCGTCGCGGGTCGTGCCGCCCCCGCGTTCGGCGGTGGCGAGGTCGTCGAACCCATCTACGTCCTGATCGTCGGCCGCGCCACGAAGGAGTACGAGGGGCGACAGCTCCCGGTCGACTCCACCGCGCTCACGGCCGCCCGCGAGTACCTCGCCGAGGCGATCCCCGAACTCGAGTACGGGACCGACATCGTCGTCGACGTCCGCCTCGGCGAGGGTTCCGGCGACCTCCAGGACGTCTTCGGCGAGGAGACCCAGGAGGTCCCGATGGCCAACGACACCTCCTTCGGCGTCGGCCACGCGCCGCTCACGGAGACCGAGACCGTCGTCTACGAGGCCGAACGCGAGCTCAACACGACCTACTACGCCGACCACCCCGAACTCGGCCCCGACGTGAAGGTGATGGGCAAACGCGAGGGTGACCGCATCGACATCACGGTCGCAGCCGCGATGGTCGACGCCTACATCGACGACTTCGACGACTACGACGACGCCGTGGAGAACGTCCGCGAGTTCGTGACCGGGCTCGCCGAGAGCCACACCGACCGCGAGATCAACGTCGACGTCAACACGGCCGACGACTACGAGGAGGGCTCGATCTACCTCACCGTCACCGGCACCTCCGCCGAACAGGGCGACGACGGCTCAGTCGGGCGGGGCAACCGCGCGAACGGGCTCATCACCCCCAACCGGCCGATGTCGATGGAGGCCACCTCCGGGAAGAACCCCGTCAACCACATCGGGAAGATCTACAACCTGCTGTCGACGCACATCGCGGAGACGGTGACCGACGAGGTCGACGGGATCCGCGACCTCCAGGTCCGACTGCTCTCGCAGATCGGCCGGCCGATCGACGAGCCCCACGTCGCCGACGCGCAGATCGTCACCGAGGAGGACGTCGATCTGTCGGCGATCGAAGACGAGGTCGTCGCCATCGTCGACGACGAGCTCGCCGACGTGACCGGCGTGACCCGGCGCGTCATCGACGGCGACGTCTCGACGTTCTGAGGTCGCGCCGGACGACCGCAACCGATTTGGGACGGCCCCGCGAGCCACCGAACGTGACGCGGGTGTGTCTCCTCGGCGACCCCGACGTGAACCTGAGTTACGAGCTGTTGTCCCGCGAGACCGCGCGGGAGGCGCTCGCGACCTACGAGATCGCCGAACCGTTCACGAACAGCGTCGCCGTCGACACCGTGAGCCTCGGCACGGCGGTGTCCCTGCTCAACGACCTCGACTGGTACCTCGTCAGATTCGTCGCCGAGGCGATCGTCCTCGAGCCGTCCGTCTCCCGATCCGAGTGGCTCTCGCGCGACCTCGCACGCGAGGTCCGCGACGGGGTGGTCCCGCCCGAGGAGACCGACCAGCGGCTGAAGGTGTTCGGCCTCGTCGACGGCGAACCGGTCGAGCCGCTCTTCGTGCGCCGGACGCAGGGCGAAGTCCCGGAGTACGACCTCCGGGACGTCGAGGAGACGCTCGTGGTGCGGGTGAGCGAGTCGGAGTTCTCGGGATGAACTCCCACGATCCGCCGCCTAGCGCCCGATCGTGCCCTGCCGGGTGACCGGCGCGTCCGGGTCGATGCGGAACGCGACCAGGGTCGCGTCGGCGTCGGCGGTGAGCGTGAGTTCGGCCCCGTCGCCGACGATCAGCCCGCTCTCGGTCGACTCGAGCGTTTCGCCGCCGGCGGAGACGGTTCCATCGAACACGTAGAAGTACGTGTCCCAGCCGTCCTCGGCGGGGACCGCGAGATCGCGGCCCGCCTCGAGGCGAGCGTCGTGGAGGTGGACGCGGTTACGGACCGACAGGGGAGCGTCGGAGCCCTCGGGACCGAACAGGTGTCGCCACTCGCCCGCGACCGGCTCCGGGAGCGGTTCGTGCTGGATCCCCGCGGGGAGGTCGAGCTCGTGCGGCCGGACGAAGATCTGGAGCATGCGTAAGGGCGGGTCGTCCGCGAGGGTGCGCTCCTCGTGCCAGAACCCCTCGCCCGCGTTCATGACCATGAGGTGGTCGGCGTCGGTGACGAGCGCGTTGCCCCGGCGGTCGTCGTGACGCATCACGCCCGCGGGCACCCACGAGACGAT
Source organism: Halorubrum sp. 48-1-W (assembly GCF_003287355.1). GTDB lineage: Archaea > Halobacteriota > Halobacteria > Halobacteriales > Haloferacaceae > Halorubrum. Next base: position 62,691 of record NZ_QMIM01000024.1, read on the forward strand.
CTCCTCGTTCCGATGCCGGTGCATCGGGATCAGGGTGCCGGGGTCCATGAACGACTCGACGACGGTCGAGAGGGGGCCGTACCCGTGGTCCTCGTGGTCGGGACGGAGGCGTCCGGGGAAGTTGAAGCGGGTCCGGAACGCTCCCTGATCCCGGAAAACCGTCGATCGCGGGGCGGTGTACAGCGTTGCCGCCGATCCGGTACTCATGGGAACGGTACGGCTGCGGGACAGAAATAGACGACGTCTTCCGCTGGTCGGTGCGGATCTCGAGGCGACGGCCGTTCGCCGACTTTACAGGCGGTCGAGGCGAATGCCCCGGGGCTTGACCCCGAGGCGATTCACACGCGGAAGGTTGTCACCAACAGGAGGAGAACCGAGACGATACTGACGAACGCGAGCCAGCCGACGATGATGATCCCCGCGCGCCGCACGGTGAGCTCTTCGCCGCTGAGGATCTTCCCGATGCTCATATCGGAGGCATCGATCAGCCGGAATATAAAACTCGGCATTCGGGCCGTTTCCCGGAGCCCGTTTCGAGCGGAACTCGATCGGAGTCAGCTCCGGTCCAACACCAGCGGTTCGATGGCGAGCGTCCCCTTCGCGACCGTGAGGATCCGGAGAACGTAGGAGACGAACAGCATGAACGGGGACAGCGTCACCGCGAACGCGGCCCCGACCGCGAGGACGACGTGGTCGATCCCGCGCGTGGCCCCCGGGAACGTCGTCACGTCGACGACGGCGAGCGCGGTGCCGGCGACGATCAGAGCGGGCACGGCCGCGTAGAGGATCCGCTGTGAGAGGTCGATGAGCGCCCACTGGAAGTACAGGGTCTTGACGTGTTCCCGTGCCGGACCGTACAGCGCCAACGACGACTGCAACTCGTCGAGCAGGGCGCGTTCGGCCTCCGAGAGCGACCCCTCGTACTCGGCCGAGAGACGCTCGATCCGGGCGATCTTCCGGCCGTACTCGAACCCGAGCGCGGCCGAGACCACGTCGAAGGAGCCGAATCGAGCGCCGTCGAGCCGTTCCGTCGTCTCGGTCGCGTCCCTCGTGACGCCGTCGGCGAACGCCCCGACGTCGTTCCGGAGGTCCGCGTCGTCCGAACCGGCGACGGACGTCCGGAGGGCGTCGGCTCCGTCGGCGACGGCCTCGACGATGTCGGCGAGGAAGACAGCGGGGTCCGTCGAGGCGGGCGAGCCGATCAGTTCGGCCGTCAACGCCCGTACGTCCATCGAGTTTCGCATTCGGTCGCGCTGGTCGCCGAGCGGGCCGTTCTCTTGGGTGAGCACGAGCTGGCCGATCGTGACGACGAGCGTCGTCCCGGTCACGACGGCCGCGATCATCGTACCGAACAGGGTCTCGACCGGGTCGCTCGAACCCATCCGTTCGACGAACGGTGGCGAGAGTCCGGAGACGACGACCACGAACGCGACGAACACGACAGCGGTCAACGTGCCGGCGACGAGGAGGCGGTTCGCGCGCAACAGGAACCAGCGTTCCACGCGGTGCGACCGGTCAGTCATGCGGACCCGCTCGGCGACGCTGGCGCTCGAACGCGCGACGTCCACCTTCCCCTCCGCGGTGATCGGTCGTCTCCGCGAACGGCCGACCGTTCGTTCCGGGACCGGAGCGCCCCGATCCCGGGTTCGTCGCCGGCGTCGGCGTCCCGTCCCGCAGCGGGTGGCGGGTCTCGGCGGTCGAATCGACGACGTCGGACTCGGGCATGCCCCTAGCTACACGCCGGAGGTCCCTATAGCCCCGTGTCGGCCCGGAACGACGGCGATCCGACGCGAGCCCGTGCGCGTTGGAAAAGACACGGTCGGACGTGTCGTCAGAGGCACCCCGACCGGGATTACTTCGTCGCCCGAGGAACAAGAGATCCGGCGTTCACCCGGATCATCAACATCGGTCGCGGATCGGGAGCACGAATCGGGGGAGGAAGGACGGAGTGGGGGGGTCGGACGGCAGAACGGGGGAGGCAGCGACTTTGTTCGTCCCCGAGAACGGGACGGTATGAGCGCCGACCTCGAGGAGAAGACGGACCGATACGAGCGGATGCTCGCCGACGCACTCGACGCTGCGGACCCCCGTCCGCCGGCGGACACCCCGCTCGGCGCCGCCGCCGTCGACGTCGCCGAGATGGCGGGATCGTACCTGGAGGACGGCCGGCACTTCAGGGCGAACGGGGATCCGGTCAACGCGCTCGCGTCCTACTCGTACGGCTACGGCTGGCTCGACGCCGGCGTCAGGATGGGGCTGTTCGCGGTCCCGGACGACACCGACTTGTTCACGACGTGACCTGAGGGGATCGGCGCGGACCCTTCCGGCCGTATTTATGTACTCGACCCCCGACGGACCCGTATGAGCGAACTCGCGGATCTGACCGAACGGCTGGTCTCGATCCCCTCCCACGAGGACGAGACCGCCGCCGGCGACGCCATCGAGGAGTGGCTTCGGGCGGAGACCGACGCGGACGTCGAACGCGACGACGCCGGCAACGTGATCGCGTACGAGCGGGCGGACGGGAGCGACGTCGACGGGAACGGGACGGACCCGGACGCGGGGACGGTCGCGCTCGTCGGCCACCACGACGTGGTCCCGCCCGCGGAGCGCCAGACGACCGGCGAGGGGACGGACGGGGAGTACGTCGTCGAGCGCCGGGACGGGCGGATCCACGGCCGGGGGACGGCGGACATGAAGGGCGCGGTCGCGGCCTGTCTGCTTGCGTTCCGCGACGCCACCCCGCCCGCGGGCCGCGAACTCGCGGTCGCCTCCTTCGTCGGCGAGGAGACCGGCGGCGAGGGCGCACGACACGCGATAGAGGAGGGGTTTCGCCCCGACCACGCGCTCGTCGCCGAGGGGTCGACGAACTACTCGAAACCGGGCGTGACCGACGTCGTCGTCGCACACAAGGGTCGGAGGGCTTCGACGCTCGTCGCGGAGGGGGCGTCGGCGCACGCCTCGGAGCCCGCTGCGGGCGAGAACGCGATCTACCGCGCCTGCGACGCCGTCGACGTCGTCCGCGGACTCGACACGCCGGCGACGACGGTGTTCGGCGAGGAGGTGACGGGATCGGTCGTCGTCACGGGGTTCCACGGCGGCGACACCTGGAACGTGATCCCCGACCGGTGTGAGGTGACGATCGACGAACGAACCGTCCCCGGCGTGCGGGCGGACCTCGCCCGCACGGAGACCGTACCGGGCGTCGAGTGGACCGTGGACCAGGACCTCCCGCCGATGGGGTGTGGCGACGACGCGTTCGCGGACGCGGCGCTCGCGGTCGCGCGCGAGGTACACGAGGAACGCGGGCTCGACCGGCCGGAACACGTGACGAAGCCGCACGCGACCGACGCGGGCTGGCTGTCGGAGGCCGGCACCGAGTGTCTCGTGTGTGGCCCCTCCGAACCCGGCGAGGCGCACACGGAGACCGAGAGCGTCTCGATCGACGTCCTCGAGCGGTGTCGGGAGCTCTATACCGGGCTCGCGGAACGCGAGTGGTGACCGGGTCGTCGCGGCCGGTACCGGTTCGTCGCGGCGGCGTTTCGACCGGACGACGGCCGTGACGGACCGCTCGTCGGGGTCGTATGGAAGGGGTTTTATGCGGTCCGGCGGAACGGTAGCCCACTATGGGAGACAAATCGAAGGCCAAAAAGAAGCGTCTGGCGAAGGCGGACCGCCAGAACACCCGCGTCCCGGCGTGGGTCATGATGAAGACCGACATGAACGTCACGCGAAACCCCAAGCGGCGCAACTGGCGTCGGAACGACCTCGACGAGTAAATGAGCACGAGTGATTTCGAGGAGCGCGTCGTCACCGTCCCGCTCCGCGACGCCAAGGGGAAGCCCGTCCAGCAGCGCGCCGACTACGCCGTGAAGATCGTCCGCGAGCACCTCGCGAAGCACTTCTCGGTCGACGGCGACGACGTGATCCTCGACGCCTCGGTCAACGAGGCCGTCTGGGCGAACGGTCGGCAGAACCCCCCGAGCAAGCTCCGCGTCCGCGCGGCTCGGTTCGTCGAGGACGGCGAGCCGGTCGTCGAAGCCGAGCACGCCGAATAACGTGTTACGGGCGACCTTCACCGGCTCGTCGTACGTGGGGGTATTCGCCCGCGTCGCCGGCGACCTCCTCCTGGTCAGGCCGGACGTCGACGACGACCTCGCCGACGACCTCGGCGCGGAACTCGACGCCGACGTGCTCGCGACCACCGTCGGCGGCTCCAACACCGTCGGGTCGCTGGCTGCCGGCAACGAGAACGGCGTGCTCGTCTCGGAGCGCGCGACCGAACGCGAGAAGGACCGGATCGCCGAGGCCGCGGACCGGGAGGTCAGCGAGCTTCCCGGCCGGATCAACGCCGCCGGTAACGTCGTGTTGGCCAACGACTACGGCGCGTACGTCCACCCGGACCTGCCGCGCGAGGCGATCCGGACGATAAAACGGACGCTGGACGTCCCGGTCGAGCGCGGCGATCTGGCGGACGTCCGGACGGTCGGCACCGCCGCGGTCGCGAACGACACGGGCGTCCTCTGTCACCCGAAGTCCAGCGAGCCGGAGCTACAGGCCGTCGAGGAGGCGCTCGACGTTCGCGCGGACCTCGGGACGGTCAACTACGGCGCGCCGCTCGTCGGCTCCGGACTCCTCGCGAGCGACGACGGCTACGTCGTCGGCGAGGACACGACTGGCCCCGAACTCGGACGCATCGAGGAGACGCTCGGGTTCATCGACTGACTGCCGAGAGACTCGCCCACGCTCCCGTTCTCGTCGCGTCTTCCGGCACCGTTCCGCCGTCCGTTTTTAGGAAGATACTTCCCTGTCCCTACCGGATGCTGTGACATGAGTACTTACACCGTGAGCGGACGGTTCCAGAGCAGGGACGGATACCAGCCGTTCACCAAGGAGGTCGAGGCGGAGAACGAGGACCTCGCACGCGAGCGTATCTACACGCAGGTGGGTAGCCAACACGGGCGAAAGCGCACCCAGATCGATATCGAGGAGGTGTCCGCAGCATGATGGGCGGCGGACAACAGCAGCTCCAGCAGCTCTCCCAGGAGCTTCAGGCGCTCGATCAGGAGATCGAAGCGCTCGAGTCGGAGGTCGAGGGATACCGCGGGGAGAAAGCCGACATCGACGAGGCGGTCGAGGCGATCGAGACGCTCGAGACCGGCGCGACGGTCCAGGTGCCGCTCGGCGGCGGCGCGTACGTCCGCGCTGAGGTCCAGGACATCGACGAGGTCGTCGTCTCGCTCGGCGGCAACTACTCGGCCGAACAGGACCAGGACGACGCCATCGACGTCCTCCGCCGCAAGCAGGACGCGCTCGACGACCGGATCGAGGAGACACAGGCGGATATCGACGAGCTGGAGTCCGAGAGCCAGGAGCTCGAACAGCAGGCCCAGCAGATGCAACAGCAGATGCAACAACAGCAGATGCAGCAGATGCAACAGCAGGCCGACGACGAGTGAGGTAACGGACCGTGTTCGACGGACTGAAGGACAAGCTGAACAGCTTCCGTGAGGACGTAGCGGAGTCCACGGAGGAGGCTCCCGGGAGCGAGGAGGCTCCAGAAGGAGAGGGAGCCCCCGAAGACGAAGAGCAGACGGCCGACGCGAGCGGGCGATCCGCGGCGGACGACGCGGCCGGGGGCGCGGCGGACGAAACAGCCGGCGCCCCGACTGTCGACGCGAGCGAAACCACCTCGGTCGACGACGCGAGCGACGAGTCGACGGAGCCGAGCACCTTCCAGCGCGCGAAGGCGTTCGCGACGGGCCGGATCATCATCGAGGAGGAGGACTTGGAGGAGCCGCTCTGGGACCTCGAGATGGCCCTCTTAGAGAGCGACGTGGAGATGAGCGTCGCCGAGCGGATCCTCGAAACGGTCCGCGAAACGATGCTCGGCGAGTCCCGAAAGCAGGTCGAGACGACCGGCGAGCTGGTCGAGCGGGCGCTTCACGACGCGCTCCTCGACGTCATCGCGGTCGGTCAGTTCGACTTCGAGGAGCGTGTCGCCGAGGCCGAGAAGCCGCTGACGATCGTCTTCACCGGCGTCAACGGCGTGGGGAAGACGACGACCATCGCAAAGCTCTCCGAGTGGCTCGAGGCACGCGGTTACTCGTCGGTGCTGGCGAACGGCGACACCTACCGCGCGGGCGCGAACGAACAGATCGCCGAGCACGCGGAGCGGTTGGACCGCGAGCTGATCGCCCACGACCAGGGCGGCGACCCCGCCGCCGTGATCTACGACGGCGTGGAGTACGCCGAGGCGAACGACGTCGACGTCGTCCTCGGCGACACCGCCGGCCGGCTCCACACGAGCGACGACCTGATGGCGCAACTCGAGAAGATCGACCGCGTCGTCGACCCCGACATGACACTGTTCGTCGACGAGGCGGTCGCGGGACAGGACGCGGTCAACCGCGCGAAGGAGTTCAACGAGGCCGCCGAGATCGACGGCGCGGTGTTGACGAAGGCGGACGCCGACTCCTCCGGTGGCGCGGCGATCTCCGTCGCGTACGTCACGGGCAAGCCGGTCCTCTTTCTGGGGACCGGCCAGGGGTACGACGACCTCGAACGGTTCGATCCCGAGGAACTCGTCGACCGCCTGCTCGGCGAAGAATAGCCCGGAAACGCCGGCCCGCGTCCGCCGATCCTGTTATAAACCACACGAGAGCGAACCGCATACCGGCGGCGGGATCAGAACCCTTAACAGTTTACCCCGAGTTGATCCCGATAGCGGGATGGGATAGCCAGGAGATTCCGCCGGGCTCATAACCCGGAGATCGGTAGTTCAAATCTACCTCCCGCTACTTCTCCTCTCCATCGACGGGTCGCCCCGGAAGTGGTCCGTTCCGTCGAATCGAGTTCGACCGTCGAGAGGTCCACCCATCGAGGCGCTCGAGGTCGTGTACCGACGCGGCGTCCGGAAGGAAGTCCCGTGACGGACGGGATCGTGGGGTCGTTAACCGGGTCGTAAACTCGTTATCGCGGTACATAGCTAACCGGAAGGGACGGTACCGTCACGCCGTGATGGACGACGGCAGGCCAGAGGAACCGGACCAACGCCGCGGGAGTCACGACGCTCTCCACCTCCGCTCGCTCCCGAAACTCCTCCCGGGAACGGCGCGGAACGCCCCCAAACGGAACGTCCTCGTCGTCCTCTCGTACCTCCTCGTGTGTGTCCTCGCAGTCGGACTGCTCCGGACGATCTTGTAAACGCTGGCGAGAACGGGGCGGATCGTAGAGCCCGCGCTCGGAACCCGGAAGCGATTTCCGTCGGCCAGCCGTTCGTATCCGTATGGAATACGAATCGAGCCTCGACCGCGCGATGGACGCGGTTCCGGACTTCGACGGATCCGACGAGCGGTTGTCGGTCCCCGACCCCGAAACGCAGAAGGACGGCGCGTTCACCCGACTGACGAACCTCTCGGCCATCGCCGACGCGTTGAGCCGCGAGCCCGAGCACGTCCACTCGAAGATCCAACAGGAGCTCGGGACGGCCGGCCAGTACGAGGACGGCAGGGCACGCTACAGCGGGAACTTCCGCGAGCGCGATTTCCAGGCGGCGATCGACTCCTACATCGAGTCGTTCGTCACCTGTTCGGAGTGTGGCCTGCCCGACACGCGACTGGAGACGGAGAACCGAACGCCCATGCTCCGGTGTGAGGCCTGTGGGGCGTTCCGACCGGTCGCCAAACAGACGACGTCGAACACCCAGCGTCAGGAGGAGGCCATCGAGGAGGGCAAGACGTACGAGCTCGAGATCGTCGGCACCGGCCGCAAGGGCGACGGCGTCGCCGAGGTCGGCGAGTACACCGTCTTCGTCCCCGGCGCACAGGAGGGCGAGACCGTCCGGGCGTACATCAAGAACGTCTCCGGCAACCTCGCGTTCGCCCGCCGGGAGAACTGATCTCGCCCGGATCGAGTGACCTCGCCCGGATCGAGTTCGGTTCGCCGACCGTGGGTTCACGTCCCGGTGCGGGTCAGTCCACTCGCTCCGCGACTACCGTATGGTCGGTTCGGTCCGCATGTTCTGTCACGAACGTGTGTGCTTCGTCCGCCGACTCGAATACCCGTTCCGTGGGGCACTCGCGGCAGACGGCGTGGTACGATCGAGTTCGCTCGATGGATTCCATGGACGTTCTCGACTCTCGGTAGGCTTAGTTACGAGCCCGTTATCGAACCGTAACGACAGCCTTCGTCGCATCGAGAACACACCGATAACGCAACGATCTCTGCCTACGGTCCAGTTCGTCACGGACGAGGAACACCCGTTCGTCGGTCAGCGTACTGGTGTACGGCTGCCGACCGCCACGAGGGGATGACTATCGGTCTACGGTTCGCGTCTCCGAGACGTCATCCACGGTTCCAAAACGTTTCGAACTGTGACTCCAGGAAGTCCGGTTTCATCCGTACGAACTCCTCCCGCTCGTTCCGTGGGAAGTAGTCGTACACCGAGTGTAACGCGTTCGGGACGAACCGTTCGCCGACGACGATCCGGACACCGCGTTCGTCCGGCCCGCGGATGACCCTACCGAGCGCTTGTCGCACCTGCCGCACCGCCGGGATCGTGAGCGAGTAGGTGAACGCGTTTTCCGATCCGAACCGGTCACCGTACGCGTGTTGGACGGCTTGAACTCTGGGTGACCCGATGTTCACGAGCGGAACGCCGAACACGGCGCACGTGTGTAAGTCGTCCCCATCGTAATCGACGCCTTCGGTCAACGTGCCGCGGGTACTCGTCACGAGGACGCTCGGTTCGCCGTGAACGAACTCGCGTTTCAGTTCGCGCGTCTCCTCGTGACTCGAGGACCGATCGAGCAGAACCGGCTTGTCGATCTCATCCCGGAGCCGAGCAGCTGCCCATTCGGCTTCGGAATAGTTCGGCCACGCGAGGAGGACGTTGCCGTGGCTCCGTGCGATCTCCCGTGCGACGTAGGCGTACCGCTCCCGAGTCCCGTTCGCGTTCCCGGGATCTGGTTCGCCCCGGTTCCGTTTCTTGAACGCTTCGACATCGACGATCCAGCTGGCACGGTTCGCCTCGGGAAACGTCAGATCGTACGTGCGTGTGGAGACGACGCGGGGGTCCTCGTCGTCGATCGCTGCCTCCCGAAGCCCGGTGACTTCCTCGAAAATCGAGAGCGGTTCGAGGGTCGCGCTCATCAGGACGCCGCCGCCGAAGTCGTCGAGGATCTCCTTGATCTTCCGGGACGGCATACAGTTGTACATCACGAGCGACGCGTTGTAGTGGTTCATCCACGGCTCGTCGACGTCCCGGTCGTCTTTCTCCGAGCGGTCCAGCTCGATCTCGCGGAAGTACTCGACGTGGTCCCGTTCCCACCACTGCCCGAACAGTGCGCCGACGGCGGTACAGACACAGTCCCGCTCGGAACCCATCCGTTCTAACGTGTCCTCGACCGCGGACCCGACCTCGCTCAGCATCCGGAACGTGTTCCCGTCGTGACCGGCCCGCTCAGCCCAGCGCGTGAACTCGTCCGGTTCGGGCTCGTTCGGCTCGCGAAGTGGAATTTCGACGTCGTCGTCCGGTAGCGAGTTCCACGCCAGCCCGGAGCCGTAGCGTTCGAACCTGTCCCGGAGTTCGTCGTCCACGCGGGTCTCGAACCACCCCAACACGTCGTCGTAGAACGTTGCTGCGGTCTCGACCGCTTCGAGCGGAACGTCGTGGGACGCGAGACGGGACTCGAGCTGGCGCCTGTTCTGCGGCCCCTGCCGTGCCGGGTGGAGGACCCGTTCGAGGTCGTGTTTGGCACGTTTCACGGTATAGTACCCGATCGTGTCCGTGAGCAGGTCACGGACGCGTTCCTCCATCCGATGTGCTTCGTCCACGATGACGAGCGTTCGCTCGCCAAGGATCGGCGCGGTGAGTTGACGGCTGGCCGCGTCGAAGAGATGGTTGTAGTTTCCGATCACGACGTCCGCACTCTCCATCAGCACCGACATCGCCCGATGGGGACACGTGCCCGCCTCGACGGCGTTCGGCAGGAGCTCCTCGGTCGTGACGACGTGACGATCGCCCGAAGAGAACGCGACCGGCGATCCCTTGTCACGACCGTACCAGTCGGCTTCGAACGGACAGTACAGTTGCCGGGTCTCGGACCCCGTCATCTCCGGGGTCGTCGACGGTTGGGACCGTGGATACGGCGCGGTTCGCCCGGCAGTGTGAAGCGGTTCGGCGTCCTCGTCGAGCGGATCCCGCCGAGCGTTCTCGACGAGGACGTGGCCTTTCGCCGGGTCCCACCACTTGTCTTCCTCCGGAACCGGTTCCGGCGGAGATGACGCGTCCGTCGTCTCGAACTGTTGTGGGACCTGGAGGTCGCTGTCTTCGTTGACGAGCCCGGCCGTGGTTTCCCGCAGGTCCTCACACCGTTCCTGGACGCTACTCCCGGCCGGAAACACGTTTTCACGCCCGTACGGGCATAGATCTCGTTTCCCGACGAGTGCGATCCCTGCCAACGGGTCGTCGACCCTGCCGTTGATGACCCGGAGGTCTTCGACGAACTGCTGGCGCTGTTGTTTGACTGGCGTGACGACGACCGCGTTCTCGAACTGATCGGTTTCCCGGACGAGATAACTCGCCGCCGTGAGCGCTGCCATCGTTTTTCCCGTCCCGCACGGGCCTTCCATCGCCAAATACCCGGAATTACGGGCGGTGTCGATGATGTTCTCGATGACGTCGCCCTGATTCTCGTACGGATCGTCGAAGCCGAAATAGGTCCGCCATGACGCCTCGGAACTCTCGGACACGGGATACCGAGACGTGAGGCCTGATAGGCTAAAAACCGTTCCCACTCACCCGTCGTGTTCGATGACGCCGTTCTTCGCTCTCTAGGGCGGGGAGGGTGTCACGGCGCAGGCACGGGGGAGTCGTTGTCCTCCGCGCGCTCGCGAATCTCGGCCCGTTCTTCCTCGCTCATCGGTTCGTACTCCCGTGCTGCCTTCAGGATCGCGGGCAGGAGTTCGGGGTCGCCAGCGCTCGGAATGGAGGTCATGCCGTGTGAAAGCGAGAACCGGAGACACTCCTCGAGCTCCGTCGCCGTGTCGTAGGGCTCGTACCACGTGTTGTATGGGCGCTCTTCGGCGGGCAGGTCGTCAGGCCACGGTTGCTTGGCGAAGCCCTTGATACACAGCGTACCGAGTCCCTCCTCCTCGGCGAGCTCGAGGACGGAACCGTAGTCGTGCTCCGGCCCGTCCTTTGCTGCCAGCGTGTAGTTGAACGGGAACATCACCGTTTCCAGTTCGTCGACGCGCTCGATGGCAGTGCGGATGAGGCTCGGGTCACCGTGGCTGGTCAGCCCGATGTGGTCGATGAGGCCTTCCTCCTTTGCCTCGATGAACGCCCGTAACGCGCCGGGGTCGTGGTCCCCCTGTGCCATTTCCGGTGAGTAGTCACCCGTTATGGCGTCGAGTTCGTCGTATCGGGTGACGGCGTGGAACTGATAGAGGTCTATCTTGTCGACGCCTAACCGAGCAAGCGACCTGTGGAGTTCGCCCCAGGCTCCGTAGTAGGTCCGCTCCTGTGTCTTACACCCGAGGAAGACGTCGTCCCGGTACTCGTTCAGTTTGGGTGCGAGTTTCACCTCGGCGTCGCCGTAGGTCGGGGCGACGTCGAAGTGGTTGACGCCGGCGTCGATGGCCGCGTCGACCATCCGGTTGGCCCGCTCCTGTTCGACGTAGTTCAAGGCGATAGAGCCGTACGTCAGGATACTACTCTCGTGGCCGGTGTCGCCGAGTGGGCGGGTTTCCATGCGTACCGATCGATACGTAACATCTTAACTGTCCTTCACGGTCCTGACCGGATCGCAACGCAATAACGTGAACTGCTCTCGATGAATGGGATCTCAACAGAGACAACCGATCCTGCTCAGGAGAAGGACGAGTCCACTAGCTTTCGCTCATTTCATTAGATCATAATGGTTCTACATGATTCCTAACTCACATCACACCTCTTGAGAGGGGAGACCTGTCTGGTAGTGCTACGTTCTTGGCTACTTGTAATGACAAGTAGGTACGCGTCATAACATATATGCATCTCCACGTCGAACGTCAACGTATGAGCGGATCAAGCTATGACAAGACGATTCAGTTCCGTGCCGGAGCTGAAAAAGAGGCCGCGGAGCTCCTCGATGAAATTCACATCGGTGGCGTCAACGTGAGCGAACTCGCCCGCGTCGGCCTGGTCGAAATGCTCCGACAGTCATTAGATGAACAGGACAAGATTGCGGTGTACGAACGATACAGTCGTGGCGAGATCGGTGAGGACGTAGCCCGTGTCCTTCTCGGTGAGAAACTCGATAGGATGGAAGAAGAGAAAGAGTCGTTCGAGTCAGCTATGGAGCGAGACACGTCCGAATTCTTGACGGGCAGCGATGGCGAGTGAGGCTCGCTATCCGATACTGGCTGATACGAGTTCCTTGATCTCGGTTGCGAACACCGCTCAGTGGGAACGACTGAAAGACGCAATCCATCTTACGGAGAATCGAGGAGAAAGCCTCGCGCTGAAGCGCGGGGAGGATGTCAATCCTATCTGGCTCTGTTGAAATCCTCTTTTTCAGACATATTCTCGTCTGTAATGGCTGGTCACTGAAGAGTGCTATTGGAACGGAATGTTTGATCGAGAAGGCCTCGTTGCTGGCGCGGTGAAGG
>NZ_QMIM01000025.1 GCF_003287355.1 Halorubrum sp. 48-1-W
GAGCCGGTAACGGCGGCGACCGCCGTGACGACCCTTCGCGCGTCGGCGCTCGCACTGCTCGGCGCGTACCTGGTCGTCGACCCGGCCGCGACGGCGGGCGGCGGGGACGGCTGGCTCGCCGGCGCGCTGTTCGCGGTCGCCGCCGGCGGCGACGCGGTCGACGGCGCGGTGGCGCGCGCGACCGACGCGGTGACCGAACTCGGCGCGGAGCTCGACGTCGAGGTCGACGGGGCGACCGTCCTCGTCGGCGCGACGGTCGCCGTCGTCGCTGGCGCCGCGCCGGTCGCGTTCCTCGCGGTCGGGCTCGCCCGACCCCTCTTCGCTTACGGTCTCCGACGCCGGCGACGGCGGGGGCTCCCCACCCACGACCTCCGGCCGAGTCGGGTCCGTCGCCCGATCGGCGCAGCGACGATGCTCGCGACCTGGCTCGCGCTGTCGCCGGTTCCAGGAACGGGAGCCTCCCGACTGCTCACGGCCGTCGCCACGGTGCCGGTCGTCGCCTCCTTCGTGCGCGACTGGCTCGTCGCGAGCGGCCGGCTGTGAGGCGGTCTCCGTCGCCCGCTACGACTCCCGACGGTACAGGACCACGAGCACCGCGATCAGGACGACCTGGGCGACCTTGTCGACCGCCGACAGCGGGTTTATCGGCGGCGGAGCGGGAAGCCCGGGGCTGTTGAGGACGTACCAGAGGACGATCTGGCCGGCGGTGAACGGGATCCCGAGCAGATAGACCGTCGGACGGAGCTGCCCGGTGACGACGAGCCAGACCCCGAGGAGGAAGCCGGCGGTCGCGACGAGGAAGGAGACGCCCATCGCGAGCGAGACCGTGAGCCCGGTATCGAGGAAGTCCGAGACGAACCCGACCCCCAACACGAGGTGTACGAGCGCGCTCACGACCGCGACGGCGACGCCGACCCAGTGCGTCGAGGTGAGCGATCCGATCCGACCCGCGGTGGCGGTCGCGGACGTGTCGTCTACCATACCTCGAGTAGGGGCCCCTCCCACATCGTTGTTTGGTACGATTACACATGGCTCGCCGTTCGAACGGTGTCGGGGACGACGGCGCGCGCCGTCGCCCGAGAAACCGGGGGAATCGGCACTCCACCCCGAACCGCTCGGGGCGACGCGCCCGATCGGATCGGATGACTGGACCGACTTATACCCGCGTCAGACGTGTGCTCCGCGTCCGACGGCCGTCCCACGCTGCGGTGGGGACCCGTGCCGGCGGAGACGACGCGGGCACGCCGGGGGGACTCCCCTCCCGGAGACGGGCCGGAAGGTCGATATGGACGGCGGCGGAGGGTACGAACATGACCTTCGGCGACCTGTTCGACCGGGCCGACGGCTCCGGTGTCGACGAGGAGGCGATCTCGCGCGCGCTCACCGAGCGGCGTGCAGCGCGGAACGGCAGGACGGAACGAGAGGACGGGACGGAACGAGAGGACGGGACGGAACGAGAGGACGGGACGGAACGGGACGCCCGGGCGGAGCGGGACGGCGACCCATGAGCGTTCCGGACGACGACGGGCGACCGGAACCCAGCCCCGCGCGGGTCGTCGCCGACGCGGACGTGTTGGCGGCGGACCTGCTCGTCGGCGGTACTGCTCGCGACGCGCTCGATCACCTCCGTGGACACTCCTGGACGACGCTCGTCGCCAGCGACGCCCTCCTCGACGACGTCGAGGCGGTGGTGGCGACGCTGGCCGACCCGGACCTCGCGCGCGACTGGCGCGCGCAGGTGGCCGCGTGGCGCGAGCCCGTGACCCATCCCGCGGGCGACCACCCGGCGCTGGCGTCGGCGTACCACGGCAGTGCGATGCAGGTGATCAGCCTCGATCCGGCGCTGACAGGGCCGTCTTCAGCCGTGGGGCTCCGCGACCGACTACCGGTCAGCGTGCGCGAGCCGCGCGCGTTCGCGACCGTCTTCTCGCCCGAACGGCTCTACCCCGAGGTCGTCGGCGGTGAGTACCCCGGACCGGACCGGGACACGCGGACGTGGTGACTCCCCGTTACCGGTCCGCGTGCCACTCCGTGTACCTCCCCGCTACCGGTCCGCGTACCACTCCGCGAACTTCTCCAGCGCCCGCCCGCGGTGGGAGACCGCGTTCTTCCGGTCGGTGTCCATCTCCGCGAACGTCTCGCCGTCGTGTTCGAAGATGGGATCGTAGCCGAACCCGCCGTCGCCGCGCGGGGCGACGATCCGCCCGGGGACGTAGCCCTCGAAGAGCTTGACCGGGAGGGGGTCGGTCCCGTCGTCGGTCCCGTCCGCGTCCGGGTCGTCCGGCCCCACAGCCGCGGCGGCGACGCGGTCGCCCCGGTCGATCGGGTCGGGGCTGGCGGCGAATTCTTCGCCGTCGCAGTACGCGAGGGTACACCGGAACCCTGCCCGGCGGTCCTCGATCGAGCGGGCGATCTCCCACACTCGGTCGACCCCGAGCGTGTCCTCGACGTACGAGGAGTAGGGCCCGGGAAAGCCGTCGAGCGCCTCGACGAACAGCCCCGCGTCGTCGACGAGGACGGGCTCGCCCGCCTCCCGGTACGCCTCGCGCGCGCCGCGGGCCGCGATCGGCGCGAGTTCGTCAGCCTGTATCTCCGTGTAGTCGAACGCCAACTGGCTGACCGAGCCGTCCGCCAGGTAGCTCTCCGCCTCGCGGACCTTGCCCGCGTTCGTCGTCACGTATCGCAGCATTCGACGACGACTGCGCGGGCGCGACGTGAATAGTCGTCGATGCGGGCTCCGCTCAGCGACACGCTTTTCCAATCCCGACCGGAACCCACCGCTCATGGTCGCCCTCCCACGGTTCGAAAAGAAACGGCTCATGGGGCTCATCGTAGCCCTCTCGTTCGGGTTGACGTCGCTCTTCGCGGTGCTCGAGTTGGGCGTGCTCGTCCCCGCGACGTTCGTGTTCGGCTTCCTGGTCCTGCTCCCGGTCGTCGCGATACTCGGTGCGGACGCCCCGTTCGTCTCGTCCCCGGACACGGCAGGGACGACGAACGTGGAGACGGAATCGACCGACGAGGGCCCGGTCGTCACCCTCCGGAGACGGTACGCGACCGGCGAGATCGACGAGGCGGAGTTCGAGCGACGGCTGGACCGTCTTCTGGAGACCGAGGAGCTCGAGGGGGCGGTCGATCGGGGCGGACCCCGGATACGGGACGGGAGGACGGCGGAGATCGAGACGGAGTCGGACTCCACGTTCCCCTGAGCCGGCCGGTCGGTTCTCACCCCGACGGTCACTCGGCCACGTGAACGTCCGGGGCAGCCTCGAACCGATCGATACACTGCTCACAGAGGTACAGATCCATCTCCCGTCGTCCCGACTCCCGCTCGAAAACGAGGCTGAATCGGCCAGAGGAGGGTTTTCCGCAATGAATACACCGTGTCATACGGGAAAGATGTCGTTTCAAAACAAATATGTTACTTAACCAATGGTAGCACGGGACAGTAGCCAACGCTCATACTGAACAGCACGGGTGTCCTATCCCTCGTCGGGCTCCGCTGCGAGCGCGTCGTCGCGTAGCTTCCGGCAGCGCTCCCCGTCGACGGTGAGTTCGGGGACGGGCGTCGGCGACCCGTCCGCGTCGACGGCGACGAAGACGAAGTAGGAGTCGGTCGTCAGCTCCCGCTCGCCGGTTCGTGGCGACTCACGGAACGCCCGGAGTCGGACGCGAACGCTGGTTCGGCCGGCGGCGTACGCGTACGACTCGATCACGCAGGTGTCCCCCTGCGGGATCGGTCGTTTGAAGTCGAGCTCGTTGATCTTCGCGGTGACGCACGTCTCGCCGGCGTGGCGCATGGCCGACAACGCGCCGACCTCGTCCATCCACTTGACCACGTTGCCGCCGTGTGCTGACGCGTAGTTGTTGGTGTGGGTCGGCTGGACGCGCTGGCGGTTCTCGATGTAGGTGTCGCTGACGCTCGGCATACGATCCGGAAGGGCCCGTCGGACAAAGACCTCGGGGCTCGGCCGCGTTACCGTTTGCCGAGCGCCTCCTCGAAGACGCGCTGTGCTCGCTCGTATCCCTCGTTCCGGTCGACGATCGGACCGGCGTACTCCGGAGCGAGGTCCTCGCGCTCGCGACGCGACAGTGTCGGCCAGTCGATCACCTTTTCGGCAGGCACGCTGTGGAGTTCGGGAACGTACTCGCGGATGAAACGGGCACCGTCGTCGTACTTCCCTGCCTGGCTGACGGGGTCGAAGATCCGGACGTCCACGGAGTCCGTGCCCGTCGATGCCGCCCACTGCCACCCACCGTGGTTCGAGGCGTAGTCGTGGTCGATCAGTTGCTTCGTGAAGTACCGTGCGCCTCGACGCCAGTCGACGAGCAGGTGTTTGGTGAGGAAGCTGGCGACCACCTGCCGCGGTCGGTTGTGGACGTATCCCTCCCGATCGAGCTGGCGCATGCCGGCGTCGACGAGCGGATACCCCGTCTCGCCCGCTTTCCACGCCTCGAACGCCGCGTCGTCGTCACGCCAGGCGATCTCGTTGGGGAACGACTTGTAGTCGGAGACGGCGAGGTCGGGGTTGTAGTACAACAGGTGGTACATCTGCTCGCGCCAGGAGAGCTCGTACCGGTACTTGTCGACGTTGCGCTGTTCGTCGCCGGCGACGGCGTCGTAGACGTCGCCGGCGTCCGCCCACAGCTCCCGGATCCCGATCGCGCCGGTCGAGAGGTACGGTGACATGCGCGAGACCGCCAGTGTCGGGGCTTCGACCGCCAGCGCGAGGTCGTCGCGGGTATCGGCGTAGGAGGTGATCCCGCCGTCGAGGAAGTCCTCGTACCGTTCACGGGCGGCTCGGTATCCGGCCGGCGGGAGGTCGATATCGACGTCCGGCCTGGGAACCGTTTTAGCGTCGGAGACGGTCGCCAGCGCGTCGGCGTCCGGCTCCGGATACGGGTTTCGTTTCGGAACCCGCTCCCAGTCGTCGTGGAACCGGCCGTGGTTCGGATACGACCGCTCCAATCGATCGGGGCCGACCAACACGAGATCGGTCCGGGCGTCGGTCGCGACGTCGGCGCCGGCGAGCGCGTCCTCGACGCGTCGCTGGCGGTTGCGCCGGGCCGCGCGGTAGTGTTCGTTGAAGAAGACCGTCTCGGCGTCGTACTCGGCGGCGAGCGCCGGTAGCACCTCGTCGGGCTCGCCCGCCCGAACGACGAGGTCGCTGCCGAGTTCACGATAGCGGTCCTCGAGCAGTGCGACGTGCCGGAGGAAGAACGCGCGCTGTCTCGCCCCGACCGTCCCGAGGAGATCGGCGTCGTACACGAAGACGGGAACGAGCGGATCGGCGACCGTGGCGGCGCGAGCGGCGGCCGCCAGTCCGGCGTTGTCTCGAGTGCGGGGGTCACGTCGATGCCAGAAGAGGTCCATACGGACAGGAGGCGCCGAACGGTGTAGTGTCCTCCGGCCGCGGCGGTGGCTCTCGGAGCAGTCGGGTGAAAAACGCGGTACTCGCGGCGGGGCGTGCCGGCGTCGTGCGTGCCGGCCCGCGTCGCCGTCGCGTCAGTCGCCCGCCGGCACGCGCGGCGGGTCCGGCTCGTCCGTCTCCGCCGGCTCGTCGAGCCCGCCGTCCGGCGCGTCGTCGGGCTCCCCTTCCGCCGCCCAGGACCGGTGACGCTCCCGGATCTCCTCCGGCGAGAGCGCCTCGCCCACGTGATGGCACATGGCATTCGTTAACACGGTTCGATCGGGGATAACTCTTGGGCGGTTGACCCGATCCCCGCCTCCTCGATCGCGGTTTCTCGAACGTGGCGACCCGTGCCCGGAGGCGCCTCAGTCGTCGCCGGACGCGACCGGACTCGTCTCAGTCGTCGCCCGCGGTCGTCGTGCCCGCCGGTCCGGTCACCGCCTCGGCCACCTTCTCGATCGGGTGCGGCGGGGCCGTCTCCCCCTCGCGGTCGCCGAGTTGCGAACGGCAGGACGCGCCCGGCGCGGTCACCGTCTCCCCGGGGCTCGACTCCACCTGGTCGAACAGGATCCGGCCGATCGCCTTCGAGAGGTCGTAGTGTTCGGACTCGTAGCCGAACGAGCCGGCCATCCCGCAACACGAGGAGTCGAGCGGGTCCACCTCGTAGCCGGCACGCCGGAGCACGCCGACCGCGTGGTGGTCCTTGTCGGTCGCCTTCTGGTTACAGTGGCCGTGATAGGTCAGCGACTCGGCTGGCGCGTCGAACGCCAGCCGCTCGTCGACCCGACCGGCGTCGAGGTACTCACAGACGCCGTAGGCGGCTGACGAGACCGCCCGGACGGCGTCGCCGTCGAGCAAGTCCAGGTACTCGTCCTGGAGCATCACCGCGTCGGAGGGCTCGACGAAGAGGACCGACGTCCCCTCCCGGACGCGCGGGGCGAGCACTGCGACGTTCGCCTCCGCGCGCTCGCGGGCGACGTCGAGGAAGCCGGTCGAGAAGGCAGCCCGTCCCGACGGCGCGAGGTCGTCCGGGACCTCGACGCGGATCCCCGCCGTCTCCAGCACCGCGACGGCCGCCTTCCCGGCAGCCGGGTAGCTGTAGTTCGTGTGGGTGTCCGGAAACAACACGACCGTGTCGACCGCGTCCGCGGGGTCGACCGTCGAGCCGCCCCGGGAGGCGAACCACTCCTCGAAGCTCTCGGAGCGGAACGTCGGCAGTTCGCGGTCGGGCGCGATCCCCGCGACGGCGTCCATGACCCGCCTCGCTCCGGGGAGCTTCGTCACTGCGTTCGACAGCGGCGCGAGCGCGCTCCCGATCGCCGAGAGGCGGTCGACGTCGCGAAAGAGCCGCTCGCGGAGCCCCGCGCCCTCCGACTCGTGGTGTTCGTGTTTCACCTCCGCTTTCAGCTTCGCGAGGTCGACGCCGGTCGGACAGTCGCTCTTGCACCCCTTGCACCCCACACAGAGGTCGAGCACCTCCCCCTGGAAGCGGTCGGAGTGGATCTCGTCGTCGTCGAGGTCGCCGCTGATGGCGGCCCGAAGCATGTTGGCGCGTCCCCGCGTCGTCTGGATCTCCTCGCCGGAGGCGCGATAGGTCGGACACATCACGCCCGAGTCGGTCTCCCGGCAGGTGCCACAGCCGTTACACAGCTCCACGAGGTGGGAGAACCCTCCTTCGTCGTCGAAATCGAGCGTCGTCCGTGGCTCGATCGACTGGTACGCCGCCCCGTACCGGAGGTGCTCGCGCATGTCCGTGTCCGCGGCGGTCTCGGGATAGCCGCGCTCGCTCGCTGTCTCGCCGTCGACGTAGACGACCTTCCCGGGGTTCAGCCGCCACTCGGGGTCGAACGCCGACTTGAGCTCCTGAAAGGCGGTCCAGAGCTGCTCGCCGTACATCTTCGGGTTGAACTCGGTTCGGGCGAGCCCGTCGCCGTGTTCGCCCGAGAACGCCCCGTGGTGGTCCAACACGAGGTCGGTGACGTCGTCGGCGATCGAGTGCATCTTCTCTATTCCCTCCTCCTCTTTCAACGAGAGGATCGGCCGGATGTGGAGGGTACCGCTCCCGGCGTGTGCGAAGTACGCTGCCGAGGTGTCGTGGGCGTCGAGCACCGCCTCGAACTCCCCGACGTACTCGGCGAGCTCCGCGGGCGGCACCGACGCGTCCTCGATGAACGGGTACGGCTTCGGGTCGCCCTCCATGCTCATCAGGAGCGGGATGGCGGCCTTTCGCAGGTTCCAGAGGTCGGCCTGGTCGGCGGCCGTGTACGCCTCGAGGACGTCGAAGGCGTCGCCCGCCTCGAGGAAGTACGCGTTCGTGTCGGCGACCGCCGTCTCGAAGTCGTCGACCAGCTCGGAGTCCCACTCGAGCATGAGCGCCGCCGCGGCGCGGTCGGGGATCGGCTCGGCGTACTCCGCGAACTGCGGGGAGCCCGCTGCGAGCCCGAACACCTCGTCGTCCATCAGCTCGACCGCACTCACCGGGAACTCGAGCGCCTCCGGGACCGCCCGCATCGCCGCCGAGAGCGAGTCGAAGCAGTACAGCGCCAGCGCGGTCTCCTCGGGGCGGGTGACGAGCGACACCTCCGCCTCGACGACGACGCCGAGCGTGCCCTCCGCACCGACGAACAGCTTCGAGAGGTTGATCACCTCCTCGCCCTCGTCGTTCTCGTAGATGGCCTTGTGGAGGTTGTACCCCGAGACCGACCGCTTGAGCGTCGGGTACCGCTCGTCGATCTCCGCCCCGTTCTCCTCGACGAGCCGGCGGACCGTCTCGTACAGCGCCGCCTCCCGCTCGCTGTCCTCCTCGCCCGCGACGATCGCCTCGTACTCCGGCGAGTCGAGGACGACCTCACGGGTCTCGATGAGCGTTCCGTCCGCGAGCACCACCGTCAGCTCCTCGGTGTAGGCGTCCGTGATCCCGTACCGGACCGAGTGCGCGCCCGTGGAGTTGTTGCCGATCCCGCCGCCGACGGTCGCCCGCGCCGAGGAGGCCGGATCCGGCGCGAACTTCAGCCCGTCCTCGGCGAGCCGGGCGTCGAGGCGGTCCTGGACGACGCCCGGCTCGACCACGGCGCGGCGGTCGTCGGGGCGGACCTCAACGATCCCGTCCATGTGCCGCGAGAAGTCGAGCACGACACAGCCCGGCCCGACCGTCTGCCCGGCGAGCGAGGAGCCCGCGCCGCGTGCGAGGACGGGCACGCCGTGGTCGGCGGCGACCCGCATCGCTGCTTGGACGTCCGCGACCGACCGCGGCGAGACGACCCCCGCGGGGCGCGCCCCGTAGATGCTGCCGTCGGTCGCGTACAGCACCTGTGCGTACTCGTCGAACTGGACCTCGCCGTCGACGCGCTCGCGGAGGTCCGCTGCGAGCGCCCGGTAGGCGGGGACGTCCGGCCGGTCGTGCCCGAGCGACGCCGTCGACGTGTCGAACGCGGGACCCTCCTCCCGAGTCGGGTCGGTTGCCATACCCTACCAGGGTGCGGACCGACGAATAAAACATTCGTTCATGAGGTTTCCGGCGGACGACCCTGACGGCGACCTCAGTCGCGGCGGACCGCGACGCCGGAGTAGCCACAGCCGTCACACGAGAGCGTCTCGCGCGTGCCGAACGCGTACGTCGACAACGGGGTCCCACAGCGCGGACAGGGGTCGCCGCCGGCGAGCGGCGGGGCGTAGCCGACGTCCGCGACGACGATCCGGACGCCGGCCTCGTCCACGGCGCCCTCGTCGACCGCGCCGCCCCAGATCACGTTCGCGTCCGGGTCCATCCGCTCGCGGACCGCAGCGATCGCGTCGGTCGCGGCGGCGATGCTGGTCTCCGGGTCGACCACTACGTCGACGAGCGCGGCGCTCGCCCCGGTGGGATCGACGCCCTCCGGCAGCCGGCCGAACGCCTCGTCGACCGCGAGTGCGGGCGCGTCGCGGTCGGCGGTCGGGGATCCCCCCGTTCTCGCCGACCCGGTTCCCACCGCGGCGATCCCGGTGGCGAGGGCCGTCCGGGCGTCGGCCAGGTCCAGGTTGACAAAGCCGGGCCGTTGAACCGCCTCGAGGAACGTCCGGACCGTCCCCGCGGGTCCGTCGTCTCCGGCGAGTAGCGTCGCGTCGGCCCGCCGGCGCACCGTCCTCAGCGACTCGGGCTCGACGCCCGCCGGGACGACCGCGACGGTGAACGCGTCGAGCGCGTCGAGCGCGTCGAGCGCGTCGAACGCGTCGTGGACCCGGTCCGCCCCGAGCGTCGGACCCACGACGACCAGCACGGCGTCGACGTGACCGAGGGCGTCGCCGTCCGCCTCGGCGACGAGGTCCGCGATCGTCGCGACGCGAGCGCCGGGGAACACCCCGGCGGGGACGTCGGCGTCGCCGTCGATCCGGCAGACGACCACGGAGTCGTCGAGGGCGGCTGCCCGTCGCCCGAGGTCCTCGTCCGAGACCATCTACCGCGCCGGTTCCGCCCCCGACGACAAACCTCTTCGGGCCCGGCGGACCGGACCGCCGTCGTCGCGTTTCAACGTCCTGAAACTACATGTCAGAAAAAGAGAATAGTTATATCCGATCGCCAGATTTCGGTCGAGTAGACGAGGTGCAGCGACGTGACCACTCCCACCCTGCGGATCGGCGGCGGTTCCGGGGACGACGACGCCTCGGTTCCGGCGCCGGTCCCGCCCGACGACCCCGAAGCCTGGTACGCCCCGGACGTCCGCGCGCAGTACGAGTCCGCGCCCGGCGTCGTCGCGACGGTCCGCGAACGCGACGGCGGCCGGTTCGGCTACGACGTCCGCGAACCGCCCCTCTCGCCGGCCGACGAGCGCGCGCTCCGGACCGTCCGCGACCACTTCTCGGCGGTCCACGGTCGCCGGCCGCTCACCCGTGCCGGCGCGATAGAGCGCGCGAACGCGGGTTTCGAGCCG
The DNA here is from genome assembly GCF_003287355.1 of Halorubrum sp. 48-1-W. Taxonomy (GTDB): domain Archaea; phylum Halobacteriota; class Halobacteria; order Halobacteriales; family Haloferacaceae; genus Halorubrum. Next base: position 10,316 of record NZ_QMIM01000025.1, read on the forward strand.
AAGTACGAGCGGGTGCTCGACCGGCTGCTCTCGACGACCGCGGCCGCCCGTCGGCGGATCGACCACCACGCGCTGTGCGAGCTCCGGCTGTTCGGCGACCTCACCCCGATCGCGCTCGACGGCCGGATCGAGGTGGCCGACGTCGGCGACGACCGCGAGCTCGTCGTCCACACCGACGCGTTCGCCCCGCTCGAGACGGGGGTCGACGCGGACGCCGAGTACGTCGAGCGCGTCGCCGGCGAGCGGCTCGCGCGGTACTCCGTCGAGTTCGCCGGCTACCCCGTCGACGTGGTGATCTACCGCGAGCGGCTGCTCGGCTCGGACGCCTTCGAGACCAAGTACGCCGCGCTCGAACCCGACCTCCTCCCCGGCGACGAGGCGCTCATCCGCGACTGTGCGCGCCGGATCTGGGAGACCCCCGTGGACCGGCTGATCGACGACCGGACCGCGTTCGTCGCCGAGCACGCCCGACGGTACCTCTCGCGTCGGCTCGCCGGCGGTTCCGCTCCCCGGGGATGGCTCGCGACCGCCCGCACCCGCGTCCGACGCGCCCTCGCCGACCGGGACCTGGTCGCCCCGAGCGTCGGCCCGACGTACGCCGACGACCGCCTCGACGACCTCGTGTACTACGTGCTCCGCGACTTCGTCGGCGAGGGCGTCCTCACCGTCCCGATACGCGACCCGCACCTGGAGGACGTCGAGGCCAACCGGGTCGGCGAGCGCGTGAAGGTCGTCCCCCGCCCCGCGGTGTTGTCGGGGGAGGCGGACGGGGACGGTGCGGCGGCGAGCGGGAGCGACGCGCCCGACGAGGACGCCGGCCACGGGAGCGCGGGCAGCGACGCGGCCACGGACGACCGGCGCGGGCTCGACCCGCTCGCGGGCGGCGGGCGGATCCCGACGAACCTCGCGTTCACCGACGAGTCGCGGTTCGTCGACGTCGTGACGCGGTTGGCGGCCCGCGACGGCGTGGAGCTGAACGCCTCGACGCCCTCCGCGAAGGTCAACCTCGACGTCCCCGACGTCCCCGAGACCGTCCGGTGTGCGGTCGCGCTGCCGGTCATCTCCGCGGACGGCCCGCACGTCTCGATCCGGAAGCAGGCCCCCGACCCGTTGACGCCGGTCGATTTGATCGCCCGAAACGCGCTCTCGACGGAGCTCGTCACCCTGCTGTGGCTGTTGTACGAACACCGCGGGGTCGTCCTCTTCGCGGGGCCGACGGGGGCGGGCAAGACGACGCTGATGAACGCCCACATGCCCTTCATCCCCTTCGACGACCGCCCGATCTCCATCGACGAGGGCTCCCGCGAGGTACAGCTCCCACACGAGACCGGCGTGGCGCTGACGACCCGCGACCACGAGAACGACTACAAGGCGGTGAGCATGGCGACGCTGATGACGGAGGCCAACTACCTGAACCCCGATATCGAGGTGATAGCCGAGATCAACACGCCCGCCAGCTTCGAGACGTTCGCCGAGACGGTGAACACCGGCCACGGGGTCGTCGGTACGACACACGCCGCCGACGTCGAGACGCTCGTCAACCGCGCGATAGAGCGCGGGCTCCCGCCGTACCTGCTCCGGGAGGTCGACCTCGTCGTGTTCCCGCGGCAGGTGGGCGGGGACCGGTACGTCTCCCAGGCGGTCGAGCCGCTCTCGCCCGCCGAGTACGACGCGCTCGATCCGGCCGCGACCCGGAGTCGGACCGGCGACCCGAAACACGGCGGGGCCGGCGTCGTCGAGCGCGGCGACACGGCCGTCCACTACAACACGGTCGCGTGGCGGGACCCCGCGGGCGGGTTCCGGATGGACGGCGCGCCGACTGCGGACGCCGGGGGGTCGTACTCCGACGGCGGCAGGCGGCTCCACGCGCTCGCGCGGCTCGCCGAGCGGACCGACCGCGACCTCGACGCGGTCGAGTCCGAGTTCGCCGCCAAACACCGCTACGTGGAGTACCTCGTCCGGGACGGCATCGACGACTTCGACGAGCTGTTCGAGTTCCTCGCCGACCTCCGGGCCGACGAGGCCGCGACCGTCGAGCGCGCCGCGCGCTCGATCCGGCGCGGGACCGGCGCGGACGGGTCGATCGAGGGCGACGACGCGCGGTCCGGGGGTTCGCCGTGAGCGGCGACACACGGGGGGCCGCCCGCGCCGACCGGGCGGTTCGATCCGACGTCGGCGACGCCCGGTCGTCCGGCTCCGCCGATCGTCCCCGTTCGTCAGGATCGGGTGGGCTCGACCGGACACTCCACGCGCTGTTCGCCCGACACGCCGACGACCGTCGCCACGACGTCGACAGACAGCGCTACCGCGGGGCGGACCCGTCGACGGGGTTCGAGACGTACCTCGCGCGGACGTACGCGCTCTCGTGGGTCGCGTGTCTCGCGGCGTCCCTTCCGGCGTTTCTCCTCGCGTTCGCCGTCGCCCCCGGGGTCTCGACCGTCCTCGCCGACGGCCTCGACGCTCGCGTGTCGGTCGCGGTCCCCGCTCCGCCGCCGGTCGCGCTCGCGGTCGGGCTGTCGGCGGTCGTGGGCCTCCTCGCCAAGCGGGCGACGGTCCGCGCCGGCGGGCTCTACCTCCGGTGGCTGGTCTCGGCGCGCCGAACGCGGATCGAGCGGACGCTCCCCGGCGCGGTCCGGTACCTCGACGCGCTCTCCTCGGGGAGCGACGACGCTCGGACCCTCGTGGCGAAGGTCGCCGAGAACGACGCCTACGGCGGCGCGGCCGTGTCGTTCCGGAAGGCGCTCAACGCCGCACGGCTCACGGGAAGCCTCGACGCCGGGCTCCGCAGAGTCGCCCGCGATACGCCCTCCCGGGACCTGCTCGCGCCGTTCCTGTTGAAGTTCCGCCAGCACGTCTCGGCGGGCGACGAGGCGCTCGCGGAGTTCCTCCGGACCGAGAGCCGCCTCCTGGCGCACCGACAGGAGCACGCCCGGACGCGGGCCCGGCGGTACCTGAAACCGATCGCGGAGCTGTTCGTGCTCGTGCTCGTGTTGCCCGCGTTGCTCGTCGTCGCCGTCTCGGTCACGAGCGTGTTCGTGCCCGATCTCTCGCGGTTGGTCGACACGCCGGTCGGGGCCGTCTCGCCGCGCGCGGTCGCGGTCTACGCCTCCGTCGGGTTCCTGCTCGCAGTCGGACTCGTCGGCATCGCCGCCACCGGCGCACTCCGGCCCGTCGACACTCGCAGGAGTTACCGTCGGCCGAGGGGTCTCCCCAGCGTGCTCGCGTCCGCGCCGTCGAACCCGGCCAGCGCGTCGCTCGTCGCGGCCGTCCCCACGGCGGCCGTGGCGGGGTATCTCGCCTACGCCGGCTACCCGCTCGTGAACGTCTCGCTTCTGGCGTACGTCGCGTTCGCGCTCCCGGTCGGGGTCGTCGCCGCCCGTCGCGACCGGATCGACGACGCGAAGGACCGCCGGGTCGCCGACTTCGTCTACGCGGTCTCGGCGCAGGCGTCCGTCGGCCGTCCGTTCCCGGACGCGGTCGCGACCGCCGCCCGCGAGACGGACCTCGGGGTGTTGGCCGACGACGTCGCGGACCTCGCGTTCAACCTCTCGTTGACGACCGCCGGGGAGGGTACAGCCGACACGGGTGCCCCCGATCCGAACGCACCCGACCCGAACACTCCCGGCCGTGACGCGTCCGCCGCCGTCGGCAGCGACGTACGCGTCACGGCGCTCGACCGGTTCGTCGACCGCGTCGGAACGCCCCTCGCTGCCCGGACGGTCGGGCTGGTCGCCGGGGCGTTGGACGCCGGGAGCGCCGTCGACGAGGTGTTCGAGACGCTCCAGGTCGAGGTCGACCGGCTGACCCACGAGAAGCGCGCGCTCCGCGAGGCGATGCGTCGATACGTCGTGGTCGGGTGGGTCGCGGCGCTGTCGGTCGGCGGGGCCGTCGCCGCGATCAACGCCGGCGTGATGGAGACGGACCGCCTGCTCGCGCTCGCGGCCGCGCTCGACGCGCCCTTCGATCCCGAGTTGGTCCACCCCGAACTGGAACGGTTCCGGCTCTACGTGGTCGCGCAGGCGACGATGCTCGCGTCGGGGTGGTTCGCGGGGGCCGCCGCTCGCGGCAGGTATGGGGCCCTCTTACACTCCGGCGTGCTGGTGACTGCCTGTTACGCCGGCTTCGTCGCCATCGGGCAAATCTGAGGCGGGTCGTCGACCGCACCGAACGCGTCCGCCCTCACGGCTCCATCGACCGCTCGATCCGGGTCGTGAACCGCTCGGGGTCGAGCCGGTAGAACGCGAAGGCAACGTCGCTCGTGGGCTCGCCGAAGACGTCGACGATCGGTATCCTCCCGGTCCGCTCCAGCCCTTCGATGGTCTCCCCCGCCACCGATTCGTCCGTCGTCGACACCAGCCGACCGCTCGCCACGACGCTCCGCCACCGACCCTCGACCTCCCCGTAGGTCACGAACGTGGCCTCACGGCCGTCGAGTTCGCCCTTCGTCCGGTCCGGGCCGTGCGAGAGCCTGAAGTAGAGGACCGACTCGACCGGGTCGTAGCCGTACGAGACCGGGACGCTGTGGGGTGGTTCGCTTTCGGGCGTCGCGAGCGAGATGACGCCGGTTCCCGACCGGCCGAGGAACTCGTCGCGCTCGTCGTCGTCCATGCGGACCGCGTCGATGTCGGCCATACACCACTTACGACACGCGTCGTCATATACCTCCGCCACACCAACCTCGACGACCACAACCTATATTGTTCAGAAGGCACAATATTGCTGTATGAGTGAATCCGAACGAAGCGAGCGCGAGCGGATCCGCGAGCGCAAGCGTCGGGAGCTCCTCGAACGGATCGAATCCGAGGCGAACGGCGGGTCCGACGTCGACGGTGCCGTTGGCTCCGACGTCGACGGTGCCGGCGGGTCCGACGGCGGATCCGAGACGCCGGCCGAGCCGGTCGAGGTCGAAAGCGTCGAGGAGTTCCAGCAGCTCGTCGGCCAGCACGACGTCGTGTTAGTGGACTGTTACGCCGACTGGTGTGGCCCGTGTCAACTGATGGAGCCGACCGTCGAGTCGCTCGCGGTCGAGACCGACGCGGTCGTCGCGAAGGTCGACGTCGACGGGTTGCCCGCGCTGGCTCAACAGCTCGGCGCTCGGGGCGTACCGACGTTCCTCGTGTACGCGAACGGCGAGCCGGTCGAGCGGTTCGTCGGCGCACAAGACCGAACCACGCTCGAGTCAGCGATCGCAAACAACGCGGCCTGAACGGGCGAACCGCGTCACCCGACGTAGTCGAACGCGACCGCGAGGTCGTCCGCGCCGAAGAAGACGAACCGGTACCGTCCGGGTTCGAGGTCCGGACACACCCGGAGGCCGTCGTTCGGGTGCTCGGCGACCAGTCCCTCCTCGTCCATCGTGAACGACCACTTGACGGTCTCGCCCGGCGGCGTCGAGAGCAGCTCGTCGGTGTACTCGAACCGACCGTCGTCGCTCCCGCGCACGTCGGTCCACCCGTCCTCCGTCTCCACTTCGAGGGTGTACTTGGCGTGGTTGCCGACGCCGACCGGCCGCGCGGAGACGTTCGTCATCTCGACGCGGAACGGATCGCCCCGCTCGAACCGTCGCGCCTCGTCAGGAGTACTCGCGCCGCCGGTCCCGACGACGCGGAGTTCGAGCCCCGCTCCCTCGTCGACGCCGCCACCAGAGCCCCAGTTTACGTCCCCGTCGTGGAAGGGCGGATGCCGCTCGAAGACGTCGTCCGGACAGTCGAGCGGTCCGGGAACGTTCGGCGGGTCGCCGTCCGGTCGGACGAACCCGTCGAGCGCCGACGGGTCGCGAACGCCGTCCTCGCCGGTCAGTTCGGCACCGTTCCCCCACCCGTCGGTCACCGCGATCCGGACCGCGTTCGGTAGCGGGTCGGTCGTGACCCGAAGGAACGCCCCGGAGTAGGTGATCGCCTCGCCGCACGCGGTGTCCTCGTCGGCGGTGTCGACCACGGTCGCGTCCGCGGTCAGGGTTCCCCCGTCGACGGCGACGTCCGCGAACTCGAGGCGTCGCTCGCAGGTGTTCCGGCCCACCGACTCGACGTACGCGAGGACCGACTCCTCGAAGTCGGTCCCGTCGACGAATTCGTTCGTCTCGGGGCGCGCCTCCCGGAGGAACCACAGGACTGCGGTCCGGTCGGTGAACAGGGTCACAAACCCCGGCCGCTCCGTCCGCCGCCACGCCGGCCCGGAGAGCGCGCTGTCGACCCGATGGACCGCCGTGTCGGGGTCCACGCCGTCCCCGCCGTCATCGCCGGTCCCGGGCGCGGACCGACCGAGACATCCCGCGAGTCCGGCGGTGCCGACGACTCCGGCGGTCGTCCCGATGCCCCGAAGCGTCGACCGTCGAGTAAGCCGTCTCATACCCGCCGGTACGACGTTGTCGGATAAGGGCTTCGTGTAGGCACAAACGACTCTCTGTGCTACGGCCGGCCGAACACCCGAGGTAGGTCCTCCCGTTCGACGCCGGCGGCCAGCCCGAGCGCCAACCCGACGCGGGCCTTCGCGGCCGGGAGGTCGCCGGCGAAGACGACGCCGTGGTCCGCGAGCGTGACCGCCCCGCCCGGCGTGCCGTACACCGGTTCGGTCGGCCCGGCGGGTCGCCCGGCGACGACGACGGGCACCTCCTCGACCGCCTCCGCGACGGCGTCGCCGATCGCGGCCGTGGCGTTGCCGAGGCCGGTCCCCTCGATCACGATCCCGCCCACGCCGGCTGTGAGCGCGCGGTCGATACCCGCCGCGCTCGCTCCCGTCCCCGAGTGGACCACGGGGACCTCGGGAACGCGGTCGGCCGCGGCGGCCGGGTCCGAGGGGTCGATCGGCCCGTCCGGCCCACAGAGCGGGTCGACCGCGACCCCCCGGTGCGGCTCGCGGACGAGGTCGGACCCAGCGCGGGTGAACGTCGCGACCGGCGCCGTCGCCGGCGAGGCCATCGTCGAGAGCGCGTTGCTGTGGCCCTTCACGACGTCGCGGCCGGCGTGAACCTCGTCGTCGAACGCGACGTGGACGCCCCGCGCGAACCGGTCGTCGGCGGCCGTCCGGACCGCGAGCGTCAGGTTCGCCGGCACGTCGCTCGAGGGCTCGTCGAGGCGGCGTTGCGCGCCCGTCACCACGACCGGCGCGGGCAGGTCCGTGAGGACGTCGAGCGCGTAGGCGGTGTCCGCCAGCGTGTCGGTCCCGTGGGTGACGACGATCCCGTCCGCACCCTCCTCGACCGCCTCCCGCGCCGTGGCCGCGGTCGCGAACACGTCGCGCCAGCGCACGTCGAACCCCGGTTGTGAACACACCTCACGGGCCGACACGGTCGCGTACGTCCCGACGCCTGGAACCGCCGACACGAGGTCCGACCCGGTCTTCGCCGGCGCGGCGCCGTCGTCGCCCGGTTCCGACGCGATCGTCCCCCCGCAGGCGACGACGCACACGTGCGGTCGCGTGTCGTCTCCGTGCCGTCCGCCCTCGGTAGTCTCGTCACTCGCCATGACCGACGGTTCCGCGGCAGGGGTAAATCGCTTCGCCCCTCGGCAGGCGGGGGTTTCGGCGATTCACGAGGGACGCGGACGAGTATAGTCGTCGGCTACCGACTCCGCCAACCGCCGACCGATCGCCGTTCCCCCCTCGAGAGCCCCCGTTCGCCTCGGATCTCTCGGCTTATATATTCGTATTTATTATTATTGAAAAAATATCCAGAGAACTCGATAAACCTTTTAACTGTTTCTGAGAGAGTTTTAAAACGTCGCGAAACACGATACAAGGTGTGAATTACACCGAACCCTCGGCGGGCTATATGTGGGTACCGCCCCTTGGGAAAATCGTCAGATGTCCACTCGTGTCCCCCTCAAACGCATCCCCCTCACGTTCCCCCTCGCGGAGCGGATGAGCCGTACCGTTAGAGCCCTGGCGTTCTGGGCGGCGATCGTTATCCCGGTCGGCTACCCGTTCCTCCTGCACGCCGGGCTCGACCGAACGAACGGCCTGCTCTTCGTGGGGTTGTTGGCCGCGAACGCGGTCGCGCTCGCGGTCGGTCACGACTACGACCCCGGCTCAAGCCGTGACCACGGTGTTCCGGCCGCCGGCGTGAGCAACGCGTCCGGGCCGCCGGACGGCGACCGCGTCGACGAGAGAGACGCCTGACGCCGTCCGGATCGAGGACCGTCGCCTCTCGCCCTCCACCGCGTTCGCCCTCCACCGCGTTCGCCCTCCACCGCGTTCGCCCTCCACTGTCTTTCCATCGCGCGCCGTCTCGAAGCGCTTACCCACCCCCCGACCGGAGCGTGATCCATGACCGACGCGACGCGGGTCGAGTGGCGCGGGTGGGGCCGCGAGGCGTTCGCCGAGGCCGACGGGCGGGACTGCCCGGTCCTCCTCTCGCTTTCGGCCACCTGGTGTGAGGGCTGTCACGAGATGGACGCGACCACCTACGCCGAGCCGCGCATCGCCGCCAACGTGAACGAGTGGTTCGTCCCGGTCCGGGTCGACGTCGACCGCTGCCCCCGAGTCCGCGAACGGTACAACATGGGCGGGTTCCCGACGACCGCCTTCCTCACGCCCGACGGCGAACTGCTCACCGGCGCGGGCTACCTCGGCGTCGACGGGATGCGCCAGGTGCTCGAATCCGTCCGGGAGCTGTGGAACGAGCAGGGTCGTACAGCCGGCCGGATACCCCGCGCACTCAACGGCGACCGACCGCCGGCCGGCGAGCTCTCCGAGGCGGTCGAGAGCCACCTCGCCGGCCAGCTCGAGAACAAGTACGACGAGGAGTACGCCGGCTGGGGAACCGACGCCAAGTTCCCGCTTCCCCGCACCGTCGAGTTCGCGCTGAAACGCGACCGCGACCGCGCGCTGCGCACCCTCGACGCCGTCCGCGACCACCTCGCCGACGACGTCGCCGGCGGCTTCTTCCGGTTCGCCGGGACGCGCGACTGGAGCGACGTGGCCTACGAGAAGCCGGCCGACACGAACGCGGCGGTGACGCGGGCGTTCGCGAACGCCTATCTCTACACCGGCGACGATGCGTATCGTGAGCCCGCTGTGGCGGCGATCGACTTCCTCACCGACGACCTCTGGACCGGCTACGGCGTCGGCGGGAGCCTCGGTCCGGGGCTCGGACGGGCCTACTACGCCGCGTCCGCCGAGGACCGCACGGAACTCGACCCGCCCCGTCGCGACCTCACCGTCTTCGCCGGCGCGAACGCGCTCTCGGCCGACGCGCTCTTGACCTTCGCGGCGTACACCGACGACGATCGCGCCCGAGAGTACGCCGAACGAATCCTCGACGGCCTCGAACGCGACCTGATCGACGCCGACACCGGCCTCGTGACCCACTACCGGTCGACGGACGGGGACGACGGGACCGGCGACGTCGCCCCGAGCGACCTCCTCGAGGACGTCTCGCGGGTGGTGGGCGCGTACGTCCGCGCTGTCGGGGTGCTCGGTGCGGGCGCCGACGTCGCCCGCGCGGTCGCCGACCGGGCGATCCGGGAGCTCCACGTCGACGGCTCGTTCGTCGACGGACCGCGTTCGGGTGCCGGGCTGCTCGACCGACCCTTCAGGCCGCTCGACGGCAACGTGGAGCTGGCGTCCGCGCTCGTCGACCTCGCAGCGCTCACCGGCGAGGACCGCTACCGGGCGGTCGCCCGCGAGACCGCCGAGTCGTTCGCGGGCGCGACCGACCGACTCGGGGTTCAGGTCGCGGCGTACGGGAGCCTCGTGGGTCGGCTGCTCCGCGGAACGACCGTCATCGTCGTCGGGACCGAGCCCGGAAGCGACCTCCACCGGGCAGCCTGGCGGGTCGCCGACCACGAGAAGGTCGTCGTTCCGAACGCCCACCGCGAGGACGCGTCCGCGCCGCGAACCGTCCCGGAGGGGTCCGCCGTCGTGACCGCCGGCGACGCCGTCTCCGCGCCGGCGACAACGCCGGACGAGTTGATGGTCCGCGTCGCGGAGACGGTCGAGTGACACGCGTCCTCGAGTAGCCGAAGCCCAGCGACGCACCGGGCACGTACCGTCCCGGAACCGTCGCCTCGCGGATCGGCCCTCCGATGGAATCCGTGTAAACCTTCGACGCGTTTATATCGGCACCACGACACCGTGGGGTATGGCATCCCTCCGTGACCTCGGACTGTCGGAGTACGAGGCCCGCGCGTACCGCGCCTTGTTGCGGACTGGGCCGACGACGGCGAAGGACCTGTCGCGGGCCAGCGAGGTCCCCATGGGTCGGATCTACGACGTGCTCAACAGTCTCGAAAATCACGACCTCGTCCGGAGTCAGGCGGCGAGCCGTCCGAAGAAGTACGTCGGCGTCGAGCCCGACACCGCCCTGGACCGACTGCTCGAGGAGAAACGACGCGAGCTCGACGCCCGGGCCGACCAGTACGCGTCGGTCGTCGAGGAGCTCTCGAGCGAGCTCGACGCCACCGACCCCGTCGACGGCGAGTTCTGGACGGCCGCCGTCGGCGCGGAGGACGCCACGGACCTGCTGTTGGAACGGATCGCGGCCGCGGAACGCCGAATGGTCGTGGTCGCGGGCGCGCCCGCGACCGGCTTCGACCTCGGTACGGTCGGCGACCGGGTGACCGCGGAGCTGGAGGCGGCGCTCGACCGCGGCGTCGAGGTCCGGGTGTTGTTGTCGCCGGAGACGGTCGACGCGCTCCCGCGAAGCGTCGGCCGCCGGTACACCGCCGAACTCGCCGACAACGACGGGTTCTCCGTTCGGACGGCGCCGGGCGTCGACGGGACGTTCAACGTCTTCGACGGGATCGAGGTGTGTATCGAGGTGCCACATCCTCTCTCGGGGGAGGAGCCCTTCGCGATGATCGACATCAAAGATGCCGAGTTCGCCGCCAGCGTGAGCGAGGAGTTCGAGCCGCGGTGGACAGCGGCGGAGGCGCTCTCTATCGGGTGACCGCCCGAAACCGACCGCGTTCCGCCACGCCGCTCCGCCGACCTCAGCGGTCGGCGTCGCCCGGATCGACGAGCGGCGAATCGGCGTTCGCGCGCGCCGGCAGACCACACACGCCGGCGTCCGCGCCGGCCCGCTCGACGCCCGGCGCGAGCGACTCGATCCGCCAGTCGACGGCGTGCCCGGTGTCGGCCTCGTGGGTCGCGAGGGTCTCTCTGGCCGTCCGAAGTCGGTCGTGTGTCGCCTCGAACCGACACTCCGCACAGCGGACGACGACGCGCGTTCGGTCCATACCGGATCGAGGGGGTAGATAGGCAAAACCGCTCCGGTCGATCCCCCGGGATCGGACGCCCCGGAACGACCCGGACCGCCGGGTCAGCCGGCCTCGTCGGGTTCGGGATCGGTCCGCCAGCCGCCGGAGAGCACCACGAGCCAGACCGCGAGCCCGGCGAGGACGAACACGCCGGCCATGTACGGGACGATGGGGAGACTGAGGCCGAGGGCGTCGAGCACCGTCCGAAGTTCGTAGACGATGACGCCGAAGACCGCGAGCCCGACGAGTAATCCGCCGCGGGTGATGTCGACGTTCACGCCATCACCCCCGAAGCCGCCGCCTCGAGGAGGCGGGCGCCGACGAACGCGAGCGCGTCGACGAGCGACCACGCCGCCGGAACGGCGACCTCCGCGAGCGCGCCGACTGCCGTGTCGATCCACACCGGGTACGTCCCGACGCCGGGGCCGAGTAGCCCGCCGTCGTTGATGATCGCCGCGAGCGGGAGCGCGTACGCGAGCACGACGAGGGTCACGGCGATCCCGACCCAGATCCGGAGGTCGTCGAGCACCTTCGGGGCGTCGTCGGGGCCGGACAGCGCGGGCCGGATCGTCTCCGCCAGCCCGGAGACGCGCGGGTTCCCCATCGTGAGCACGAGGTTCCCGATGAACAGGACGGTCGAGAGGAACAACAGCGTCCCACCGATCGCGATCTGAACGTTCAGCTCCTCGAAGCCGCCGAACGCGACCGGGTACTCGAAGCCGGAGTACTCCGGCTCGGCGGTCCGCCGGGGGACGCCGAGAAGCCCCTGTGCGTGCATCGCGTTCGACATGAGCGCCATCCCGATGAACCAGAGGACGACCTGGAACAGCCCGATCTGTCGGCTGTACACCGGCTTGTTCGTGATCTGCGGCCAGAGCCAGTAGGTCGCAGCCATGAACGTGAGCGCCACCGCGGTCCCCACGGTGAGGTGGAAGTGGCCGGGCACCCAGATCGTGTTGTGGATCATGTAGTTGATGTTCATGCCGGCGTTGACCATCCCCGAGAACCCGCCGGCCGCGAACATCAGTCCCGCCAGCATCATCCCGGTGAACGCCGGGTCCCGCCACGGGAGCGACCGGAGCCAGCCGAAGACCCCGGTGCCGCCGCGCTGCCGAGCCCCGTACTCGACGCTCGCGACGACGGTGAACGCGGTGAGCAGGCTCGGCAACAGCAGGAACATCGTGTTCGTCATCGAGATGAACTTGAACCCCTCGGCGATGCCGGGGTCGAGGTACTGGTGGTGGATACCGACCGGGGTCGATAACAGCAGGAAGAGGACGAAGACCACCCGTGCGAGGGGGTCACTGAACAGCCGCCCGCCGGCGATCGACGGGAGGACCGTGTACCACAGCAGGTACGCGGGCATCAGCCAGAAGTAGACCACCGGGTGGCCGAAGAACCAGAACAGCGTCCGGGTGAGCGTCGGGTTCACCGACTCGATCAGCCCGAGCGACCAGGGAAGGAGGAAGATCAGCACCGACGCGGCGACCGCCGAGGAGGCGATGTACCACATGATCATGGTGGTCAACACCATGAACGTCTGGAGCGGGATCCGCTCGCCGGGGTTGTCCTCGCGCCACGCGAGCCACGTGCGGAACCAGTCCGCCCCGGCGAGCCACGACCCGACGATGAACACGGCGAGTCCGGTGTAGAACAGGGGGTGTGCCTGAAGCGGCGCGTAGAACGTGTACAGGACGTCCGCGCTCATGTCGATCGCGTCGGTCAACCCGGCGAGGATGGAGATCCCCGTCATCGTCATTCCGCCGGCCATGAGCAGGTACCACGTCCACGTGATCTTGATGTTCACGAGCGGCCGGTCGAGACTGCGGACCACGGCCCAGGTGAACAGGCCGACGAGGAAGAAGACGGTGAAGCTGATCACCAAGAAGACGCCGTGTGCGGTGAGCACCGTGTAGTAGTCGCTGGAGTCGATGAGCCCGCGGAAGATCCCGGTCCGGTGGAGCGTCTGGATGATGCCGAAGATCGCCCCCAGCGTGAGCGCGAGGAAGGACCCGAGGAACGCCGACCGAACGACCTTCGCTTCCGCCGGGTACCTATCGAGGAACGTCTCCTCCGCTTCGAGCGCGTCGCTCATTCGCTGTCACCCCCGTCTTCCGACTCGAACTCCTCTTCGGTCACGACGTGGAGTTTCCCCTCCATGCCGTGGTGGCCGGCCCCGCAGTACTCGTTACAGACGATCCCGTACTCCTGTGGCTCGCCGACCTCGACGGTTATCTCCGCGACCTCGCCCGGAACGGCCATCGTGTTCGCGTTCGTCCCGGCCACCTCGAAGCCGTGGATCACGTCACGCGAGGTTATCTGGAGCGTGACGGTGCTGTTCTCCGGGACGACGATCGGGCTCGGGTCGAACCCGAACTGGTAGCTGACGACGTACGCCTCGTACTCGTTCTCACCGACCTGTTCCACGCGCGGCTCGGCGAAGCGGTCGTCCTCGTCCAGCGCGTTCGCGTCGATCTGGGCCTCGCTGTCGGCGACCATCGCCACGCCGGGGCCGACCGCGCCGTAGGTGACGGACCCGAGGAGCAGCAGGATCAACACGATGGAGAGCGCGAGCCAGATCTTCTCGTAGGCGTGAATGTGCATCCCGTGTCACCCCACCACGACCAGGTCACGGCCGAGGAACTCGATGAAGTAGATGTACACCCATGCGATCAGAAGGATCGCGAAGTACACCGCGATGAGCGCGAGCGTGCCGACGGGATCGAACTCCTCGTCGCCGCTCGCGTCGTCCACCGACGCCCCTGCCGTCTCGGTTCGGCTCATAGATCCGATTACGGGCAGGCTACCATATAATATCTACCCGTTCCCGTAGCTTGAAAATCCGCTTGGATTATATGCTGACGGCCACATACGTACCAGCATGGACTTCTCGCTCCAGCAGGCGGTCTTCCTGGTGCTCGGCGGACTGCTCCCGGCAGCGGCCTACCTCGCCTCGCGCGCTGAGTACGTCGTCGCCGTCACGTTCGTCAACGTGGTGATCATCTGGGCGAGCCTCCGGGTCGCCACCGGCGGTAGCCTCCGTCCCGGCGGCGACGACGCCAGGCTCGAACCGAGCGACCTCGAGGACGCGTAAGCGGTCGAACCCCGCCGGCCGTTCGGTCGGGCCGGGGGGACCCCCGACGCCCACGGTCGACGGATCGGACGCCACCACCCATGTCGAACTGTACCCTCTGTGACCTCCCCACGGGATCGGACCCGCACACCGACCCGGCCGTCGACGGCGAGTACTGCTGTCGGGGGTGTCTCGCCGTGGCGCGCTCGCTCGACGACGTGGAGGACGTCGCGGACCTCGAGGAGCGAACCCCGGACGCGGAGCCGCCGGACGACTTCGACGGCGAGACGGCGTTCCTCCACGTCGACGGGATGCACTGTGCGACCTGCGAGTCGTTCCTCGAGTTGACCGCCGCCGAACGCGAGGGGGTCGCGGCCGCGGAGGCCAGCTACGCCACCGACACGATCCGCGTCGAGTACGACCCCGACCGGGTGACGGCGGGGGAGCTACCGGAGACGCTCTCCGTCGCCGGCTACACGGCGAGCGACCGCGCCGACCCCGAACCCGCGGGCGACGACGTCGACGTGGTCCGCTTCCTCATCGGCGGCGGCTTCTTCGGGATGATGGCGATGCTGTGGTACGTCCTCTTTTTATACCCGACCTACTTCGGCTACGACCCGCTCCTCGATCTGGGGGGCGTGGGCGGGCTGTACCTGTTCACGCAGATCTGGCTTTTCACCTCCATCGTCCTGTTCTACACGGGGTACCCGATCCTCCGCGGCGCGTACGTGAGCCTGCGGGCCGGCCGGCCGAACATGGATCTCCTGGTGTCGCTCGCGGCCGTCAGCTCCTACACGTACAGCACGCTCGCGATGCTCGTCGGCCGGACCGACCTCTACTTCGACGTGACGATCGCCGTGATCCTCGTTGTCACCGCGGGCAACGGCTACGAGTCGCGGATCAAATCGCGCGCGACCGGGATGCTCTCGGAGCTGACGACCGCGGCCGAACGCGAGGCCCGACGGGAGTCGGGCGAGTCGGTCCCGACGGAGGCGGTCGAGCCGGGGGACCGGTTGCTCGTCCGTCCCGGCGAACGCGTCCCGTTCGACGGGACGGTCGCCGAGGGGACCGCCGCCGTCGACGAGGCGCTCGTGACCGGCGAGTCGCTCCCGGCGACGAAACGCCCGGGGGACACGGTTCGCGGGGGGACCGTCGTCACGGACGCGCCGGTCGTGGTCGAGGTGGGCGAGGACGCGACGAGCACGCTCGACACCCTCGTGCGCCTGCTGTGGGACATCCAGAGCTCCCGCTCGGGGATCCAGCGGCTCGTCGACCGGCTGGCGACCGTGTTCGTCCCGCTGGTGGTGGCGGTCGCGCTCGTCGCCGGCGCGGGCACGCTGGCGGTCGGCGGCTCCCCGACGGACGCGGCGCTCGTCGCGCTCACCGTGCTCATCGTCTCGTGTCCCTGTGCGCTCGGACTGGCGACGCCGCTCGCGATCGCGGCGGGGGTCCGCGACGCCGCCCGCCGGGGGATCGTGATCGTCTCCGACGCCGTCTTCGAGGCCGGTGCCGAGATCGACGCGGTCGTGCTCGACAAGACCGGCACGCTCACCGACGGGGAGATGCGACTGCTCGAGACGGTCGTCGAAGGGGACGTGGCTGTGGCGGACCGGGACGTTACGGATCGGGACGCGGCGGACCGGAACACAGCGGATCGGGACACGGCGGACCGGGACGCGGAGGACCGGACCGGCGGTTCGTCAACCGACGCCAACCGGGCCCTCCGGCGGGCCGCCGCGCTCGAACGGGCCTCCGCGCACCCGATCGCCGAGGCGATCGTGGACGGGTTCGCGGCGGGGGCCGGACCGGCCGACCCGTCGGCCCCCGCAGTCGTCGATGGCGGGACCGAACCCGCGGTCGGCGGGCCCCTCGGGGACGGGACGGTCGCTCCGGCCGACCCGGCGGGGGAGTCGGCCGACCCGATGGAAGGGTCCCTCGACGGGATCGATCTCGGGGTCGACGTCGCCGACGTCGCCGTCACGGACCGCGGCGTCGAGGGTCGGGTCGACGGCGACCGCGTCGTCGTCGGCCACCGCTCGCTCTTCGAGGACCGCGGGTGGGCGCTCCCCGACCGGCTCCGCGAGGCGAGCGAGCGCGCGCGGGCGGACGGGAACGTCGCCGTCCTCGTCGGCTGGGAGGGGCGCGTCCGGGGCGTCCTCGTCGTCGGCGACGACGTCCGCGAGGGCTGGGAGGCGCTCGTGACCGACCTCGACGACCGCGGGAAGCGCGTCGTCGTGCTCACCGGCGACTCGGCCGCCGCCGCGCGGCGCTTCGCGGAACACCCCGCGATCGACGAGGTCTTCTCGGAGGTCCCGCCGGAGGCGAAAGCCGAGACGGTCCGGCGCATCGGCGCGAGAGAACGCGTCGCGATGGTCGGCGACGGCAGTAACGACGCGCCGGCGCTCGCGGCCGCCGACCTCGGTATCTCCGTCGCGAGCGGGACCGACCTCGCGGCCGACGCCGCCGACGCCGTCCTCCTGGAGGACCGTCTCGCCGCGATCCCGGAGCTGTTCGACGTCACGAGCGGGACGAACCGGCGGATACGGGAGAACCTCGGGTGGGCGTTCGCCTACAACGCGATCGCGATCCCGCTCGCGGTCTCCGGGGCGCTCAACCCGCTCCTGGCCGCGCTCGCGATGGGGACGAGCAGCCTGCTCGTCGTGAGCAACTCGGCGCGGTCGGTCGTCGGTAGGGAGTGACCCGCCGGCTCACTCCGCGGTTCGGTCGCCGTTCCCCCGATCCGGGACGGTCCGATCGTCGGTTTCGCCGTCGTCGCGGTCGGTTCCCCCGTCACCACGGGCGGTTCCGCCGCCGTCGCGGCCGGTTCCGCCGTCGCCGTCGTCGTTTCTTCCTCGGTTCCCGTCGGAACCTCGTTCGGTACCGTCACCCGGCAACAGACGCCGCGCTAACGCCCCGAGCCGCTTGTACGCGAGGTTGACGTAGAGCCCGGTGAGAAAGACCGTGCCGAGGACGAGGGCGTCGTCGGCCGCCACTCCATCGAGGACGACGTCCGAGAGCAGGAACACCCCGACGCCGAGCGGTAGCGCGGCGGGTAGCCGGAAGTTGTATCGTAGCACGTCGCCGACGCTGGCGTCGAAGTCGTCGATGAGCGCCGTGAAGACGAACCCCAGCGCGCCGAGCAGGCTGAAGACGAGCACCGCGGGGGCGACGATCCGGTCCGACCCGGCGGAGATGTCGATGCCGGGGGTGACGCTCGTCCAGGCGAGGGCCGCGGTCGCGAGGAAGTCGGCCGCGACGACCGCGAGCCCGAGTTTCGACCGGTACCACGTCCGGTCCCTCCACTCGACTCCGCCGCCGTCGGCCGCCGATTCGTCGTCGCCCACCGGCTCGTCGTTTCCCGCCGGGTGGTCGTCCGGGGCGGACGTCGCGTCGGGGGCGGACGTCGCGTCGGGGGCGGACGTCGCGTCGGGGGTGGACGACGACCCGGATCCGTCGTCTTCGCCGACGCTCCCCTCGTCGACGGAGCGTCCGCCGTCACCGGACCGTGGACCCGTTCTCTCCATCATCGGCTCGTCGTTTGTTAGCAAACAACAATTACTTTCCGCCCGACACGCCCAGCGCGCTCCCCCGTGACGATCGCGGGGGCGTTCTCCACGTCGACGGGTCCGGTCCGATCGGCCGTCTACCGGGGGACGATCCGACTCACGCGGTCGCGCCGACGTGCGGTTTCACCGCGCGAACGATCCCGTCGACGTCGTAGCCGTCCTCGTCCTTGTCGAAGACGACCTCGCCGTCGACGCGGACGACGAATATCCCGTGGTCGCCGGTCACGAGCGCGACCTCGTCGAGTTCCTCCCCGAACTGCTCGAGGACCGCCCGCGAGACGTCCTGTGCCCGATCCAGCATGCCGCACGGTACGCAGTACTCGACCTCGACTCGTGTCATACGCTCCCGTATTGCGGGCGAGACGGCATAAAACGGCCGCCCCCGCGGATCCCCGGTTCAGACCACGAGCGCGTCGAGCACGACCGCGAACAACAGGAGCCCGAGGTACGCGTTGGAGGCGTGGAACGCGCGGAACGCCGCGGACTCGCTCCGCTCGTAGTGGAGCCGGACGACGGCCCACAGGAAGACTGCGCCGAGGACGACGCCCACGGTCGCGTACAGCGCGCCGAGCGGATCGGCGACGGCCGCGAGCGCGACCGCGGCGACGAACGTCGCGCCGAGGTACCAGAGGATGTGCCGCCGGGTGGCGGTCTCGCCGTGTACGACGGGCATCATCGGGAACCCGCCGCGCTCGTAGTCGTCCTTGTACGCCAACGCGAGGTTGTAGAAGTGCGCGGGCGTCCACAGGAAGATCACGGCCGCGAGCAGTAGCCCGCCACTACCGACCTCGCCGGTGACCGCCGCCCAGCCGATGAGCGCCGGGAGCGCCCCCGCTGCCCCGCCGATGACGGTGTTCTGGACGGTGTTCGGCTTCAACACCAGCGTGTACACGACGCTGTAGAACACGATCGCGACCAGCCCGAGCGCGGCGGTCAGGGGGTTCACGGTCCAGAACAGCCCCAGCGAGACCGCCGTCAACAGCCCGCCGAACGCGAGCGCGTGCGGGACCGGGACGAGGTCGGTCGCCAGCGGGCGGTCGTTGGTCCGCTGCATCCGCTTGTCGACGTCGCGTTCGAACACGTGGTTGAACGTCCCCGACGCGCCGATCGAGAGCGCTCCGCCGACGAGCGTCGCTGTGACCGTGTACGGCGTGAACCCCGGACCGCCGGCCAGCGCCATCGCGGCGGCGGCGACCAGGCAGAGCAGCCACATCAGCCGCGGCTTCATCAGCCGGAAGTACGCCGTTGCGGTCGCGCGCAGTCGCGGTCCCGTCGCGGTCGGCACCGACGGCTCGGGGGCGTCTTCGACCGGGGGCAGGTGGTCGGTCCCCGGCTCGAAGTCGGTCGGCGCGTCGTCGACGTCGCCAGTCGTGGCCTCGAGCCACCACGCCAACGCGGCGAGGACGCTCGCGAAGATCGTCACGCCGAGGACGAGGTGGACGGCCCCGAGCGGGACCGTCCGGCCGAGCACCGACACCGAGCCGTCACCGAGGGCGACGACCGCGCCGATCCCGGCCTGTGCCGGGAACAACGCGAGCGCGAGGAGGAGCGCGCCGCGGACGCGGCGGCTCGCGCCGTCGCGCCACGCCAGAACCGCGGCAGCGACGACGGACAGGCCGACGGCGGCCGCCAGCACGCGGTGGCCGACCGCGATCCAGGCCCCCGGCTCCGCGGGGAGCGCGTAGCCGCCCCCACAGGCGGGCCAGCCGCCACAGACAGCCGCGGCGTCCGTCAGCGAGGTCGTCGCCCCGACGACGACGAGGAGGTACACGCCCATCGTCGCCGTGGCGAGGACCGCGGGGAATCGGTCGGGTATCGTCACGTGGATCGGCTTGGGTGTCGGTCCATATATGTCCCGCGCTTCCGCGGGTCGGTCCGGACGTCCCGCGCCGTGGGGATACTCGAGGCCGTCACCCTCGTTTCTCGAGGATACGGTCGATGATGTCGCCCGTCGAGAGCAGTTCGTCGTCGTGGCGGGGCTCCCGTCCGGAGGCTCGCTCCACCCGGCAGTCGATCCCCCGATCCGCGAGCGCGGCCTCGATAGCCTCCTCGTCGTGGTGTTGGTCGTACCCGAGCACGATGACGTCGGGGTCGATCGCCTCGATCGGGACGAAGATGTCCTCGACGTGACCGAGGTGAGCCTCGTCGACGGCGGCGAGCGCTGAGACCATGTCCCGCCGCTGCCGGTCCGAGAGGATCGGCTTCGCCTTGTGGGTGACGTTCGCCCCCCGGGCGACGATCGCGTGGAGCTCGTCGCCGTACGTCGCGGCGTCCTCGAGGTAATGGACGTGACCGGGGTGGAGCAGATCGAAGGTCCCCTGTGCGACGACCCGACTCATCGTAGCCACGAGAAGAAGCCGCCCCGGCCGTCGTTCGCGTCCCCCAGCTCGCGGTCGATGTCCTCCTGCGTGAAATCGAAGAAGTGCTCGTCGGGCATCTCGACGTCGAGCACCTCGAGGGGGCGCTGGTTCCCCTCGTTGTCGAACGCCTTCCAGTCGCCCCACCCGTAGGGCGCGCCGACGATGATGTGGACCTCGCCCTGGCCGAACGTCGCGAGGTCGGCGTCGCTGGGCTGGAGCACGCCGTTCGGGTGTGAGTGAACCGACCCGACCGAGCGCATGTCGTTCGGCTTCATGTGTGTCCGGACCGACGCGCTCGTCGGGTTCGACTCCGTCCCGGGAATGACGAGTACGTCCGTGATGACCTGGCCGTCTCGGTCGATGTCGAGGGTGGCCGCGTCGTCCGCGCGGAGGAACCCCATGTACTCGTTGGGGTGGGTCTCCTCGCTGGCCTCGAGGACGAACTCCATCGTCTCCCGGGCGATCCCGAGGAGGTCGTCCGGCCGGAACAGTCGCATGTCTCGAGAGACTCGCCGTCGACTGATATGGGTTCCGGACCGGCGGACCGCGCCCGAGCCGTCGCCACCTCGACGGCCGCCTGCGCGCGAGCACGAGATAACAAGCTTAACACCCTCCGATCCCGAACGGCGTGTATGAGCGAGCACACCGCCGGGGATTCCGGCATGCGGGACGATTCGAGTCCCGAACCCGACGCCGCGAGGGCGGAGGGGGAACGCGACGACCGAGACGTCGTCCACGACCTCGCGCCCGACTGTACCCTCGAGGACGTACGGACCGGTGCGTTGTATCACGCCTCCGTCAACGGCGTCGTCGAGTACGGCGTCTTCGTCGACGTCTCCGACGCCGTGAGCGGCCTCGTGCACGAGTCGAACCTCGAGGGCGAGTACGCGGTCGGCGACCGGCTGATCGTCCGACTGGTCGAGGTCAAAGAGAACGGCGATGTCGCCTTCGAGGAGGCGTCGCCGGGCGGCTACACGACCGAGACCGTCGAGCACGAACCGACGATATCGCGAGTTCGTGGGCTCGTCCCCGGCGACGAGGTGACCGTCGAGGGCGAGGTCGTCCAGACGAAACAGACGGGTGGCCCGACGATCTTCGGCGTCGCCGACGCCTCCGGCGTCGTCTCCTGTGCTGCCTTCGAGGAGGCGGGGGTCCGCGCGTACCCGGGCGCCGAGGTCGGCGACATGGTCCACGTCGCCGGGACCGTCGAGACCCGGGAGGGCGGCCTCCAGCTCGAGGTCGACTCGCTGAAGACGCTCTCCGGCGACCGCGCCCGGGAGGCTCGCGAGGCGTTCGAGGCGGCGCTGGACGAACGGGCCGACCCGGCCGACGTCGACCCCCTCGTCGAGTGGGAGGCGTTCGAGTCGATCCACGACGACCTCCGGGATCTGGCCCGACTGCTCCGGCGAACCGTGCTCGCCGGACGACCTATCCGGGTCCGCCACCACGCCGACGGCGACGGGATGTGTGCGGCGATCCCGGTTCAGCTGGCGCTCGAACGGCTCGTCCGGGACGTCCACGAGGACCCGGACGCCCCACAACACCTGTTCAAGCGGCTGCCGAGCAAGGCCCCGTACTACGAGATGGAGGACGTCACCCGCGACCTCAACTTCGCGCTCGAAGGGCGCGCCCGCCACGGCCGGAAGCTCCCGTTGTTGCTCATGCTCGACAACGGGTCGACCGAGGAGGACGTCCCCGCCTACGAGAACCTCACGCACTACGACATCCCCATCGCCGTCGTCGACCACCACCACCCCGACCCGGAGGCGGTCGCGCCGCTTCTGGACGCCCACGTCAACCCGTACCTCCACGGCGAGGACTACCGGGTCACCACCGGCATGATGTGCGTCGAGCTCGCGCGGCTGATCGACCCGTCGCTCTCGGAGGAGCTCGAACACGTGCCCGCCGTCGCCGGGCTCTCGGACCGGTCGAAGGCGGAGGCGATGGAGGACTACATCGAACTCGCCGCCGACGCCGGCTACGGAAAGGAAGACCTCCTCGACATCGGGGAGGCGCTCGATTACGCCGCTCACTGGCTACGCTACTCCGAGGGGAAGACGCTCGTCAACGACGCGCTGAACGTCGGCTGTGACGACCCCGAACGCCACGCGGAGCTCGTCGAGTTCCTCTCCGAGCGCGCCGAGCGGGACGTGAACCGCCAGCTCGAGGCGGTCGACGACCACGTCGAACACGAGCGGCTCGCCTCCGGCGCGCACCTCTACCGGATCGACGTCGACGAGTACGCCCACCGCTTTACCTACCCCGCGCCGGGGAAGACGACGGGCGAACTCCACGACACCCGGGTCCAGGAGACGGGCGACCCCGTCATTACGATCGGCTACGGGCCGGACTTCGCGGTCCTGCGGTCGGACGGTGTCCGCCTCGACATCCCGACGATGGTGACCGAGCTGAACGAGGAGCTCCCCGAGGCGGGCGTCTCCGGCGGCGGCCACCTCGTCGTCGGCTCGATCAAGTTCGTGAAGGGCCGCCGCGAGGCCGTCATCGACGCGCTGGTCGGGAAGATGGCCGACGCCGAGATCGACGAGTCGCTCTCCTCGACCGCCGTCATCGACGACGACTGAGCCGGCGTCTTTCGGCGCCGGCGTTTTCGGGCGTTTCGGCTCACGCGAACTCGACCTCCCGGCGCGCGACGACCCCGGCACCGACAAGCGTTACAGCCAGCCCCCCGACCATCCCGATCGGCAGGTGGACGCCGCCGCCGCGCCAGTCGGCGGCGTACGTCCGGGCGTAAAAGTCGGCGACCCCAGCGTTCTCGACGACGAGGAGCACCTCGCGGTTCTCCGTCGCTGCCCCCTCGTTCCAGTTGAGGCTCCCCACGACCGCGGTGTCGTCGACCACGAGCCCCTTGGCGTGGACCTTCCCGTACCGGCCGCGCGGCTCCGCGACGGCGACCTCGATCGGCTCGTCCGCGAGCGCGTCGACGACCTCCCGGTTCGTCTCGCGGTCGTACCACGCGTTCGACAACAGGAGGTGGACGTCGACGCCGCGGTCGGCCGCCCGACGGAGCGCCCGGACGATCCGCCCGTCCGGACCATCCGTCCGCGGGACGATCGCGAGGACGCGGTCGTCGGCGGCGTCGATCCGTTCGACCAGCCGGTCGTCGGCGTTGCCCGGCGCGGTGAGCAGTTCCACGTCCGCGGGTGCGGGTGTCGGCGGATCGAACCGGGCGGGGTACGGCCGGTCCGCTGTCTCGAGGACTCCCGCGTCGTCGTCGTTTCCCCCGTCCGTCGCCGGTCCGTGAAACGTCGTCTCCTCGCGGAACGACTCCCACGAACGGGTGTCCGAAGCGGTCGCGTCGTTCTCGAAGAGTGCCGTGAGGTCCTCGGCGGCCTCCGGATCGTTTGCGACCACCCCCCAGCCGCGGCTCGACTCGCCGCCCGTCCCCGACCGCTTCCAGTTCTCGGTGAGCACGACCGACCGGTCGTCGGCGACCGCGTACTTCGCGTGGTGGAACCGGAACCGCTCCGGATCGCCGTCGAGGACGCGAACCTCGACGCCGGCGGCGACGAGCCGATCGGCGACGTGGGCCCCCCGCCGCGGAAAGCCACCCACCGGGGAGCCCTCGAGGAGGACACGTACGTCCGCTCCACGGTCAGCCGCGTCGACGAGGCGGTCCGCGACACGCTCGGACTCGACGGTGTATCCCGCGAGGAAGATCCGCTCTTCGGCGTCGGCGAGCGGTTCGACGGGTGTGTCCGGGCTGTCCGGGAGGACGAACGGCGTCACCGCCGCGCCGGCAACGCGTTCGGGCGCGCGCGGGGCGTACCCGTCGGGTCGCCACTCGTCCCACGCTGACCGCCAGCGGTAGCCCTCCCGGACGCGGCCGTACTCGACGACGTCCACCGCCTCGCCGCCACTGCGTAGCTCGATCCGGTCGCCGCTCGCCGAGAGCGGGAAGTAGCCGTCGAGCGCGCGGACGGGGACGTCACGATCGCCGAGGAGGTCCCGCGTGCGGTTCGGATCCATCGAGAGCGCGACCGTTCCGTTCGCGTCCGACGGAAGCGACGCGTCGTGGTAGCCGTCCGAGAGCGACCAGTTTCCGGGCTCCGGGAGCCGGACGACGAGGTACTCGCCGCGATTCCCCTCGGTGGTCGGGTTCGGATACAGCTCGACGATCCGCGGGTCGGCAGTGTCGACTGTGTGGTTTCCCCCTCCGGTCGCCTCCGTCTGGTTTGCGGCTTCTACCGGTTCGACCGCTCCGGACGTTCCCGTCGCGCCCGCGACGCCAGCGACGCCCGCCGCCGACGCGACCGTCGCGAGCAGGACCGCGATCGCGACGACGATTCGGGCGGCGACCTCGGCCCGAGCGGCGGCGTCGATCCGGGTGGCGGCCTCGACCCGGACGGTGGGCTCGGCCCCGACCGACGGACGGGACCGGTTACTCGGGGAACGCATACGGGCTCTGGCCGCGGTATTCGATATAAACGGTCGGGCGGTCCCCTCGTGGTACCACGACCCTCGCAAGGGTTATGCCCGGATCGCTCGTACGTTTGTTTGCAATGGCAAACGGAAAGGTTGATTTCTTCAACGACACTGGCGGCTACGGTTTCATTTCGACTGAGGACGAGGACGATGACGTGTTCTTCCACATGGAAGACGTTGGCGGCCCGGACCTCGAGGAGGGACAGGAGTTAGAGTTCGACGTCGAGTCGTCGCCGAAAGGCCCCCGCGCGACGAACGTCGTCCGCAACTAACCTCGGGCGACCGCAGCCCCGACCCTCACACCGACTATCGGGCCCGACCCACCTTCACGGGCGGACACCGGACGCGACCCCGTTTTCACGTATATCACGCACCGAGCCACCGCTCGGTTCAGCGGGCACTTCCGGATCGAAGGCTCCGCTGAATCATCGACAGCTGATATATTCACATTGATTTCGAGGGCAACCCCCCACGACTTTAGTCGTGGGTAACTGACTTGTCTTGATATATCCTGTACTGTAACTGTACAGAGATTGTAGATATGGGTGTATGAGTCAGCCACAACAGCTTTATGACCTTCTCGAGGGGGGCAGCGATCTCAACATCGTCTGCCACAATAACCCCGACCCGGACTGTCTCGCGAGCGCACTCGCATTGGGTCGGATCGCGGCTGCGGCTGGCATCGACGAACAGCAGATCCTCTACAGTGGCGAGATTTCCCACCAGCAAAACCGAGCGTTCGTCAATCTCCTTGACATCGACCTCCGATCGTTCGATTCGGCGACCGTCCAGAACCGTCAGCCGGACTCGTTACTTGCATTCGTCGATCATTCCATCCCGGGCGAGAACAACACGGTTCCCCCGGACACGGCCGTCGATATCGTGATCGACCACCATCCTGCCGAGGATATCGACGCCCGGTTCGTCGATCATCGTGAGGAACTGGGAGCAGCTGCGACGATCCTTACGGAGTACGTGCGCACCCTCGACATTGATCTGGATACGGATCTCGCGACAGCACTCCTGTTTGCCATCCGTTCGGACACCCTCGACTTCCTCCGCGGGGCGACCTCCGGGGAGTACGATGCGTCGGGGTATCTTCACGAGTACGCGGATCAAGAGATGGTCCGCCAGCTTTCCTCGCCGTCGGTGTCTGGGGGAACCCTCGACGCGATCTCGACCGCGATCGACAATCGAATTATAAACGGAGCGGTACTCATCTCTCACGTCGGCCGGACGACCGAACGTGATGCGCTCCCACAGGCCGTCGATTATCTGGTGAGACTCGAGGGCGTTCAGACCGCCATCGTGTTTGGACTCGTCAACGACGCAATTCACCTCAGTGCTCGGTCACCAGATGCACGAGTGAACGTCGGTGATATACTGGACGAGGCGTTCGAAGATGTCGGGAGTGGCGGTGGCCATCACGACGTCGCGGGCGGTGAAATCCCGCTCGGTCTCTTTGCTGACTACACGTCCGACGACGCACAGTTGCTTGATATGGTCGAACAAATCATTACTACACGCCTGTTCGCGGAACTCAATCTGTCCGAATAGACAGAAGAGTAACACGAACGACCGTTCGATAAGGACAGTTATTATCCGACTCCGGACTCCGTCATATGTCGCTTGATAACTCAATTCGCACGCGTGTGGTGAGTTGCTGGTTCAGCAGTTTCGACGTGAAACAAACATCGCTGTAACGCCGACTACACGCGATGTACCTCGCACGGAGATCCTGTCAGGATATGTGGACTTCAACGAAACCGGATGGAAGGAAATCGAGTAGCCGACGACCCGGGTCGCCGATCCACGAACACGCGGCTGTGCGGGAGTCTCGGCTCGACTAAGCCGGCGTCGCAGCGGCGTCGAGGGCTGCCCGTGCCTTTTCGGCCTCGGTCTGAACGACGAAGGAGCGCTCGTCGGCGTACTCGGCGACCGTCTCGAGCGCCTCCCGCGTGCCGATCTGCCGGAGCGCCCAGCCGGCGGCCGCGCGGACGTCGTCCGAGTCGTCCTCCGCGAGCGCATCGGCGAGCGGGTCGATGGCTCGGGTGTCGCCGATGAGCCCGAGCGCGCGCGCCGCGAACGGCCGGACGTGGTCGTTCTCCATCGATAGCTTCCCCGCGAGCGGGCCGACCGCGTCGACTGCGCCGATCTCGCCGAGCGCCTTGAACGTCGCCTTCTGGAGCTGTGGGTTCGAGTCCTCGTCGACGTACTCGAGGAGCGTCTCGACTGCTTCTTCGGCTGACATCTTCCCGAGGATGCGGATCGCGAACTGGTCGCGCTTGCCCGCGCGTCCGAGCAGTTCCTCGAGCGACGCCTCGGTCTTCCCGCGTTTGCCCATCCGCTCGAACGCCTCGAGACAGTGGCGTTCCATGAAGTCCGACTGGAGCGAGTCGAGCGCCAGCAGGACCATGTCGACGTTGCCCCGCGCCTCGTGTTCCTTCAGCGCAGCCCACTCGACCGGGAAGTCCTTGTAGTGGCCGAGCACGTCGTAGTAGCCCTGCGCGCGGAGCTGTTCGTGGGTCTCGAGATCGTCCCACTCCTCGGCGTCCTCGAGGTCGTCCTCGAGCGCGTCGGTCGCTGTGAGGAGCTCCGCGAGCGTCTCCGCGTCGTCGTCGGGGTCGAGTCCCGCGTTCTCTATCCCCGCCGCGACGGCACGGAGCGCGTCGACGAGGGCGGCGATCCGGTCGTCGTCGGACCCCGCCTCCCCGTCGTCAGCGTCCTCGTCGGCCTCCGCCTCGTCGTCCGTAGCGTCGGCCTCCGCCTCGTCGTCCGTAGCGTCGGTCTCGTCGTCGTTCGTGTCGCCGGCGTCCGCGGCGTCCGGGTCCGTCTCGATCGCGTCCGCGTCGACGCCGTCGTCGACCGCCTCCGCGGCCGCGTCGACGAAGGCCTCGACCGCTCCAGCGGCGTCCTCGCGTCCCTCGGCGGTCCACTCGGTGTCCTCGAGCGTCGAGACCGACGTCTCGATCGCCTCGACGACGTCCTCGGCGTAGGGGCCGCGGGCGTCCTCGAGACCCTCTCGAAGCTCCGCGATCCGGTCTTCCAGTTCGCCCTGCGGGTCGTCGGCGTCCTCGTCGTCCTCGTCGGGTTCGGGGAGGTCGGCACCCGCCAGGGCGTCCTCGGCGTCGTCGAGCAGCGCCTCGACGTCGTCGAGGTCCGCCTCGGTCTCGGCGTCCTCGAGCATCGCCTCGATCTCCTCGAGGTACTCGGTCAGGGACTCTTCGGTCGCCTCGTCGGGGAGCGTCGGGGCGGTCGCCTCGGGCTCGTCCGTGTCCGCCTGGTCGGCGGCGTCGGCCTCCTCGGCAGCCTCCGCCGGCTCGTCGTCGCCGTTGCTCATATACCGGAGAGTGCGCACGTAGTGCATTAAGACGTTTCCCTTCGCGCCGCGCCCCTATCTCCGGACGACGGCTCGACGCGCGGAACGAAGCGTTCGGTAGACGCGCGGGACGAAGCGTTCCGTCGGCCGGTTTCGTGCGAGATCGCGTATCGCGGGGAACGGGGCGCCGGAGATCCCGTCGGAGAACGTCGGTGACTCGATGAGAGCGGGGGCTTGGCGGGGAGTCCGATTCGGCGGAAACGCCCGCTCGACGACTACCGTTCGAGTTCCACGGTCAGGTCGGTCGCGATCCAGCCGTCGGTGTTACCCTCCTCGGTGAACACGGTTCGGGTCGGCGAGGCGCGGCTCGCCGTCACGGCGGGTGGGTCGTCGCTCGAGGGTCCGGGCTCGCGTTCGACGGGTTCTCCGCTACTCATTGCCGACTGCTCCGAGGCGGGAAGGGTTATAGATTTCGGTCGACCTAAATCGCGTGGGCCGGGCGTGGCTCCGAAACGGACGAGGCGGAGTCGATGAGACGAGGGCGGAGTCGATGAGACGAGGGCGGAGTCGATGGTGGCGGGGATGGAGTCGATGAGACGAGGGCGGAATCGATGGTGGCGGGGATGGCGGCGATTCGGGCGGGCTATCGGTGGGCATTACCACGACGGCGTCGTCGATCCGGCGATGACGGACTCGCTTTTCACGTCGTTCTCGTTGCGCGGCACGGAGATCCCGAACCGGATCATGCTCTCGCCGATGTGTCAGTACTCCGCCGAGGAGGGGATGCCCAACGAGTGGCACCGGGTCCACCTCGGCACCCGCGCGGTCGGCGGCGCGGGCGTCGTGATGGCGGAGGCGACCGGGGTCGAGCGACGCGGTCGGATCACGCCCGGTTGCCTGGGGATCTGGTCGGACGAACAGGCTGAGGCGCTCGAACCGGTCACGTCGTTCGTCCGGTCGCAGGGCGCGGTTCCCGCGATCCAGCTGGCCCACGCCGGCCGGAAGGCCTCCCACGCCCCGCCGAAGGAGGGCGGACACGCGCTCCCCGCTGACCACGAGGAGGGGTGGGAGACGCTCTCCGCGACCGACGAACCGTATCCCGACGACGACCCCGCCGCCACCCGCCGGATGGACGCCGACGACATCGACGCGGTGATCGACGCGTTCGCCGCTGCGGCGGAGCGCTCCCTGTCGGCCGGCTTCGAGATCGCGGAGGTCCACGCCGCCCACGGCTACCTCCTCCACCAGTTCCTCTCGCCGGTCACCAACGACCGCGAGGACGGGTACGGCGGGAGCTTCGAGAACCGGACGCGGCTGGTTCGCGAGGTCGTCGAGGCGGTTCGCGACGTCTGGCCGGACGACAAACCCGTCTTCGTCCGGATCTCCGCGACCGACTGGCTCCCCGATCGCGACTCGTGGGACGTCGACGACTCGGTCCGGCTGGCCCCGCTCCTCGCCGACGCCGGTGCGGACCTGATCGACGTCTCCGGCGGCGGGATCCACCCGGACCAGGAGCTCCCGAACGCGGGGCCGGGCTACCAGGTGCCGTACGCGGAGGCGATCCGGGAGGGAACGGACGTGCCCGTCGCCGCCGTCGGCGGGATCACGGAGCCGAGCCACGCCGACGCGCTCGTCCGAAACGGCCGGGCGGACCTCGTCGCGCTCGGCCGCGAGATGCTCCGACACCCCTACTGGCCGCTCGAGGCCGCCCACGAGCTCGGCGCGGAGATCGAGTGGCCGGTCCAGTATCGGCGCGGACGGTTCGACTGACGGGTGCCGGACCGCGTCGACTGACGGTGTCGACCCCCACAGCCGAGGTTTTTACCCGCCCGTCGCGTACGCGAGGGTATGAGTTCCCGTGACCGACGCGACGACGACCTCGAGGAGCGGCTCGACGAGCTCGAGGACGTGTTGAGCGAGCTCCGGCGCGAGCTCCGGGAGACCGAGCGCGACCGTCGCGGGCCACCGCGTCCGCCCAGGCTTTCGGAGCTGGTGCGGTTCACCGAGCAGTACACCATCCCGACGCTCATCGCTCTCCTGGAGACGACGATCAAATCGCTCGAACTCCTCCAGGGGACGCTCCGGCTCGCCGACCCCGGCCGGAGCGTCACGGCGGGGGCGGAGGCGACCGGCGACCGCCTCGCGGACGTCCGCGCCGGTGCGACGGCCGGGCTCTCCCGGTCGCTCGCGGAACTGCGGGACGCGCTCTCGGAGGCCGACCTCCCGGAGGAGGCCGCCTCCCGCTCGATCGTCGCCGACGCGCGGGACCTCACCGCGGAGATCGAATCGCGGATCGAGGAGGGTCGCCGCGAGGCGGACGCGGCGCGGTCCCGACGGGTCGGCGACGGGCGAACGGACCGGAACAGCGACGATCGCCGCCGACGCGATCGGGACGACGCGGGCGACGACGCTCCCGTCCGGATCGACGTGACCGACCCCGGAGCGGACGACGCGGACGGGAGCGACGCGGAAACCGACGCCGACGACGCCGACGCTCCTCCGGAGGTCGACGTCGAGTCCGAGCTGGAATCGATAAAGCGGGCGATCGACGACGGCGAGAAGGACGGCGGACGGGCGGTCGACGGCGAGGGGGGTGACGACGAGGCGACCGACGGCGAGGAACCCGGCGATGACGGCTCCGCGCACGGGGAGGGCGGCAACGGAACCGAAGACGACGGCCAGGGGCGATAGGGTTCGCGTCGCGGTCCGCCGAGTCGACCCCCTTTCGCCCTCAAAAGGAGGTTCCCAACCGGTCGGCGACGCGCTCGGCGGAGTCGACGAGCAGGTCGTCGTCGTCGGTGAACACCTCCAGTGCGACGGTGCCGTCGAACCCCTCCAGCCCCGCGCTCACCGCCTCGTAGTCCACCTCGCCGGCCCCGATCGGGATGTGCGTGTCGCCGCGGCGGCGCACGTCGTGACAGTGGAGGTGGGAGACGCGGTCGGCGTGGCTCCGGAGGAACCGCCGTATCGCCTTGTTCCCGCCCTCCATGTAGGCGTGGCCGACGTCGAAACACACGGCCGTGTCCGTCTCGCGGGCGATGTCGCCGAGCACCGACAGCTGGATCCCGCGGTGCTGGTGCCCCACGTTCTCGACGACGACCTCGACGCCCGCCTCGCGACCGGCGTCGGCGACCCGCCGGAGTTGCTCGCCAGCGGTCTCGCGGAACTCCACGTCGTCGCGGTCGGCGGAGGTGGCGTGGAGAACGGCCTTCCGCGCGCCGAGGTCTCCGGCCCTCTCGAGCAGCCGCCGCTGGTAGGCGACGATGGCGTCGTTGACCTCGCGCGCGTAGCTCGTGAGGAGTTGGCTGTACGGCAGGTGAACGACCAGGTCGCGGCCGGCGAGCTCCCGTTCGAGCCGGTCCGGGTCGATCGATTCCGGAGGGAGACTGCCCGCGCCGACGCCGAGCTCGACGAAGTCGAACGCCGCCGGCGACGCCGCCAGTCGGTCGAGGTCGTCGCCGACGGTCACGCCGATGTCCATACCGATCGGTTGCGCTGCGGGGGACTTAAAAAAACGGACCGCCCGCCGGGCTCGCTACTCCTCGTCGACGAGCGACCCGAGCACGCGCTCGGCGTCGGCGGGGACGTCGAAGTCGTGGTAGTGTTCGCCCTTCTCCTTCGAGAGGACGTTGAGTGCGGCGGCCGCGCCGTCGCCCGCGGAGATGACCGCCTGCCACTCCTCGGCGCGGACCATCGCGCCCGTCGCGTAGGCGTCCTCGACCGAGGTCTCCATGTCCACGCCGACGTCGACCGTGTCGTCCTCGGTGAACGCACAGCCGAGGTCCTCCGCGAGGTCGCGGTTCGCACCCGTCGCGAGCACGACGTAGTCGGCAGGGTGCTCGTCGTCCTCGGTCGAGACGACGAACCCGTCGTCCGCCGACTCGACGCCCGTGACCTCCACGCCCTGGTGGCGCTCGACGCCGAAGTCGTCGACCTGCTCGCGCATCGTGCCGACGAGGAGGGTGCCGTCGACGGACCCGATCCCGGGGTAGTTGAACAGGTGTGCCTTGTGCATCCACGTGCCGTCGGTGTCGAAGACGGTCGTCTCGAGGCCGTTCTTCGCGGTGAAGAGGGCTGCACTCAGGCCTGCGGGGCCGCCGCCGACGACGATGACGTTTGCCATGCCGGACACACGGGGGCGACCCGCATAAATGTCAGGTAACGTGCGTGTGATCGGGTGACCGGCGGCGAATCAGTCGTCCGCGAGCGGCGCGTCGAGGTCGATCTCGCCGGCGTCGATCTCGGCTTCGACCTCCCTCACAGCCGTCACCATGTTCTCGGTTTTGCCGTAGGCGACCTCGCGGGGGAGCAGCTTCAGCCCGCAGTCGGGTGAGATCGTCAGCTTCTCCGGCGGGACGACCCGCAGTCCCTGGCGGATGTTCGCTTTGATCTCCTCGACCGGTTCGATCTCGGCGGTGTGGGCGTCGACGACGCCGAGCGCGAGGTCGGGCTCGAATGTAGGCTCGGTGAACGTCGGGATCTGTTCGTAGTCGCCGTTACACAGCTCCACGTCGAACTCGTCGATCGGGTAGTCGTTGATCTCGGGGTAGACCCGCGAGTAGTCGCCGTAACAGACGTGTAAGCCGATCCGAACCTCCTCGTCGATACCCGAGACGATCCGGTCGAGCGCCTCGCCGACGATGGCGTGGTCCTCCGGCGTCGTCGCCAGCGCGGGCTCGTCGATCTGGACGTACCGCGCGCCCGCCTCGACCAGCTTCTCGACCTCCTCGTTCACGAGGTCCGCGAGGTCGTAGACGAGCTCCTCGGTGGAGGGGTACG
The DNA here is from genome assembly GCF_003287355.1 of Halorubrum sp. 48-1-W. Classification (GTDB taxonomy): domain Archaea; phylum Halobacteriota; class Halobacteria; order Halobacteriales; family Haloferacaceae; genus Halorubrum. The sequence continues at coordinate 43,051 of NZ_QMIM01000025.1, forward strand.
CCTCGTTGAACGCCCAGAAGCCGAGCGTGTACGGCCCCGTGATCGGTACCTTGACCGGGCGCTCGGCGACGTTCGAGGTAAAATCGAACTCGTCGACGAGCCACGGCTCGTTGTAGGAGACCTCCTCGACGACGCTCGGCTTGTCGAAGTAGTTGTGTCCCCACACTTTCACCGGGCCGTTGAACTCGTAGCCGTCGATGCGCTCGGCGAAGAACTCCACCATCTCGTTTCTGCGCATCTCGCCGTCGACGACGGTGTCGAGCCCGGCGCGCTCGTGCTCGTGGGTGATCAGCCGGCAGGCGTCGTCGTGCGCCTCCGCCAGGTCGGCCTCGTCGAACTTCGAGTCGGGGTCCTCGACCAGTTCGTCGGCCCGGTTGAGCCACTTCGGCTTGGGGTACGAGCCGACGACGGTCGTGAGCAGGAACGCGTCGTTCGGGTGGTCGGTCGGTCGGAACTGTTCGCGGTTGGCGGACGGGTTTCGGACCATTACGCCAACACCTCCGTGGCTGCGGCGAGGGCGGACAGCTTCGCGCGGTACTTGTTCTCGGGCAGGTAGAACAGCTCGGTGTTCGGCGTCAGGTAGGTCGTCCCGAAGTCGGCAGTCGGCACCTGTCCCTCGAACCACTCGACGCGCTCTGCGACCGTTTCCGGCTCCTCGACGAGCGTGTTCTGGCCGTCGACGAGCCCGAGCGCGACCGAGTCGGTCGAACCGTACTCCTGGACGTTGTACACCGTGTCCTCGCGGTCGCCGGCGACCAGGTCGAGCCCGAGCGCGTCCGCGTCCGCCTCGTCGACGAGGTGCGCGTAGAGCTTCTCGTCGAGCGCGCCGTAGAAGGTCTGGACGACCACGTCGGCGTCGGTTGCGTCGGCGACCGTCGCGATCGCGCCGGTCGCGCGCTCCTCGGTCCCGTCCGCCGGCGGGTCCGTCACCAGCGACGGCTCGAGGAGGAACAGCGTCTCGTGGGCCGGGAACGCCTCGACCTCGCCGGCGAGGAACTCGGCGATCCCAGCCTGGAACTCGTCGTCGTCGCCGTAGTGCTCGTCCGTCGCGAGCGCCGCGAGCGAGTACGGCCCGGGCAGCGTCGCTGCGAGCGGGGCACCGTCAGAGCCCGCCTCCGCGAGCAGCGCCCGCGCCGACTCGAGCTCGCCGGCGACGTCCCCGGAGAAGCCGAGGTCGTCGACGACCCGCGGGTCGCGGTAGAAGTTGTTGTTGTCGTAGTAGCGCACGATCCCCCCGGTCTCGACGCCGTCGTGGACCGTCAGCGGGTGGGCCATCATGTCGTCCCAGCGTCCCTGTCCCTCGACGACGCGATCGAGGCCCGCCTCGAGCTGGTCGTCGACGAACTCCGCGCGGACCTCGTCGTACGTCCCGGCGATCTCTTCCCCCTCGTCGCCGCTGAGGAGGTCGCCCTTCTGGTGGCCCTTCAGGTCCGACAGCGTCCCTTTCGCCCAGTCCGGGAGCGGATAGATCCCCGGCGTGGCCGCGACTCGTTCGGTCATCACCGAGCGTTGGATATGCCGTTGTATAATATTTGCGAACCTGATTTATGTCTTGTAGTTATTGTATCTGGCTACCCGAGCCGAACCGTTAACCCCGAAGGCGCGGAACCCGGTCCCATGTCAGTCGTCTCGCTTTTCCCCTCGGCGACGGAAGTTGCGGCGGCGCTCGGCGTCACGCCTACAGCGGTCTCCCACCAGTGTGACCACCCGCCGGCGGTGGCCGACCGGCCGACGCTCACCGGGCTCGTCCGCGACCTCGACGGCGACCCGGACGAGCTGGACCGGATCGTCGCCCACGACGACGTCTACTACCTCGACGGCGACGCGCTCGCCGCGGCCGACCCGGACGCGATACTCACCCAGGGCGTCTGTGCCGTCTGCGCGCTCGACGCCGGGCTCGCCCGCCGGGCGGTCGAGCGACTCGACCTCGACGCCGCGGTGCTCGACGTCCACGCCGACGACCTCGCGGACGTGCTCGCGAACGTGGAGCGGATCGGCGAGGCGGTCGGCCGTCCAGACACTGCGATCGAACTCCGCGCGGACCTCGAAGCCCGCATCGACGCCGTCGCGGACGCGGTTTCGACCGGCGCCGGGGGAACAGCTTCGGACTCCCGCCCGCGCGTCGCCGTCCTCGACTGGACCGACCCGGTCCGCCACGGCGGGCTCTGGGTCCCCGATCTGGTCCGGCTCGCCGGCGGGGAACCCGGGCTCGTCGCCGCGGGCGAGCGGTCGCGGAAGGTCGACCCCGCCGAGTTGCGCGCCTTCGACCCCGAGGTTCTCGTCGTCGGGCCGTGTAGCGCCGACGTCGACGAGGCCGGCAGGCGCGCCCGCGACCTGCTCGAACGGGAACCGCTCGACGACGTGACCGCGGTACGTGACGGGCGGGTGTACGCGATGGACGGCACCGCCTACCTCAACCGTCACAGCCACCGCGTGGTCGACACGTTGGAGGCGCTCGCGGCCATGATCCACCCGGACCAGCCCGGAAGCGACCAACCCGGCGGCGACGCGAAGGTCAGACGCGTCGGTCGAGCCGTAACACGGTGAGCGTCTCGAACGGGAACGACTCCTCGACGGCGACCGCGTGGTCGAAGCCGGCCTCCTCGACGAGCGCCAGCACCGCCTCGTATCCGGTCAGCGACGAGACGAGCAGGAGGACGGTCCCGCCCGGTGCGAGCACCCGACCGACGTCGGCGAGGAACGGCTCGATGAGCTCGCGTCCGGACTCGCCGCCCGAGAGCGCGCGTTCCATCCAGTCGTCCCACTCGTTGTCCGGGTCGGTCGGGAGGTACGGCGGGTTGAAACACACCGTGTCGAACGCGTCGTTGCGGAACGGGTCGAGGAGGTCGCCGACGACGGCCTCGACGCCGCGTTCGCGGGCCTCCCGCGCTGCGTGGGGGTTGTAGTCGCTCCCGACGACGCGGAGCCCGCGCTCGTCGGCGATCCGCTCCGCGACCCAGCCGGAGCCGGTCCCGACCTCCAGCACGCGGCCGTGAGCGGCCGCGACGGCCGCCTCCGCCAACAGCCCGGAGTCCTCGGCCGGCCGATACACGGTCGGCCCGTCGCGGTCGAACCGGGTCACGTCCCCTCGGAGCCGTTCGTCTCACCCGACGGTTCGGACTTGCCCCCGCCGCCGATCCGGGCGTTCAACTCGGCGTCGGCCCCCTTCGTCCGGCTCGAGAGCGTCTGCTGCGGGAAGGGGATCGTGATCCCCTCGGCCTCGAACTCGGTTTTGATCGCGGCCATGACCGCGGTCTGGGTCCGCCAGCGCTTTCGCATGCTCGGGTTCGTGATCCAGTAGCGGACCCCGAAGACGACCGCCGAGTCGGCGAACCGCTTGGTCACGACGTCGGGCTGGGGCATCCGAGCCACGCCGTCGAGCCCGGTGACCGCCCCCTCGACGACGTCCACGGCCAGGTCGAGGTCGGTGGTGTAGTCGACGCCGACCTCGACCTCGATCCGGAGCCGATTGCGGCGCGAGCGGTCGACGACCGCACCCGAACGGACCTCGTCGTTCGGGATGGTGACGACCTCGCCGTCGAACGACCGGAGCCGGGTGTTGATGATCGAGATCTGCGTGACGGTCCCCTCGTACTCGCCGATCGACACCCAGTCGCCGACCTCGAACGGCCGCGAGAACATCAGGACGAACCCGGCGAGGGCGGCACCGAGGGTCTGTCTGGCGGCCATCCCCACGACGATCCCGAGGAACCCCGCCCCGACGAGGAGGCTGCCGACGTTGTCGGTGAAGAGGCCGATCGTCACGAGTGCGACCAGCGTGTAGACGCTCAACTGGACGATCCGCCGGAGCACCTCCTCCTGGTGTTCGGAGACCGCGGTGCTCTCGACGGAGAGCTCGCGGATCACGTCGCCGAGGAAGTCCGTGACCGCGTAGGCGCTCGCGAGCAGGATCACCGCGAGCACGACGTTCGACAGCTGGTCGGCGATCGCCGCCGACTGGAACGCGTCGACGAGCGCCCCGCTGCGCCCCCAGACGACGAGGGCCGCGAGCACCCCTACAGCGGTGGTCCCCGCGACCGTCGTCGAGAGCGCCATCCGCTGTTTCGAGGTGAGCTCCCCGTCCCGCCGTTTTACCCGGCCGACGGCCAGCCGGACGACGACGACCGCAGCGATGATCGCCGCCGTGAGGAGGATTCGCCGAACCGTTCCGTCCACGAGCCGATCGAGATCGGCGAGCACGCCGACGACGGTTCCGACCTCGAGCATCGTCTCAGGCCTCCGCCGGCGACCCGTGCTCGCGGGCGAGTTCGGCGAGCGCCGCGAACGTCGAGGGGTCGAGCGTCCCGGGTCGCCGGCCGAGCAGGTCCTCGTCGACCGCGTCGACGACGGCGTCCGGCGCCTCGAGCCCCGAGATGTGTGCGGTGTTGCGGATCGCGTTCCGGAGGGTCTTGCGTCGCTGGGTGAACAGTGCCTTCACGAACCGCAGGAAGAACGCCTCGTCGCCGACCTCGTAGTCGGGGGCTCGCGGCGTACAGCGGACGACCGCGCTCTCGACCGCCGGTTGTGGGTCGAACGCCTCCTTGGGGATCCGTTCGACGACCTCGACGTTCGCGTAGTGTTGAGCGGAGACGGAGAGCCGACCGTACTCGGGTTCGCCGGCCGACGCGACCATCCGGTCGGCGAACTCCGCCTGGAAGGTCAACACGAGCGGCTTCTTCCGGGGGAGCAGCCGGAAGGCAACCTCCGAGGAGATCCCGTACGGGAGGTTCGCGACGCAGGCGGAGAAGTCGGGCAGCTCGACCTCGAGGGCGTCGCCCTCGATCACCGCGAGGGTCCCGTCGGCGACCGCGTCGGCGAACTCCTCGCGGAGGAACGCCGCGAACGGCGGGTCGCGTTCGATCACGGTCACCCGCCCGGCGAGGCCTCCGTCGCCCGCGTCGACCGTCGCGAGCAGGCGATCCGTGAGCGCGCCCGCGCCGCCGCCGACCTCGAGGAGGTGGCGCAGGTCGGCCCCCGCGGGGAGGTACGTCGGTAGCCGGTCGAGGACGCGGTCGTCGACGAGGAAGTGTTGATCGTTGTCGGGGTTCGCGCGGGTGCCGGCCCGCCGCGCGAGCGCGTCGGGATCGCGGGTCCCGTACGCGTCCGCGGCCCCCGCCGATCGATCGGTCATGGCCGCGGTACATCCCCGTCGGGGGTAAAAGTCCCGTTTCGGTCGGGAGTACGCGTCCCGCTCCCGCCGTCGTCCGTTCGTAGTGATCACTGCGAGTCCGTCCCACTACGACGACTCGTCTCGATGCCGAACGCGGCTGACTCGGCGTCCGTCGACACCCTCGATGAAACTATTCGCAGTGATCACTATCACTCCTCCCGGCCGACGAACGTCCGGTACTTGAGGTCGTCCTCGCGGATCTCCTCGACGATCCGCTCGAGGACCACTTCGCGGGGACGGTGAAGCCCCGAAACCCGCTCCGAGACCTCCTCGAAGCTCTCGAAGGGCCCGCGTTTCCGCTCGTCGAGGACCCGGTTCCGGAGCTTCTTGCCGATCCCGGGGAGGAGGTTGAGCTGGTGGAGCCGGAGCGTGATCGGCCCCGCCTCGTTGTAGAAGTCGACGAACCGACGTTCGTCGGCGTCGACGATCGCCTCGACGGCGTACTCGATCTCGGCGGCCGCGTTCCGCGTGAGGTCGTCGAAGGTGACCTCGCGGTACCGCGAGACGGCCGGCCCGCCGAGGTCGATCCGGTCGCTCACGGCGACGTCGGCTTCCTCCTCGAGCGACAGCTCGTACAGTCGGAACGACGACGTGCCGAGCGCGTACGCCACCGGGGACTTCTGGTAGCCCGGGCGGCCGTCGTCGGGTCGGCCGTTGGGGAGGACGTCGAGCAGGACGGCGACGGAACCGCCCTCCGTCCCGTCCTCGGAGGTCGCGGCACGCTCGTCGTCGTCGTCCGTCGCGTCGTCGGTCATACCAACAGGTAGCGCATCCGAGAGGTAAAAAGCCGCCGTCATCGAGGAAACGTGGGTCCTCGTCGACTCGATCAGGGACACCCCCGGCCGATCGGCCGGCGCTCCGTTCGGTCTAGGCGTACTTCGCGACGACGTCGAGGACCTCGTCGAGTTCCTCGCCGTCGAGCGAGTACCGCTCCTGGGCGAAGACGGAGCGTAGCTCCGTGCGGTCCTCGGGGAGGAGGTCGGTGATCTTCACCGCCGTCGGGACGTCGATCCGCTCGAGCTCGACGAGTTCCTCGACCAGCTCGCGGGACTCCTCGGCGTCGAGGTGGCCGAACCGGTTCACGTGTTCGATCGCGCGGGCCAGCTCGTACTGGAGCTCACGCTCTTCGTCGGCCGCGCGGTTGGCCTCGATCTCGGCGAGGATGTCCTTCGCCTCCGCGGTGGTGAGGTACTCCTCGTCGAGTTTCTCCTTGAAGATAGTCATCTTACTGCTGACGGCTCATGTGGGCGGCACGGACGATGAGCGTCTTGGTCTTGCCGCCGTCCGTGATCTCGACTTTGAACGCCGCGCCCTGCTTGCCCGTCACGGTGCCGGTTCGGCCGTCGAAACGGGGGTGGAAGCGACCCTCCTGGACGCTCGGGTCGATCTTGAGGTGGACCCGGCTGCCCTCCTCGAACTCCTGGATCGCGCGCTGTGGCGGCGACGTTCCGCGGTCTCTCGGCTTGTTCGACAGCTTGTCTCGAGTGGCCTTCTGGGGTCCATTGGAACTCGGCATAGTCGTGGGATGGTATTTAGCTGTCGAAGGTATAAATGGTGCGTTACGCCGTCAGACCTCCTCCATCAGTAGCATGAGATGTTCCGTGGCATCTCGAAGTACTGTAGTGGCGTTTCGGTCGTATCTGTTCTCGAACCGCGTAGAAAGGATCTCCAGAGGAAGAGGATGCCCAGAGGAAAAGCATGTCCAGAGGGGACTGTATATGAGTGCGTGAATTCGTTCGTGCCACCCGATCCGGTCTGACGTCCTAGCTGAGTGATTCTTGGGTACCGGGCTCGAGATACCCTCGTGCCTTCAGATGGTCATACACGGCACCGCCGATCGCTTCTGCAAGCTTCACCGGTACCGCATCGCCGACCATCTGTTGTTTGTCACTGATCCGGCTCGAGACGAACCGGTAAACGTCGGGGAACGATTGGAGCCGTGCTGCCTCACGGACGGACAGCAACCGGTCCTGTGTCGGATGTAACATCATGGACTTTCGGAAGTTCGCAATGGTCAGTGCTGGTTCGTCTTCCTCGAGGCGATAGTATATGTGCCCATGTGTTCGGGAACGATCCGTGTAGTTCTCCATCAACTCCGGAGGAATGTTCTCCCAATTTCCTCCTTGGGGCACGTGCTCAAATCGCTTGACGGTGTTCTCCCTGTTGATCGTTGTTTCATGATTGTACAGTGTTTCGTCAACGTTCGCTCTCATTTCACTCGCATAATCGCTATGAGGAGACGTATCGTATTCCATGACCTCCGATCCACCACCGCCAGTGGGTAATTCTGGAAGGTCGAAGATGGCACCGCCAACCGTCACGACTGGAGACAGCTCGTCCGTCAACGCGGTTAGTGTTGCCTGACGACCGGCTTCCGTATGTGTCGGCGATGGGAACGGCGGTTTCCCCTCTAGAACCCCGATGAAAAACACACGCCGTCGAGCTTGCGGCACCCCGAATCGCTCGGCCTTGAGGATACGGTACTGGATCGTATAGCCCATCTCTCGGAGTTCTTCGACGATGATGTCTTTGATCTCTCCTTCGTTTTTTCCCATCGAAAGGAGCCCGGGGACGTTCTCCATAACGACCACCGGTGGGCTGATCTCACGGACGATCTTCAAAAAATGCATAAACAGATTGTTCATCGGGTTGTCCGGAGATCTCGTCTGCATGTTTGCGAGTGAAAATCCCTTACACGGAGGGCCTCCGACGACGATATCCACGTCTTCACGCTCATATCCTTCCTTTCGTACAATTCGAAGGACATCCTCCGTGTCTATTTCCCGAATATCCGCATGTAGTGGACTCTGTTCGTGGTTCGCTTCGTAGGTCTGAACCGCTGCTTCGTCATAGTCGACGGCAACCGCGATATCGAATCCAGCGTTTCGGAACCCGGTACTAATACCACCAGGTCCACAGAACAGATCGACAGCCACCGGTCTGTTTCGATTCATCTAGTGTTATCATCTGGAGGGTCCTTCCCTAAAGAAGGTATGGAGCTGCGGGGTAGTTTACCCTCGAGTTTTCCGCAAAACCGAACAGAAGTCTCGGAACACCAGAACCAAGACGACTCTGAAATCCCGAGTCGAAGTGGGAATATAAGCGGTCTGTTTCGTTCGAGACCGCACTCTTCGACGACATCCGCCTGTTTGTCTGGTTCGCAGGGCCGATACCCGAGAGACGGATCAACGTGGAGACGTTACTCGTCTCGCACGGCTAGATCACTCATCTCGCGGTGGAAAGCCCGACGGGAATCCCGCCATCGAAAGCCCTAATCACGCGTCTCCCCTGATACGGTCGTAATGAGTCATCAGTTGCCGGACGTACAGGCGTCGGCCCCGGACGTCACCGTCGGGCTCTCGCAGGTCGGCGTCACCGGCGTGGAGAAACTCGTCAAGCTCGCTCGCGGCGACGAGCGACCGATCGTCCTCATGGCCGAGTTCGAGGTGTTCGTCGACCTGCCGAGCGGCCGGAAGGGGATCGACATGTCGCGGAACCTCGCGACGATAGACGAGATATTGGAGGAGATCACCCGCGAGGAGGCGTACCGCGTCGAGGACGTCTGTGGCGACGCCGCGGAGCGACTCCTCGAGAAACACGACTACACCACCACCGCCGAGGTGTCGATGACGGCGGAGCTCGTCACCCGCGAGGACACCCCGGCCTCCGGGCTCGAGACCCAGAGCACGGCGACCATCATCGCCCGTGCGACCGCGACCGACGAGGGGACACGCGCGGAGATCGGCGCGGAGGTCACCGGAATGACGGTGTGTCCCTGCTCGCAGGGGATGTCCGAGTCGCGTGCTCGCGAGGAGCTCCACCGGCTCGGCGTCGACGAGGAGACCACCGAGGCGTTCCTGGATGCGGTCCCGCAGCCGGGCCACTCCCAGCGCGGCCACGCCACGCTGACTATCACCACGGACGGGCACCCGGACGTCGACCTCCGCGACGTGATCGACGTCGCCCGCGACTCGATGAGCGCGCGGATCTACAACATGGCGAAACGCCCCGACGAGGACCACATGACCTACCACGCCCACGCGAACGCGAAGTTCGTCGAGGACTGCGTGCGCTCGCTCGCCGAGGGGACGCTCTCGGAGTTCGGCCACCTCCCCGACGACGCCGTGATCCGCATGAAACAGTCGAACGACGAGTCGATCCATCAGCACAACGCCCACGCCGAACGCGAGGTCACGATGGGCGACCTCCGCGACGAACTCGGCGAGTAGGCGTCGCCGTCGATCGGTACGCTCCGACCCACAGCGGTATCGTCGACCGTCGGTCTCCTCCCGAGCAATATTCCACATAACTGGGATTTTGGTACAATACTATATCCGTGGAGATCGAACGGGTACACGTACCCATGACGGACATCGACATCGAACCCACCGACACCGTCGACGCGCGCGGAGCCGCCTGCCCCGGTCCGCTGATGGACCTCATCGGACGCGTCCGCTCGGCGAGCCCGGGAGACGTGATCCTGCTTTTGAGCGACGCCGACCAGTCGCTCACCGACGTCTCGGAGTGGGTCGACGAGACCGATAACGAACTGCTCGCCGTCGACGAGACGGGCGACGACTACCGCTTCTACGTGGAGGTCGCGTGAGATGACCGACCGGATCGCGATCCTCGGCGGCGGCACGGGCGGTGCGGTGCTCGCGAACGGCCTCGCGGAGCGGCTCGGCGCAGAGATCGACGCCGGCGACGTCGAGGTCACGCTGATCAACGACGGCCCGGACCACGTGTACAAGCCGGTGTGGCTGTACATCCCCTTCGGACAGCGTGAGCCCGCCGACGGGCGCCGCCCGCTCCGCGACCTCGTCGACTCCCGGGTCGACCTCGCCGTCGACCGGGTGACCGAGATCGACACGGACGCGAAGGAACTCGCGCTCCGCGACGCGCCGGACGCGCTCGACTACGACTACCTCGTCGTCGCGACCGGATCGACGCTCGCCGACGATGAGATCCCAGGGCTCGCGGCGGGCGGGCACGACTACTACTCCGAATCCGGCGCGCTGGCGCTCCGCGACGAGTTGCTCTCGATGACCGAGGGCCACCTCGTGTTGAGCGTCGTCGGCACGCCGCACATGTGTCCGGCGGCGCCGCTGGAGTTCGTCTTCATGGCGGACGACTGGTTTAGGGAGCGCGGCCTGCGCGACGACGTCGAGATCACCTACACGTACCCGATCCAGCGCGTCCACGGCAACCCCCACATCGCCGAGTGGGCGGCGCCGATCATGGACGAGCGCGACATCAACGTGGAGACGTTCTTCAACGCCGAGTCCGTCGACCCCGACGCGAAGACGATCACCTCCATGGAGGGAACGGATCTCGACTACGACCTCCTCGTCACGATTCCGCCGCACCGCGGCGTCGACGTCGTCGAGGAGGCGGGGCTGGGCGACCGCGGTTGGGTCGACGTGGACAAACACACCCTGGAGGCCGAGGCGGCCGAAGACGTGTACGCGCTCGGGGACGCCGCGACGACCGGCGTGCCGAAGGCCGGGAGCGTCGCCCACTACCAGGCCGGGGTCCTGAGCCAGCGGCTCGCGAGCGAGATTCGCGGCCGTCCCGCGACGGCGACGTACGACGGCAAGACGCTGTGTTTCGTCGAGACGGGGATGGACGCGGCGTCGTTCGTCGAGTTCGACTACGAGAACCCGCCGTCACCGGCGCCACCGTCCGAGAAGCTCCACTGGTCGAAGCTGGCGTACAACGAGTCGTACTGGCTCACCGCACGGGGGTTGCTCTGAGATGTCCGACGAGTCCACAGCGGTCGACGACGCCGTCGACGGTTCCGAGGCCGACGGCTCCGCCGAGGACCCCGAGGCTGCCGAGACCGACGGGTCCGTCGATACCGCTCCCGAAGCCTTCGACCGCGACGACCTCGAATCGATCGTCGCCGAGAACCCCGAGGCGGTCGCGGCGTTCGTCGACCGGCTCGACGCGGTCAACGAACTGCTCGACGTCGTCTCGCTCGGCGAGAGCGCGCTCACCGACGAGATGGTCGTCGAGCTCGCCGGAACCGCCTCGACGCTCGCGGAGTCCGCCGATGGGCTCGCGACCGACGAGACCGTCGCGCTTGCGGAAACCGTCGGCTCGAACGGCGACGAGCTTCGCGAGGCGATGGAGACGCTGACCGAGCTCCAGCGGAGCGGCGCGTTAGACGAGCTCGCGGAGCTGGCGCAGGTCGGCTCGCTCGCGACGGCCGCCCTCGACGACGAGATGGTCCGGTCGCTCGCCGGCACCGGCTCGGCGCTCGGCGAGGTCGCCGACACCGCGGCGGACGACGACACGCGCGACGGGGTGAAGACGATGCTCGAAGGGGTCGGCGCCGCTCACCGGAGCGACCCCGCGAAGGTCGGACCCCTGGGGCTCGCACGCGGGCTCCGCGACCCCGAGATCCAGTACGGGCTGGGGTACGTGCTCGCGGTCTCGAAGGCGATCGGGCGGTCGCGGGCGGTTGACGCGGGCGAGGAGTGACACCGCCCTTTTTGTGATTCGGAGTGTCCGAGACTGTACATGTCTACACCAAACGACCGGCTGACGTTCGGCGTGCTCGGAACCGCGGGGATCGCCCGCAAGGCGGTGGTCCCGGCGATCGCGTCGAGCGACCACGCGGTCGGTGCGGTGGCCTCCCGCGACGACGACCGTGCTGTGCGGTTCGCGACGGAACACTCGATCCCCCGGAGCTACGGCTCCTACGAGGCGCTCCTGGCGGACGACGGGATCGATGCCGTCTACGTTCCGCTCCCGAACGGGCTCCACGCCGAGTGGACGAAGCGCGCGGCCGATGCGGGGCTCGACGTGCTCTGTGAGAAGCCGCTCGCGAGCGACGCGGCGGAGGCGCGCGAGGTCGTCGACCACTGCGCGGACCGAGGCGTCACCCTGATGGAGGCGTTCATGTATCGGTACCACCCGCGTACCGAGCGCGTCCTCGAACTGGTCGACCGAGAGCTAGACGACGTGCGCACGGTGACCGCGACGTTCCGGTTCCCACTGTACGACCGCCCGAACGACGTGCGGCTCGACCCGGCGCTCGCCGGCGGGTCGCTGATGGACGTCGGCTGTTACCCGGTGTCGATCGTCAGGGCGGTACTCGGGGCCCCGGACCGGGCGTACGCACACGCGAACGACACCCGCGGGGTCGGCGTCGACACCGAGCTCGCGGGCGTACTGGAGTACGAGGACGGCCGGTCGGCACGGATCGCGTCCGGGTTCGACACACAGCTCGTCCAGCGGTACCGGATCGACGCGACGAACGGGTGGATCGCCGTCGACCGGGCGTTCGACGCGCCCGCCGACGAGCCGGTGGAACTGACCTACGAGATCGACGGCCGACGCGGCGTCGAGACGTTCGGTCCGGTGGACCAGTACCGGCTGCAGATCGAGCACTTCGCCGACCGCGTCGCCGGCGACGGGACCCCCGTGACCGACGGGGCGTCGGCGGTCGAGAACATGCGGGTCGTCGACGCGCTCGCCGAGAGCGCCGGCCGCAACGACGCGGTGAACGTCCGCTAGACGGAGACGGCCGTCCCGGGATGATACTTCGGGTGCGGTCGCTCCCGACGTGGTCGATCGGAACGGGAGGAGAGAGCGCGTGTCCGTCGTCGTGGCGGGCTCAGACGAGCAGTTGGATGTCCGCGTCGGCCATGTCCTGGAAGGCGGAGGCGGCGCCGACGCCGGTCGTTACGCCGTCGTAGAAGTCGTCCTCGTCGTAGCCGAGGAGGTCGATAGTCATCTGACACGCCTGGAGGTCGACGCCGCTCGCGAGGGAGGTCTCTATCAGCTCCTCGACGGAGGCGACGTCGTTGTCCTCGATCCGGTTGCGCATCATCCGGGCGGTCATCCGGTCCATTCCCGGGAGCGCCGCGATAGCGTTCGGGAGGGGCATGTTGGGGTTGCCCACGGAGCTCAACCCGAGGTCCTTCGAGTTCTCCTCGTGGAGGATCTCGAGCCCCCAGAAGGTGTGGAAGACGGTGACGTCGTAGCCGAAGGCGGCGGCCGTGCTGGCGAGGATGAGCGGCGGGTACGCCATGTCCAGGGTCCCCTTCGTCGCGATGATCACCATCTTGTCGGCGCTCCCCTCGTCGACCTCGCTCCGGAGGTCGGAGACCTCGGTCTCCAGCGCCTCGATCTGCGCGTGGAGGGTAGCGAGGTCGTCGGGCGAGAACTCGTCGTCCGACGACGGCGGCGTGTCCGCGCTCATCTCACTCGGCCTTCCGGACGTAGTGTTTGTACACCGACGTCCCGTCCTCGGTGGTTTCCTCCTGGTCGACCAGTTCGGCACCGTCGGTCGACTCGGCCCAGCCCTTGATGTCGCTCATGCTACCCGAATCCGTCGAGACGACCTCGAGGACGTCCCCGGCTGCGAGGCCGTCGAACGCCCCCTTCGTCTTGATGACCGGCATCGGGCAGTTCTGTCCTTTCACGTCGAGCGTCTCTGTCGCGGTTTCCGTGCTCATGGTTGGTTCCCCGTGTTGGGGCTACCACACAATATTGGCTGTCCGAAAATAAGTGTGTCGATTCTTGTGGTTGACCTGAACGACTGAACGGCTCCGTTCCCCAAAGCGATGGATCGAAGCATATGCTTCGCGCGTTCACGTGCGTAACAGCTGACCGTGGGCCGTTTACCTCGTTATTCGGCCATCTCTCCACAGCTTTCCTTCGACGCCCCGCCTTTTAGTATTGTATAGTAACTACACTATTATGGGAAGTCTTAAGTTGGTTCGTCCGGTAGTGGACGGTGTACATGGACGCAGCCGAGATGGACTTTCCGACGCCGGAATCGGACGTTGACTCGATCGCCCCCGAAACGCTGAAGAGCCGAATCGACGACGGGGAGCCGGTGACGCTCCTCGACACGCGGATGTCGAGCGACTACGAGGAGTGGCGCATCGACGGCGAGACCGTCGAGTCGATCAACGTGCCGTACTTCCACTTCCTGGACGAGGAGATAGACGAGGACGTCCTCGCGTCGATCCCCGACGACGAGCACGTCACCGTGCTCTGTGCGAAAGGTGGCGCCAGCGAGTACGTCGCGGGCGCGCTCGCCGACCGCGGCTACGACGTCGACCACCTCGAGGACGGGATGAACGGCTGGGCGTCGATCTACGAGGCCCACGAGGTGACCGGCTACGACGGCCCCGGGACGCTCCTCCAGTACCAGCGTCCCTCGAGCGGCTGTCTCGGCTACCTGCTGTACGACGGCGGGGAGGCCGCGGTCGTCGACCCCCTCCGGGCGTTCGCCGACCGATACCTCGCGGACGCCGAGGACCTGGGCGTCGAACTGACGTACGCGTTCGACACGCACGTGCATGCGGACCACATCTCGGGGCTCCGCGATCTGGCCGACGAGGGCGTCGAGGCGGTCTTGCCCGCTGCCGCCGCCGACCGTGGCGTCACCTACGCGGACGAGGTCACGTTGACGGAGGACGGCGACGAGTTCGCCGTCGGCGACGCGACGATCGAGACCGTGTTCACGCCCGGCCACACCACCGGCATGACCTCGTACCTGCTCGGCGGGAGCCTGCTCGCGACCGGGGACGGCCTGTTCGTCGAGAGCGTCGCCCGTCCCGACCTCGAGGAGGGCGACGAGGGCGCTCCCGAGGCCGCCCGGATGCTGTACGACTCGCTCCAGAACCGCGTGTTGACATTCGACGACGACGTCCTCGTCGGCGGCGCACACTACAGCGACGCGGCCGTGCCGGCCGCGGACGGCACCTACACTGCGCCGATCGGCGACCTCCGCGAGCGGATGGACGCGCTCTCGGCCGACGAGGACACCTTCGTCGAGACAGTCCTCGCGGACATGCCACCCAGGCCGGCCAACTACGAGGAGGTCATCGCCACCAACCTCGGGCAGCACGTCGTCGACGACGACGAGGCGTTCGCGCTCGAGCTCGGGCCGAACAACTGCGCTGCGAGCCAGGATGCGCTCACGAGCGACGACTGATCCGACCGTGAGCTCCCATCCGACCGTGACTTCCCGTCTACCCGTGATCTCCCGTCCAACCGTGACCGCCGAGTCGTCCGCGACCGGGGGTGACCGCCGGTGATCGCCGGGATCCTCGGGGACCTGTTCGGGTCGGGGACCGTCGACGCGCTGTTTCCCAACGGGGTCTCGCGGTACGCTATCGGGGGACTGCTCGTCGGGCTCGGCACCGTCCTGATCTACCTCGGGACGGGGATCACGGCGGGCGCGAGCACGTTCCTCGAGTCGACGCTCTCGTACGTCTCGGGGCGCTCACGGTTCACCCAGTACGTTGCGTCGCGCGACTGGCGCGTCGTGTTCACCCTCGGTATCGTCGGCGGGGCGGCCGTCTACGCGGTGGTCTATCAGGGCGATCCCTGGTCGATCGCGGGTAGCGGCTGGACCACCGACGTCTCGCCGTGGCGGCTGTTCCTCGGCGGGATCTTCGTCGGGATCGGCACCCGCGTCGGGAAGGGGTGTACCTCCGGCCACGGGATCTGCGGCGTCGGCTCGGTCTCGCGCACCTCGCTCGTCGGCGTGGCGACGTTCCTCGTCGTCGCGATCCTGACCGCGAACGTCGTCTCGGCGCTGGGGGTGGGACTGTGAGCCGACACCCCCTCTTCATGCCGCTGATCCTCGTCGGCGGGCTCGTGTTCGGCTTCGGGCTCGGCTTCAGCCACATGGCCCGTCCGGAGGTCGTCCTCGCGTTCCTGACGTTCGACGACCTCGGACTCCTGTTCGTGATGTTCGGCGGCTCGATCGTCGCCGGGATCGCGTTCTGGACCCTCCCGAAACTGCGCGAGTCGGCCCCGCTCACGGGTCGCCCGTACGGGAGACGGCTGAAGTCGTTCGACCGGAACGTCCTCGTCGGCGGGTCGATCTTCGGCGTCGGCTGGGGGCTCTCCGGGATCTGTCCCGGGGCGGCCTACGCCAGCCTCGGTGTCGGCAACTGGCCGATCCTCTACGCGATCGGCGGGATGTTCCTCGGCGCGTACGCACAGGGCGTCTGGCGCAGCCGGGACGCCGACGACGCGTCCACTGCCGCACCGAGCGACGACTGACGGACGCGCCCGTCCACACGCACCCTTCACTCATACGTACCCTTCAACTCACACGCGTCCCTCGACTCCCCCATCACGACACACCACCATGACGGACGACTCATCCGATCCGACCGCACCGACCGAGGCCGTCGACGCCGGCCCGCCCGTCTCGACCGATCGGGTCGTCGATATCGCGACCGACCTGATCGGGTTCGACACGCGGAACCCGCCCGGCGACGTCCGCGACGTCGTCGCGTACGTCGACGACCTCCTGACGGCCGCCGGCTTCGGTACCGAACGCGTCGCCACCGACCCGGCGAAGCCGAACCTGCTCGCGGTCCTCCCCGGTCGAGCGGACCGGACCCTGCTGTACGACGGTCACGTCGACACCGTCCCGTTCGACGCCGACGCGTGGAGCCACGACCCGTCGGGTGAACTCGTGGGCGACCGGCTCTACGGCCGCGGCGCGACCGACATGAAGGGGCCGCTCGCGGCGATGTTGGCCGTCGGGGAGGCGCTCGCCGTGGCGGACGCCGACCCGCCGGTCACCCTCGCGTTCGCGGTCGTGAGCGACGAGGAGACCGGCGGCGACGCCGGCGTCGACACCCTCGTCGCGCACGACGCGTTCGATCGGCTCGCGCCCGACGCCTGCGTCATCGGCGAGACGACCTGTTCGCGTGGGCTCCACTCGGTCACCGTCGCCGACCGCGGGAGCATCTGGCTGACGCTGCGTGCCGAGGGCACCGCCGCGCACGGCTCCCGTCCGTCGCTCGGCGACAACGCGATCGACCGGCTCTGGGCGGCCGTCTCGCTGCTTCGCTCCCGGCTCACGGCCCGGGAGCTCGACCTCGACGCGACGCTCCGGCCGATCGTCGAGGAGTCGGTCGAGTACTACGAGCCGACGCTCGGCGCGGACGCTGCGCGCGACCTGTTCGAGCACCCGACGGTGAACCTCGGGACGATCGAGGGCGGCGAGGCGGTGAACACCGTTCCGGACGCGGCGACCGCCCGGCTGGACGTGCGGCTGACCGCCGGCGTCGAAACCGCGACCGTGCTCGCGGACGTCCGCGAGTGTCTCGCCGACTTCCCCGCCGTCTCCGTCGCCGACGTGAGCTGGTCCGTGGGAAGCTACGAACCGATCGACGGGCCCCTGGTCGACGCCGTGAGCACCGTGGCAGCCGACGTCTCCGGCGAGCGCATCTACCGTCGGAGCGCCACCGGCGGCGGGGACGCGAAGACGTTCCGACACGCCGGCGTCCCGACCGTGGAGTTCGCGTTCGGCACCGACACCGTCCACGCGGTCGACGAGTACACCACCCGCGAGGCGCTCGCGCGTAACGCCGCGGTGTACGCCCGAATACCGTCGGCGTGGGCGGGACGGTCCGAGGACCGGTAGGCCGTCGTCAGCCCGGAAGCGAGCCTTTATATCGCTTCGGAAGCAATAGTGTGTATGAGTTCCAATACTGGATCGACTCCGGAGGACCAGACGGCGGCCGTCTCGCGTGGCCGCCCGACCTCGCTCGCCGACGAGTCCGCCCTCGATGACTTCCTCGCCGGAACCGACGCCGCGCTCGTCGAGTTCTACACCGAGGGGTGCGGCATCTGTGCGAGCATGGAGCCCGTCCTCGGCAACGTCGCCCGCGAGCTCGACGTCGACGTGGCGCTCGTGAACCCGCGCGACGACCCGCCGCTGGTCGAGCGGTTCGACGTTCGCAGCGTCCCGCTCTTCGTCCTCTTCGTCGATGGCGAGCCGGTCGCCCGCCGCGCTGAGGGGTTCATCCCCGGCGACGACCTCACAGCGTGGGTCCGCGAGGGCCTCGCGTAACGGACCGGTAGTCGGATTTTTGTCCCCGGTCGACTCCGGGTACGCATGGCGACCATCGCTCACGGGAAGTGGCGCGCGCTCGTTTTGGTCGGGATCGCGGAACTGTTCGCGATGACGCTCTGGTTCAGCGGCACGGCGGTGGGTCCGGAACTGGCCGAGGCGTGGAACCTCTCCGCCGCCGAGACGGCGTGGCTGACGAACGCCGTCCAACTCGGGTTCGTCGTCGGCGCGTTGCTGTCGGCGTCGCTCACCGTCGCGGACGTCGTTCCGCCCCGATACCTCTTCGCCGGCTCGGCGCTCACGGGCGCCGCCGTAACGGCACTCATCGCCGGCGCCGTTTCGAGCGGCCTCCCGGCCATCGTTCTCCGGTTCCTCACCGGCGTCACCCTCGCGGGCGTCTATCCGACGGGAATGAAGATGATGGCCGCGTGGTTCGACGAGGGGCGCGGTCTCGCCATCGGCGTCCTCGTCGGCGCGCTCACCGTCGGATCGGCGTCGCCGCACCTCCTCCGGGCGATCGGCGGTATCGGCCGCCCCGATCTCGTCCTCTACGGGACCGCGGGGCTCGCGGCGCTCGGCGGGCTTCTCGTTCTCGCGTACGAGGACGGCCCCCACCAGCCCGAGACCTCCCCGTTCGACCCCAGTGCGATCCGGCGTATCGTCACCGACCGCGGCGTCGTCTTAGCGAACGCCGGCTACTTCGGTCACATGTGGGAGCTGTACGCCGTCTGGACCTGGATCCCGATATATCTCGTCGCCAGCCTCGAAGCCGGCGGCACGGCGAACCCGGAGCAGCTCGCTTCACTCCTGGCGTTCGGTACCATCGCGATCGGCGGCGTGGGGGCCTGGCTCGCGGGGTCGGCGGCCGATCGCTGGGGTCGGTCCCTGGTGACGAGCGTCTCCATGGGCGTCTCCGGCACCGCCTGTCTCCTCGCCGGCCTCGTCTACGGCTCGTCGCTTCTCGTCGTCGTCCCGTTCGTCCTGGTCTGGGGGTTCTTCATCGTCGCGGACTCCGCACAGTTCTCGGCGGCCGTCTCGGAACTCGCCGACCCGAGCTACGTCGGCTCCGCGCTGACGCTCCAGACCGCCGTCGGCTTCCTCATCACCATGGTCTCCATCCAGCTGATCCCCGCGGTTCGGAACGTCATCGGCTGGCGGTGGGCCTTCGTTCCGCTCGTCGTCGGTCCCCTCGTCGGGACGGGCGCGATGCTGTGGTTGCGGTCGCTCCCCGAGGCCACCCGACTGGCGAACGGTCGGCGGTGAGGTTTCGTCCGCCTACGGCGCGAGCGCGACGACCGCGAACGTCTCCGTGCGCGTCGTCCCGTGGACGACCTCGAAGCCGGCTCCCTCGAGCATCGCGGTCGCGTCCGCGAGCGCGTACCGCTCGTCGAGCGGCGGCCCGGTGGCCCCGTCGCCGTCGGCGGTCCAGTCGAAGACGGCGAGGCGGCCGCCGGCGCGCAGGACGCGGGCGACCTCGGCGACCGCGTCGTCGTCGGCGAACTCGTGGAACGTCATCGTCGAGAAGCCGGCGTCGAGCGCGCCCGCGTCGAACGGGAGGTCCACCACGTCGCTCTCGACGAGTTCGACGTTCGCGGGGAGTCCCTTCTCGCGGTACGCCGCGTGCATCTCCGACTGGAGGTCGACGCCGTACATCGTCCCCACGTGGGGGGCGACGTCGTCGGTGTAAAAGCCCGTCCCGCTGCCGAAGTCGGCGACGGTCCCGTCCGGTGCGGGGTCGACCGCGTCGACCAGCTCCTCGCGTGAGACCCAGGCGTAGCGCTCCGGGTCCTCGAGTTTCGCCGCCCTGCCGGCGTCGAACGTGTGAAATCCCATGCGACTGTATTGTACCGACCGCGCAAAAATCGGTCGGTCCCTCCCTTCCTCGACGTCCACGGCTGGCGTCCGATCGGCGGCGGCGACCCCCGCCAACGCGGGGGACTAGGGCTCCCCGTTCAACGCCTCGACGACGTCGTCGATCTCGCGCTCCGTCGAGATCGCGTGGACCGACACGCGGACCACGTCCGGGTGTGGGAGGTCGCGGATCACGATCCCGCGCTCGTGGAGTCGCTCGACGGTCGCCTCGGGCTCCGCCACCTCGAAGCTGACGAGTCCGGACTCGTACTCCCTCGGGCTCAGGAGGCGCTCCTCGTCGACGCCCTCCTTCAGACGGTCGGTGAGCGCCTCGATCCGGCTCTCGATCGCGTCGAGGCCGATCGACTCGACCGCGTCGATCCCCTCCACCAGCCCGACGTGTGCCGCCGGGGTCGTGGTGCCGACCTCGAAGCGCTTCGCGCCCGGCGCGAACTCGATGTCGTGTGCGGTCGGGGTTTCCACGCCGCGGTAGCCGACGGAGCTGGGCGTCATCCCGTCGGCGACCGCGCGGTCGACGTAGAGGAAGCCCGCTCCCCACGGCCCGAGTAGCCACTTGTGGCCGGCGGCCGCGACCGCGTCGGCGCCCCACTCGTGGACGTCCACCGGGACCTGTCCCGGCGACTGGACCGCGTCGACGAGCGTGAACGCGTCCGCGTCGTTCGCGACCTCGACGAGTTCCCGGACGGGTAGGCGGGTGCCGTGCGTCCAGGTGATCGCGCTGAAACAGACGAGCCTCGCGTCCGCGACCGCGTCAGCGAACGCGTCGCGGTCGATCCGGCCGTCCTCGGTCTCGACGACGCGGACTTCGACGCCCGCCTCCTCCTCGAGCTGTCGCCACGGGAGCACGCCCGCCGGGTGTTCGACGTCGGTCCGGACGACGACGTCGCCGGGCTCCCAGTCGATCGCGGCGGCGATCCGCGCGATCCCGTCCGTCGTGCTCTCGGTCAGCGCGACCTCCTCGGGCTCGGCCCCGAGCAACGCCGCGATCCGCTCGCGGACCGTCTCGTAGGTCCCGAACGCGTGCTCGTACGGGTCCGTCTCGGCCACGTCGTACTCGTGGTTCGCGAGGAAGTCGGCGGCGGCGTCGACGACGCGCTCCGGGCTCGGACCGTGCGCGCCGTAGTTGAGGTACGCCGTCTCCTCGTCCAGCGCGGGAACGTCCGCCCGAAGCTCCCGCGGAGTCACGCGGACCCCTCCGGCTTCGCGATCATTCACTCGAGTCGCGCCCGCTGACGGCCTCGCGCAGGGCGTCCTCGGTCTGTGCGCCGACCATTCGGTCGGCGGCCTCGCCGTCGACGAACACCAGGAGCGTCGGGATGCCCTGGACGCCGTACTCGGCGGCGAGCCCCTGGTGTCGGTCCACGTCGACTTTCAGGACCGCCGTGTCCGTCTCGGCCGCCACCGCCTCCACCGCCGGCTCCATCATCCGACACGGTCCACACCAGTCGGCGTAGAAGTCGACGAGCACCACGTCGTGTCCGGCGACGAAGTCGTCGAAGTCGTCCGCGTCCTCGAGTGCGACGGGTTCCGTCGGCACGGGTTCGCTGGTTTGTGTCATCGCCGATGGATACGCACCCCACGCTCATAACGGTTTTGGATATTCGGTACAATACTCTGGCACGCGGACGTCCCGGTCGGACGGGACGATCAGTCGCCGTGCCCGGCCGAACCGGGGACGCCGCGCGTCCGTCGGACGGCGAGCGCGCCGTGATAGAGGATGACCGTACAGACGAACAGCGCGGATCCGACGAGGAGGACGAAGCTGAGCCGGTCGAGGATCGGCATCGACAGCCACGAGGCGAGCTCGCCGATCCCGACCGCGACGCTGGCGACGAGTAGCATGAGCCCGAAGTAGATCGTCACGTCGTCCTCGTCGACGTAGGCGGTCGCGCTCGAGCCGATCCGCGCGCCGAGCGCGCTCCCCACGAGTAGCGCCGTGACGATCCCGAGGTCGATCACGCCCGCACGGCCGTAGGTGAACGCGCCGATCGCCCCGGACATGAGCCCCCCGAAGAGGCTCGTCCCGACCGCGGCCGCGAGCGACGTGCCGATCACGTAGTAGATCGCGGGCATCCGGACGAACCCGCCGCCGACGCCGAGGAACCCGGAGACGAGCCCGACGCCGCCGCCGACGCCGGATATCGTCCACAACGACGCCCGGCTACCGTCCGCGAGCGTCATCATCGGCGGGATCTCGTACGACTGGATCTTCCGGGCGATCGCCGGGACCTCGTCGTCGCCGTCGCCGTCGTTCCCGTTCCCGTCGGTTCCGGCGTCGTCGTCCTCGGTGTTGAGCGCGCTTCGCGTGAACAAGACGCCGATCGCCGCCAGCAGGAGGACGTACGCGACGCCGACGACGACGTTCGCGATCCCCAACACTTCGAGCCCGAAGACGAGCCGGCTCCCGAGCTCGATACCGACGATGATCCCGACGAACATCAGCGCGCCGAGTTTGTAATCGACCTGCCCGGCGTCGTGGTGTTTCATCGTCGCGATCGCCGCGGTTCCGAACACGAACGTCATCGAACTCCCGATGGCGACCGGGGCCGGATAGCCGAGGATCAACAGCGCGGGCGTGACGAGGAACGCGCCCCCCATCCCGAAGAACCCGAAGAAGACGCCGACCATGAAGCCGAAGACGATGAACAGGCCGAAGATCTCCGGGCCGAGACCGAGGAGTTCGGTCGCCAGGATGGATTCGATCATCTCCGGTTCGCGAGCCGATCCAGGACGGTCGACCCGACCGCCTCTTCGATGGCTCCGTACCCGACGTAGAGGGCGATCGCTTCGAGGAGAACGATCCCGATCACCGCGAGTGCCTGCACCGACGGCGACGCGCCGGCGAGCAGTTCGGTGCCGGTCATCGGCCGCCCCCGTCTCCCACTGCCCGGGTTCCGTATCGAGTCGGTCGATCGATGTCGGTCATGTACCCGAAGATAGCCGACAGGGAGATATAACGGTTTTGGGTTAGTTGTACAATACTATATTCCCGTGGTGGACGGGCAACGATAGATAACGTATCTATATTATTTACCGTGATCCGATCGGATCGCGTCGATCCGCCGATCCGGCGTGTATCAGTCCGGTCGATCCGTGTCTCGGCGTCGAGAGACGGCTCCGGTTCGAAGGATCCTGACCCAGTCGTCGCTATCGTCCGAGTATTTCCGTGGGATCACTTTGCACATCCGGTTCGATCTCGCGTTGACGCGTTCCTCGACCGTGGGAATCCCCATCCCCTAATTTATGTACGGAACACGTACCACGAGGTATGAGCCACTCATCGCGTTCCCCCCGTATCGACCTCGACTCAGCGTTCAAAGCGTTCGGCGCGGTGACGATCCTGATCGGGGTCGGCCTCACCGTCGGCGTGCTCGCGCTCACGGACCCGTTCGGCGAGTACGTCACGACCACGCCGGCCGCGACCGGGAGCCTGCTCTTCACCGGACTGCTCGCGGCGGTCGGCTACGCGGCCTACGCGCTCCGGCGCCGCTAACTCGACGCCGGCACCGACTCGGCCTCCTCGTATTTGTCCTCGAACTCCTGGATGAGTTGGCCCATCTTCGCGTACCAGTCGTTCAACATCCGTTGCATCTCCCCCGATATCTTCTCGGGGTCGGTCGGCTGGTAGACGTGGTAGTAGCCGCCCTGGTCGTAGTTGATCTGTTCTTTGCTGATGAAGCCCGTCTGGAGGAGTCGCTGGACCGCGCGGTAGGCGGTCGAGCGCTCCCGGTCGACGGCCTCGCCGATCTCGTCGATCGTCAACGGCTCCTCGCTCTCGACGAGCACCTCGAAGCACTCCCTGTCCAGCGGCTTGAGTCCGTGGAAACACTCCAGTAACCCCTCACACTCCATGTCGCTTCGGAGCTGTTCGGCCAACGAGTCTGGCATGGTATTACGAGCGAGTACGACCCGTGTTGGTAAAAGGCTTGTGTATGAAACGCACAATTCCGCTGGAGCAACCCCGAACGCGCCGGTCTCGCCGATCACGAACCCTCAGGGGGACCGCGGTGGCGGCACCAGAAAGACGTTGCCGGTCGCGTTCGCGACGATCTCCTCGCTCACGCTCCCGAGGAGGAGCCGTCGCAGACGGCTCCGGCCACGTGACCCGAGAAGCAAGGTGCTCGGGTCGTGTTCCCGCTCGGCGGCCAGGATCTCCGCTGCGGGGTCACCCCGTCTGACGTCGGTCCGTGCCTCGAGACCCCACGCGTCGAGCCGGTCCTCGAGTTCGCCCAGCCGTGCCTCCACGTCGCCCTCGTCGCCGGTGTCGTCCTTCGGGGACCGCACGTGGACCAGCGTGACCTCGGCCGTCGCGTGCCGGAGGTACTCGAACGTCTCGAAGGCGCGCTCGGCGTTCTCCGAGAAGTCGGTGGCGAACAGCGTCCGCTTGAACAGGTGTCGACGCACCGTCTCGGGGTCGTCGACGCCGCGTTCGATCCGGTCGACGAGCAGCGGCACCACCGTCGTCCGGGCCAGGTTCCGCGCCGTCGACCCGATGACCCGGTTCTCGAGCGGGCTCTTCCCGCGTGACCCGACGAGGATCAGGTCCGCGCCGACCGCCCCGGCGATCCCGTTGATCCGTCGGTGTGGCGTCCCCCGTACCACGTGCGTCTCGACGTCGAACCCCGCCCCCTCGATCGTCGACCGATAGCGTCGGAGCGCGCGTTTCCGTCGCGTCTCGAAGTCGATCCCGGGCATCCCGGAGTGGACGTTCGAGGGGACCACCGTCACGAGGTGGATCCGCTCGACGCCGATCTGCGAGAGACAGTTCAGTCCGGTCTCCGACTCGACCATCGTCTCGCTCGCCGTCGAGAGGTCGGTCGCGAGCACGGCCGATTTCGCGCTCATCGGGTCCGCCTCCGTACCCGACTCCGCCTCCGTACCGGGTCCCGTTCCCGGCACCGGTCCCGCTCCGTCGGCCCACACGACCACGCAGTATTCTCCATACCGTACAATACTACTGCCCGGAGATAAAACCCGCGGTCGTGTGGCACCGGGAGCGGAGTGAACGCGGGCGCGGAGCCCCGGCAGGTGCGCCGGACCGTTCAGGGACGCGCGCCGATCAGCTCCCGAACGCGGGCGACGCGTTCGCCGAAGGCCGGATCGCCGCGCTCGCGGGGACGGTCCACGTCGACGTCGACGACCTCGCGGACGCGACCCGCGGCCGTTTATGTCTCCGCCGCGCGACCGTCCAGCATGGTCTCGGAGATCTTCGACCCCGACGCGTGGGAGCCGGTTACCGACGAGTTCGACGACGTGACGTACCACCGCGCCCGCGACGTCCCCGCCGTTCGGATCGCGTTCGACCGGCCCGAGGTCCGCAACGCGTTCCGCCCGGGGACCGTCGACGAACTGTACGCCGCGCTCGACCACGCCCGCAAGCGGGCCGACGTCGGTTGCGTCCTCCTGACGGGGAACGGTCCCTCCGAAAAGGACGGCGGCTGGGCGTTCTGTGCGGGCGGCGACCAGTCCGTGCGGGGCGGCTCGGGCTACGAGTACCGCGACGACGACGAGGCGGACGAGGCGGACGACCCGCTCGTGCGTGAGGCGAAGGCGGGCCGGCTCCACGTGCTCGAGGTCCAGCGGCTGATCCGGTTCATGCCGAAGCCGGTGGTCGCGGTCGTCCCCGGCTGGGCGGTCGGCGGCGGCCACTCGCTACACGTCGTCTGTGACCTCACGCTCGCGAGCGCGGAGCACGCGAAGTTCCTCCAGACCGACCCCGACGTCGCCTCCTTCGACGGCGGGTTCGGCTCCGCGTACCTCGCCAAACAGATCGGCCAGAAGAAGGCCAGAGAGGTGTTCTTCCGCGGCAAGACCTACTCCGCCGAGGAGGCTGTGGACATGGGGATGGTCAACGAGGCGGTCCCACACGAGGAGCTCGAGGACGTCGCGTTAGCGTGGGCCGAGGAGATGACCGGGAAGTCGCCGACCGCGATGCGGATGCTGAAGTACGCGTTCAACCTGACCGACGACGGCATGGTCGGCCAGCAGGTGTTCGCCGGCGAGGCGACCCGGCTCGCGTACATGACCGAGGAGGCCCAAGAGGGTAGAGACGCCTTCCTGGAGAAGCGAGAGCCCGCGTTCGACGAGTACCCCTGGCACTACTGAGCGTCTCGTTCCGACATCTCCCGACTGCTCGGAAATCCCCGATTTCCGGTGGAGGCGGCCGTCCTCTGCGCCGCTCCGGCCGGCCGACGAGGCCGGGTTGCGACGTTCCGGGTTCGAATCCCTATTGTCCGATTGCTGCTGCTCGCGGAGTGCTCGTAGCAGCAATGCGGGGGAAGGGATTCGAACCCTCGAACCTCTACAGGAGCGGATCTTAAGTCCGCCGCTTTTGGCCAGGCTCAGCCACCCCCGCGCGGATCCGGGTACCGCCGGCGGGGTCAAACCCCTTTCGGAACCCGCCCCGCCCTCACCAGTCGACCGACAGCGTCCCGTCGCCGTGCGGGTTCGGCGCGATCTCCTCGTCCGTCCGGCGGTCGACGACGTGGATGACCCCCCGCTCCTTCTTGGCCGGACAGACCTCCGCGGCGCGGACGTTCTCGTCCAGGTCGTCCTCGCCGATGTAGTAGGTCCGCGGCTTCGCCATCCCGCTCATCACGTCCATCTCCCAGTTGTCGGCGACCTCCGCGCACTTGCCCGCGCCGAAGCACTTGTTCGCCTCGAAGACGATCTTGTACGGCTTCTCGTCGATCGGTGGCCCCTCGCCGCCGATGTCGCTCGCCGAGAGGACGCCGTCGTCGTCTCCATCGACGGTCCCCTCGCTGTCGTCGCTCATACCAGTCCATCGGGGGCGGCGGGACTTTCGTCTGTCGGTTGCGCGGTTCCGTTCCGAGTCCGGAGCACACGCTACGGAGCGCGCTCCCGGGCCCCGGAAGGGCCCTGGACGGGAACCCTCGCCGATCCACCGGGATCGGCGATCCGCCGATCCGCCATCGGTCACGAGCGCCCGCGAGACGCCCGCCGTCCGGAGTCGAACGGTTCAAGTATTCGCTGGCTGTTCGTAGGGGTATGAAAGATCAGGGACGCTCCACGCGCAAGCGAACCGGCGGCCGACTGAAGCCCGCCTCGAACAAGAAGCGCCACCAGCTCGGCCGCGAGCCCGCCGAGACGACGGTCGGCGAGCCCCGCGTTCGGTACATCGACTCCCGCGGCAACGAGCGCAAGGTCCGCGCGCTCGCGACCAACGTCGCGCAGGTCGCAGACGGCGGCGAGGTCGTCGAAGCCGAGATCGAGGACGTCGTCGAGAACCCCTCGAACGTCAACTACGTCCGCCGGAACATCGTCACCAAGGGCGCCGTCATCGAGACGAGCGAGGGCCGCTCCCGCGTCACCTCCCGACCCGGCCAGACCGGCCAGGTCAACGCGGTCCTGATCGAGTAGACCCGGGGCCGGGTTTTGCGGTACTGCCCGTTCGGTGTACGCGATTCACGATCCGGGAGCCCCGCTTCGGCCGCTCGGAGGTACGTGCCGACCGTCTCCGCCCCAGTCGCTCCGACCGATCTCAAACTATTTGTCCCTTCCATCCGCCGATAGGGACGTGTACGTCGGCGTCGACGAGGCCGGAAAGGGGCCCGTGCTCGGACCGATGGTCGCCACAGCGGTCCGCGCGGACTCGGAGAGCCTGTCGGCCGACGTCGACGACTCGAAACGCGTCGCGCCCGAACAGCGGCGGGAGATAGCGGCCGCGCTCCGCGCGGACGACGCGGTCGACGTGGCGGTCGCGACCGTCGGGACCGTCGAGATCGACGCGCCCGACACGGACATGAACACGCTCACCGTCCGCGGACAGGCGCGGGCGGTTCGGCGGGTGGCCCGCCCCGACGACCGGATCGTCGCCGACGCGGGCGACACCTCCGAGGCCAGGTTCGCGCGGCGGCTCCGCGAGTTCGTGACCGACCCCGGACGGGAGACCGCTCCTCCCGTCGAGGGTGTCGCCGTCGACGCTGCCCACGGGGCGGACGAGTCCGACCCGGTCGTCGGCGCGGCGAGCATCGTCGCGAAGGTTGCCCGCGACGCGCGGGTCGCCGCCATCGACGCGGCCTACCCCGCGTACGACGGCGTCGGTAGCGGCTACCCGAGCGACCCGACGACGCGCGCGTTTCTCCGCGACTACGTCGCCGACCACGGCGACGTCCCGCCGCACGCGCGGCGCTCGTGGTCGACGTGCTCGGACGCGCTCGCCGCCGCCGAGCAGTCGGGACTCGACGAGTTCTGAGGACGGGGCGACGGCGGATGCGACGGGCTACTTCTCGCGTAGCGCCAGCGCCGCCAACAGCGCCTCGAGTTGGACCTGCTCGTTCGCGCCCTCGGCGATCCGGTAGTCGGCCTCGCCGATCCGCTCCAGCAGCCGGACGGCTTCCCGCTCGTGGAGGTCGAACTCCCAGACCGAGCGGTGGAGCTGGTCGATCACGTCGCCGCCGGCCATCCCCGTATCGGTGAGCAGGGTGTCCAGCGTCGCGCGCGCCTTGGTGAAATCGCCCGCCAGCGCGTCGGTCACCATCGACTCGATCTCCTCCGGTCGGGCGGTCGCCGTGATCGCGTACACCGCCTCCTCGTCGACGACGCCGCCGGTCGTCGCCGCGGCCTGAAGCGAGTTGATCGCGCGGCGCATGTCGCCGTCGGCGGCGTAGACGAGCGCGTCGACGCCCGCGTCCGTCACCTCGATCCCCTCCGCGGCCGCGATCTCGCGGACCTGGCTCCCCACCGCCTCGTCCGAGAGCGGTGAGAAGCGGAAGACGGCACACCGCGACTGGATCGGGTCGATGATCTTCGACGAGTAGTTGCACGAGAGGATGAAGCGGGTGTTGTCGGAGAACTGCTCCATCGTCCGGCGGAGCGCCGATTGGGCGTCAGACGTGAGCGAGTCGGCCTCGTCGAGGAACACGATCCGGAAGTCGCCGCCGAACGACGACCGCGCGAACCCCTTGATCCGGTCACGAACCACGTCGATCCCGCGCTGGTCGGAGGCGTTGAGTTCGAGGAAGTTGCCGCGCCAGTTTTCCTCGCCGTAGATCTCGCGGGCGATGGCGGTGGCGGCGGTCGTCTTGCCGACGCCGGCAGGCCCCGAAAAGAGCAGGTGCGGCACGTCGTCCTGGTCGATGTAGCTCTGAAGGCGCTCGACGATCTCCTCCTGGCCGTGGATGTCCTCGAGCGTCTGTGGCCGGTACTTCTCGATCCAGATCTCCCGGCCCGTCGCGGTCGCAGCCGGCTGCTCGTCGCCCTCGCTCATTGACCGATCGGACGGTCGGCGGGGTGATAAACGAACCGAGAACTCGGCGGAAACGCCGGGTCGTTGCCGGACCGTCCGCCGGGTCGTTGTCGGGTCCTTCGCCGGGTGGTCGATCCTGGCTCCGGTGAAATCCTACGAAAATGACAAATTCCGACCCGATCGTGGTCAATACAGGTGAGCACGCTATCGATCCGCGGTGGCGCGCCGGTGAGCGGGTGCGACAGCACCCGCGAACCGCCCGTGAGGGACGCCGCGAGCGGAGCGAGCGGCGAGGCTGGGGAGGCCTGAGGTGCGGTTGCGGTGCGGGGTGGGACTCAAAGGGGCAGTCGCGAGGGCGACGCCCGGCGACGTAAGCACCGCAGCGAAGGAGCGGGAGCGACTGAGCGAGGAGCGCAACGAGCCGCGCGAGTCCTCGCGACTGGGGCTTTGGAGGTGTTCTCCAAAGTCGCGCTCGCTGTTCTGTAGTACCGAGCGACTGGGGCTTTGGAGATGGTCACCGCTCCAGCAACGATCCCCTTCTACTCACTCCGATCTCTCACGAAACAACCGTACTATTAGCACTCTTCAGCGACCAGTGTTTCAGACGAGAATTCCTCTGAAAAAAGGATTTCAACGGAGCCAAGCGAATCTGTGTACCCCTCGTGGTTGTCACTCTTCGAAACGTACCGCGTCCGGTCGATCTGTGTTGTGGTTCTGGACTGAGCGAACGTCGACGGTGTCGTCCGAGCGAGTAAGAACCCGCTGACCAGCGTAGGAAAATGAACCCGCTATCGAGACTCCTCCATATGGTAACGAGAACTATATTATTCGATCAAATATATTCACGAATATAACAGAAAGTATTATCCAATTGATTTCTAATGTTTACAGATGGAAAACACACGTGAATATCACTACGAGCCGGCGGAGGGCGAACAGCTAACTACGGCGGTCGTAACAGCGGTCGCGGAGGCTCACGACGAGGACGTGCTCGCTCAAGAGTGGGTCATCAGTGACGACATTAATACGGACGCGCTTGACGGACTCTTTCAGGAACGTGACTTCTCCCACGACTAAAGTCGTGGGCTTCCCTCACTGAGGGTTAGGCCCACGTCTTCCGGGGAGTTCGCAGGTTCCATCTCACCGTTCGTTCCTTTGAGTACGACCTGCGTTTCGGGCTGAGCCACAACAGCCCCCACCGTCGATAGCGGACTCTGAATGTTCTTACCGACGGCTCGTTTACCGATGTTCGTCGAACCGTTCTTGTCGCCGTTGTCGTCCAGCCCACAGTCGTGGCACTCGACACGCCCCTGTACCTCACGACTCGTGTTCTGCGACCCACACCGCCAACACGTCACAGACGTGTCGTACTCCTTGACCGGAACGCACTCCCGCCCGTCGAGATGGGCTTTGTACGTGAGGATATTCGCCATCTTCGCATACGGCATCTTATGGGTCTTGTCGTTCACGTACCTCCCTTTGTCGTTGTCGAAGCGCAACCCGGTCATATCGCCGAACACGATGACAGCGTTGCGCTCCCGAGCGCGAGCGACGAGTTCGTTCGCCACCTGATACAACTCGTGTTCGACCGTTCTGGATTCCTTGTCCCCGAGGCGCTCGATGACCTGCGCACCCGAACGCACCTTTGCCTTCCCGATGCTCT
>NZ_QMIM01000001.1 GCF_003287355.1 Halorubrum sp. 48-1-W
CGATCCCGATCGTCATCGCCGAGACCAGCCCCAGGTCCTTCGCCAGCTCCTCGTCCCCGCTCACGAGCGCCCCTCCGTCGTGACGTCGTCGTCGACGATCGACACGACTCGCTTCGAACTACGCGGGGTCATGGGGGGCACTCTCTCGGCAAGGGATTTAGTCCGTTCGTTCGTCGATCGGACAGTGGATGCGTCCGCCGAGCGCTCCTGAAGTGTCCTCCGCCGTCCGTTTCGAGTCGGTCCCGCCCGGTCCCGGTCCGTTTTTGCCCGTCCACGTCGGAGGGAACGTTATGACCATCGACACGGAGACGATCGAGGAGCTGATAGAGTCGGGGATCCCGGAGTCGGTCGCGCGGGTGAGCACGCCGCGGGTCCACAACGACGAGGACGAGGACGCCCACTTCGCGGCGGTCGTGGTCTCGCCCGCCTTCGACGGGGAGTCGCTCGTCGACCAACACCAGCGGGTGTACGACGCCGTCGGCGACCACATGACCCGGTCGGTCCACGCGCTGGAGATCAAGACGTACACCCCCGAGGCGTACGCCGAACACGGCGACGGTCGTCTCGACGACGACCTCCGAACGGCCGGACTGCTCCCGGTCGAGTAGCCGGACGGCCCGGAAAGCTTCCGTCCCCGCTGTCGTCACGGCTCGCGTCCGCCCCTCGTCCGGCACGCCCGAGCGGCTCAGCGGTCGTCGACGCCCCCTACGCCGTATCGGCGTCGTCGTCGCCGTCAACTTCGGTGTCGTCGCCGTCGGACGCTCCCGTACCCCGACCGGCCAATCCGGCGAGATGGCCGATCTCCGGGAGGAGTATCTCCTCGACGCCGAGCCGGACCGCGTTCTCCGAGCCCGGGAGACAGCAGACGACGGTCCCGTCGACGACCCCCGCTGTCGCGCGCGAGCCGACCGTCCGGGTGCCTATCTCTTCGGCGGAGAGCCGGCGGAACAGCTCGCCGAACCCCGGGAGCTCCTTCTCGAAGAGCGGGTCGACCGCGTCGGGCGTGACGTCGTCGGGGGTCACGCCGGTGCCGCCGGTGGTCACGATGGCGTCGGTGTCCCCGCGTCGCGCGAGCCGGTCGACGGTCCCTTGAACCCCGTCGAAGTCGTCGTC
Source organism: Halorubrum sp. 48-1-W (assembly GCF_003287355.1). Taxonomy (GTDB): domain Archaea; phylum Halobacteriota; class Halobacteria; order Halobacteriales; family Haloferacaceae; genus Halorubrum. Next base: position 1,114 of record NZ_QMIM01000001.1, read on the forward strand.
GACGAGCTCGCGGACCACGACCTCGTGACCCGCGTCCTCGAACGTCTCCACGATCCGGTCGCCGGAGGCGTCCTCCGAGAGCGACCGCGAGGAGGAGACGGTGACGACCGCGACCGCGACCGCCTCCGCGTCGTGTGCGTGGTGGTCGTGGTCGTGGTCCGCGTGGTGGTCGTGACCGCCGTGCTGGTCGTGGTCGTGGTCCGCGTGGTGGTCGTGACCGCCGTGCTGGTCGTGGTCGGCGTCGTGGCCGTCGTCGCTCATGCCCTGTCGTTCGTCCGCGGGCGTGAAAACGTCACGCGTCGCGGGAGGTCCTTCAGGGCCAGTCGTCGCGGGAGGTCGTCTCGGGTTCCTCGTCCTCGTTCGGCGTCGCGAGGGTCCACCCCGCGGCCTCAGCGGCGTCCTTGACGTCGAGGAACTCCCAGCCGGTCGCCTCGGCGACCGCCACGTCGTCCTCGTCGGTGCCGACGAAGACGTGTCGGTCGGTGTCGAACTGACTCTTGATGTTCTCTAAGCTCTCCTCGACGCCGCGCGGGCCGGAGAAGAAGTCCTGGCGCACGCGGTGTTTCCGGGTGAAGTTCGTGACGACGTACGTCGGCTTCTCGCTCACGACCCCGACGTACTCCGTCCACTGTCGAGCGCCGCTGAACACCGCGTTCGGGTCGGCGAGCGTCTTCAGCGCCTCGAGTTCGAACGCCAGCGTCATGTCGCTTGATCCGCCGCTGTCCATGGCTCACGTTTCACGCCGCGGGCGAAAACGACTTCGCTTCTCGTGCGAGTCGTAGTCGCCGGGTTCGAAGGGGGGACGGGCTCGAAACCCGACGTGGTCGTCGTCGAGTCAGCGGGCGCGGATCCGGTAGTAGTCGGTGAACTTCACCACGTCCCCGTCCTCGAGGTCCGCCGATTCCGGGGCGGTCCGCGGTCGTCCCGCCAGTTCGGCGACTGTCGCCTGTGTCGCGTCGTCGAGCTCGTCGTAGTGGCGGACCCGCGCGTCGGGGGGCACCCTCCCGGTGCGACGCAGGCGCATCCGCCGCCCCTCCTCTCGAAATGCCATGTGTCATCATACACCATGATATATGTTAACTCTTTCGAGCAGGTCGACTCCGGAGCACGACGGGGTCGATGGACGTCCGCCGTAGTCCGCTCGCGAGCCGAACCGTCCGGGAGTCACGGTTCGGCGGTGTGGGCCTCGCGGCGCGGCAGCGTGACCGTCACGACGGTGCCGCGGGGCTCGGCGTCCGCGACCGTCGCCGACCCGCCGGACTGTTGGAGCACCCAGTACACGAGCCACAGCCCCAATCCGCTGCCGTGATACAGCGCGTCGATCGCCCGACCGGTTTCCAACACGTCCCGGTTCATTCCGTTCAATCCGGGACCGTCGTCCGTGACCGTCAACACCACCGTCTCCGCCGTCGTCTCCACGGCGACCTCGACGGACGGGCGCTCACGGTCGTGATGGACGATCGCGTTGTGAACCAGTTCCTCTATCGCTCGGTCTATCCACCCGGTCGCGGACGCGATCGCCTCGCCGTCCGTCGGCGTCGACGCCGAGACGGTCGCCGTCGGGAACTCGGTGGCCGTCGCCGTGGCGAGCTGATCGACCGTCCGACCGACGTCGACCAGCTCCGTGTTCGGCGGGTCGCTCAGCACCTCGGTGATGTGGTGGGCCTTCTCGCTCGTCGTCAGGAGTTGGTCGGCACGCGAGGCGATGTCCGACGCTGCCGACCCGGTGACCGTCCCTGCGTTCCGTTCGAGGACCTGTTCCGCTTGGCCGCGGATCACGGTTATCGCGTTCCGGAGGTTGTGTTGGAGCACCCGATCGACGACCCGGAGCTGGCGGGCCCGGTTCTCGCTGTCGGTGACGTCCCGGAGGACGCCGACGACCCCGGCCGCTTCGTCGTCCTCACCGGGAGCACCGAGCGGATAGTAGCGCACGTCGAACGTGCGTGTCCCCCGGTCCGGATGGGTTCGCGTCGTCCGGTACTCGATCGAGTGCCCCCGGAGCGCGCGGTCGACGTGGCGTCTCACGTCCGGGTACTGGTCACAGTCGACGACGTCGCCGACCGTGAGCCCGCTCACGTCCGCCTTCTCGATGTCGTGGTACGTCCGGTATTGTCGGTTGGCGAAGAGGAATCGACCGTCGTGGTCGACGGCGGCGATCAGGTCCGTCGCGCCGTCGATGGCGTGCTCGAACTGCTCCAGCTCCCGTTCGCGGGCTTTGATGTCCGTCACGTCCCGACAGATCGCGAACGTTCCCGCCAGTTCGCCGTCGCCGTCGTAGTACGGGTACCGCCGCGTGCTGAAGGTCGCAGTGCGACCGCTCCGCTCGAACGTCGGGGAGACTTCGTACTCGGCGACCGTCTCCGTCTCGAGCACCGACCTCCGGCGTTCGTGGATCGTCGCCGCCGTCTCCGAGTCCATGAACGCCGACTCGTCGTTCCCGTACAGCTCCTCACGGGGGACGCCCGCGAACTCGCTCACGGCCTCGTTGAGCAGTTCGAACTCCCCATCGAGGTTCTGTAACAGGATGGGGTCGTCGAGTCGCTCGACGATCTCACGGTACCGTTTCAGCTGTCCCACGGCCGTCTTCCGCTCGGTGATGTCCGTCTGGATGGCGACGAACTGCGAGACGGTCCCCGCGTCGTCGAGAACCGGCGCGATAGTCTGGTGGGCGTAGTACAACTCCCCGTCCTTTCGCCGGTCGACGATCTCCTCTTCCCACACCTCGCCCGCGAGGAGGGTCTCCCACAGCGACGCGAAGTAGTCGTCGGGCATCTCGCCGGAGTTGAGTATCGCCGGCGTCTCGCCGATGGCCTCGTCGGGCTCGTAGCCGGTGTGCTCGGTGAACGCCGGGTTGACGTACTCGATCGTTCCGTCGGTGTCGGTGACGTAGATCGCGTGGCCCGCCTGCTCGATCAGGTTTCGAAACGTCCGGAACGTTCGTCGCCTCTCGCCCCCGGTTCGCTCCCGGAAGGAACCGGTGTACACGCGCTCCCCGTCGACCTCGTGGTCGTGGAAGCGAACCGAGAAGGTGTGGACGTCCCCGTCGGCGGACGCGAGCGGGACCGTGACGTCACCCTCGCCGACGAGCCGTTCGGGAGCCTCGAGACGCGCGTGGAGCGAACACCCGCGTCTCTCGGCGGGTTCGTCGGGAACCACCGACGCGAGCCGCCGACCGAGGAGGTCGCCGGGAGCGTACCCGAGCACGGGTTCGACGGCTGGATTCGCGTAGACGACCCTTCCCTCGTCGTCGAGGGAGATCACCGGATCGGAACTCCCCTCGACGAACGACGCGAGGAAACCGTCCGCGGGCGGGTCCGGCCGGCCGTCGGAGGCGTGACGTGACATTACCGGTCCGGAGACCGTCTCGACGTGAAAAAGTACTGCTTCCTCCGGGAAGGTGAGAAGCCGGCGACGGGAGACCGGTCCGGGGCCGTTCCGGGAGTCGATGGTGGGAGGCCGGCCGAGGCCGACCCGGGAGCCGATGACCGGTCAGTGCTCCGTCGATGCGGCCAGATCGTCGACCGAGAAGCCGGGCTCCATCAAGAGCTCCGTCTGTCCGGTGACGTCGCGTTTCTCGCGCATCAACTGTTTGAACGCCGACTGCGGCGAGAGGTCGCCGATGAGCACGCCGCCGACGATCCGGCCGTCCTTCAGCGCGACGCGACGCCACTCGCCCTCGTCGGTCGTGGCCTCCACCGAGTCGTCGCCGAGCGTCGGGTGCCCGAACGAGAGGAAGGGGAAATCGAAGTGGGTGATGGAGTACGAGGAGACCCACTCGAACTCCTCGCTACCGTACTCGACCATGTTGTATGCGGCGATCGTCCCCTGCTCTTTGGCCGACCCCCACGACCCGTTCTTGGCCTGCTCGCCGAGGACGAGGTCCTCGAAGGTCGTGATGTCGCCGGCCGCGAACACGTTGTCGACGTTCGTTCGCATGTACTCGTCGACGACGACCCCGTTGTCGGTCTCGATCGGCGTCCCCTCGACGATCTCCGTGTTCATGTTCAACCCGATCGCCACGCCCGCGAAGTCGCACTCGTAGCGCTCGCCGTCGGGGTCGACGGCCGCCTCGACGCGCCCGTCGTCGTCGACCTCGAAGCGGTCCACGCCGGAGTCGAACACCGGCTCGACGCCGCGCTCGCGCATCGCCTCGTGCATGATCTCCGCTCCCTCGTTCGAGAGGGCGTACCGCCACCAGGAGTCGCCGCGCATCAGGTACTTCGCCTCCACGCCCTGTGCGCCGCAGATGGCCGCGAAGTCGATGCCGAGTAGCCCCGCGCCGACGATGACCCCCCGGTCGGCGTCCTCGACGCTCTCTTTTATGCTCCGGGCGTCCTGGAACGTCCAGAAGTGGTGGATACCGTCGGCGTCGGCGTTCTCGACCGGGAGCTGTTGGGGAGTTCCGCCGATCGCCAAGAGGAGCGAGTCGTACTCGATGACCTCGTCCTCGTGGGTCCGAACCGCGTCGTTCTCCACGTCGATGTCGACGACGAGCGTGTTCAACCGGAGGTCGACGTCGTGGTCGTCGTACCAGGACTCGTCGTGGATCGATATCGGCGCTTCGGGGAGTTTCCCCTTCGCGAACTCCTTTATCAGGATCCGGTTGTAGAGGGACTCCCCCTCCTCGGTGATGACCGTGATCTCGGCGTCAGGCGCTTCCTCGCGGAGGGTCTCGGCCGCGGAGGCCCCCGAGATCCCGTCCCCGACGATCACGTACGAATCGCTCATGGCCGGCGTTTCGGATTGGGGGTTAATGTGGATTGTCATCCGCGTTGAGAACCGTGATAGTCCTTCGCTCGGTACGCCACGATGCGCTCTCCGTCGGAAAGCCACGTCGTGGAGCCGGCGACGCCGCCACAGATTCAAGGTCGTCCCGCCCGAACGAGCGCGTATGAAGATCCGGCAGAACATCCGCCACTGGGCCGCCAAGAAGGCGCTTACCACCCCTGTCGTCGGCGACGTTGCCAACGAAAAGCTCGTCGACCTCCACACGAGCATCTTCCTCAACAAGGCGGACGAGGAGCGCAGGGAGGAGCGCAGGGCCCACCTCGACGATTTCTTCGACGCGACGATGGACGCGTACGTCGCCGCCCTCGAGGCCGGCTTCCCGGAGGCGGAGGCTCGCGAGATCACCCACGTTCAGGCCAACTTCGACTTCTTCAACCACGGCTGGACGGAGATGATGGAGATCCCCGGCGACGAACTGGAGGAGCACTACCGCCGGTACGAGTCGTTCTTCTCGGCACACGGGATCACGATCGACGACCCGCTCGGGGAGTTCCGCCCGGCCGACGGGATCGCGGACGCGCCCGAGACCCCGGAGCGCCTCGAGACGGCGGAGTACGAGAACGCGCTCGCCGGCTTCGCCGACGACGTGTACGTGGAGGTCGACGACGGCGAGACGGTCGTGGGCGGCGACACCGAGGAGCCCGACGACGTCGACCCCGCCATCGCGCCCGGACTCGACGAGGACGAAGCGAGCGCGTGAGCGCGGCGTCTCGAGACGGATCGACGGCTCCTCTCAGCCCCACTCGAAGCCCGACCCGTCCCGCTCGGGAACCGGATACGCCGTCGTCCCGGCGTCCGTCTCCGCCTCGGAACGCCTCGTCGGTTCCGGATCCGGCCCCGGATCCGGCCCCTGCTCGGAGCGCATAACCGCCTCGGCGGCCGTGACTCCCGCAGCGACCCGCACTGACGGCGACCCGCCGAACGGGTCGACGTGGGTCCCCGGACCGGCGTAGGCGACGCCCGGGACCCCCGCCTCGGCGAGGTCGACCGGCACGCGCTCGCCCGGCGGAGCCGCCACGGCCGCAGTGGGGTCGCGGGCGACACGGACCGACCGGACTCCCTCCCGCGAGAACGACGCGAAGAGGTCTTCGAGCGCCGAGAGCCATCGATCCTGGAGAGCGTCGGCCCCGCCGACGGGTCCCCCTCCGCGACCGACCAGATACGTCAGGTGATCGCCGCCGTACCGTTCGGGGGAGACCAGGTTCGTGTGCGCGAACAGCGTTCCGAACGGGGCGTCCCCGCCGACGGAGAGCGCCCCCGGCTCGACTATCACCCGCCACGAGTCGACGATCGGCCGGTCCGTCGTGACGAGCGCGCACGTCTCGCCGACCGACTCGACGCCGGAGTCGACCCCCGTCACGCCCTCGAGGGTCGACGGATCGCCGGCGACGACCACGCCCGCACACCCGACGACGCGGTCGCCCGCCGCCGTCTCGACGGTCACCCTGACCCCGCCGTCGGAACCCGAACCGCCGTCCTCGGCGTCAACCCCGACGACGTGGACTCCCGTCTCGACCGCCTCCACGCCGATCGACCCGAGGAGCGCGTCCACGAGGCGGTCCATCGATCCGTCGACGTAGCCGACCGCCGCCCCGTGCCGGTCGTGTTCCGCCCGCGAGCGGAGCCACCCCGCGAGCCAGACTGCGGAGACGTCGCCGGCGCGGTCGCCGAACTCCGCCCGAAGCTCCGGTTCGACGTACCCCTCGTAGGTCGCCCGCGACGCCCGATCGACGACGAACGCCTCGGCGGTCGTCGCGTCGAGGTCGGCGCGGGGAGCGCCCCCGTCGTCTCCGACAGCGCTCACAGCGTCGCCTGACCCGACGAGACGCCGAACCCGACGTTCGAGCCGCGCGAGCCGAACCGCGTCGGAGATCCCGGTTCCCGGGTACGCCAGCCGTTCCCAGGGGGCGTCGAACGGGTGGACGACCCCGTCGCGGTAGCGGGCGGTACAGCCGCGGTACCGGACGGTCCGGTCGCCGAGCGGGGGGAGGGCGTCGTCGAGCGAGGGGAGGGCGTCGTCGAGCGGGGAAAGGTCGTCGCCGAGCGAGGGGAGGGCGTCGTCGAGCGGGAGGAGGGCGTCGGCCGACGGGGAGCAGTAGTTCGGGAACCGCTCCACCGGGTCGCCGGCGGTGTCGACCGTGCGCGCACGGCCGCCGACCGCGTCGTCCGCCTCGAACACCCGGACCTCGTGGCCCGCCATGCGGAGCCGGGCGGCCGCCGAGAGCCCGGCGAGCCCGCCACCGACGACGACGTACATGTCGTCTAGGACGGGCCGTCGTCGGTAAGTGTGTTGCGGGGGTCGGCGGACTCTGCGGACTCGGACGACCCGACGGGGTCGGCGGAACCCGCGAGCTCTGGCGGGCCGGCGGGGCCGCCCCCCTCGTCGTCGAGCCGGTCGGCGAGGAACCGGCGAACCGGCTCGGCGTCGTCGCGGTCGCGGAAGACGGCCAGGCCGGCACGGTACCGCTCTGGGTCGTCGCGAACCGGTGCGGGCGCGTCGGCGGGTCGCTCCAGCTCGAGTTCGGCGAGTCCGGTCCGTTCGCCGGTGTAGGCGAACCCACACTTGTAGAGCGCCTCGTAGGCGAACGGGTTGTTGACGGCGATCCGGACGCGCTCGTAGCCCGCATCCGCGAGCCACGAGACGGTCCGCCGGAGCAGTTCGGGGCCGATCCCCTCGCCGCGGCGTGCGACGTGGACGGTGACGTACCGGAGCCGACAGCACGCGGGGTCGGTGCGGTCAGGCGAGAACGAGACGCCAGCGAGGACGTCGTCCTCGAACGCGGTCGGATCGACGGTTTCGGGAAGCGACTCCGCTGGCGTCCAGTCGGGAACGGCGTCAGAGCCGTCCCCGGTCCGGAAGAGCGCCTTTCCGGTCCCGCCGACGACGAACTTCCCGGCGTACGCGAATGCCCGGTAGTCGAGCCGACACGTCGCCCCCTCGCCCGGTTCGCCGGCCACCGTGAACTCCATGCGTGGCGATACGGACGCGGGGCGGTAAACGGTCCCGGTGGGACGGGTGGGGATCGACCGGGGCCGTCGCGACCGGGAGTATAACCCGCCTCGACCGCAACGAACGCCATGTACGGCCTCGGCGACGTTCGCTTCTTCGACCGGATCGCGCCGCTGTACGACCTCGTCATGCCGCCCGCGAACGGCGCGGTGCTCGCAACGGGGTTCGAGCGCGCGGAGCGGCCGATCGACCGAATGCTCGACGTCGGCGGCGGCTCCGGGCGGGCGTCGGCCGCGCTGACGGGGCCCGAGACGACCGTCGTCGACGTCTCGTCCGGGATGCTCCGTCGGGCCCGGACCACACGCGGCCTGTCCGCCGTCGCCGGCGACGCGGGGCGACTCCCGTTCCGCGACGGGAGCGTCGACGCCGTCCTCGTGGTCGACGCGTTCCACCACCTGCCGGACCGGAAGGCCGCGCTCCGGGAGGCTGGGCGCGTGATCGCGCCCGGCGGCGTCCTCGTCGTTCGCGAGTTCGACCCCTCACACCCGCTCGGGCGGCTCCTCGTCGCCGTCGAGCACGCCATCGGCATGGGGTCTCGGTTCTCGACGCCCGACGCGCTCGCGGACGACATGGAAACGGTCGGGTTCGACCCGGCGGTCGTCGATCGCGGCTTCGGTTACACCGTCGCGGGGGTACGCGGCAGCCGGGAAGCCGGTGTGTCCCCCGGCGACTCGTCCGACTAGCCTTACCCCGTCCGGCTAATCCTGCGGGTGGCCGTGCGCGTGGTCGTGGCCCTCGCCGTGGTCGTGGCCCTCGCCGTGGTCGTGGCCCTCGCCGTGATCGTGACCGCTGTCGTCGGTCTGGCCGAGGACCTCCGCGCCTTCGCCGTCGATCATATCCATATTTTTGAGGTTGTCCCGCTCCTCGAAGTCCGCGACCGCCTCCATGACGTCCTTCTGGGTGATCGTCATGCGGTCTTCCGTCAACGCGCCCAACACGGCCTCCCGGAGCACCATCCGGAGGTCCGACCCCGTGAGCCCCGTGGTCCGGTCCGCGACCTCCTCGGGGTCGAAGTCGGCGATCTGCATCTCGCGGGTCACCACCCGGAGGATGTCCGCGCGCATGTCCCGGTCCGGCTTGGGGAAGTTGACGATCTCGTCGAAGCGCCGCCAGGCGGCCGCGTCGAGCTGGTCCGGGTGGTTCGTCGCGCCGATCAGGAGCACCTCGTCGCGCACGAGCGACACCTCGTCGATCGACTTGAGCAGGGTGTTGACCGCGCGTTTTAACGCGGCGTGTTCGTCGGAGCGGCGCGTCTTCGCGACCGAGTCGAACTCGTCGATGAAGAGGATACACGGCGAGAGCCGCTTCGCGACCTCGAAGGTTTTCTCGACGTTCTTCGCCGTTTCGCCGAGGTACTGGCTCGTGATCATCGACATCTTCACCTCGACAAGCGGGATCCCGAGCTGGTGGGCGAGCGCCCGCGAGACCGTGGTCTTCCCGGTTCCCGGCGGCCCGACGAAGAGCAGCTTCCCGATCTCGCGGAGCCCGATGCTCGCGAGGTACTCGCGGTGTTCGATCGCCTTGACGATCTTCTGGATCTCCTCCTCCTGATCGCCGGTCAACACGAGGTCGGCGAGCGTGGTCTCGATCTCCTCTGGCGCGCGGACGTTGACGAGATCGAGCATCTCGCCGTCCTCGTCCTCGTCGAAGTACTCCTCGAGGAGCGCGTCGATCCAGACGCGGTCCGCCTGGATCGGCCGGACGTTGTCCCGCGCCTCCTCGTGGGAGATGGGTGCCTCGAGGCCGTCCACGGCTGTGAGCGCCGCGACGAGCGTCGGGTTCGAGGCGATCCGGTCGGCGTCGGCGTGGTCGCGGTACCACTCCAGGCCCATCTCCGGTTGGGTGAGGGATATCTCGCCCGAGAACTCGGTGTGTTGGGTAAAGAGGAGGTCGGAGACCGCGTCCCAGGGTCGTTCGACGCCGGTCGCCGTTCGGGTGCTGGCGTCGGTCGCCTTCAGCGGGCGCTCGACGCCGCCCGGAGCGTCCTCGACGGCGTCGTCCGACCAGAACACCCGCCGGAACCGGGGCGGGAGGTCGTTCTCGTCGAGGTCGCGGTTCTCGGTGTAGAAGTGCGTGGTCAGAACGAACTCGACAACGTCGAGCGCCGGGTCACTCATCCCCGTTGGGTAGCCGTGGCAGGCGTTTAAGCGCGTCGAACCGCGGGCGGGGTTCGGTTTCCGCGCCGTATCGAACCCTTATTAGCCTCGGTGTGAGACGGGACGGTATGAGTTCCGAGGACGCCACAGCCCCCGATCCCGACGGCGGGGGGTCCGACGCCGATATCGACCACGAGAACGCCGCCCAGGACGTCGTCGCCGTCGACCCCGACGACGCCCCCCAGGGCACCGTCAACCGGCTCGACGCCCACACCGGCGACGGGATCCGCCACCGGGCGTTCACCTGCCTCGTCTTCGATACCGACGGGCGGATCCTGCTGGCCCAGCGCGCGCCGACCAAGCGGCTGTGGGACGGCCACTGGGACGGCACCGTCGCCTCCCACCCCGTCGAGGGACAGTCCCAGGAGGACGCGACCGCGACGCGCCTCGAGGAGGAGCTCGGGATCACGCCAGACCAGTACGACGACCTCCGGGTCACGGACCGGTTCGAGTACAAACGCTACTACCCGAACGAGGGCGTCGAGTGGGAGGTGTGTGCGGTCCTGAAAGTCACGCTCGAGGACACCGACCTCGACCCCGACCCCGCCGAGATCGGTGGACGGATGTGGGTCGACTACGAGCACCTTCACGAGAACCCCGCACTGTACCGCCAGCTTCGCCTCTGTCCCTGGTTCGAGATCGCGATGCGGCGCGACTTCGCTTAGTTGAAGGTGGAGCCGCGACTCCCTCCGGTATGACCGTCGTCGTCGTGTTTGCGAACCCGCCCCGCGAGGGGCTCGTCGCGACCGGGCTGGCGGAGTCGACGCCGCTCTCGACTGCCGAGGCCGCCGACCTGTACGAGGCCGCCTTCCGCGACGCCGTGCTCGCGGTCGACCGCTCCGGCGGCGACCTGCTCGTCAACTATCCCGACGAGGAGTCGATCCCGGAACCCCACCGGACCGACACCCCGCCGGAGGCCGAACTCCGCACGCTGGTGGCCGACACGCTCGGCGGCACCGGGGACGTCCGGTTCGAGCGACAGGTCGGATCGACGTTCGGCGCCCGCGCCGGCAACACCGTCACCCACCTGCTCCGCGAGGAGGGGGCGGACTCGGTCGCGGTCGTGCGCCCCACCGCGCCGCTGCTCTCGCGGACGCTCATCGACTCGGCCGCGATGAAGCTCCGGACGAACGAGGTCGTGATCGGGCCCTCGACCCGGGGGCGGGCCTACTACGCGGGCTTCACCGAGCCGATCGACTTCGAGGGGGCGTTCGATTCGCCCGCGCTGCCGACGATCGCCGCCCGCGGCAGTGACGCCGGCCACGACGTGGAGTTCGTCGGGTCGCTCCCGTCCCTCGAGACGCGCGCCGACCTCCTCGACACGCTCCCGCTTCTCCGGGCACGGTTTTCGGTAGCACGGATCGTCCCCGACTACACCGCGGCGTTCGTCCACGAACACGGCCTCGACGTGGTCGTCGAGGACGGCGAGGAACGGATCGTTCGGGACTGATGCTCGGACGTCCGTTCCGCGCCGGCGACGTGGTTCGCCTACGCCGAGTAACGTCGCCTACGCCGAGTAACGTCGCCTACGCCGAGTAACGTCGCCTACGCCGAACAGCCCGCGAGCCCCGCGAGCAGCCGATCGATCCCGTCGGCGTCGAGTTCGGCGGAGAGCGACGCCACCGCCTCGCGGTCGGCCCGGTCGACAGCCGCGCGGACGACGACCGGCTGCTCGCCGAGGGGCACGAACCCACTGCCCAGCCGGTCGGCCGTCTCGCGCAGGCCGAGGCCGACGTCCGCGTCGCCCGCGAGCACCCGCCGGACCGGGCTCTCGAACGCCCGTAGCGTCAACGCGTAGCCGTCGATCCGGTCGGTCACCTCGGCCCGCGAAGCCGACCGCTCGCCTGCGAGGTCCTCGAGCGCGTCGTCGAGGCTCCGGCGGAGTCCCGTCCCGGTCGGCCGGTTGACGAACCGGAGGTCGCGGTCGACGAGGTCCGCGAGTCCCTCGACGTTCTCGGGGTTCCCCGCGGGGACGACGAGCCCCCACTCGCGGTCCCACCCGCCGAGCACGACGTCGTCGACGTCGCGGTCGGTCGGGCCGGCGGTGACGGCGACGTCCGGGACGCCGTCGCGGAGCCGCCGGTATCCCTCCCGGGAGCCGACCGGGAGGTACCGCGGGTTCTCGAGGCGGTCGAGCAGGCGGTTGACCGCGGGGTCGTCCTCGCCGACGGCGAGCAGGGTCGGCGGGCGAACGTCCGGCGAGAACAGTTGGACCGTGACGTGTTCGCCGGCGTCGAGGTACTCCGTGTCCGGGTCGACGGCGACGACGCCGTCGGCCTCGACGAGGCTCGTCGTCGCCCCGGAGCCCTTGTCGACGGGGTAGACGATCGGTTTCTCCCGGTCGCCCGCCGGCCCGTCGGCCACCGAGCCGTCGCCCAAGTCGAGCAGTCCGACCGGCATCAGCCGGAGCCGCCCCTCGACGTAGCGCTCGCGGACCGCCATCCGCCCCTCGACGGTCGCGGTCCGCGGTTCCGGCAGCCCGACAGCCTCGCGGACCGCCGGCGCGACGAACGTCCGGAAGATCGTCAGCGCGGAGACGGGGTAGCCGGGGAGCCCGACGTAGGCGGACTCCCCGCCGTCGGCGCGGTCGAGCCGCCCGATCAGCATCGGCTTGCCCGGCTTGACGGCGACGCCGTGTAACAGGAGGTCGCCGCGCTCCTCGATCACGCGGTAGATCACGTCGACCGCGCTCGCGGAGGTCGACCCCGACGAGAGCACCAGGTCGCACTCGTCGGCGGCCTCCCGGAGCAGGCGCTCCATCTCCGCGTAGTCGTCGCCGGCGTGCGGGTAGAGGACCGGTTCGCCGCCGGCCTCCTCGACCCCCACGGCGATCGTCGTCGAGTTGACGTCGTAGATCTCCCCGCGCGAGGGGTCGAGGTCGTCGCCGGGGCGGACCAGCTCGTCGCCGGTGGAGACGATCCCGACCCGCGGCCGGCCGCGAACGGGAACCTCGTCGACGCCGAGCGCCGAGAGCAACCCGACCTCGCGGGGGGTGAGGCGGGTCCCCGGCCCGAGCGCGCGAGCCCCCGCGGCGATGTCCGCGCCCGCGGCCATCACGTGGTCGCCCGGCGCGACCGACGTGCGGAACGCGATACGCGCGGGATCCCCCTCCGACGGCACCTCGTCCGTGCGCTCGACCATCACCACCGCGTCCGCGCCGTCCGGCATCACCGCCCCGGTCGACACCTCCGCGCAGGTGCCGGGGTCGACGGTCACCTCGGGGGTCGCCCCCGCGTGGACCGCGCCGACGAGGTCGAGCTCGACCGGGTCCGCCTCGTCGGCCCCGAACGTGTCGCGGGCCCGGACCGCGTAGCCGTCCATCGACGCGCGGTCGAACCCCGGCACGTCGATGCCGGCGTCGACCCGCTCGGCGAGCACGCGCCCGCGGGCCTCCGCGAGCGGGACCGACTCGGCTGTGGGGGTAAGCTCCAGCGACGCGATGGCGTCGCGGGCGGCGTCGGGCTCGGCGAGGTCGCGGAACTCCTTGCGCTCCGTCATTCCGTCACCTCCCAGAGCTCGACGTCGACGACGTCGCCCGCGTCGAGCCCCTCTCTCGGCTCCGGCACGACGACCCACCCGTCCGCGAGCGCGACGCTCGAGAGGACGCCCGACCCGCTCGCCCGGGTGGGGGTCGCGACGAGAGGCGGGTTGTCCGCGCCGTCGTCGCCGCTCCCCTCCCCGTCGCCGTCGCTCCCCTCCCCGTCGCCGTCGTCCCGCGACAGCTTCACGCGGGCGAACGTCCGGGTGCCGGGTTCGCTCGCCACCTTGCGGGTGAGCCGCGCGCGCCGGGTCGGGAGCGGGTCGGCGGTCGTCCCGGCGACGCGTTTCTGGACGGGACGGAGGAACTGGACCGCGTTGACGATACAGGCAACGGGATACCCGGGCAGCGAGACGACGGGCGTTCCGTCCACCCGCCCGAGACACACCGGGTGGCCGGGTTTGAGCGCCACGCCGTGGACCAGGACCTCGCCGAGCTCGTCGACGACCTCCGGGAGGAGGTCGCGCTCGCCGACGGAGGAGCCGCCGGTGGTGACGACCACGTCGGCGTCGAGGTCACGTTCGATGGCGGCAGTGAGGGCGTCCTCGTCGTCGGTGACCACCTCGCGGTAGCGGGCCTCGCCGCCCCACCGCTCGACGAGCAGGGAGACGGTGAGCCCGTTCGTCTCTATCACCTCGCCGGGCTCGGGGTCCGACTGGACGAGCTCCTCGCCGGTCGGGATCACGGCGACGGTGGGGCGCTCGGAAACGACGGCCGCCTCGAGGCCGACCGATTTACACAGCCCCAGGTCCGACGGGCGAAGCGTCTCGCCCGCCTCGTAGAGCCGCTGGCCGTCCGCGACGTCCTCGCCCGCCTCGCCGACGTTCTCGCCCACAGCGACGGCGTCGAACGTCTCGACCTCGTCGCCGACGGACTCGACGTGTTCGATCATCACGACCGCGTCCGAGCCGTCGGGGAGCGCGCTCCCCGTGTGAACCCGGACGGCCTCGCCGGGGGCGATCGATCCGTCCTCGCGGTCCCGCTCCCGCAGGACGGCCGGCGACCGGTCGGACGCGCCGAAGGTGTCCTCGGCGCGGACCGCGTACCCGTCCATCGCCGCCCGGTCGTACCCCGGGACCGGCGCGGGCGCGTCGATCGGCTCGGCGAGGACCCGCCCGTCGGCGTCGGCGAGGGGGACCGTCTCGGTCCGGTCGTGGGGCTCGGTCGCGTCGAGTAGCGTCGCCCGTGCCTCGGCGACGCGGGTCCGACGCTTGAACCCGGCCTCGTGTCTGTCGTGGCTCATGGTCGTTCGTTTCACCTCCGCGGGCAAAAACCCCGCCTCCGCGGCGATTCACCGGAACCACGACAGCGCCCGCCCGAACCGGTGGACGCCCTGTGAGAGGCCGACCCGCGTCATGGAGGCGGCCTCCGCCGCCCCGCGCACCGCGGCGGCCGTTCCGCGGCCGACGCCCGTCCGGGCGTAGTACCCCGACTTCCGGCCGGCGGCGATCAGGTAGTGTCTCGCCGCCATCGGGACGGGTGCGCGTTTCCCGCTCACGGTCGTCGTCCCCTCCCGGACCGCCGAGAGGACGTCCTCGGCGGTCACGTCGTCGACCGACGCCCGCCCCTGGACCGTCAGCTCGGTGAACGCCCGGCCGACGTAGTTCAGGTGGTGGGCGTCACTGGCGGCGACGCCGGGGTAGCCGTGGAGCGCGGCGAACCGCCTGGCACGTCGGTTGCGATAGCCGGTGAACAGCCAGGCGTTGAACACTTCGACGGCGTCGATCTCGTCGACGGGGTCGCGGCCGTCGGCGGCGTCGGCGTCCGGCTCGGGGACCGGCACGTGTCGCCTGCGGACCCCGTGGCGCGACCGCTGGAAGGGGTGGGGAACGATCGCGATCCCGCCGCGGTCGTGGATCCACGTCACCGTCTCCGCATAGGACTCACGGCGCGGCGGCATCCGGTCGACGCCGACCGCGAGCAGGTGGCCGTCGGCGGTCGACACCTCGACCCCGGGGATCCCGACCAGGCCGTATTCGGGGGCGAGCTCGGCCGCCCGCCTGGACTCGCCCATCGCGTCGTGGTCGGTGATCACGACCGCGTCGAGGCCGATGTCCGCGGCGTGTTCCAAGATCAGGTCGACCGGCTCGTGGCCGTCGTAGCTGCCCTCGGAGTGAACGTGCGGGTCGATCCGGAGGGTGACGCTGGACACGTTCCCCGGTAGTCGGTCGACGTTATATAAAGGTCCGATGTGGGGTCTTCGTCCGATGTGGGGTCTTCGTCCGATGTGGGGTCTTCGTCCGATACGGGGTCTTCGGTACCGTTCGGACACGGAGGGGACGGTGGGAGTGTCGGCCGGAGAGCACCGTGAGGCCGACAGGAGCCGTCGCCACATATGGCGACCCGCCCCAGCGCGGTCCACCTCCTCATCGGCGTGAAGACGGTCGATGGCCGGTCACGACAGATAGTCCAGACATCTCTCCCACGGACTGTTCGATCGCAGGCTTCAGAGGGTGTGTCCTGATCGATACCGTCAGCATGAGGCTCACCTCGGTCGGCGCGGCGGTACGGGCGATGATGCGATGAACGGCCGCGGCGGGACAGCCTCCTCGCCGCAGTGAAATTCTCGTCTTCTTCGTACTCACGAGCGCGAGATCCCGGGTTCACGCTCGTCTACGTCCGAGCGATTCGGGGGCTACCGTGGTCAACGATACTGATTCACTGTCTGGGGATCTAATTCGCGCAATGACACAACGTTCCTTCCTCGTTCGCGCGCTGTGGTTCGTGTTCGTCGGCTGGTGGGTAACGCCGATCGTCGTCAACACTGCGTGGCTGCTCAATGTCACGGTCATCCTACTCCCGATCGGCATCAAGCTGATCAACCTCGTGCCGACGGTGCTCACGCTCGCGGAGCCACGGTCACTTTCGGAGCCCGAGTCGGCGCAGGGGCAACGCTCACTCGTCGTCCGGGGGATCTACTTCGTCCTCATCGGCTGGTGGTTGAGCCTATTTTGGGCGAACGTGGCGTCGTTCCTCGCGATCACGGTCGTGGGGCTCCCGGTCGCAATCTGGATGCTCAACCGGCTGCCATACGTCACGTCGCTGTACCGGTTTCACGGGTGACCCAGCCGTCTACTGTACCGATCACATCAGTACCGAACGCGCTCCTCGTTAAATGTTAACAGAGCCGTCGTAGCGTCAATCGACCCATACACACGTCCGCAATCAAAACGGACCGTCCATCGCATCCAAGCCATCCGTGTCAAACGGTCCGGTCGTTGAAACCGCGGCCGCGCCGGCCGCATTCCCGATCGTCGCTAACTCCTCGAGATCCGAGATGCCGGCGTGGCGTGCGGCGAGGACCGCACCAGCGAACGCGTCACCGGCACCGGCCGTGGTGGCGACCGTGGCTGCTGGTGGAGTCGCAGTCACCTGTTCAATGATCTCTCCGTCATCCACGGTCATCGCGGTCGTCTCTGCCGGTCCATCCGTGATGAACACCATCG
Organism: Halorubrum sp. 48-1-W; assembly: GCF_003287355.1. Taxonomy (GTDB): domain Archaea; phylum Halobacteriota; class Halobacteria; order Halobacteriales; family Haloferacaceae; genus Halorubrum. Next base: position 18,052 of record NZ_QMIM01000001.1, read on the forward strand.
CCGAGTGGTCCGACGGAAGTAGTTCGAGCAGTCCCGCCGGTGTGCGATCGATGCTGGCCACCGCGAGGTCATCCGTTCCGGCGAAGATCAGGTCACAGTGCTGTAGCACGTCCGGTAGTGCCTGCCGATAGGCGTCGGGTGTGGCCCACTGGTTCGTGCGTCCGTTCAAATCAAAGGAGACGCCGGTACCGTTCGCCGTGGCCGCCTCCGCAAGCCCTCGCACGCCACGCTGGTTCACCGCCGTCGGCAACGTGACCCCCTCCAAGTGGACCCACTCATAGGGCCCCACGAGCGCCGCCGGATCAGCGGGTGGGGTAAAGCCGTAACAACTCCCAGCGACCCAGGCGTTCCAATCCTCGTCGTCTCCCGTTGCGACGTACAGCGTGAGCGGTGATGTCGCATCAACCCGTGTCACGTGTGTTGTATCGACTGGCCCGTCAGCGAGGTGTTGAGCGGCTATCTCGCCAACGGTATCGGTCCCAATGTTCGTTACAAGGCTGGTCTCACTGCCGAGCGAGGCGACCCATCGTGCGACGTTCGTCGCCGTCCCACCGATGTGCCATTCGAACTTGCTTCCGGGTGCGATCGATCTCCCGTCCGCGGGATAGAGATCGATCGTCGTATCACCGACAACCAACACACTCAGGTGATCCTCACTCATCGTCTCGATCCGATCGCTTACCGAAATCGTACGCGAGATGAACGTCACCGGCTACGATATCCACCCACTCCAACCGGTCTAAACTAGGCATGTGTGCTTCACTATGTACTGCGTCCCTATCACATCCGTCTTGTTTATCCCGTTTTATTTACCCCAGGTGGTAGTCAATAGAACGTGCCTGCTTATGCGGCGGTTGTTTCGATTGATATCGGTGTGAACAGAGGAGGATCGTTGCTGGACGGTGAACACCTCCAAAGCGATGGTCGCCACGGTACGGCTCGGCGGAAGGGATCGAAGTGTCGGTTGACCTGATCAACCAACGGAGGTATCGGTCGGCGGACCGCGAGCCGTCGTATCCGCCGTTTGACATCCTCCCCGCGCTGAAGCGCGAGGCTTTCTTCTCGATTCTCCGTAATCTAGCCGCGCCGTGTAACCTAGTCGAACAGGCCGCGGATGCGGTCGACGACCGACGACTCATCGGCCTCCGCCAGCTCCTCGGCCTGCTGCTGTTCGCGGAGCTCGCGCAGTGCGGCGGCCTGGTCGTCGGTGCCCTCGCCGCTCGCCGTCTTCGTCTCGCCGCCCTGGAGCCCCTTGAGCTGTGAGACTGCGTCGTTGACCGTCCCGGAGGTCGTTCGCGTCTCGGTCGCCGATCCCGAAAGCACCTCGCTATCGATGTCGGCGTCGTCGACCGCGGTCGTGTTCAGCTCCAGCCGGCGGCCCTTCGAGCGTTCGACGCCGCCCCAGGTGAGCTCGGCGTCGTCCAGCTCGCGTTCGATGTCGGCGCGGACCTGCTCGTCGGTGACCGTCTCGCCTCCCGTGCTCCCGTCGCCGTCCGCGTCGGCGTCACCGCTCGCGCCGACGGCCGCCGCGGATCCGGTCGCGCCGGCCGCGCCGGCCGCTCCCGCCGCCGACGCCCGCTCGACACGGTGGGCGACGAGCGCCGCCCCGGTCGCGCCGATGACGGCGACGAGCCCGACGCTGTAGAGCGCGACGACCTGCGCGCTGTAGTCCGGCGGCTCGGGGACGTTCCAGTCGTGGGGGTACACGCGGACGAACCACCCGACGGCAACGAGACAGACCGCCGTGCCGGCGCTCCCGAGATACAGCATTCGGCGGTCGACCGGGAGGAGGACCACGACGCCGAGGAGGAGCCCCGGGAGCCCGAGCGCGGCGGCGACCGCGGCCACCTGTCGGACCGAGTACGTCGAGAGGGTGTTCGCCGGCAACGTCGCGCTGTAGAGGAACACGGCTACCCCGACGACGCCCAGGCCGAGCCCCACGAAGAAGAGCCCGAACCCGGCGTACACGTCGACGGCCCGGTCTGGATCGCCGATGTACCGCCGGTAGTAGCCGAAAAGCGGGTTCGTCTCGCTCGGATCGCTCATGTCTCGACGTTTCCGCCGAGTCTAATGATTGTTGCCCCGCGTCCGCGAGTCGACCCACCTCCCGTCCCGTGGCCGAACCACTCCCGTCCCGTGGCCGAACCACTCCCGTCCCGTGGGCTCAGCTCGCCGGCTCCATCTCTTCCCAGCCGACGGCGTCCCCACGAAGCAGCGACCCGACGATCCAGACGACCGCGTCGACGCCGCGGCCCGCCTCGAGGTCTCCCCGTTCGACGCGTTCCACGAACCGATCCAGGTCGTCGAGGTCGATCCGCCCGCAGGCAACCGCGTCCGTGATCGTGTCCGTGTCGCTTTCCAGCACGCCGAGAAGGTTCGTGTCGACCTCGTTCGTTCCCATTACAAAATATACTACAGAACGAGTTAATATATTTATATCGGTTGCTACAGGTGAAACCGCCGTGAAAGGATCCCGCTCGACCCCTGTGTTTTTCACGGCCGGCGTCCAGTGTTCGTCCGAGAGACCGTGTCGATCGAGTGCCCGCGCTGTGGATCCGCGCTGACGACGTTCACGCTCGGCGGGGCCGAGGCCGTCGGCTGTGACGCCTGCGGCTACGCCGGCGTCGAGGTCGACCACTCCGGCGAGCCCCGCGTCGTCGAGAGCTGGGAGGAGGCGCTCGAACGGTTCGGTAGGGGGAGCGGGGAGGAGTGACGAATGCCATCGCTCGATATCACCGACGACCACCGAGAACGCATCGAGGCCCTGCGCGCGGAGTTGGCCGACAGACACGCCGGCCCGTACGCGACGGTCGGGACCGAGGAGGTCCTCTCGTACCTGCTCGACCTCGCCGAGGTCGTCGAGGACCCGGACCGCTCAGCCGACCCCGACCGGCTGGCAACCGGGGGGGCCGGCTCCGGAGCCGATACCGAGGGCTCCGACGACGAGAGCTCTGACGACGAAGGCTCCGACGCCGACGGACGCTCGGCCCCCTTCGACCGGGAGAGGGCCCGAGAGGCGCTTCGCGAACGCAACCTGAAGCACGGCGACCCGGAGGAAGCGGAGCGATCGGACCTGTACTCGATCGCCGCTGTGTTCGACGTCGCCGGCCGTAGCGACATGGCTAAAGACGAACTCATTGAGGCGATCCTCGACGCGGCCGTGGCGCTTGCGGTCGACCCCTTCGCCCACGTCGACGTGACGGTGCCCGAGAGCGTGGACGAAGACGACGCGGACGACGCCGAAAGCGCCGGAGACGACGCGGACGACGCCGAAAGCGCCGGAGACGACGGGGATGTCGCGGACGACGGCGGCGCCGGCCAGCTGAACGCGATGATGAGCCTGCTCGACACCCACGACGACAAGTGGTGGGAGGGTGACGGCGACGTGCGGTACGAGGTGGAGCTGCCCGACGGGGACGTCGAAACGGCCCGCACGAAGGACGACGTGCGGGCGATCCTGTTCCGAAACTACTGACCCATGGGACTCCTCACGACGCTTCGCGAGTGGGTCGGCGGCCTGCTCGGCGGTTCGGCGGAGGCGGACGACGAGGCCGACGAGGCCGACGAGGGGACGGCAGGATCGGAGTCGACGAAACCGACGGGACCGGACGATGACCGGCTCGATCCGGGCGCCGTCACCGAGACGAGGTCGACCGCGAACGACGACGCGGTCGACAAGCTCCGGGAGATACAGCAGACCGCACCGGGAGCGGAGTCGGACGACGAAACGGATCCGGTCGGGTCCGGCGCCGACGACGGAACCGACTCGACCGAGTCCGGCGCCGACGACGGGAAGCGTTAGGTCGCGTCGGCCGAAGGGACCGGTATGCGAACGGATCAGGAACACGTCGCACGGACCATCGAACTCGCCGAGGAGGCGATCGACGACGGGAACACCCCGTTCGGCGCGCTGTTGGTCGTCGACGGCGAGATCCGAAGGGAGTCGAAGAACACGACGCTGACCGACGACGACGTCTCCGCACACCCGGAGCTCAAGCTGGCTCGGTGGGCCGCCCGGGAGCTCTCGGCCGACGAGTTGGCCGACTGTACGATGTACGCGAGCACCGAGCCGTGTCCGATGTGTACGGCTGCGATCCACTACGCCGGGATCGACCGCGTCGTCTTCGGAGTCGCGGGCGAGACGCTCCACGACCTCACCGGCGGGGGGATCCCCATCCCCTCGACGGAGGTGATCCGGCGGGCCGACGGCGACGCCGTCGTCGAGGGACCGATCGCGACCGAGGACGCGATGGCCGTCCACGCGTCCTACTTCGGGGAGTGACGGTGCCGTCGGAGACCGTCGACGGTTCCGAGCCCCTCGACGACCCGCCACGAGTCACCGCCATCGGCGCGGCCGCGGTCGACGAGTGGTACGCCGTCTCGAACCTCCCGGAGCCGGACGGCGGCGCGTACGCGAGCGAGGTCGAGACCGCCCCGGGCGGCGTCGGCGCGAACGTCGCGGTCGGCCTCGATCGGCTCGGTCGCGACGTCGGGCTCGTCAGTCGGGTCGGCGACGACGAGTACGGACGGCTCGCGCGCTCGTGGTTGGCCGAGACCGGCGTCGACGGGTCGCAGGTCGCGGTCGGCGACGACCCGTCGACGCGGTCCGTGATCCTCAGCGCGCCGGACGGCGAGCGCGCCATCGTCACCGCCGGCGAGAGCTTCCGCGAGCTCCGGCTCGACCCGTCGACCCTCGAGTCGCTCGTCCACAGCGAGGTCGTCTTCCTCACGGCGTACGCGCCCGACCGGGTCGCGCGGGCGGTGCTCGACCGGGTTCTCGAGGTTCCCGAGGCCGAACGGCCGGCGCTCGTCTTCGACCTCTCGGGCCCGGTCACCGAACTCGCCGGCCGTGGGACCGAGCCGGAGACGGTCCACGGTTATCTCCACCACGCCGACCTCTTCGTCGCGGGCGGCGTCGCCGCGCCCGCCTACTTCGGTGGACGCGAGGCGGCCGTCGACCGGCTCGCCGGGGTCCGCACCCCGTCGGTCGGCCCCGCGGTCCTCACCCACGGCGCGGACGGGATGACGGTGATCGCGGACGGCGAGGCGACCCGGGTCGACGCGTTCGAGGTCGACGTCGTCGACACGACCGGCGCGGGGGACGCGTTCCTCGCCGGCCTGATCGACCGGTGGGTCCTGACGGAACGCGGGTCGACGGACGAACGAAGCCGGGAGGACCTGATCGACGCGGTCCGCTTTGCGGCCGCGGTCGCCGCCATCAACTGTACAGCGCGGTTCACACAGCCCGGGCTCCCGACTCGCGAGGACGTTCGGGCGTTCCTCGCCGAGCGTGGCGCGGACCTGCGGTGACGAGCGAGCCGAACCCTCGGTGATGGATCCCGTCGAGATCCTCGGCAGAGGACACGCTTCGACCGGCTCCGGTCAGTACAGGTGAAGCGATGAGTGATCAGATGTCGTGGTGGCGCGCCTCCGAGTGCCCCAAAGGGGCACGAGGAGCCCGCGAGGGACGCGGCGAGCGAAGCGAGCCGCGAGGCTGGGGAGGTGTGAGGTGCGGTTGCGGAGCTGTGCGGGGCGGGACTCAAAGGGGCAGTCGCGAGGACGAAGCACGGCGATGTAAGCACCGCAGCGAAGGAGCGGGAGCGACTGAGCGAGGAGCGCAACGAGCCGCGCGAGTCCTCGCGACTGGGGCTTTGGAGGAGTTTACCGTGTCGGCAACTGCGTATCGCCGAGCGACTGGGGCTTTGGAGGAGTTTACCGTGTCGGCAACTGCGTATCGCCGAGCGACTGGGGCTTTGGAGGAGTTTACCGTGTCGGCAACTGCGTATCGCCGAGCGACTGGGGCTTTGGAGGAGTTTACCGTGTCGGCAACTGCGTATCGCCGAGCGACTGGGGCTTTGGCGGTGTTCACCCCGCCAGCAACGATCCCGTTCTACTCACCCCGATCCCCATCGAAGGAGGAGTCACCGGACCTCGTCCGCCCGCTCGACGAGCTCCGCGACCCGGTCGGGGTCGACCGGCGCGGTCGTCTCGGCTTCCTCCTTCAGCGCGGTCCCGACGATGACGCCGTCGGCGACGGCGAGGAGGTCGCCGACCGTATCGGCCCGGACGCCGCTGCCGACGAACACCGGCGTGTCGAGCCCGTGTCGCTCGCGCTCGGCGACGACCGCTTCCAGCGCGCCGTCGTCGACCGCGTGGCCGGTCCCCGAGCCGGAGGCGATCACGGCGTCCGCGAGGCCGCGCTCCGTGGTGTCGGCGAACGACTCCGCGGAGTACCCCGTCGGGGTGAGCGGTGCCGAGTGTTTCACGTCGGTGTCGGCGAAGATCCCGACGTCGACGCCGAGCCGTTCGCGGAGCCGGACCGTCCGGTGGGCGCGCCCCTCGACGATCCCCTGGTCCGTGACCCGCGCGCCCGTGTGAACGTTCACGCGGACGAACCGCGCCCCGACCGCGACAGCGACGGAGACGGCCGCCTCGGCGTCGTTCCGGAGGACGTTGACCCCGATCGGTAACGCGACCGCCGAGGCCACCTCGGTCGCGGCGCGGGTCGTCGCCGCGACCGTGTGTTTCGGCACGTCGTCCGGGTAGAAGGGCGCGTCGCCGAAGTTCTCGATCATCAGGCCGTCGACGCCGCCCGCTTCGAGTTTCCGTGCGTCGCTCACGGCGCGCTCGACGGCCGCGTCTATCGCGGCCGTGCCGTCGTCGGGCGCGGTCGGCGCGCCCGGGAGTGCGGGCAGGTGTATCATGCCGATCACCGGGGCCTCCGTGCCGAAGGTGGCGTCGAGGTCCATGACCGCTTCGAGGACCGGGGGCGGTTTAACCGCCGCGTTGCGCGCGGGCTGGCGGCGACTCACGCGATCCGTGGCAGTCTTCGCACGGAAGCTACAAACCCCTCCGAGCCCAACGGTAGCTCATGACATCCTCGCTCGCGGACGAGCCGGTCGAGCCGTCGACGGAGGACGACGAACCGCTGACGCCGGGAGAGTACGCCGACCACCTCGCCGAGCTCGGCGACGCCTGGGAGGTCGTCGAGGAACACCACCTGGAGGCGACGTACTCCTTCGAGGACTTCGCGAGCGCGCTCGCGTTCACGAACGACGTGGGCGAACTCGCGGAGGCCGAGTGGCACCACCCCGACATCCACCTCTCGTGGGGCGAAGTCGGCATCGAGATGTGGAGCCACGACATCGACGGGCTCCACCGGTCCGACTTCGTGATGGCCGCCCGGATGGACCGGATCTACGACGAGTACGACGAGGAGTGAGCGTCGATCGCTGGGATCGACGGAGCGGAGCGCAGGCGGTCAACGAACGCTTTTAAATCCCTCCCGGCGAAACGGAGGGCAATGAGCGACAACGTCTTCCTCGTCCCGGTCGATCCGGAGAACTTCGGTCGAACGGTCCGGTCCACGGTCGACCTCGCCGAGTACGACGACCGGCCGGAGCCGCTCGCGGACCTCGAGGAGGCGCGCCTGTGGGCCGTCGGCGACGACAGCGGGAACGGGTCGACGTTCGACCGCATGGAATCCGGCGACCTCCTCCTGTTCTACCACGACGACGAGTACGTCGCCACCGGCCGGGTGGGCGAGACGTTCACCGACGAGGACCGCTGGGTCAGCGGCACGTTCTGGACCGCGTTCCCGACCATGCGGGTGTACACGGTCGAGTCGTTCACTCCCGTCTCGGTCCCCAAACGCGGCGTCAACCGTATCTTCGACTACTCGGCGTCGTACACGCCGGGACTCATGCGCGTCGCCGACAGCCGCGTCACCCGCGAGTTGTCCACGATCGAGACCGCCCTCGACGTCTACACGGAGCGGAACGCCGAAGCGTAGGTCGACCGCCGACCTGTCGCCAGTCGAGGGCGACCCATCGCCCGCCGCCGCCGAATCGTCGCGAGCCGCCGCCGAATCGTCGCCGGCCGCCGTCGTCCCTCTCGACGGTGACGGCTCGTGTCGTCAGTAGAATTATCCGATCTCGACCGGTGATCGAGACACATGTCGCTCGCGGAAACGCCGGCCGTGTTCGCGTTGCTCTCCGTCAACACCCTCGTCGGGGCCGTATTGGTCACGGCGGCATACGACCTCAAGGACGTGGTCCTGGGTTGGACGGGATGGATCGCCGGCGCGGCCGGCGGCGGCGTGATCGGCTGGGTCGTCGTCCCGCGGGTCGCCTCGGGGACGGTCTCGACCGGCGGCCGGATCGGGTTCGCCGCGACGCTCGTGCTGATCGGCGCGTTCCTCGGTCGAGGGCTCCTCCCGCTCGTCGCCCGGTTCACCGTGGCGATATCGGCGTTCCTCTTCTCGACGCTCGCGACCCTCGTGTCGACGGTCGGCGAGTCGGTGCTCGAGGAGGTGTACGACCCGGAGAGCGCCGGGGCGCCGGTCGTCGAGGCGGTCGATCCCGCGGCGCTCTCCGGGTCCGGCCTGTTCGCGCGCCCGGAGTTCCAGCGGTTCCTCGTCGCCTCGCTCGTCGTCGGCGTCGTCGCCGGGGTCCTGGCCATGCGGTACTACGACCCGATCATCTCGCTGGCGCTGACCGGGCTCGGCGCTGGCATCCTCGCGACGACGTACCCGGTGTGGCGGGCCGTCCTCGCCGGCGAGGCGCTCGCGATCACCCAGCAGGCCGCCCCATCGAGCCCGGCGTTCCTCGCGTTCCTCCTCGCCGGGACCGCGATCCAGTACCTCCGTCACGGCGACGACGATCCCGTGTTCGGCGCCGCAGGGTGAGCCCTCTGCCGCGTGCGAGCGCGAAACTCCAACTCGGCCGGTCGTCGATCCCCTCCCACGGCGGTTCGGTCCGGATCCGACGTCCGGACGCGCACGAGTCGCGTTGATCCGGGTTAATTCGGCCCAAACCGGACGGAGCGATTGGCCCATTGAAGTCGGTCGACGTCCGAGGAGCAGTCGCAATGAACGCCATTCGAACCGCGCTCCTCGGAGCGCTCGCCGCGGTCGTACTGATCGGAACCGGCGTCGCTGTCGGCGGGGTCACAGCCGTCGGACCGAACGCACCCGCCGACGCCGGCCCGAACGCGGCCGCCGGCGACGCCGGCCCGCCGAGCGACCTTCCGGGGGCCGTCCCCGAGTTCGTGGGCGAGATCCTGTCCACCGTCGACGGCTTCCTCTCGGGCGAGATCGGGGACCTCGGCGACGCGGTGAGCGACCTCGCGGGTACCGTCACCGGCAACGCCGGGGGTGTCTGATATGGGCGACCGGCTCGATGGCCTCGGGACGATGGGTCGCCGTGACTACCTCCGTGCCACCGGCGTCGTTGCGCTCGGGACCGCCGGGATCGCCGGTTGCGTCGGTCGTGCGACCGGCACGCTCGCGACGTCGGTCACCGACCAGCCGGCCGACATCGGCGACTTCGAGTCGCTCCTCGTCACGATAGACGGCGTCTGGATAGGTCCGGAGGGCGGCGACGGAGACGACGAGGGCGGCGACGGAGACGACGAGGGCGGCGACGGAGACGTCGAAGACGGCGACGCGGAAAACGGCACCGAGATCGATGACGGCGGAAGCGACGCGGAAAACGGCACCGAAACCGACGAGGAAGGGGACGGCGAGGACGAGGAGGACGGGCGCGAGTACCACGAGTTCGACGAGCCGCAGGAGGCCGACCTCGTCCAGCTACAGGGCGACGAGACGCAACTGATCGACGAACGCGAGCTGGAGACCGGGACCTACCCGTACCTCCAGCTCGACGTCTCCGGGACCGACGCGACCCTCGCTGACGGCGGCGAAGCCACCGTCGAGCTACCCGGGAACGCACCGCTGACCTTCAACCAGGAGTTCGAGATCAGGGAGGACTCGGTCACGAGCTTCACCGCCGACTTCGCGCCGGTGAAACGCGGCGACGGGACGTACCTCCTCCGGCCGGTTCCGCGCGGCATCGAGGTCAGCTACGACGAGGAGAGCGAGTAGCGCGAACCGACGCGGACCCGAGCGGTCTCGGCTCGCTCGGTGTCTCACTCCGGAAAGACCTTCCCCGGATTGAGCGTCCCGTGGGGGTCGAGCGCGTCCTTGATCGCGCGCATCGCATCGACGCCGGTCTCGCCGTGTTCCACCGGGAGGAACTCGCGTTTCCCCTGACCGATCCCGTGTTCGCCGGTGGCGGTCCCGCCGAGATCGATCGCCTCCGTGACGATCGACTCGTAGATCTCGTGGGCCTCGGCGACCGCGCCCTCCACCTCGGGGTCGACGATCACGTCGAAGTGGACGTTGCCGTCGCCGGCGTGGCCGAACGTCGGGATCGGCACGTCGTGGTCGTCGGCCACCTCGTGGACGTACGCGACGATGCTGGAGAAGGAGCCGATCGGCACCGCGATGTCGCCGGCGTGAAACGACTCGCGTTCGGGGTAGTACGCCCGGACCGCGTCCGCCAGCTCGTGTCGCGGCTTCCAGACCGCCTCGGGGTCCGTTTCGCCGTCGAGGAGGACCTCGACCGGGTCGTGGGCAGCGAGTATCGTCCGGCAGAACTCGACTTCCTCCTCCAGGCCGTGGTCGGCCTGGAACTCCAAGAAGAGCGTCGGCCCCTCGGGGAGCTCCGAGCCCATGTAGTCGTTGACCATCCGGGCGCTCAGCCCGTCGACGAGTTCGGCGGCGCTGACGTCGACGCCGGAGCCGACGAGGTCCGCCACGGCGGCGGTCGCGTCGTCGAGCGTCCCGAACGTCGCCCGCCCGACCCGCGTCCGCTCGGGTCGCCCGGCGAGCGAGAGCGTCGCTCGCGTCACTACGCCGAGGGTGCCCTCGCTACCGACGATCAGGTCCCGGATGTCGTACCCCGAGGAGGTCTTCTCGGCGCGCGTTCCTGCCGTGAACACGGAGCCGTCGGCGAGGACGACCTCGATCTCGCGCACCCAGTCGCCCACCTTCCCGTACTTCACGGTCCGTTTCCCGCTGGCGTTCGTCGCGATCATCCCGCCGATCGTCGCCATGTCGCCGGAGGTCGGCAGCGGCGGGAAGAAGAGGCCGTGACCGGCCACCGCCTCGTCGACGTCGGCACCGATGACGCCGGGCTCGACGTCGACCTGTCGGTCGTCGGGCCGAACGTCCAGGACCGCGTCCATCCGGGTCAGATCGAGGCTGATCCCGCCGTGGGCGGGGACCGCGTTGCCCTCGATCCCCGTCCCGGCCGCGAAGGGCGTGACCGGGATCCCCCGCTCGGTCGCGGCCGCGAGGACCGCCGACACCTCCGCGGTCGACTCGGGCCAGACGACGACGTCCGGTGGGGAGGCTCTCTCGAGCGAGGTGCCCCAGTCCGTACCGTGGTGGTCGCGGTCGGCATCCGTCGTCGACACCTGATCCGGCGAGAGGATCGACCCGAGAAACGCCGTGTCGGTCATGCGAGAGCCTGGCGGGTGACGGGCAAAAAGGTAGCGACGGCTCGGGCGTAGTCGGACCACGTACGGCCACCGATAGAGACACCCGGGCGACGGTCGAGCCTCGCTGGAAACGCCGATAAATTCCTCCTACCGTTGGTCTCGGTAGGTCACAGCGTCGGTCGCGGTGGGTCACAGCGTCGGTCGCGGTGGGTCACAGCGTCGGTTGCGGTGGGTCACAGCGTCGGTTGCGGTGGGTCACGCCGTGAGCCACACCGTCGGCCTCGGTTACCCTTCGCTCCCGCTTTCGAGCTCTACCCGCTGTTTCAGGTTCTCCAGGGCGGTGCGGAGCTCCCGTTGATTGTACTTGACGGCGAACGGTTCGACGACCCTGCCGATAACGCGGCCGGGGATCTCGTACTCGGCGGCGTACGTCACCTCGGTGCCGCCGTTCGCTTCGGTAAACCGGAGCTCCAGTTCACCGTCGATACCGCTACGCATATCGAAGACCATCCGCCGGTTCGGTTCGTGGACCGTCTGTTCGAGTTCCGTCTCGAGACCCACCCCCGCCATCGTGTAGGTACAGTCCAACCGCTTGCCACCGTTATCGAGCCGGTCGACGTTCCGGACGTTCGTCACGCTGGGCGTCACCTCGGCGTGGTTGTACGGATCGTCGAGGTACTCGAAGACCGTCTCGACCGGAGAATCGATCACGATCGATTCACTGACGTAGACCATCACCGAAACCACGCGGTCAGGCCACGTCAATCTCACTATGCTCCATCCGACGTTCCGTTCGTCGCCGGACACGTACTCTGGCGGGCAGCCGAGAGCGGTTGCGTTCCGAGCGTCTCCGGCGGCGCGTGAACGGTGATACCCGTCGTCGTCGAACGTGTTCTAGGGCGCGCCGCGGAAACGGAGGTTCCGTCCTCACGGAACGAACGGCTCAGCCGTGAACGGCTAGGATGGCGAGCGAGTTACTCCTCCCAGAACCGGTTCCGATCGAGGCGGTCGATGGCGCGGTCGATCGTCTCCTCGTTCCGCGAGAAGGTGAACCGGACCCACTCCTCGCCGCCGTCCGTGTAGAAGCTGCTCCCGGGGACCGCGGCGACGCCCGCCTCGCGGATGAGCCGGAAACAGAACTCGGTGTCGTCCTCGTCGGTCGGGTACCGCGTCAGCATGTAGTAGGCCCCGTCCGGTTTCACGGGGTCGAGCCCGACCGACCGGAGGCCGTCGTACAGCTGTTCGCGGCGACGCTCGTAGGAATCGGACAGCTCGTCGTAGTAGCCCTCGGGTAGCGAGAGCGCCTCGACGCCGGCGTGCTGGAACGGGGTCGGCGCGCAGATGCTCGTGTAGTCGTGGAACTTTCGTAGCTCCGCCGAGAGCGGCTCCGGTGCGAGCACGAACCCGACGCGCCAGCCCGTGACCGAGTACGTCTTCGACATCCCCGTACAGACGACGGTTCGCTCGGCGAGGCCGTCGACCGTCACCGGGCTCCGGTAGTGGTCCGCGTAGACGATGTGCTCGTAGATCTCGTCCGTGATCACGATCAGGTCCTCCGCGACGGCGACCTCGGCGATCAACTCGAGTTCCTCGGGGGTGAACACCTTCCCGGTGGGGTTGTGCGGATGGTTCAAGATCAGGATCGACGCGTCCGCGGCGGCCTCCCGGAGCGCGTCCGCCTCGACGGCCAGCCCGTCGGTGATGTCGATCGGGATCGGCGTCCCCTCGGCGAACTGGACGCCGGGGATGTAGCTCTCGTAGGTCGGCTCGAAGTAGACGACGCCGTCCCCGGGGTCACACAGCGCCAGAAGCGAGGACATGATCCCCTCGCTTGTGCCGCTCGTGATCGTGACCTCCGTCTCGGGGTCGTACTCGATCCCCTTCCAGTCGGCGTAACGTTCCGAGACCGCCTCCCTGAGCGCCGGCAACCCCCACGTGATCGTGTACTGGCTGTCCGTGTCGACCGCCGCCTTGGCAGTGCGTTTGACCGACGGCGGCGTCTCGTCCTCGTCCGGGATCCCCTGTGAGAGGTTGATCGCCTCGTGGCGGTGGGCCTCCCGTGTCATCTCCCTGATGACCGACTCGTTCATCCCGCCGACGCGGCGGCTCCCTACGGACCGATCGAACGCGTTCTCGAAGGTCATACCACCGGTACCCGAGCGACCGGCAAAACGGGACCGGTTTCGACGCGGATCCCCGTGATCGATGATGCGGATCGTCGGACCTCGTGGCCGCCGGTCGCCCGTTCGGGCTCCTCGGGCTCCCCGACTACGTCGCAGTGGTGATCGCCCACGTGATCCGGACTATCCCGTTCGCGACGCTCGTGATCCTCCCGACGTTCCTGTCGTTCGATAGGGGACTCGAAGAGGCCTCGAAGGACCTCGGTGCCGACGAGTTCGAGACGTTCAGACAGGTCACGCTACCGAACGTCTTCCCGGGCGTCGTGGCGGGTGGTCTGCTCGCGTTCACCCTCTCGTTCAACGAGTTCGTCTACACCTACTTCGTGAAGGGTTCGGGCGATCCGACCCTTCCGGTGTTCATCTGGAACCAGATCCGGTACAACGTGACGCCGGAGGTGAACGTCATCAGCGTGGTCTTCCTCGCGGTGGCGGTGTCGACGGTGCTCGCGGCGGTGTCGGTCACGCGAGTCGAGCTGATCGCACAGCGCTGACGGGCGCTCACACGACGGTGACGCCGGCACGGACGCGAGCGCCGCGGGTTGGCGACGGGACGTTTTTGCTCCTCGCCGCCACAGGACCGGTATGGACCCTCAGGACGCGGCGCTTTTCGGCGTCTCCGCGGTCGTGGCGGCGACCGTGGTCGCGGCGGTAGTGGTCGCCGGCCTGCTCTTCGGATTCGACGAGTCCGTTCTCCGTCCGTTCGCGTTGCTCGCAGCGGAGCCGTTCGCCTGGATCGTCGTCGCCGCGCTGGCCGTCGCCGTCGTCGGGCACGCGTACATCGGTTGACCGGTCGAGAAACGATCCGAACGGGAGTGGACTCGAACCGGAGAGAACTCGAACGAGCGATCGGACCCGGATGGAACCGAACCGAGTCAGCCTATCGCCCGCCGTCGGTCAGCGCGACGTGGTCGTCGCCACCGTGGTCGGCGACCCCCTCCGCCCCGCTCACGGCGGTGTCCGGCTCGGTCGCCCGCCGATCGACGGACGCCTCCTCGGTCGCGAAGTGGTTCCAGACGGTGACACCCGCGACCGCGTAGGCGACGAGGTCGTAGTGGACCGCGCCGTCGAAGCCGGTGAACGCGGCGAGTGTGCTGTAGCCGAAGACGGCACAAACGGTGGCGACAAACCCGACCTCCCGAGTGATCCGTCCCTCGATCGCCGCGTCGACCGCCCGGCGGATCGTCGGTCCGCAGGCGACGAGGAACGCGACGCCCGACAGGGTTGCGAGGTTGACGAAGAAGTGCGTCGCCACCCGTGAATCGAGGATCGACCGGAGGTACTCGACGGTGACCGGGTCGTAAAAGAGCCACTCGAGACGGGTGGGGTACAACACCGCGACGTACGGCGTCGCGACCATGAGCCCGAACAGCACCGCGACGGCGACGCGGGCGGACGCGAACTGCGACGCCCGGCGACTCGCGAACGCCTCGTCGCCCGGTGCGACCGCGAGGTCGTACGACTCCAGTGCCTCCCTGATGTCCGCCCGCGAGAGGGACGGATCGTGGTGGACACCGACCGTCCCGTTCCGCTGGGTCGCCGAGGCGGCGCTGACCCCGTCCCGGTCCGCGAGGACCGCCTGTACCAGCGACTCCTCGCGTTTCGTCTCGAGCCCGCCCACCTCGAAGGTGTCGTGGACGTGCGACTCCGGGACTCGCGCGATCCGCGGCCCCGTGTCCGGGTTCGGCTCGTCGATACCCCGCCTTTCGGCCGCAGCCTCGAGTGCCGACCGAGGACCGCGATACGGGTCGTCCGACATGAGAGACGCGTCGGGTTCCACCGGCATGAAACTTCCCCTCGGGCGGATCGGACGAACCGCTCGCGGACGGGGACGTCGGGAAGGCGACGACGGCTGGACCGACCGTCGATCCCGGGATCTCACCGAACCGTCGGGGCGTTCAGCTCGAACGTCTCCGTCGGGACGCCGTCGACGGCGACGGATTCGACCTCGTGTGTGGGCCACTGGCCGGTCTTCGTGAGCAGTTCGAGTCGGTCGCCGTCGACGAGGTACGTGTCCTCGCTCTTCGCGCCCGACACCGTCGGGTTCCAGGCGTACCCCATCGGCTCGATCACGGGGTCGTCACCGTCGGGTCTCGCGATCCACTCCCGGCCCGCGTAGCCCGCGGCTCCGCCCTGGTGGTGGTGTTTCCACTCGTCGGCGAACCCCACCGCGTCGTACGCCTCGCGGATCGCATCGAAGACGTCGCCCGCGGTCCCTGGACCCTCGCCCGTGCCGAGGTCGCCGGCGGCGGCCGCCCGGGTGGCGGCGAGCGCCGTGGCCTCGACGCGCCCAGCCGCACGATGGTGTCGCTCCAGCCAGTCCGGCGCGTCGAACGCGACCGTCCGCGTGAGCGAGGCGTACAGCCCGCCGCGCTCCGCCGTGATCGAGACGAGCGCGTAGTCTCCCAGGGTCGCGTCGGTGGGGACGAAGTGGCGGTACGACCGTGCGCGTTCCGCACTGCCGACGAGGACCACCGGCGTGTTCACGTCCCGTGACGAGAGCGAGATGTCGATCCCGGCGGCCACCTCGTACTCGGGGTCCGTCGGCTTGAGGTTTCGACAGACCGTCTCGAGGGCGGCCGCCGCTTCGCGCCCCAGTTCGCGGTAGCGCGCGACGTCGTCGGCAGTGAGCGGCTGGCGGAGGCGAGCAGTATCGACGGATTCGAAGCCGGAGACGGCGAAGTCGGCGGCTGCGGGCAACGGCGACCGGTCCGCGACAGCCTCCGCGAGCGAGCCGGCATACCAGGGGAACGACTCGACCGCGAAGGCGTCCGGCAGTTGCTCGTCGGCGAGCCGACGGGCCTCGATGTCGTCGGTGACCACGCGGAACTCGCCGTCGTAGCCGGCGGCGGCGACCCCGATCGGCGCGTCCGCGTCGACGACGTTGTCGCCGCCGGTGAGCCACGCGAACCCGTTGGGCTCGGCGAACCACACGGCCTCGAGTCCGCGGGCGTCGAGGTACTCGTCCAGTCGGTCCGCACGAGCGGAGAGGTCGACCATACTGGACGGCTCGCGCCGAGACAGTAAAACCGGTCGAAAACCGTCGACGGCACGCCGACACGGCGTCGTCGATCCACGTCCGTGATCGCCCCGCGTCCCCCCGAAACGAAAGGTTCAATTACGTCCCCCGGGAACCACGAGATGCGTCAGTAAGCCCCGGCGGGTTGGTAGTCTAGCCCGGTTATGACACCTCCTTGACATGGAGGAGGCCGGCGGTTCAAATCCGCCCCAACCCATTCACTTACGTCGATTTCTGTCGGTAGCGACAACTCTCGTGGGCGTCTTTTAGTAACGCGGTGAGTGAGGGGAGCGGTGTCGGGACGAACAGTCACGTTATCCGCCAACGACCGCCCCGGCGAGTACCGCGATCCCGGCAACCGCCACCCCGAGCGCGAGCAGGACGTAGTTCGCGATCGGGTTCGCCGCTCGCACGACGTCGAGGGTGTAGTGGTCGTTCCTGACGGGTGCGTACGGCCGGATCCCCATCGGCGTGATGACGTCGGCGAGGAGGTGTGAGACGACGGTTCCCGCGCCGAGGACGAACCCGAGCACGGCGAACGTGACCGTCGTGACGGGGCCGCCTTCGGTTCCGACCGCGCCGCCGACGAGGCCGAAGAGGAGCCCGACGGCGACCGCGAACCAGACGGTGTGGGTGATCCCGCGGTGTTCCACGAACGGGACGCGGGCGTCGACGTCGGGGACCATCGCCGTCGAGGCGACGACGACAGCGCCGGCCGCAGCGGGTTCGAGCCCGGAGAGGACAGCGAGCGTGAACCCGACCGGCGAGTACACGGCGAGTGCGACCCCGACGTGACCGTTTCGGTACATGACGGCGCGACCCTCCCCCGTCCGTTCACCGGTCCCGCAGGACCGTCTCGCCCGGCGCGACCGTCGCGCCCGAAGAGAGGACGATCCCGACGTTGATCGTACAGTTGATTCCGGTGCGGACGCCGTCGCCACAGACGATCCCGAACTTCCGACGACCCGTGCTCACGCGGTCGCCCTTCACCGTGAGGTCGACCGGCTCCCCGTCGTGTCTGAGGTTGGCGACGGTCGTGCCCGCGCCGAGGTTGACGTCCTCGCCGAGCACGCTGTCGCCGAGGTACGTGAGGTGCGGCACCGCCGAGTCGGCCATCACGACGCTGTTTTTTACCTCGACGCCGTGGCCGACCCGCACTTCCGGACCCAGATACGTCGCGCCGCGGACGTACGCGTTCGGACCGACGTGGGAGTCCGCGGAGACGTACGCCGGGCCCTCGATCACGACGCCGGGCTCGACGGTCGCGCCCTCCTCGACGACGACCGCACCCCGGAGTTCCGCGTCGTCGCTGACGTCGCCCACGAGCTCGCGATCGAGCTCGGCGAGCTTCCACTCGTTCGCCGCGAGGAGTTCCCACGGCCGGCCGACGTCGAGCCACCGGTCGAAGGAAATCGATCGCACGTCGGCCGTCTCACAGGCCCGCTGGAGCACGTCGGTGAGCTCCAGCTCGCCGCGCTCGCTCTCGTCGACGTCGAGCCACGCGAGCGCCTCGGCCGGGAAGACGTACGCGCCCGTGTTCACCAGGTTCGAGGGAGGGTCCGCGGGCTTCTCGACCACGCCCGCGACCCGCCCGTCCGCGACGCGCAACACGCCGTACGACGAGGGATTCTCCACCCTGTAGGAGCCGACGGCGGCGTCCGCGTCGTACAGCGTCGTCAGCGACCCACGGTCGTAGAGCGCGTCCCCGTTCAACACGACGAACGGCCCCTCGTCGAGTTCGCTTCGGGCGGCCCGGACGGCGTCCGCGGTCCCACGCTGCTCGACCTGTTCGACGGTTTCGACGGGTACCGGCCAGTCGTGCTCGTCGAGGGCAGTCCGGACCACGTCCGCCTCGTAGCCCACGACGACGACGACGCGGCTCGCGCCCGCGGCGATCGCGTCCTCGAGACACCGGACGACGAGCGGCTTCCCCGCGACCGGTAGCATCGGTTTCGGGGTGTTCGCCGTCAGCGGGCGCATCCGCGTTCCCTCGCCGGCCGCGAGTACGACGGTCTGCATGTGTCCTACGTCGCCCGACTCCGGGAAAGGTATTGCGCCGTCGCCCGGTCCCGCGAAACGCACCGTGGGGTCGGTCGAAGGGACGTGTCCGAAACGCCGGCGTCAGATCCGGTTCTCGCGGCCGGGATCCACGTCGATAGCGTCGACCGGACAGACGTCGACACACAGCATACAGTCGATACACTGGTCCTCGTCGGTCGGGTTCGCCTTCCGGTCGGATTCCGGGTGGCCGGGGGTGTCGACCCAGTCGAAGACGTCGACGGGGCAGTCCTCCAGACACGCCCCGTCGGCCAGACAGATGTCGAAGTCGACGGCGACGTGGGTGCCGCGGATCCCGAGCTTCTCGGGCTGTTCGACCGGCCCCCACACGTCCACGTCGTGCTCCTCGCCGGTCCGCTCCAGGTTCCGTTCGAAGTTCGGGTCGATGCCCATCTCGTAGGAACTTTCGCCCGTCGGTAGTTAAACTCCGCGACGACGTCCGGGCGACGAGTCGCCGGCCGTTCAGGGGTGCGCGTAGTACGCGACCAGGTCCTCCTCGCCGGTCGGCCCGTCGGGGTCGTCGGTTCCCTCTGGGTCGAAGGCGTCCAGCCGAGCGAAGCCGACCCGCTCGAACTGGACGACCGTGTCGGTCCCGGCGTCGGCGATCGACGGTTCGGCGTACCCGCGCACGTCTCCCTCGACCGTTCGTAAGAGCGTCTCGAGCGACTCGACCGCGGGGACCCAGTGGACCACGTCGACGTCGCCGTCCCGGACCACCTCGATGTCGGCGTCGACGTAGACGAGCGCGTCGTCCGCGTGGCGCACGCACCCGTACCCCTTCAGCCAGACGCGCTCCCCGGCGGGCGGGAGGTCCGACGACTCGAGGCGGACCCGTCCAGCGGGGATCGTCCGGTCGCCGCGGTCGGGGTGGTCGGGGTGTCGTGCGGGGCGACCGACTGCCGGGGCGGGCGCGTCGCCGTCGACGACCGGGAGTTCGACCGCGGGGTCGTCCTCGCGGTCGCGCACGAGGAAGAACCGGTCGGCCCCGTCGTCGACGAGGTCGCGGTTGTTCGCGTACACCGACGACATCGCGAGGTCCACGTCGGAGGTCGACATCCCGAGGTCGGTCATCGACTCGACGAGCGCTTCGCCCCGGATGCCGCGTCTGCGGACCGACCGGATCGTCGGCGCGCGCGGGTCGTCCCACCCCGTCAGCTCGCCCGTCTCGATCAGCTCCTTGATCGTCGACGTCGAGAGGCTCACGTCGTACTCGTCGACCTGGACGTGGCCCCAGTGGAGCACCTCGGGGTACTCCCAGCCGAAGTAGTCGTAGACGAACCGCTGGCGCTTCGCGGAGTCCTGGAGGTCGATGCCGCGGATGATGTGGGTGACCCCCGTGAGGTGGTCGTCGACGCCCGACTGGAAGTCGAGCATGGGCCAACAGCGGTAGTCGGCGGCCGTCTCGCGGGGGTGCGGCGTGTCGATCAGGCGGAAGGCGACCCAGTCGCGCAGCGCCGGGTTCTTGTGGCCGATGTCGGTCCGCACCCGGAGGACCATCTCGCCGGCGTCGTACTCGCCGTCGACCATCGCCTCGAACTCCTCGCGGACGGTTTCCTCGTCCTTCTCGCGGTGCGGACACGGCTCGCCGTCGTTCTTCAGCTCCGAGAACGCCTCACCCGAACACGAGCAGGTGTACGCGCCGCCGCGACCGATCAGCTCGCGGGCGTGCTCGTAGTAGGTCTCGAGCCGGTCCGAGGCCCGCAGGACGCGGTCGGCCTCGAAACCGAGGTACTCGATGTCGGAGAGGATGGCATCGTACGCCTCGAGGTCGGGGCGTTTCGTCTCGGGGTCGGTGTCGTCGAACCGGCAGATGAACTCGCCGTCGTAGCGCTCCTTGTACGTCCCGATCACCGCGGGCATGCGAGCGTGGCCGATGTGCCAGGGGCCGTTGGGGTTCGGCGCGGCGCGCATCACGACCGCGCCCGTCTCCGCGTTCGGGAGGTCCGGGAGGACGTGCTCGTCCCCCTCGTCGTCCGCGTCCAGCTCCGCGAGCCGTTCCGGCGCGAGCTCCTCGAGACGGTCGCGTCGCTCGGTCTCGTCCATCCGGCCGACCTCGGCCACGATCGGGGCGAGCACGCCGGGGATCTCGTCGCCGTGCGGACGGAAATCGGGGTTCTCGCCCATCAGCGGACCCATGATAGCGCCCACATCGGGGTCGCTGTCGTGTTTGAGCGCGTTGAAGAGCGCGGCCGTCTCGCCGGCCGCCTCGACCCGCTCGCGGAGTTCGTCGTCCATACCGCCGGGTTGTCGGGGTCGATTCAAAAACACCGCGGAACCGCGGCGTCACGGCGGGAGACACGGGTCGCGGTGATGGGGCGTCGACGCGACGTCGAGCCCCGTCGGCAACCCTCCGCTCCCGTCCCGCCGTCGGGGTCGCGGGTAGGGGCACCCGACCATCGGGGACACGCGGCCATAAACCGTCGAGACCGTTCACGCCGGTAACGACGGCATACCGCGTGAACGGTCGCGAGGTTTATACCGGGACGGCGTCCTACGGCGTGGATGAGGCCGCGCTCGACACGAGCCGATCGGCGGGACTCGGTCCATTGGGTTGATAGCCGCCCGGGCCGTGGACCGGACATGGAGACGCGACCGTCCGGATCGGGGTCCCCGCGACCCGGAGGTGCGGGATGGTAGAGCCGATGACGCGAGAGGAGCGCGACGCAGGCAACCGGAAGGTGAAAATCGGGTTCGTGCTTCTCGTCACCGTCTCCCCGCCACTCATCACCCTCCTCGGCGACCCGACGCCCGTCCAGTTGGCCATCGCGACCGCCGGCGGGTTCTTCCTCGGACTGCTCCTCGTCTGGTACCTGGGCAGGCTCGCCTCGGAGTTCACTGCCGGCTCCCGTCGGCTCCGGTAGACGGGACTCGGAGGACTACTCGCCGACGGGGTCGAACGTCTCGCTGGAGAGGTCCAACGTCCTGCCGGCGACGTCGAACGTCTCGCCGAGCCGGTCGCCGGCGACCGACCGCGACGAGGACAACGGCGAGACGCTCACCTCGCCCTCGACCGTCGCGCGTCGGTCCGATCCCGGGTCGTCGGCGACGTCACCCCGGAGGAACTCCCGCCAGAAGCGGTCGCGGAGCTCCATCCCCATCTCGCCGCGACGCGCTCCGAGCCCCGAGGCGTCGTCGCCGTCCTCGCCTGCTGTGTCGGTCCCGGGGTGGAACTCGATCACGTCGAAGCCGCGGGCGGGTTCCGTCACCCGGTACGTCGGGTCGACAGCGGCCTCGTCGTCGGTTGCGGGGACGTTGACGTTGAGCACGTCCGCGCCGAAGGGGAGTCGCCCCTCCGCGTCGACGCGATCGACGAGGTCGGCCGCCACTCGCCCCGCGAGCGCGAAGTCGTCGTGACTCACCGTCGGCGGGAGCGGGAGGTTCCCGCGGTCGTACAGCGACACCGCGATCGCGGGCGTGCCGAGGAACGCCGCTTCCATCGCCGCGCCGACGGTCCCCGACTGGCCGAGGACGTGCGCGCCGATGTTCGGCCCGTGGTTACAGCCGGAGACGACGACGTCGGGGTCCAACCCGAGCGCGACCGTCGCGACGGCGACGCAGTCCGCGGGGGTCCCCTCGACCGCGTAGCCGAGGTCGCGCTCGGTGTACTCGACGGTGGTCTCCCACCACGACCGGTTGCCGCCCACGCCCGACTGGTCCGTCGCCGGCGCGACGACGGTCACGTCGTACTCGGCGGAGAGCGCCCCCGAGAGCGCTCGGAGCCCGGCCGCGTCGATCCCGTCGTCGTTGGTGAGGAGGACCTCCCGTGTCATGGGGAACCCTCGGAACGCACGGACCAAAACGTCGCCGGAAGCGGCCGGCGAGGAACGGGACGGGACCCTACGGTAGTGGAGTGTCGGTGGAGGATCGGTACTCCGGACGGTCAGTCGGGAGCGGGAACGGTCAGTCGGGAGCGGGAACGGTCAGTCGGGAGCAGGAACGGTCGGTGGGCGATCCGGGTGTGGAAAACGGGGTCGGAACGGGGTCGGCGTCGGAGGCGACGCCGGCGCGTCCTCAGTCGGCCGCGACCGGCTGACGCGACTCCGCCAACTCGAGGACCTCGTCGAAGAAGCCGAGCGAGTCGTGTGGGCCGGGGTTCGCCTCGGGGTGGTACTGGCGGGTGATGACGTCGAGTTCCGCGCTGTCGAGCCCCTCGACGGTGTCGTCGTTGACGTTCACCTGCGTCACCTCGAGCGGGCCGGTGTCGTCGACGGTGTAGCCGTGGTTCTGTGTGGTCATCACCACCCGATCGGTCCGGAGGTCCTTGACCGGCTGGTTGACGCCGCGGTGGCCGAACGACATCTTCGCGGTCGAGCCGCCGAGCGCGCTGGTGATCACCTGCTGCCCGAGACAGATCCCGGCCATCGGCAGGTCGCCGGCGAAGGCGTCGACGACGTCGTGGGCAGCGACGAAGTTCTCCGGGTCCCCCGGGCCGTTCGAGACGAACAGCACGTCGGGTTCGACCGCCGTCACGTCCTCGGGGGTCGCGTCGTACGGGAGGACGTGGACGTCCGCGCCGCGCTCGGTGAGCGAGGAGATGATCGATCCCTTCGCGCCGCAGTCGAGCAGTGCGACGGTCGCCTCGCCGTCACCCTCGTGGACGGTCGGTTCCGAAACCGAGACGCCCGCGCCGATGTCGACGTGTGCGCTCATCGGCTCGCAGGCCTCCATCTCTTCGATCGCGTCCTCGGGAGTCGCGTCCTCGCCGGCGGCGATGCCGCAGGCCATAGCGCCCTCCTCGCGGACGGTGGTGACGATCTCGCGGGTGTCGAGGTGGTCTATCGCCGGGACGCCCTCGTTTTTGAGCCACTCGGCGACGTCGTCGGTCATCTCGCGGGCGATAGCCGCGCGGGGTTGGACGGAGTCGGACTCGAACCGTTCCGCTCGGACGCCGTAGTTCCCGATCAGGGGGTACGAGAAGGTCAACACTTGCTCGGCGTAGGAGGGGTCGGTCAGCGATTCCTCGTAGCCGGTGTACGCGGTCGTGAACACGAGTTCACCACGTGTCCGCCCCGGCGCACGGGTGCGCGCTTCGAGCACGCGTCCGTCGGCCAGCGCGATGTAGGCGTCCGACATTACGAGATACGTACGGAGGAGCCGTATTAAATGCGTCGTTCGAAGGCGAGTTACGAAATTCGTAACGCTTTCGTAGTCAGGGCGGCGGCCGCTCGGGCGAGTCCTTCGTTGCCCACGGAACTCCCGACGGCCCGTCCGTTCACGTCGGGGCGGTCGCGCCGAAACTGGCTACGAACATCGCACTCGTATCGACGTTTGTCTGTGGAGTTCGAAGGGCTGTTACGATGTTCGTAAGCCGTAAGTCGTCGCCGTCCCTTCGCGCCGTATGGACGACCTCGACCGCCGGATCCTCTCGATCCTGCGACGGGACGCGCGAACCCCCTACACCGAGATCGCGGACCGCGTCGGCACCTCCGAGGGGACGGTACGCAACCGCGTCGACCGAATGACCGAGGAGGGGGTCATCGAGCGCTTCACGGTGACCACCCGGACCGGCAACGTGAAGGCGATGATCGAGATCTCAGTCGAGATGAACGTCGACACCGCGGCGGTCGGCGAGCGCATGGTGGAGTGGGAGGAGGTCGACTTCGTCTGGCAGGTCTCCGGCGAGGACGACATCGTCCTCGTCGTCGACGCGGTCGACACCCGCGCCGTCAACGAGCTCATCACGCAGGCGCGCGAGTTGGACGACGTCAAATCCACGAAGACCCGACTGATCCTGGACGAGCGGCTCGGGTGATCGTGACGGAGCGGTCGGGGTGATCGTGACGGAGCGGTTCGGACGGCCACGGCTCACTTCTCGGCGTCGAGATCGGGCGAGCGCTTCTCCGCGAGTTCGCGCTCCAGACTCCCGCGTTCCCAGTTTCGCACGGCGTTCCCCTCGATCTCGGCGTGGAGTTTCTCCTCGATGAGGTTGACCGCCACGCTGTTCGCCCCCTCCGGGATGATCAGGTCCGCGTGGCCTTTCGTCGGCTCGATGAACCGCTCGTGCATCGGTTTCACCGTCGAGAGGTACTGGTCTATCACCCCCTCCAGGTCGCGGCCGCGCTCGAGCACGTCGCGGCGGATCCGCCGGAGGATCCGCACGTCCGCGTCCGTCTCGACGTACAGCCGGAGGTCCATCATCCGGTTTATCTCCTCGTCGTGGAGCGCGAGGATCCCCTCGAGCACGATGACGTCGGTCGGCTCGACGGTCACGCGTTCCTCCTTCCGGTTGTGTACCTCGAAGTCGTACTGCGGCATCTCGACGGGCCGGCCCTCCAACAGCGTCTCGAGGTGCTCGCGGAGGAGCTCCCACTCGAAGGCGGAGGGATGGTCGTAGTTGACCGCCCTGCGTTCCTCGACGGAGAGCTCCGAACGGTCCTCGTAGTAGTTGTCGAGGGGGATCCGCGTGACGGCGTCGCCGAGGTTCTGCGTGACGAGCCGGGAGACCGTCGTCTTGCCCGCGCCGGTCCCCCCCGCGATGCCGATCACGAACGAGGGTATGGCCATGTCCACGTTCCGACGCCGGGGCGTTTCAAGGCTCCCTTTCGCCCCGCGTCCCGCCCTTTTGCCGAACCACATCGTACGACCGGGGGCGTGATAACGGTACCGGGGGCAGTTTTTAGCCGTTCGCCGCCGATCCGCGAGTATGCGCATAGATACCACGGTTCGTGACGTGATGCATCGGGAGTTCCTCGGGGTCAGCGAGTCGGATCCGCTCGCGGACGCGGCCGCGTTACTGGTCGAGGAGGGAACCGACTGCCTGGTCGTCCTCCGCGGCGGGGAGGCCGTCGGTCGGCTCGCTGCCCGCGACGCGCTCGCGGCCGTCCTCGAGGACGACGTCGACGACGCGACCGTGGGATCGGTGATGCGGCCGCCGCTCCCCACCGTCGCGCCCGACGACGGGGTTCGGGCCGTCGAGGAACGGCTGGTCGCCGAGGGGGTCGACCGCGTCGTCGTCGTGGTCGACGGCGAGGCGGTCGGGGTCGTCACCGCGCGCGACTCGCTCGCTGTGGGCGCTGTGCGGGAGGATGACCCCGCCGAGGAGCCGGCGGTCGACGCCGACGCGCGGAACGGCGCGCGTCTCGAAACGACCCGGGCGGGGACCGCGGACGCGGCACCGGGGTCCGACCGGGCACGGACCGCGTCCTCGACGGACGCCGCCGGGTCCCCCACGCAGGGGGTCTGTGAGGTGTGTGGCACGCTCGCGCCGGAGCTCGCGGACGCGAACGGACAGGCTATCTGCCCGAACTGTCGGGAGGTGTGACGTCCCCGGGGACGGCCGACCCGCCGAAGCGACGCCCCGCCAGCCCGTCCGAGAACTCGCAACTCCTCCCGGACCCGAACCGAACGAGCGGCAGGTAAAAACGTCACGCGGCGCTATCACGGACCGTGTCGAACCCAGAGGGACCGCGGATCGTCGCCCCGACGATCGACGACGTCGAGACGATCACTGACCGGTGGGTCGAACTCGCCCGCGACCAGCGTCGGCACGGGTCGACGTTGCTCGCGTCGGAGAACCGGTCCGCGGTCAGGGAGTGGGTCGCCCGGAGCGTCGTCACCGGCGAACTGCTCGTGGCGCGGGGCGGGGAGGGGGACGGTGAAGGGGGCGACGAGGAGACTGACGGAACGGGCGACGAGGAGACTGACGGAACGGGCGACGAAGGGGACGGCGGGAAGGACGACGAAGAGGGCGACGAGGCGGTCGACTCGGGACCGATCGTCGGGTTCGTTGCGTTCTCGATCGAGCGCGAGGGGTACGAGCGCGACCGCACGCGCGGCGTCGTGAGCAACCTCTTCGTGTCGCCGTCGCGCCGCAGTGAGGAGATCGGGTCGGCGCTGCTCGCGGCGGCCGAGCGTGAACTCGTCGAGGCGGGCGCGGACGCGGTCGCGTTGGAGGCGCTCGCGGACAACGAGCGGGCGCGATCGTTTTACGCGGACCGCGGCTACGACCTCCACCGGGTCGAACTCCGAAAGGAGATCGCCGACGGGGAGTGAGCCGGACCGCCCCGGGAGGTTCGCCGAAAGCGACACGCACTCATACGAGCGCCGAGAACGCCCGCCTGTGCCAGGGGAGCATGGGTGGTTCATGCACTCGACTTGTAATCGAGACTTCCGGGGTTCGAATCCCTGCCCTGGCTTCCGCGCCGTCCACGACCTCGACTACCGCTCGATCCCGCCCTGTTCTTTGATCCGCATGATGTGGCGGACGTTGAGGTAGATCTCCTCCGGCGAGGTCGACTCCGCGGGGTCGTACAGGTCCGACACGCGATACAGCACCGCCGAGAGCTGTTTGCTCTCCGAGCTGTCGCCGCGCACGTCGGCTGCGACCTCCCGGAGGAACTCGCGGACCGCTGCGTCCGCGGGGAACTCCGCGACAGCCGCCTCCGACGCCGACTCTGGGACCACGGGGTCAACGCCGGCGGCCTCGAGCGGGTCCGCGGGATCCGACGAGTCAGCGGGCGCGGCGTCGGGATCCGGTCGCGCCTCCCTGCCCGCCTCCTCGTCCCCGGTCATCGACCCTCGGTCACCTCGCGGCGGCGCACGACGCCGGCGTTGTTCGCGACGTTCTCGACGAGCACCCGGAACGCGTCGGCGGTGTCGCCCTCCCCTAACACGACCGGCGCGCCGTCGTCACCGCCGGTCCGGACGGCCGGGTCGAGCGGGATCCCGCCGAGGAACGGCAGGTCGTGGTCGGCCGCGAGCGCCTTCCCGCCACCGGAGCCGAATATCTCGTGGAAGCCGCCGCAGTCCGGACACCGGAACCCGGCCATGTTCTCGGCGATCCCGAGCACGTTCGTGTCGTGTTTGCCGAACATCCGGAGGCCCTTCACGGCGTCGTCGAGCGCCACGTCCTGTGGCGTGGTGACGATCACCGCGCCCGTCAGCGGTAGCGTCTGGAGGATCGTGAGCTGGGTGTCGCCCGTCCCCGGCGGCAGGTCCATCACGAGGTAGTCCAACTCGCCCCACTCGACGTCCTCGACGAGCTGGGTGATGATCTTGTGGACCATCGGGCCGCGCCAGATGACGGGGTCGTCCTCGCCGGTGAGGAAGTCCATGCTCATGAGTTTCACTCCGTACCGCTCTGGCGGGACGATCGTCTCACCGTCGGTCTGCGGGCGCTCCTCGGCGGCGACCATCCGCGGGACGTTCGGGCCGTACACGTCGGCGTCGAAGAGCCCGACCCGCGCGCCGAGCTCGGACAGCCCGGCCGCGAGGTTCACCGCCACCGTCGACTTCCCCACGCCGCCCTTCCCGGAGGCGACCGCGATCACGTTCTCGACCCCCGGAAGGACCTGCTCGCCCGCCGAGAGATCGTTCGGGACCGACGCCGACAGCTCCACGTCGAGGTCGGTGTCCGCGAGCGCCGCCCGTACGTCGTCGGCGATCGTCGACTCGTGCGGCGAGAACGGCGCGCCGAGCGCCAGCGAGACGTGGACCGTCCCCCCGTCGAGATCGATCCCGTTCACCAGCCCCAACGAGACCACGTCGTCCCCGAGGTCGGGATCGGCCACCGCCCGCAACCGCTCTCTGACGTCCGCTTCGTTCATGCCCGAGAGGAGGGCGGTGACTCGAATAAGGGTTCGGTACGCCGATCGAACCGGATCGGACGACGAGTCAATCGATCCGCGTCCCCGGCGTCCCCCCGCGAAGGAACGCCTCGAGCCCGTCCGGGCCGAAGACGGACGCCGGCGCGTCGAGCGCGAGCAGTGCCCGGACCTTCGCTGTCATACCGCCGGAGACGTCCGTCGTGTCGCTCGCGCCGAGCGCGTCGGCCACCGACTCGAAGTCGTCGATCGTCGGGATCACCGACCCGTCGTCGTCGAGGACGCCGGGAACCGTCGAACAGACGCCCACACGGTCGGCTCCGAGCCCCACGGCGAGTTCGACGACGAGTTCGTCGCCGGAGACGACCGTCACCCCCTCGCCGGCGGTCGCGACCCCGTCGCCGTGGAGGACGGGAACGAACCCCTCCCCGAGCAACGTCGCCGTCGAGGAGAGCGGGAGGTCGAGGTCGCCGTCGGTCCCCCCGGGTCGCGCCGCGAGCGAGAGCGGGTGGACGGGGACGGCGGGCACGTCGCGGTCGTGAAGCGCAGCGAGGACGGCCCGGTTGAGCGTCGCCATCGCGCCGTGAACGTCCGACACCGCGCCGGGATCGCGGGTTCCCGTCGTCGTCGAGACCCCGTGTTCGCTGGCGTGGTGGTGGCCGAAGCTCCCGCCGCCGTGGACCACGACGAGCCGGCCGACCGCGCCGCTATCGAGCGCG
Source organism: Halorubrum sp. 48-1-W (assembly GCF_003287355.1). Classification (GTDB taxonomy): domain Archaea; phylum Halobacteriota; class Halobacteria; order Halobacteriales; family Haloferacaceae; genus Halorubrum. The sequence continues at coordinate 46,850 of NZ_QMIM01000001.1, forward strand.
TCGGCGATCGCGTCGGCGGCGGCCGCGAGCGCCGGCTCGTCCACCGTCTCGGGGCGGTCCTTCTCCGTGATCACGCTCCCGCCGAGCTTGAGCACGAGGGGCGGATCGTCGGCGGTCACCGTTCCGCCACCCGGACGCCCTCGGTCGCCAACTCGGCGCGGAACGCCTCCTCACAGCCCTGCGTGAACGAGAGTGCGGTCGGCGTCTCCTCGGTCGGATCGAGCGCGACGATACAGCCGCCGCCGCCGGCCCCGGTGAGCTTCGCGCCGTGTGCCCCCGCGTCCCGGGCCGCCCAGACCATCGCGTCGAGCGAGCGCGCCGAGACCCCGAGCGCGGACAGAAGGCCGTGGTTGAAGTCCATCAGATCGCCCAGTTCCTCGAGTAGCTCGCGGGAGGGGTCCGCCTCGGGAACGGCGTCGGCCAACAGCTCCTCGCCGTCGCGGACGATGTCGCCGATCGCCCGGACGGTGTCGGCCGCGAACCGGTACTCCTCGCGGAGCTCGCGGACCCCGGCGACGAGCTGGCCGGTGTCGCCCGCGCCGCCGTCGAAGCCGATCACGAACGGGAGGTTCGGCGCGTCGATCGGCTCGCAGTCGTCGCCCTCGACGCGGACGGCTCCGCCCATCGTCGAGCAGAACGTGTCCGCCCGCGAGGCCTGCCCCTCCTGGACCTCGAACTCGGCGCGGTAGGCGCGGTCGGCCAGCTCCCGCCGGTCGAGCGGCTCGCCGAGCGCGCGGGTCGCCGCGTCGATCCCCGCGACGACGACGGCGGCGGACGAGCCGAGGCCCGCACCCAGCGGGATCTCGCTTTCGACCGTGATGTCGAAGCCGGCGCCGGGTGCGTCGGCCGCCGAGCGGGCCTGCCGAACCGCGGCGTCGACGTACCCCATCGCGGCCTCGACGAGCGGCGCGGGCGCGTCGAGGTCGGGACGCTCCCCCGTACTGCCGGTGTACTCGACGGTGAACCCGTCGAGAGAGAGGTCCTCGGCGGTGACGCGGACGTGGTCGTCCTCGCGTGGTTCGGCGGTCACTCGCGCCCGGCGCTCTATCGCCGCCGGCACCGCGGGCTCGCCGTAGACGACGGCGTGTTCGCCGAAGAGGTACACCTTCCCCGGCGCTTCACAGACGGTCATGTCCCCCACTCACCCCGAGGGCTTACAGGCGTTGCGCTTGGCGGACCGTACCTTTTCACCCCCGGCCCCCGTCGTGCCCCCATGACCTCGATCGGATCGCTGATCGTCGGGTCGTTCACCGACTTCCTCGACGACGTCGTCGCCGTGGTCCCCCGACTCCTCTCGGGGATCGTCTTCCTCGTGCTGGCGTACGTGACGGTGCGGGTCGTCCTCGCGGTCGTCCGGTCGTCGGTCGAGCGGGTGTACGTCGGCGACCGCGAACTGGTCGGCGACCTCCTCGTCACGCTCCTGGCCGTCTTCCTCTGGTTCGGCGTCGCGCTCACCTTCCTGAAGGTCGTCGGCATGGGCGAGATCGCGGCGAGCCTCGGCACCGCGGTCGGCTTCATCGCGCTCGGCATCTCCTACGCGCTCTCCGAGATGATCGAGGACACCGTCGCGGGCGTCTACCTCCTCCGCGATCCCGACTTCAACGTCGGCTACCGCGTCGAGGCGAAGGGGGTGACCGGCACGGTCGCATCGATCGAACTCCGCAAGACCCGGATCGACACCGACGACGGCGACCGGGTCGTGCTCGCCAACAGGGAGATCGAGTCGCGGTGGACCCACGACGTGCCGGACGCCGGAGCCGGTTCCGACGACGGATAATCGACGGCCCCGTCGCTCGGCGGGGATCGATCGGCGGTAAAAACGCGAGTCGAACTCGAAGGCGCCGGCTTACAGCTCGTCCTCGAAGTCCTCGAGGGCGAAGACGGTGTCCGCGCCGCGGCGGTCGAGCGTCTCGTTGGCCAGGAGCCAGTAGACGACCGACAGCGCGCGTCGACCCTTGTTGTTCGTCGGGATGACGAGGTCGACGTTCGACAGCTGGTTGTTCGAGTCACACATCGCGATCACGGGGATGCCGACCGTGATCGCCTCCTTGACGGCCTGGGCGTCGCCGATGGGGTCCGTCACCACGACCACGTCCGGCTCGATGTAGCCGGCGTAGTCGGGGTTCGTGAGCGTGCCGGGGATGAACCGGCCGGTCCGCGCGCGGGCGCCGACCGCGTCGGCGAACTTCTGGGCCGGGAACCGGCCGTACTGGCGCGAGGACGTGACCAGGATCTGCTCGGGGTCGTAGTTCGCGAGGAAGTCGGCGGCCGTGCGGATCCGACCGTCAGTCTCGCTCACGTCGAGCACGTAGAGCCCGTCGTCGCGGACGCGGTGGATGAACCGCTCCATGTCCTTCGTCTTCTGTTGGGTCCCGATGTGGACACCAGCGGAGAGGTAGTCCTCGACGGGGATGAGCAGGTCGACGTCGTCGTCCGGCATGACGTCGTCGTCGAACGGGGAGGCCGCCTCCTCGTCGGCCTCGGCGTCCGTCCCGTCGGCCTCGGCGTCCGCCCCCTCGGCCTCGGCGTCCGTCTCGACCGCGTCGTCCGCGGTTTCGGTCTCGGTCTCGGCGTCGGCGGAGGCCCCCTCGGCACCCGCGTCGGCGGTCGATTCCTCGGTCGTGTCGGCCTCCTCCTCGACGTCCGCGTCGACCGCCTCGGTCTCGGCGTCCTCGTCGAGTTCGACCGCGTCGTTGTCTTCACTCATGCGTCGTGTAGTCCGTCATACCGCGTCGTCCGCGATGCGGATCAGTTCGTTCAGCTTGGCGGTGCGCTCGCCGCCGACCGTGCCCGTCTTGATGTAGGCGGCGTCGGTCGCCACGGCGAGGTGTGCGATGGTCGTGTCCTCGGTCTCGCCCGAGCGGTGGGAGATGACGCTCTCCATGCCGTTCCGGGTCGCGAGCTCGACCGCGTCGAACGCGTCCGAGAGCGTCCCGATCTGGTTCGGCTTGATCAGGATGCTGTTGGCCGCGCCCACGTCGATCCCCTCGCGGAGCCGTTCGACGTTGGTGACGAACAGGTCGTCACCGCAGACCAGCGTCCGGTCGCCCACCCGGTCGGTGAGCTCCGCGAACGCCTCGTAGTCGTTCTCGTCGAGCGGGTCCTCGACGTACGCGAGGTCGTACTCCTCGACGAGGTCGGCCATGTACGCGACCTGTTCGTCGGTCGAGCGCGTCTCCTCGCCGTAGACGTACGCGTCCGCCTCGTCGTCGTACAACTCGGAGGCCGCCACGTCGAGCCCGAAACGGACCTCGAAGCCGACATCCGCTTCGACGCGGTCGACGGCCTCCTCGACTACCTCGAACGCCTCCGCGTCCGATATCGGCGGGGCCCACGCCCCCTCGTCGCCCTTCGCTGCCGGGACGCCGCGCTCGTCGAGCACGTCGGCGACCGCCGAGTGGACCGCGGCGTTCGCGAAGACGGCCTCCGAGACGCTCGGCGCGCCGACCGGCACAGCGAGGAACTCCTGGATGTGCGTCGCCTCCTTGGCGTGCTCCCCGCCGCCGACGACGTTACCCAGCGGGACGGGGAAGTTGTCGCCGCGGAACGCGCCGCCGAGGTGCTGGTACAGCGGCGCGCCGAGTACGTCGGCGCCGGCCTTCGCCGCCGCCATCGAGATCGCGACCGCGCTGTTCGCGCCGATCGCGGAGAAGTCGTCGGTGCCGTCGGCAGCGCGCAGCGCGCCGTCGATGGACCGCTGGTCGCCGGCGAACAGCCCTTCGAGACGGGGAACCGCGCGCTCCCGCGCCTTCGCGATGGACTCCTCGGCGGGCAGTTCGATCGCCTCGAACTCGCCGGTCGACGCGCCGCTCGGGGCGGCTGCCCGACCGAAGCCGCCGGACTCGGTGAGCACGTCCGCCTCGACCGTCGGGTTGCCCCGGGAGTCGAGGATCCGGCGCAACGAGACGCTGGTGATACGGGTCATGCGTCGGCTTCCCTCCGGACGGTGAAGGGGAGCGCACCCGCGTCGTACTCCTCCGCAGCGACGAGGATCGGCTCCGTCTGGTTCGTCTCGATCAGCACGGGGGCCCCGTAGGACACCTGTAGGGCGCGTGCCCCGAGGATCCGCGCTTTCTCGTACCGATTGTATCTCTGTGCTGACATTGTTACTGGTACGGCGAGACGACGTCGACGAGATCCCGGTGGCTCACCAGCATCCGCCGACAGCAGTGTCGGTTCACGCCGAGGTCGTCGAGCACCTCGCCGGGGTCCTCGTCCCCCTCGCGAGCGCGCGCTTTGAACTCCTCCCAGTGTTCGCCCACGACGTTGCCGCACGTGAAACACCGGACGGGGATCATCATGACTGGATCACCTCAGCGGTAGGACTTCTGGTAGCGGGCACGCGCGCCGGGTCCGCCCCACTTCTTGGGTTCGGACTGGCGCACGTCGTTGACCAGCAGGGTGCGGTCGAAGCTCATGTACGCGTCGCGCAACTCGGCGTCGCCGAGGTGCTGGACGAGCCCGCGGGCGATGGCGGTCCGCGTCGCGTCCGCCTGGCCGCTGAACCCGCCGCCCGCCACGTCGACGTCGATGTCGACGTCGTCGCGGAGCGCCTCGCCGGCGATGCGGAACGGCTCCAGCATCTTGAGGCGCGCCTGCTCCGGTTCGACCAGCTCGATCGGCTGGGAGTTGATTCGAACGCGACCCTCGCCGTCGCGCACCGTTGCGCGGGCGACGGCCGTCTTCTTCTTGCCCGAGGTGTTAGTTACCATGTGACGTTAGCTCCCAGGGACTCGGAGACGTCCCCGAGCGTGGTGAACTTGATGTTCGAGAGTCGGTCCAGCGACGTGTCCTCGAGGACGACCGCCTCGGCGTCCTCGTCGCGCTCGTAGGGGTTGCCCACGTAGACGCGGACGTTCGAGAGCGCCTCGCGGCCGTCCTCGCTCTTGTACGGCAGCATCCCGCGGATGGCCCGCTTGAAGATGCGGTCCGGACGTTTCGGGTAGTACGGCCCGCTGTCCGAGCCGAGGTTCGCGCGGGTGTGGTAGGTGTCCATCGTCGCCTCCTCGTTGCCGGTGATCACCGCGTGCTCCGCGTTGACCACCGCGACCGTCTCCCCGTCGAGGGCGCGCTGGGCGACCTTCGAGGAGACCCGACCCAGGATACAGTCCCGGGCGTCGACGACGACGTCGGCGTCGACCTTCGCGAGGCTCATCGGATCACCCGGACGTTCCCGCCCTCGGGGTTTCGGTCGACGAACCGTGCGAGCGACACCGCCTCGCCGGCCTGGTCGATCTTCGTGCGGGCGGTGCCCGAGAAGTCGACGGCGGCGACGGTGACGTTCTTCTCCAAGACGCCGCTGCCCAGCACCTTGCCGGGAACGACGACCGTCTCGTCTTCGTTTGCGTACCGTTCGATGCGACTCAGATTGACCTCGGCGTGGGTACGCCGTGGCTTCTCCAGTCGGTCGGCGACGTCCTGCCATACGTTGGCACCGGAGTCACGCGAGACCGACTTGAGATCGGCGATGAGGTTCTGTAAGTTCGGATTCGTCTTGCTACTCATAGCTGTCCCTCCCTGTGGGGGGTTCCTGAAAAGCGGAGTGCAGGGAGCAGGATTTGAACCTGCGGACCTCTACAGGACAGCGCCCTGAACGCTGCGCCGTTGGCCTGACTTGGCTATCCCTGCGTGCACTCCTGGGTACTCCGGCTCCCTTCAAACCACTTTCGGTCCCGCCGCTCGCGGCGATCCCGACGTCCGGGACCGCCCCGCCCGACGGGACGACGCCGACGCTCGCGAACGGGGCGAGCGCCGGGTGGGTGGTTTGAAGCGCCGGCATACCTTAGACCGCGACCTTCGTTCGAAGTTCGTCCGCGCGCTCCTCGAGGGAGTCGATCGCGCGGAGCAGCAGTTCCTCGACCGTGAACGAGCCGTCCGTCTCGATGTGGAAGACGAACGCGCCGGGGACGTCCTCGACGCGCACTTCCTTCCCGGGATACCGCTCCGAGAGGTCGTTACCGAACTCGTCGGTGGCGACGACCTCGCCCTCCGGCGTCTCGATGACGCCACGGAGGATTCGCGGCTCCTCCTCGTCGAACTCGCCACGGTCGCCCGTGATCGAGACGCGCTGGAGGTGTCTGTAGCCGACCGAGACGCCGCCCTGGTGTTTGGCGTGCTCCTTGCCGGCGTCGAGGACCGCGTCGGCCTCGAACTCCAGCCGCTGTCCCTCCTTCAGTTCGACGATCGGGATCTTCTCGTCGGCGGGCACGACCATCGGCTCCGCGGACTCGATGTCCCCGGAGTAGGCGGTCGCCGGCCCCTCGACGTCGAGCGCGAGCGTGACGGTGTCGCCGGTCTCGAACTCGTCGAGCGGCGTCGTCAGCGGAACGAGCCCTAACCGCAGCCCGATCATCTCGTCGAACATCACGGAGGAGTTCTCGACGAACCGCACCGTGTCGATCGAGAACGTCGGGACGTCGGCGATCATCGCCCGGCGGATGCCGTTGGCGAACGCCGGGGTGAGCCCGCGGATCAGTACCCGCGCGCTGCGATCGTCCCGTTCGACGTACTCCACGTCGAAGTCGGCTTCCGTCATGTCAGACTCGCTTGTTCTTCGGCGCCTTCGTCCCGTCGTGCGGGATGGGCGTGACGTCCTCGATGCGACCGATCTCGACGCCGGCACGCGACAGCGCGCGGATCGTCGCCTGCGCGCCGGGACCGGTCGACTTGTTGAGGTTGCCGCCGGGGCCACGAACGCGGACGTGGACGCCCTCCAAGCCAGCCTCCTTGACCCGCTCGGCGACGACCTCGGCCATCTGCATGGCGGCGTACGGCGACGCCTCGTCTCGGTTCTGCTTCACCACGGTGCCGCCGGACGACTTGGCGATCGTCTCGGCGCCCGTCTCGTCGGTGACCGTGATGAGCGTGTTGTTGAACGACGCGTACACGTGGGCGATGCCCCACTTTCCGTCCTCGGATCCACTCATAATTGGTTACTCCTGTGACTCCGCGCGCTCGGGGTGGAGATCGTCCGCGAGCGGGCTGTTCTCGTCGAAGGCGATGGCGCCCTCGTCGCTCACGTCGACCTTCACCGAGGGGCGCGTTACGCGCGCGCCGTCGACGGTGACGTGTCCGTGAACGATGAACTGGCGGGCCTGCTGTGTCGAGGAGGCGAATCCCTGTCGGTACGCCACCGTCTGGAGGCGGCGTTCGAGCAGGTCCGTCACGTCGAGCGACAGGACCGCCGAGATGTCGTCGTTGTCGCCGAGCACGCCGATCCTGCGCAGTCGCGCGACGAACGCCGCGCCGGCGTCCTGTGCGGCCTCGACGTCACCCTGGGCCTCGCCGAGGAGGCGTCGCGCCTCCCGGCGCATGCGACGCAGTTCCGACTGCGCCCGCCAGAGCTCCTCTTTGTTCTTCAGGCCGTACCGCGAGAGGAGGTCGGACTCCTCGGCGATCCGCTCGCCCTGGTACGGGTGGTTCGGCGTCTCGTAGCCCTTGGTGTTCTTGCCGGTGCTCATTCCTCGTCACCCGCCTCTTCTTCGGCCATCTCCTCCCGGATCTCCTCGACGTTGACGCCGATGGTCCCCTCGGTCCGGCCCGTGGACTTCGTCCGCTGGCCGCGGACCTTCTGGCCGCGCTTGTGTCGGACGCCTTTGTACGATTCGATCTGCTTCATCCGGTTGATGTCGTGACGCCGCTTCTCGTTGACGTCGGTGCCGACGAGGTGGGTCGTCTCCCCGGTGAAGAAGTCGTTCTGTCGGTTGGTCATCCATGACGGGACGTGGTCCTCGAGGTTCTCGGCGACGTCGACCACCGCCTCGATCTCCTCCTCGTCGAGGAGCCCGAACGTGGACGTTCGGTCCACGCCGGCCTCCTCGGCGACCAGCCGCGCCATGCGCGTGCCGATACCGTTGAGTTCAGATAGGCTTCGCTCGACCGTCTTCGTCCCGTCGAGGTCCGCGCCCCCGATCCGAACGAAGTACTGGAGGTCTTCGGCCTCCTCCGGCGAGTCGTCCTGTGATTCTTCCGTGCTCATGTGTTGATCGCAGTGAGCCCTACCGGCGCGATCCGGCGGTGCTCGGTCGTTTCGAGCGTTGCGGCGGGGATTCGAACCCCGGAGGCAGTGACGCCACAGAGTTAGCAACCCTGCGCCTTGGGCCAGGCTTGGCTACCGCAACTCGCGTCGTATCGTCGCCCTCTCGGACTCGGGGCCCGGCACCCCTGCAGTTCGTGCGTCCGGATCAACTCCGCTTCGGTACTTAAACGTCACGAAAGCCCCGGACGAGTGGTTCTCGGTCCCACGGGTAATCCAGGCACCGAGCCCCACGAAGACGACGATGCCGACCCCCGCGACGACGACGCGCCGACCCCCGCGACGACGCACCGAGCCCCACGAAGACGACGCACCGAGCCCCACGAAGACGACGCACCGAGTACCCTTCCGACGCATGGCGTACTGTTTAGTGGTCCGCCGCGGTGACTGTCCCCATGAAGGCCGTCCAGTTCGACGCCCACGGCGACCGCGACGTGATCGAGTACGGCGAGTTCCCCGACCCCGAGCCGGACCGGGGGGAGGTGCTCGTCGACGTCAAGGCCGGGGCGTTGAACCACCTCGATATCTGGACCCGCCGCGGGCTCCCCGGCGTCGACCTGGAGATGCCGCACGTCCCCGGCAGCGACGCCGCCGGTGTCGTCGAGGCGGTCGGCGAGGGCGTGACGCGGTTCGAGCCCGGCGACCGCGTCGCGGTGAGCGCCGGCGTCGGCTGTGGCGACTGCGAGTTCTGCCGGGACGGCGAGGAGTCGCTGTGCGCCTCCTTCCACATCATCGGCGAGCACGTCCGCGGCGTCCACGCCGAGACGGCCGCGGTGCCCGCCGACAACCTCGTCCCCGTCCCCGACGGGGTCGACTGGGAGGTGGCCGGCTCCGCCTCGCTCGTCTTCCAGACCGCGTGGCGCATGCTCCATACACGCGCGGACGTCGAAGCGGGAGAGAGAGTCCTGGTGCTCGGCGCGTCCGGCGGCGTCGGTCACGCTGCGGTCCAGATCGCCGACCACGCGGGCTGTGAGGTGTTCGCGACCGCCTCCACCGAGGAGAAGCTCTCGCACGCCGAGGACTGCGGCGCGGACCACGCCATCGACTACGAGGCTGTCGACTTCGCCGAGGAGGTCGCCGAACTGACCGGGAACCGCGGGGTCGACGTCGTCGTCGACCACGTCGGCGCGGCGACGTACCCCGACTCGCTGAGGTCGCTGGCGAAGGGCGGCCGGCTCGTCACCTGCGGGGCGACGACCGGCCCGAACCCGGACGCGGGGCTCAACCGGATCTTCTGGAACCAGCTCTCCGTGATCGGCTCGACGATGGCGACGCCGGGCGAGGTCGACGACGTCCTCGAACTCGTCTGGGACGGCACCTTCGAACCGCGGGTCCGCGAGACGCTCCCGATGAGCGAGACTGCCCGCGCACACGGGATGATCGAGAACCGTGAGGGCTTTGGCAAAGTGGTCCTGATACCCGACAGTGAGCTCTGAGACCGACACGGACGCCGGATACGTCCACACCCCGAGCGACGGCGACGCCGGATCCGCGGACCCCGGCGCAAAAGCGGAGGGATCCGCAACCGGGACCGCGACCGCGACCGACGACGATCGGGACCCGACCGCCGAGATCGCGGGAGGGACCGCCGGCGATGCGGAGCCGACCGCCGGCGACGCGGAGCCGACCGCCGACGGCTTCGGGCGAAAGGGGTGGGCGCTGACCGCCGTGTTGTTCGTCTGCGTCCTCGTCATCCCCGGGATCATCTACGCGTACCCGTACGCGGCCGGGGCGTTCGGGCTCACGTTCTTCGCGACGTACCTCGCGCTCCCGCTCGTCCCAGCGGTCCTCCTCGGCCTCGTCGCGGTCTGGTCGATGACGGCCGCGACCGAATGACATCCTCCCCGGCGTGAACGCCGGGGTTTCCTCCGTGGGAGTCTCGGCTATGCCGATTCCCCGGAGGCAACATTCCCGTCACGGTGGACGGTACTCGGGTCTGTGCGCTGTTCTTTGGGACGTTCGTGAGGGTATGGTATCCCCGACCAATCATGGTCATCCCACTCGAACCGCACGGGCCGTGCCATCGGCCTGACTGCCTGCTCAGCGTGCCGTCTCAGGAACGTTTCCGACGCGGTGAGGTCGGCGTGGCCCTCGAACCCGCACGGGCAGGTGAGCGTGTCCTGATGCCGTGTGGTGCGGTCTGTGCTGCCGCACTGCGGGCACTCTTGGCTGGTCCACGCTTCCGACCGCACTTCGACCGTGAGACCGTATTCTTCGGCGGTACACGCCAGCCGTTTGGTAAATTTCTCGAACGCCCAGAAGTTGTGCGTCTTGGCGTTGGTCTCGACCGACCAGTGCGTGTCCAGCACGTCAGTCAAGCCACCGATATACACCGTGTCCACACCGTCCTTGTACAGACGTTCCAGCAGGTCACGACACAGTGCCTCTTCGGCGTGGTCGCGGCGGCGGGTTCGCTTACGGTACAGCCGCCGGATACGCTTGCTACTGTACTGGCCTTCTTCGAGTTTCGACTGCAACCGGGCGATTTCTCGTGTCGTCTCGCGGAACCGCTGGAACAACTCACGGCCCTCATACAGGTATTGCTCGCCGGCCGTTGTGGTACAGGCGACGAGATTGTTTGCACCAATATCCAGAGCGGCCGTCTCGTCAGCCAGTGGAATTGCCCGTACACCGTCAGAAACAGTCACGGGTTGCGAAGCTCGGAAGGTGCTGTCTGTCTCGTCGTACCACAAGTCTAACCGGCCCTGTTTCTCGTACTCGGGCCAATTCGGGTTGCCAGCGATTTCCAGCCGGAGACGTCCGGTGTGGCCGTATCGGTCTTTCAATTCGTTCCCGACCAGTATTTCGAGCCGGGAGCAGTCTCCCCATTCGATGGTGTACGACGTGTTCCGGATGACTGTATGCAGTTTTCGTCCGTCGTCTTTGTTGCCCCAGAACCCCGGTGGTTCCGGGTGTTCAGTGACTGACGTATTCGACTCGTCGTGATACTTGTTTTTCGTATCGAAGAACCCACGCCATGCTTCGGAGTTCTTCCGTATCACTTGTTGGGCGGTGGACGCACCAAGCACGCCTTTGTACGTGCCTTCGAGTCGGCCAGTATCAGCGTCCCACACGTCCTCGTCTTCGTAGCCTTCTTCGTCGTTGTACCGCATGAGGCGTTCGTAGTTAGCCTCGTTCCAGAGAGCGGCAGAAGCGTCCAACAACTCCCGTAGCAGTTGCTCTCCCTTGTTGGAGAGCGGGCGCACGGCGAACGTGTTGGTGCGCTTCACGACAACAGATTATTATACTTTTAGTCTTAAAGTCTTTTCGTCATGCGACCCAACATCGATATTTCACACACGCTCGGTGGCCGAGTCAAAGACTACGCGGAAGCGAACGATTTGGACCTTTCGGAAGCCTATACTGAGGTTTTAGAAGCAGGTCTGGAAGCGTTGGAGACTCAGGACCAGCAGTAGCGGACGGGTTCCCAGCGGAGCTTACGCGATTCACGCCCGCCGTGAACGGCGGAACTCTCTCGCTGTTGAAAGGTAGCACGCGAGGACCGTCCACGCGGCCGGCGGTCCCGGACGCGAACGGCAACCGTTTTGAACGGCCCTGCCGGAGGGTGGATATGTTGATCACCGTCTCCGGTCCGCCGGGGAGCGGGAAGAGCACGAACGCCGCGGGGCTCGCCGAGGCGCTCGGGCTCGACCACGTCTCCGGCGGCGACATCTTCCGGGAGATGGCCGCCGACCGCGGCATGACCCCCGTCGAGTTCAACGAACACGCCGAGGACGACGGCGACATCGACCGCGACCTCGACCGCCGGCTCCGCGAGATCGCGACGACCAGCGAGGCGGTCGTGCTCGAGTCGCGGCTGGCCGGCTGGCTCGCCGGCGAGCACGCCGACCTGCGCTTCTGGTTCGACGCCCCGGTCGACGTCCGCGCCGAGCGGATCGCCGACCGGGAGGACAAACCCGTCTCGCAGGCCCGCGAGGAGACGCTCCGCCGCGAGGCCTCCGAACGGAAGCGGTACCTCGAGTACTACGACATCGACATCGACGACCTCTCCATCTACGACGCTGCCTACAACACCGCCCGCTGGGGACCCGACCCGTTCCTCGACGCGCTCGTCGCCACGGTCGAGGCGTACGACGCCGACGTCGACGAGGGGAAGGTCCCGATCGAGGGGGTCTCCTACGACTTCTGAACGCCGACGACCCCGGAACCACGGACTGACACCCAGATGACCGACGACACCGACGACACCACGGCCGGCTCCACGACCGCCGACGCCGACCCCGGACCCGCCGACTCCGGCTCCACGACCGCCGACGCCGACCCCGGACCCGCCGACTCCGGACCCGACGACCCGCTCCGAGCCCCGCCGGGGGAGCGGTCGGTCCCGGAGCTGTTGCGGTTCGGCGTCGTCAACGTCGACAAGCCCGCGGGACCCTCTTCACACCAGCTCTCCGCGTGGGTGCGCGACGCGATAAACGACGCGCTGGCGACGCTCGACCCCGACGGTCCGCGGATCGACGGCGTCGCCCACGCGGGCACGCTCGACCCCAAGGTGACCGGCTGTCTCCCGACGCTCACCGGCACCGCGACCCGGATGGCCCAGGTCTTCCTCGAGGGGTCGAAGGAGTACGTCTCGGTGCTGGAGCTCCACGGTCCCGCGCCGGCGGACTTCCGGGACGTCGTCGCGGAGTTCGAAGCCGAGATCTACCAGAAACCGCCCCGGAAGAGCGCGGTCACCCGCCGGCTCCGGACCCGGACGGTCCACGACCTCGACGTGCTCGAACTCGCGGAGCGACGCGCCCTGCTCCGGATCGGCTGTGAGTCGGGGACGTACGTCCGCAAACTCTGTCACGACCTCGGGCTCGCCGTCGGCGTCGGCGCACACATGGGCCACCTCCGTCGGACCGCCACGGACCCCTTCGACGACCGGGACCTCCACACGCTCCAGGACCTCGTGGACGCGCTCGCGTGGGCCGAGGCGGGTGACGACGGGTTCCTCCGGGAGGTCGTCCGCCCCGCCGAGGACGCGTTGGCCCACCTCCCGTCCGTGACGATCGCGCCCTCCGCAGCGCGCAACGTCGCCACCGGGGCCCCCGTCTACGCGCCCGGTGTGATCGACAGCGACCCGGACGCGTATCGCGACCCGGACGCGTATCGCGACCCGGACGCGTCGGACGCAGTCCCGGAATCGGAGCGGGACGCCGACGCGGACGCCCCGCTCGTCGCCTGTTTCACCCCGAACGGGACCGCGGTCTGTCTCGGCCGGCTCGTCGGCGACCCGGACGCCGATTCGGGAACGGTCGTCGCGCTCGAACGCGTTCTTTTATGAGTCCGGCGGGAGCGGTCCGCCCATGGAAGCCGACCGCCGACTCGAACTCGGAAGCGCGAGTGCGGACCCCGGAACCGTCGACCGCGGGTGGCTCGAGGTCGCCGACCTCCCGACGGGAACCCCCGAACGGCTCCCCGTGGTCGTCGCCAACGGGGCCGACCCGGGCCCGACGCTGTGGCTGACTGGGGGCGTCCACGGCGACGAGGCGACCGGGATCGCCGTGGTGTTGGAGACGATGGACGCGCTCGTCGCGGACCCGGCGACCCTGCGCTCGCTCGCGGGGGCGGTCGTCGCGGTCCCGGTCGTCTCGCCCGCCGGCCTCCGCCGGAACGCCAGACACACCTACTACGACGACGAGGACCCGAACCGGCACTTCCCCGACGCCGACGCGGAGTCGGCGCGTCCGCCGAAGCTTCAAGAACGGATCGACACACAGCTCTACCGAGCGATCGTCGGCGAGGGCGAAGTGGGGTCGGGGCCCGTCGCTGCGGACGCCCTGATCGACTGTCACACCGCGGGCGTCGGCAGCGAGCCGTTCGCGATCCGTGACCGGGTCCTGTACGGCGACCGTCGAAGCGAGTCGACAGCGGAGACGCTGGCAACCGACCTCGAGTCCGTCGTCGACGCCTTCGGTTTCCCGACGCTGACGGAGTACCCGGCTGTGGAGTACGTCGAGGAGGACCTCCAGCGCTCGCTCGCGGGGGCCGTCCTCAACGAGGCCGGGATCCCGGCGTTCACCGCCGAACTCGGCGCACACGGCGTCGTCGACGACCGCCTCGTCGCCGGCGGCGTCGCCGGCGCGTTCGCGGTCGCCGTCGAGCGCGGCCTGCTCGCCCCCGACGACGTCCCGGCGGACGTCGACGAGCCCGGAACCTACGTCGACGACGCGCCGGTCGAGTACCCCGTTCGGCGCTATCGCGGCCCGACGACGGACGTCTCGGGGCTCGTTCGTCACCGTGTCGACGCGGGCGAGGTGTTCTCCGAGGGGGACGTCCTCGCGGACGTCGTCTCGGCGACGGGCGAACCGAGGGGGACCGTCGAGGCCGACCACGACGGGTACGTCGTCTCGCGGTGCGAAGGGCTGGCCGTCTACGAGGGCGACCCGGTCGCGAGCCTGGCGGTGCGCGAGGACGGCGACCTCGTCGTGCCCCGCGACGAGTGAAACGAAGTCCTTAATTACGCGACGGTCGTCCCTCCGAGTGCGACCCGGGACCGTGGGGTAGTGGTATCCTCTGCGGATGGGGTCCGTAGGACCTGAGTTCGACTCTCAGCGGTCCCATACGAAATAAACTGTTTCTCGTCCGAAGAGCCCCTGCTATCGGTACACGGGGGCTCGTTCGAAATACTGCGGAGACCGTCCGTCAAACGGGGGGTGTTCCTACGTGATCCCCCTCGATCGGGATCTGCGACGTAACCGATGTCGGTTCTGCGAGGAGTACGTTCCGGCCGACTTCCGACGGGTCCACGGCGACGAGGACGATCTGGCTCACCGGTGCCCCGAGTGTGACTCGTGGATCCGGATCTGTGAGGGAAGCTCGGCCGGAAAGGACGTGTCGACGCCGGACCCACAGACCAGCCCCTCCCGAAACGCGGGCGAGCCGTGGAACGGGGGGCTCTCGGGATGACGCCGTTCGTCCGCGCGAGCCGGCTGTACGACCCGGTTCACGGTCCGCGTGACGGCGTTCGTGACGCCGCCCGGCTTCGGTGGGAACGCGACGCCGAACGGAGGCGGTCGGCGTGACTCGCGATCGGAGCGGAGAGGCGGCCGCGATCTTCACGAGCCACGGGGTTCTCGACGCGGTGACGACGGTCCTCGCGGCTCGAGCGGTCGGCCCGAACGCGGAGGCGAACCCGGTCGTTCGCGAGTTGCTCGCGATGGGCGAGCTCGCGACGATCGTCGGTATCTGTGCTTGTGTTGCGGTCGCGGCCGCCGCGTGGCCGACCGCCGCCGACGCCGTCGACGCCCCCGGATGGATCGGGTTCGCGATCGCGACGGTCGGCGCGATCGTCGCTGTGGTGAACCTGGTGGTGGTGGTCGCGTGAGCCGAACCTGTGAGACGTGCGGCCGCGCTCGCCCGTCGGTTCGGGTTCGTCTCGGCGACCGCGTCGAGTGTGCCGGTTGCTATCTCGACCGCGAGGTGCGCTCGCGATGAAGGCGGTCGCGACCGCCCCGCACGAGTACATGGCGAACTACGTCTACCCGGAACTCCGGGCGTGGTTCGGTGCCGCCCGACTCGTCGACGCGACGGGGAGCCGGCGCGGGAGCTTCCGGCTCGAGGGCGAGAAGTGGCACGTCACCCTGTCGTACCAAGAGTCGGGACTCGCCCCGCCCGAGGGCGGCGAGACGCCGGACGGGACGCGCGTCGAGTTCGACACGCTTCGGGAGTTCCGGCTGAACGCGGTCGTCGACGACGAGGTGGGCGAGCGGAAGGTGAAGGCCCTGATCCAGCCGCGGTGGCACGGACTCCAATCGAAGGAAGGGGGTTCAGTCGCCCGGCCGATGTGGGACCTCGGCGACGCGGTGAACGTCCGGGTGAACGCGTCGAACGTCGAGTTCGACGTCGTGGAGACGGTCATCCAGCGGGCGGCCGGCGCGGTGACACTCGATCCGATGTACTTCGACGACCGCAACGACGAGTACAGCGTCGTGATCGACACAGCGCGGTACGTCCGGCTCGATCGCGACGTGTCCGGGCCGGTCCACGCCCGCGAGGGGCCGCTCGCGCGGATGGGCCACCTCCTCGAGAGCGATCGCTCGGGGTACCGGAAGGTCGTCCAGGACGATACCGAGCGGGCGGGCTACTACCACACGGTGACGCTCGGGCCGAAGCGGGTCCGCGAGTGTTTCCCGGACCACCGGGTGCCGAAGGAGATGAAACACTACTACGCGAGGAACGCCGAATCGATGCCGGACGACCACCCGCTCGCACATCCGAAGGTCGAAGCGTCCTATCAGTCGAGTCGGTGGGACGAGACGCTCCGGCCGACCGACCACGATCTCCTCGCCGACGAGCTGGAGGAGGCGGTGCTCGCGACGCTGAACGAGGCGGGGCTTCCCACCCAGCGGATCGACGACGACGGTCCCGGCGGCGGGCGGACGTTCGTCCCCGATGCGTACTTCGACGCGGAGACGGTCGACCGCTCGCGGGTGCTCCCGTTGAACCTCGAGCGCGTCGAGAGCGACCAGCGGAACGTGGTCGTTCGCCAGCTCGCCGACGGGCTCTCTCCCGTCGAGTGGGACTCGCTGAAAACACTCGTCGCCGACGGCGGAGACGTGTCGCCGGCGGAGATCGCGGAGGAACACGACTGGCACCCCGACAGCGTCCGACGGGGGCTTCGACGGATCGAGGACATGGTGGTCCGCGAGCAGGGATCCGTGGCGTTGCGGTCCCATCACGTCGCCGAGCAGGTGGTCGAAGCGCTCGAGTCCGCCCGCGTCGGCGTGCGGAACGCGATGGGTGCGGCGGCGAACGCGGTCCAGAACGCCGAGCGGAAGTCGCTCGACGACCGGACGGACGAGCTGATCGCGTTCTGCCAGGCGAACGGTATCCACGTCCAGGAGCGTGACGCCCGGCTCCGGGTGAAGATGGGCTACCTCGGCGGCGAGTCCTGGTCGGAGCTGGTCACGCGGCTGAAGCGGTACTGGGTCGACGCCGGGCGTGACCCGGAGCGCCTGAAGGAAGCGGAGACGCACTACCGCGACGACGCGGGACCGAAGATCCGGACGGCACGCGGGGCGTGGGGGGTGGGTCGGAAACTCGGCTGAGCCAGCCCCTCGTGAGTGGCAACACTACCCTGACCCTCTTTTCGCGACACTTTTCGCCGGGTTCGACCGGGATCGACTCCTCGAGCGGTGTCGATCGCGACCGCAACACAAGCACGATCTCGTCCGGAGACGTCGACCGCCGGGCTCGAACCGACTCCGGGGGGTCGGTCGCGTGTTAGGGGTGTGGCTAAGGCCACACAAGCTAAGGTACCACACCGTCTCCGCAACTCCGAGTTGAATTTTGCTGGTGACAAGCGTTTATATTGGTTGGTGTCACAAACTGATTATAACGATGTCTGTCACCGAGGATACAATCACGGACCTTCTAGCGGGATACCTCCGCGATGAGGGTATCCGAGCCCTCACCCAAATCTCTGACACGTATCCCAGCGGTCGAAGCCAGCCTGATTGGGAGATCAAGAGTGGAGGTGTGTTCTGGGGTGAAGCGAAGTGGGAATCCAGTAAGTGGCAAGGATTCGGCGAAGCTCGAGACTACGGCCAGCTTCCAGGCGCATCTGGATCGTTTCTCATATCCTACCCTGATAAACTGAAACAGGAAGGCATCCAACGTGGGTTAACCGGCGATATAACCGAGTCTTCGCTTGCTGACTACAAGTATAATTGTGCGTTTCTCCGGCGAGACGAAACCACCGACATGGCGACACTCACGTTGGAAGAGATTCCACAGTGGATAAAAGAAAATACTGAGGAACGCAGGGAAGCTGAAGCGGACACAGATCAAGTCGTAGATGTACTCCGGCAGATGGCTCGACGTCTTAATGAAGAACTTCAGTCTGCTCCTGAAGAGAACCTGTTTCGTAATGTTCTCGGAGCATCTACTACGGATGAGGAAGAAGCCGAGGCTGCACGGGAAACGGCAGGATTCCTGCTTATCAACCAGATCACGTTCTATCGTGTTCTGAGTTCGAATTTCGAACAATTTCCCGAATTAGACGCAGATGAATTGGACTCCCCGCGTGATCTTTCTGATTACTTTGAGAGGGTTCTAGAAAAGGACTACACTCCTGTCTTCCAATTCGAGATTCATGATGACCTTCCTCAGTCCTCACTTGACGTTCTTAGAGATACCATCAAGAGTATCAACGGTGTCAGCCCTGAACGAATCAATCACGATGTCCTTGGGAAGGTCTTCCACGAACTTATTCCAAAAGAAGCTAGAAAAAAGGTTGCCGCATACTATACGAAAAACGAAGCAGCTGATATCCTTACCCATCTCGCCATTGACAGTGCTGACAGTCGTGTTATCGATCCTGCGTGCGGTAGCGGGACACTTCTCGCTTCATCCTACTTGAGAAAGAAGGAATTGTTATCTACCGAATTCAACGCTGAAGTCCATGATCAATTTATAACAAATGACTTGACGGGTATCGATGTGATGCCCTTTGCCGCCCATCTGTCATGTATTCACCTTGCTTTACAGGCACCTATCTACGAAACAGACGAAGTGAATATTGGTATCGCCGATAGCACAGAACTTCGACCTGGACTGAGTGTTAATCCTTTGTCATTTGTTCTGCCAGAAAGTAGTGAACAACGTGGGCTTGGCGACTATTCTTCAGGCCAATCACCCGACATTTCTGAGGAAAAGATCGAAGCGGGGAGTACAACGCTTGATGCTGAACTGGGGTCAACGATGGAGCTCACAACTAAAGACCTCGTAATTATGAATCCGCCGTTCACTAGAGGAGAGTCAGTAGCTCGGTTCAGTCCAGACTATAAAAACAAACTAAAAACGAGGTTTGACCGGCGAGATCAGAAAGGACATTTACATGGAAAAATGTCGTATTGTAGTTATTTCTTTTTCCTTGCGGACAAGTTCTTGGAAGAAGGAGGCCGCATCGCAGCGGTAGTTCCAGCTACAGTCCTCAATAAAAAAAGCGACAATGGAGTGCGACAAATGCTCGTCAACGAGTACGATGTAGAGTACGTCTTTGCTAGGGAAGATGAACCGAATTATAGTGAGGACACAGACCTTCGCGAAGTACTCATTATTGCCCGCAAAGACAATACTCACGATAGCGACTCCGGTACAGCATTCGTCTCTCACGATGGTCTCGATATCGACATCGACGAAATTCAAACTCTAGCGGAGACAACTGAGACCGGAAATTCCTACAATGGGAATAACTTCACCCTCCAGAAGATCTCGTTGGAGAGCCTGAACGTGAATAATCTGTTTGCGCCATTCCTGCTGACAAACCGTGAGTTAAACACGTGTTGGGAGAAGCTAGCAAACGGATTTGAACTAACCAATCTTGAATCACTCGATGTCGGCTTGATCCGCGGAATCGGAAGCAACGCGGACGGCATAATGCATGTTCATCCAGAATGTTCTCTAAACGACCCGGCCGCTCACACATTTGGTGAACGGGATCTATTTGTTCTAGAAGAGAAGTCGTCAGATCACGTTGTCGCTCGACATCGGCATACTGATGAGACGTTTACAATTCCCCGTGAAGATGTTGCACCCAATCTCCGTCGGTACGCAGGTCAGAAAGAGATGGACCTGTCAGACAGTCTTGAATATGTAGTGCTAAATGATAATTGGGACGGAGCAGAGAGATACCTGGAGTTGACAGATGAAGACAGCATACACTACAAATGGTCGGATCGGGTTCATAAGCGAAGAGGTCACGTTGCTCTCGTCCGTCGTGTAGATTTAACGGCACCAGGTACGCATCACCTTGCCTACTATTCCGAAGAAAATCGTTTATTCAACGAGCTATTGTGGGTGCTTCCAAACGCAACCCGGCAAGAAGGAAAGATCTTAGCCGCATGGTTTAACTCAACTTTCGGCTGGTTACAGTCGTTCTTATATCGCGTCGAAACGCGAGGAGCTTGGCTGACGTGGTACAGGTACATTGTTAAAGAATATCGAGTGCCACGCTTAAGCTCACTAAATGAGGAAGACCGTGAGCGAATCACCAGTACATTTGATGACGTGAAGAACGCCGAGGCACCATCAATATATCAACAGTTGGCCCTCAATACGGATCCGTCTGAGTTGAGCGAGGAACAATTAAACGACATTGAGGAAGCTTATGATGGTCTAACGGAGATTCTCGGGGGTGGATTCCAATCTCGACGAGAGTTGGATAAAGCGATTCTTGATGCTGGTGGTGTTGAACAGCAAGATGAACTTCTAAACGAATTATATCGAGGTCTCTTATATGAAATTGTCAGCCTCAAGCTTATGATGGACTAGAAGTACCCACAGATCTGTGTTATACTTCTATATTCAGAACATCTCTGATATTTTACTTTGTCATTTTTATATTGACTGTCTGTTAGACCCGTATCTGGAGACATCTATCCGATGTAGCCGACTCGAAGAAATCTGTGCCTCTCGTGAGTGACTCCGATAATGCGTCTCTCCTGGATTCGTCCAGTTCGTGATCTCTAAGTCCCGAGCGCGGACCGTGCGCGACGACACTACGGTTATCTCTCGACCCTCGGCTCGGTACCACACGAGCGCGTAGCCGCCGTCAGCGTCCGCCAGCGTCGCGTGCTGGTCCTCCCAGAACTTGAACGTCGGTCGCACCCCGTTGACCATGGAACCCTTCACGTCCCACGGACGGCCCTTCTCGTCTGTCGCGTCGAACTTGAGCCCGTCCACGACCGGGTAGTCAAGCGTGAGAGGGTATCGATCCGTCGCCCACAGCTCGACGAGCTTCCCGTACCGACCGACGATCGCCGGATCGTAGCTCATGGCCGGATCCGTTTGGGTTTGTGTCGCCGAACCCCCGGCCGATCTCGCTCGCGAGTCGATCGATCGATCCCGGCGATCCCCCCGCCGCGATCGCGGCCGGGCCCCCCGCAGATCGCCCGCGTATAAAATAAGGTATGCGCCGGGTGGGTGTCCGTCATCGGATTAGTCATCAGCCGGAGACGTTTGCTTTGGCACCAACTCCGTGTACCGATTATTGTCTCTCCAATCTCGAAACACTTTGCCGACCCAGTCCTCGCCGTACGGAACCAGCCCGGCGGCGTCGTCGTACTTCATCCCGCGTTCGGCGGCTTTGATGGCGGTCTTGATGTGTTCGTCCTTCCGTAGCTCCTCGGGCGTCTGACCGCCGCTCTCGCCGTCCTCGTCGTCATCCATCTCGATGCTGAACTCGGATGCCTCGTGTTCCGGGTAGTTCTCGGCGGTGTCCGTCAGGCCCTTGTAGTCGCCCGCCTCGGTGAACTCGTCTTTCCCGCCCTCGCTTTCGAGCAGCCGGGCGAGCCCGGGATCGCTCCGGCTCGGCTTGTTGATCGCGAACGACGCGACCCGGCGGATCGACTTCGCCGTCTTCGTCCGGGTGTGCCCGACGAGAAGGACCGATCCGCGCTTCGGGTGCGGGCCGTGCTCCGCCTCCTTTTTCCGGATGAAAAGCAGGGAGTCCGAGAACTGCTCGGCGGCCTTGTTCCCGCTCCCGAACCCGGAGAGTTCCTGCGCGATCTCGTCGAGGACCGCGAGCACCGGCCCCTCGATGTTCGCCATCGCTTCGAGCATCTCCCGGTCGGAGCGCACGACGCGGTCGTAGCCGTCCCACGACGTGTTTCCGATGAGCGACCCGCCGGTTCGAACCTTCCACGCCTGCGCCACGTCGAGCGTGGTCGCGGTCTTCCCGGAGCCGGGGGACCCAAACACAAGCCCGATCGCGCCCTCGTGCGTGAGTTCGCCCGCCGCGTCGGCGTACAGGTCGCCGCCGTCGCGTTCCTGACCCGTGAGCCCGGTCGCGGATTTCATCTGCGACACCGAGCCGTGTCGAACCGCCTCGTCGATCGTCCGGGTCGCCGCGTTCTGGACGATGAGACGACCGATCTCCGTCTCCTCGATCGAGTCGTCTATCAGCCCGTCGTAATAGTTGAGAAGCGCGAGCGTCTGCCGGTCGTCGACGAGTCCGGCGAACGATCGAACATTCTCGCCCGGATCCTCGCCCCGGAGCTTCGATCCCAGTTCGGCCGCCGCGTACGCTCCCGTCTTGTCGTTTCCCATCAGTTGGCGTCCTCCATCGATAGCGCCTCGGCTTCGTCCAACAGCTCGAAGCCGATCGTCTCGCCGTGTCCGTTCGTCTCCGCGGCGGGACCGTCGCCGGCCTTCATCGACTCCGGCTTGAGGTCCTCCGGCAGTTCCTCCTCGACGACCGCGGACACGGTGGCATCGTCGTCGCCGAACGACGGCGTCGTGGTCGGATCGAGGATCTCCTGCTGGTCCATCATGCGGCGGCGGTCGAGCCGCCGGACGATCGACCGGATCCGACGCTGGAGCCGGCGGGACTTCCTTGCCTCGGGCTCGAACTCGTCTCGGAGTTCGGCGATCTGGTCCATCGCGTCGACCACCAGGGCGTCGCCGGCGAGCTGGCTCCCGGCGACCGACTCCCGCCAGTTCGCTACGGCCACGTTCTCCTCGGGGCGGTACTCCTTCACCTCGTAGACGCGCTTCGCGGTCGGCCACTCGAAGAGCGTCCCGGCGTGGACGTCCATCGCGTTGAACTGGTCCTCGGACAGCTCGTAGATCTCGCCGCCGGTCTCTTCACTCGACTCGAACGCGACGACGTAGATCCCCTCGTCCTCCGGGAGTAGCCCGTCGATCGCTCCGCCGGCGATGTATCCCGCGATCGCCACGACGACGCCCGCCATCACGACGATCCCGAAGCCGGGGATCTCCCACACAGGGGTGATCCGTCCCGTGTGCGCCGCGCCGACGTACAAGAGTCCGACCCCCACGACGATCCGCGTGTTCTCACGGACCCACTCGACGAGACCGGCGATCACAGGACCCGCCTCCAATCCCGCTGTTCGTCCTCGCGTCGACGCTTGACGATCCCGAACGCCATCCCGGCCGATCCCATCGCCGTCAGGAGGACGATGAGCTGAACCCGGCCGTAGGTGATCGGCGGGCGGTCCGGCGTCGTCTGCCCGGTCGACACGTAGCTGTATCTGTTCTCCTCGATCGACGCCGGCGTGGTCATGGTCACGGCTGACTGCCCGCCTCGGCGCGGGACCTTCACGAAGACGTCGCTCGTTCCCTTCGGGAGTCGTTGCTGATAGATCCGTCCGGACCCGGCTCCCTCGGAGAACTGGACCGCCTCGGTGAGAGTGATCCGCGTCGACGAGTTCGTTTCAAAGCGCAACTCGAAGCCTTCCCGCTCGTCGTTGTAACTCCACTCGACGAGCTGTGTATCCGCGTCGATCTCCTGGGCGTACGTCTCCGGCTCCGGCGCGTCCGCCGTCGTGTTCACTTCGATCCCCGGACCCGTCCCGGTCGCCGCCGCACCCCCGACCGCAACACAAGCCAGTATCGAAACCGCAACACAAAAAATCAGGATGCGGACCATCAGACCCCCACGATACCGCGGATCTGTGTCTGGATCCACGACTCCGCGATCGCGACCGGATCGTATCCGAGGAACGCGGCGAGTGCGAACGCGGCGATCGCGACGAAAGCGATCTGTCCGATCGGTCCGATCGTCCGGGTGATCGCGTCGATCGCGATCCCGATGGGGGTCACGGCCATCTAGTCGTCCCCCCCGGTGAGGTAGCCCCAACCGATCGCGGCCGCACCGGCTCCGAGCGCGATCGTTCCCCAGTCCTGATCGCCGTCTAGGAACCCGCCGGCTCCCCCGGCTCCTCCACCGCCGGTGGCGGTGTCGTAGACGTTGTTTTTCGCGTCCTCGTTTGCCCCAAAGTTTTCTTTGAAAATTTGTTCTATATCCTCGCTCGACGTGTCGGATTCGGCGAGTTGCCGGCTCTCGAAGGAGACTTCCGAAGCCCCGCCTTCCGCCTCGACGATCTCGAACGTGTTTGTGATCTCGGCGATCTCGCCCGTGAGGTTCCCGTCCGAGTCCTCGACGTTGATCGCGGCGTATATCGATCCGGGCACTAGCTCTGGATCGATCTCTTGTCCGACAGGGAGCGGATCCGGCTCGTCACTCGTCCGAGCAAGCCGTCCGTCGTATTCTGATTTCTCTCCATCGACGTCGACGGATAGAACAGACGACTGCTCGGCGATCTTGAACCCCATCGACCGCAGGGCCATCGTCGACTCTTGGAAGTCCTTCGCAGTCGACGCGGTGTCAGAGAGGTGCTTCGGGCCGACCATCTCGGCCAAATCGATCTCTCCGTCTTGGGCGTCTTGGAAGTAGGTATCGACCATGCTCGATACTTCATCCATCACAGCGGTGTGTTCGTCATCGAGATCTTGGTAGATCTCGGCCCACTGCCAGCAGTTGATGAGGTCGACATTTGAATCATCAATGTCGAGGGCATCATCTTCATCAACAGAGTCGTAATCGGCAGTATCGGGTTTCTTGATTCGAAAAGTGTCTACCCGTTTTCCTGCCGAACCAGCACTATCGTACGCGCTTTGATAATCGACAGGGTCCATGATATGGTAGTAGTCCCCGTCTTGTTCGATTACACCGTTGTATTCGAACGAGGTACCATCGTATAAGCTGGTAGACTGTGTGCCTCCTTTGAGGCCATTCATACCCACAGAATTTCCCCCTTTGTCATCGTCTCTGGTGTTCCAGATATTGATGACATTACTATACATATCGTCGAGATCCCACTGGTCGGAACTATCGAAGGTTGTCCAGACAGTCGAGGCTCGGAGGTAACGAATACTCCATGAGTCGAGGATCCCCTTTTGGACGGTTGAGAAGGATTCATTTATCGCCTCCTCCGCTGCTGCTGTTGCGTCAGCTTCGTCACCAGAATCTACGGCCTGCTCGTAGATTCGGAAGATGGCCTCTTCTCGGGCTTTGTTCTCGACTAGTTGAACGTCCCGTCTGAGGGACGCCAGCGTTTGATCGAGCATCAGCTCGTCCTCGCGAGCGCGAGTGAACTCGTCGACGTGAACTTGCCACTCCAGCGAGTCGGCCACTTCGGAATCGTCAGGGCCGTCGACGATGTAGCCGTACGCCGCGACCGCGGCCGCGGCCGGTCCGCCTAACGCATAGATCGCCCCCGTCTTCAAAACATCTTCTTCCGACTGTGCTACCGCCGTCGACGACCCGATCGCGCCCGCGCCGGCGAACGCGCCGATCCCGAGCGCGGTCTTTCTCATTACCCCCCGGCGCGAGTATCGGCGTTTCGTAGGTTGTGTTGCGGTCATACGCTAGTCCTCACGAGTCAGGAGCAACACCGCCCCCGCCACGACGAGGACGCCGACGATCGGGAGGTTCCCGCTCGAGTCGTCAAGGAGCCCGCCGCCCCCGCCCGAGGTGCGCTCGAGGAGCCCCCAATCCGTCGACGCGATGTGTTCCTCGTCGCCGTCGGTCGTCACTTCCGCCGTGACGTGAACCGAGTCGTAGTCAGACACGTCCGTGTCCGTCACGTCGTAGCTGTACGATTCCGTCGCGCCGGCCGCAACCGAGAGGGTCGCCGTGTCTAGTTCGGTCCCGTTCCCGGCGTCTTGACCTTCCTCGAGCCCTTCCACGGTCACGTCCACGTCGATCGGGCCGTTCCCGCTCATGTCGTCCGCGCCGGTCACGTCGACGTACACCGACTCGGTGGAGTTGGAGATCGTCGTCGAGTCGTCGACGAAGACCATCGGATCGTCGGCCTCCTGTGCCGCCACCCCGCCGACGCCGAGCCCGATCCCGGAGATCAGGACGAACGCCGCCAGCAGGATACCGCCGATTTTGCTTGTGTTGCGGTTCATTAGCTGTCCCCACGAACCGAGTCGACCACATCCGTCACGTCGTACACGCCGAGGTGGTCGGCGAGCGTGATCGCGCCGGCGACCGCGACCGTCGCGTAGATCGCGGTCTCGACGGTCGGCGAGCCGAGCGCCGTCCCGACCTCCGCCACCGCGTTGTAGTCGGCGAACTCGAGGAGCCCCCAATTCACGGCGCCGATGGAGGTAGCGATCCAGATGATGCCCGCGATCGTGTCTTCCCCGTCCCAGATGGAACTCATAGCATCCACCCCAGGGCGAACTGCCCGCTCGTAACGCTCACGACGTAGACGAGCCCCCACAGGTCCGCCGACGTGAAGAAGTCCGACACGGCCGGCGACACGACGAACGCGACGGGAAGCGCGAGCGTCCCGATCGCGGCCGCCATGTAGTACCCCTGTAACCCCTGAATGTCGTCCGAGAGGGTCGAAAACTCGGTGTTGTCGTTGGTGATGATCGTTCCGACGATGCTCGCGTAGCCGATGACCCACGCCGTCGAGAGCCCGAATCCGGCCGGCTCAAAGAGGGTCTCGGAGAACGAGACATCGAACAGTTGGAACGTCGCGACCCCGACGAGCATGAAGGCGCTCGCGAGACCGGCGACGAGTAGTGATGCGTCGATAGCGTCCATTTCCATTTTTGCCATGCGGACGGGACGGTCACGGTGACCCCCATATAATCGCGCAATCAGTACGGTGTGTCACCGTCAGGTGTCACTTTGAGGTATCTTTAAGTGAACCACCGTGCCCGGACGGGTCGATGGGCTTCAAAAGTCTCGTCGACCGCGACGGTAGCGGAACCGTAACGATCGAC
Source organism: Halorubrum sp. 48-1-W (assembly GCF_003287355.1). Lineage (GTDB taxonomy): Archaea > Halobacteriota > Halobacteria > Halobacteriales > Haloferacaceae > Halorubrum. The sequence continues at coordinate 73,440 of NZ_QMIM01000001.1, forward strand.
AAACAGCACCTCCAGCTAGACGGATTAGTCGCCGAGGACGGATCGATCAAGGAAGCTGACGCGCACACCCAGCGCGTCGGCAGGCGCGCGTACCTCGTGCGGTTCCCGGAGGACGGGGAAGTCCCGTCGTTGATCGAACTCGTGGGGCGAGCGTGAAACCCGCCGGAAGGGGGTTCTCGAGCCGACCCCGTGGGGTTCGACGTGGATGTATTCACGAACCGCGATCTATGTACTTCGATGGTCCTCGAGGACTGTCGAAGTACATAGAAATCGATTGGGTTGCGGGTGGGCGTCGTCGCGATAGCGGTCGATCGGTCGGTACCACTTCAACGTGGACGGGTTCAGTCACCCAAGATCGGCGGGATCGCGACCCCCGTACATACGGAGGTATATGAATGAGCCGTCGAACCAGCTTGAAACTCTCCGACGAACGGGAGCACCAGCTCGAAAAGGCGAGCGAGATCGTGGCGAACGGCCCCGAAGACGACCCGCCGATGAGCGTCGTGATCGACGCGGCACTCGCGCATCTCATCGAGAGCGAGGAGAACATCCGCGACGCCCGGGATAAACTCGATCCAGCGACGATCCAGCAGTTTAACACCGACGTGCTTGGGTTGCGGTACAGGACGCGAGTAGAAAGTCGATGGCGCTAAATACGGTATGTTTATTAATTAATTATCCTATGGTGTGGTCCACCCATCATGATTTTCGATATCAACGTTCTCAGAGAGGATGATCGAGTTCGATGGGTCATGGATTATTTCAATTTCGTCTACGGAATCCCCCGAACCATCACTATACGTCATGATGACTGATTCTCCAACGGAAAGAGGGCCGCTATCTATTGTCGAATCAGAATCATCTTCGATGTTCGAAATCACTTCGCTATTATCACCGGCAACGATTGTGAATTCGGATAGATCGATCTGATCTCCACCGTTATGCTCAAGAACGACCTCGCCACTAGTACTCGCGTCTACACTCAACTGCGCACTCGGCTGGCTGTCGCCGAGCGAATCGCCGAGTCCGAGCACGAACGTCCCGATGACGGCGGCCAGAATCACGGTAATCGCGACCATGAGTATGACCCCAATAACGGGACTCACGGCGCGGTCGTCGGAGTTGAACAGGTTGCTTGGTTTCATGGTTTGAACCCAGCGGTCCACCGATGAACGGTCGCTCCGTTCCGATCGGTTAGCTGGTTATTAACCGCTATGTAGGCCTTACTTATGTAGTTATTGGCATGAATATCAATAGTAAAAATTAGATGAACAATTTAAAATCAGTTGACGTGTAAGTGATGCCTATGCAACCCACGGCACAAGCTCTCGCCCGGACCTATAGCGATCGAGAGTATCCGGACCCGTGGGAGAAGGTCCTCGACTATCGACGTGTACAGGAGTACGCCGCGGAACACCCGAAACACGGTCGAACTCGCGTCGGGAACGCCCTCGATCTCCCACCGAGCCGCGTTCGGGGTTGGCTCGACGACGGGATGCCCGACCCGGTCCGCGGCATCCAGACCGCGATCGATCACGGGTGGCTCGATCCCGATCCGGACGGAGACATGGCAACTGCGCTCGTCGAACTGCTCGCGCACGTCCTCGCGGGCGGGAGCGTCAGCGACGTGTTCGTTCCGGCCGTGTCGTCCGGTCGGCGGATCGGTCCCGCTATGATCTCCGAAGCGTTCGAAGCGGTCGGCGTCGACGCACAGACGCGCCACGTCGACAGCGATTCCCGGGCGACCGAACTCTATCCGGCCACGGACGCGTCGGTCCTCGGGCGGTGTCTCGTCGCGATGGGCGCGCCGAAGGGCTCGAAGACCGGACTCTCCGCCGTGCCCGCCGTCGTGTGGGACAGCCCGGACGTGACGCGCCGCCGGTTCGTCGAGATATACGTCGCCCACCGTGGGGCGCACCTCGAAGGGAAGGCCACGACGCGGATCCAAGAGGAACGTCCCGAGTCGTACCTCGAGGACCTCCACCGGCTCATCACGGAGTGTGTGACCGACGAGGTATCCGTCGGCCCTGGCGGACTCACGATCTCGGCCGACGCTGCGAGGGAGCTTCAGGTCTCACAGCAAACGGAATAACGCCGGTCTGACGATCATTCGAGATCGTCGGAGTCGAGTTCGCCCGCGAGGTAGGCGCGACCGCGATCGGTGATCCGGTAGTATCCGGCGTCGACCGGTTCGACGAGATCCGCGGCTTCGAGTTTCCCGATCCGACGGGAGACCCAGTTTCGCGTGTATTCGAGGTTTTTCGCTATCACTGCGGGTGTGAGGATGAGATCGGACTCGGCGAGGAGTTCGAGGACCCGATCGTCCGTCTGATTCATCCACTCCACCCGGGGACGCATACGTCCGCGTTATACGGGTCCATATAACAGATACCGGTTTGCTTCGGTTCAAGTAGCCTACCGTGTTTGTTACTACACGATTCGATGGGTTACAGTTAAGTCGGCGGTCTTCTTGGAGAGAATCACGGAAGCACTCTCGCGGACCCGTCGCTCCTCGATGGGTCCGGTCGTTCGCAAAAGCGGACCCCGCTGGTAGGACAGCGGGTCCGCGTGGGCTTCCGTGTCTAGGCCACGAAAGCCATGTTCGGACACTACGCGCCGGGGTTTGAAGCCCCCGATCGATCGAGGAACCGCAACACAACCGCCGGAGTCGACCACTTTCAGTTTCACTCCGCGCGTCAGGATTCCCTCTTTTTAACCCCCGTCCGTCGGCTCGAGACGATGGTTTCGAAAGAAGTCGTGCGGATCGAAGACCGGCAGGACAGGTGGCGGTACGTGTGCCCCCGCGGGCATCGCTCGTGGGAACCGACGAATCACCATTTCTGGTGTCAGCAGTGCGCGGCCAGCGACGACGTTGACGGCGTTTTCGAGGAGCTTAGCGACCGGAAGACGGGTGCGCTCCTCGCGCGTGACCGGGTCCGGCTCGTGACCCAGGCAGGCCCCTACGATCGCGATCTCGACGGGGAGCGATCACAGTGACCGACGACGAACGCGGACACGCGAGACGGATCGCGGAGCAGATCGCGATGGTCGACGACGGGGACGACGGGGACGACGAAGACGACGACGGCGGTGATTCCGGTGAGTGACGGGCTCATCGACAAATCCACCCGGTGGAACGACCGTTCGGACCGCCGGCCCCTGACTCCTCGCGAGGGGATGAATCGATTTCTCCGGCACCGGGAGAAGGACTCGTCGAGTGAGACGATCTCGACGTACGCCTACCGGCTCGGCCACTTCGTCCGGTGGTGTGAGTCCGAAGCCACGTTGATGAACCTGAACGATCTTCGGGGGAGCCACCTCGAAGAGTACTGGTACTCGCGCGAGGACGATCTCGGCGCGTCGGCGCTGAAAAACGAGTTCGGGACGATCAAGAAACTCCTCGAGTTCGGGGTTGCGGTTGGGTCAGTCGAGCCGTGGCTCCCGGAGATCGCTCAGGAGCTGAAGCCGAGCCTGGCGAAGGGCGAGGAAGTCAACACGGAGAAGCTCTCGTCGGAGCGCGCACGGGAGATCCTCGACGACATGGAGCGGTATGAGTTCGGAAGTCGGAACCACGCGCTTTTCACCGTGCTTTGGGCTACTGGATGCCGCACGAGCGGCGCTCGAGCCCTTGACGTGGACGATTTCGACGCGGAGAATCAGAGTCTGGAGTTCGAACATCGGCCGTCGAGCGGGACGCCGCTCAAGAATCGAGCGGCCGGGAACCGTCACAACAGCCTCTCGGAGGACGTGTGTGAGGTGCTGAAGACGTACATCCGCTTGAACCGAGAACACGCGGTCGACGAGAGCGGTCGGGAACCGTTGTTCTCGACGAATCAGGGACGGATCTCGAAGAGCTACGTCCGCGTGTTGACCTACCAGATCACGCATCCGTGTAACTACGGCCCGTGTCCGCACGATCGGGAGAAACGCTCGTGTGAGGCCCGCGATCACGGTCACGAGTCGAAGTGTCCGTCCGCGAGGAGCCCCCACCGGATCCGAACAGGGGCGGTGACGCATATGCGCGACGAAGGCGCGCCGATCCGTGCGGTCGGCGAGCGCGTCGACGCGACGCCGGAGACCCTGAAACTACACTACGATTTCAGCGACGAGCGGAACCGGATGGAGCACCGTCGCGACGTTTTCGAGGAGATCAATCTATGAACCAAATCCAGTTACACAAATCAGATGAATCGGAAACTTCCCACCGACTCAGCGGTCCCATCAAAAATTTTACTGTCTCCATTATCGAGGACTTCAGTACCCTCTAACGCCCGAAAACGGCATTCGGGGGATGCGCTATGAACCGCCAGATCGGCGGTTCCGACGATCCCGGCACCTGCCAGCACTGTGGCGGTCACGTATCAGATCGCTTTTAGTCAGTTTTCGGTGACCAGGACGATATCGCACACCGGTGTCTCGGTTGCGACTGCTTCCCCCGGATCAGCCGCGGGAGTGCCGCTGTGTGGCCAACCGTCGTTGAGCCTACTCACCGTGTGAACGTCGACTGGACCAGGCATTCCAGAATCTGGCTCTACTCACGATCAATACAGGTGAACCGATGACTGCTCGCCCGAGCGGTGGCGCGCCGGTGAGCGGGTGCGATAGCACCCGCGAACCGCCCGCGAGGGACGCGGCGAGCGAAGCGAGCCGCGAGGCTGGGGAGGTGTGAGGTGCGGTTGCGGAGCTGTGCGGGGCGGGACTCAAAGGGGCAGTCGCGAGGACGAAGCACGGCGATGTAAGCACCGCAGCGAAGGAGCGGGAGCGACTGAGCGAGGAGCGCAACGAGCCGCGCGAGTCCTCGCGACTGGGGCTTTGGAGGTGTTTACCGTGTCGGCAACTACGTATCGCCGAGCGACTGGGGCTTTGGAGGTGTTCTTCGCAGTCGCATTCACCCACCCAGTAACGATCCTCTTCTGCTCACCCTGATCCCCATCGAAACAACCGTACTATTAGCATTCTTCAACGACCAGGTGTTTCAGACAACCGGTGGCGATAGGCCCCTTCTGGGCGAGCAGGCCGACCTACTCAGTTCACTTTTAGTCTCGTAGTGGGGTTTATTGGTCCCGGTCCAATCGGTTACGATATGTCGGGTACGGAGTGGCGGTCAACCGATGACGAAGACGGTCCGAACGAAAACGTGGACTTCGGTGACGCACTCGCGGAACTCGCGGTCGAAGACGCTCCGGACATCGATCCCGTCGACGCCGTTCGTGAGTCGCGCGAAGACGTATGAAGCTCTTCGTCGATTCGAACGTGTTCATCGCGATCGTCACCGGCGACACGGATCGATCCGAACCTATACCGACCCAGTCTCTCACAGTTCCGTACTGATTCAGAAGGCGGATGAGATTCAAGAAGGGACGTATACGACGGCGATGGACGCGATCATGCTCGCGGCGGCAGATCATATCGGTGGCACACTCGTGACCTTTGACACGGAGCTTCATCGACACGGCGCAAAGCCTCCCGAAGATGTCTCGTTTTAATTTCTCGGTCGTGAGGTGACCGTGGTAGTTTCTGTTCACTAACTGGCTACCAACAGAATGAGTTCATGGCGAGTGGTCCTGATGACGATCCGCCGATGAGCGTCGTGATCGACGCGGTACTCGCGCACCTGGTGGAGAGTGAAGAGAATATACGGGAGGAACGCGACGAGTTCGATCCTGTGACCATTCAGGAACTGTGTAACACGTTCGTTCTCGGATTCCAGTATCGGGCGCGAACAAAAAGTCGGTGGCGGTAATCGCTACTTACGATTAGTCGAACGTGAGATCGCTACCGTCAAGATCTTCAATATCCACCTCAAGCGTCCGATCCACTAACACCGAATCACTGGACTTGTGAATGATCCGAACGCGCACATCACGGAGCTCTTCCGAACCCGTCGTGGAAAGGTCTGCAGTTTCTGTGTCACCAACGCCAAATCTGCTTGGGAACACCGAAGTGTTTTCAGAGGTATTAGATGAGCTCTGATCGTCGACAACTACCCGGAGAGCGTCCGAGTCAATACTATCCCCACCGGCGTGTTCGATCTCTAAATCGGGAGCGGCAGGATCTGAATCATCAATGCTAACATCGATTTGCGCACTCGGCTGACTGTCCCCGAGCGAGTCGCCGAGTCCGAGCACGAACGTCCCGATGACGGCGGCCAGGATGACGGTGATCGCGACCATCAATATGACGCCGATAACGGGACTCACAGCGCGGTCGTCCGCATCGAACAGGTTGTTTGCTTTCATGGTTGAACCCAGCTGTTCACCGATTCGAGCGGACGAGCGTGATCTTTCGACCCCTCGACCGGTTGCTGGTTGGTAGACGTTAAGTTCACCTTATATAAGTATTTGTTGGCACGAATATCACCGTTGAAAATTAGTTCAACAGAGTGAAAAAGTCCAGCGGTTAAGGTGTTCGTAACGGAGCTCACGCCCTCGATCCCCCGTGCGGACGTACACCGATCAGGTGTCCGCCGATCCGTGATCGAGTGCCTGCCGATCCGTGGGAGAAAGCCCTGGTTACCGTCGCGGTCTGGAGTACGTCGCCGACCTCCCGAAGGCCGGACGGGTCCGCATCGACCGGGCGCGCGGATCCCCCTGCAAGCCGGATACGCGGGTGGCCCGACGACGGCGTTCCCGACCCGGTCCGGGAGATCAACACGGCGGTCGACCACGCCTGATACGAGAAGTGTCGTCCGGAGCACCGCCCGACCCGGCCGTAGGCTTGCGCGTCGGGGCCCGTACCCGCTTCCCTCGAACCCGGGATGGGGACCCTCAAAACGGGATGTCGGACCCCAAAACGTTTCTCCCGTACCCGAGAGTGACCGTCATGGTACGTCACATCTCGACGGACGCGGGGTACGACAGCGACTTCCCGTTCTCACAGGGGGTGATCCACGGGGACACCGTCTACACGGCCGGCCAGATCCCGAAGGACCCCGAAACCCGGGAGGTGGTCGGCGAGACGATAGCGGAACAGACACATCAGACGTTCGACAACATCGAGGCCGTCCTCGAGGCGGCGGGGACCTCCCTGGAGAACGTCGTCAAGGTCACGGCGTTCCTGACCGACATGGACGACATCGAGGCGTTCAACCGGGTGTATCGCGACCGGATGCCCGCGCCGTATCCGGGACGGAGCACCGTCGAGGTCGCCGCGCTCGCGATCGACATCACCGTCGAGATCGAGATGATCGCCGCCATCGACTGAAATCGATCGCCACCATCGAGTGAGATATCCCGTCCGTAACCGGGAACTCTCGCTGAATACTCGGACATTCGTGTCGTTACACCCGATATTACGGTGGATTTACACAGTTCCGGCACCGTCCGGGCGTGCCGACACACCGCACGGATTTATACAGTCACACGTCCCTCACGGATACGTCCGATGTCCGAACGAAGCCGTCGACGCCCCACGCCGAGATGAGCGACGGGTCGGCACAGCGGGTACCGACCGCCTCCGGGCTCACGATCCTGGCGGCCGCCAGCGCGCTGCTCGCGATCGCCCTCATCGTCACGTACCTCCAGTACGTGCTCCTCGCCGGGGTCCTCGCGTACGTGCTCGCGCCACTCCAGCGCCGGGCCGAAGCGCACGTGCGGTCGGACGTGGCCGCGGCCTCGGTGATCGCGGGGTCGTTCCTCGTGGTGTTCGTCCCGATCGCGTACATCCTCACCGTCGCGATCCGGCAGGGGATCGCGCTCCTCTCCGCGATCCGCCGCGGCGAGTTGCGCGATTTCGTGGTCGAGGAGATCGAGGTCTTCGGGTTCGTCATCGACGTCGACGTGCTCTACGTGACCTACCAGGAGCCGATCAACGCTGTGGTACAGCGCCTCGTGAGTTGGAGTCTCGGACTACTTCGCGGGCTGCCGGACCTGACGGTGGGACTGTCGGTGACGCTTTTCGTCCTCTTCGCGCTGTTGCGTGACGGCGACCGACTGGTCGAGTGGGCGCTCGCCGTCGCCCCGATCGCCGACCACGTTCAACGCGACCTGATGGCGGAGCTCGACGACCTGATGTGGGCGTCGGTCGTCGGCAACGTGATCGTCGCGGGGATCCAGGCACTGCTTCTCGGCGTCGGGCTGTTCCTGCTCGACGTCCCGGGCGTCACGTTCCTCACCGTGGCCGCGTTCGTCCTCACGCTACTCCCGCTCGTCGGGTCGTTCGGCGTCTGGGTCCCGATATCGATGTTCCTCCTCGTTCGCGGCCGCTCCACCGCGGCGGTCGTCCTCTTCGTCTTCGGCATCCTCGTCAGCCTCTCGGACGTGTACCTCCGGCCCGCCGTGATCAACCGAGCGAGCGCGATCAACGTGGCGATCATCGTCGTGGGGATCTTCGGCGGGATCGTCCTCTTCGGTGGAGTGGGCCTCTTCGTCGGCCCGGTCGCGCTCGGCGGGGCGAAGGTGGTCCTCGACCTGTACGCACGCGAACGGGGGCCGACGGCGACGGCGGTCGACCGCGGGGCCGAGTGAGTCGCCCGACCGCAGGGCCGAGTGAGTCGCCCGACCGCGGGTCAGTACACGTACTCGTCCTCGGCGATCGTCACGTAGTCGCGTTTCGTCTTCCGTTTGTTCCACTTGTAGCCGAGGATCAACTTCAGCGACTCCCATCCCGACCGGTACGGCTGTGCGAGCAGTCCGTCGTCCGCCTCCATTGCGAGCATCGCGTCCGCCGCGCCGATAACCCGGTCCCAGTCGGCCGGCTCGTAGTCGGCGACCATGTCCGCCATCGTCACGTTGCGGACGACCTCGTCGCCGATCGCCTCCTTCCAGCGTCGGTTGTACGAGGCCAGGTCGCCGCCAGCGGCGAGTTCGCCCGCGATCGCCCCGGTGCGGACGGCGACGTGGTCGCCGCCCTCGTGGAACGCCGAGGTGGTCCCCATCGCGCCGCCGACGACGGCGACTCCCGCGTCGGTCGGCGAGTCGATCGGCCGCGTCGAGGAGATCGGGTACGTCTCGGTCCCGCCGCGTTTACCGGCGTCCTCGACGAGCGGGAAGTCCTCCTCGACGTCGTACTCGTCCCCGTACTGCCACTCCAACAGCCGGCGGACGTACTCCGCGCCGCCCGGGATCGACTCGTCGTCCGCCGAGAGCAACTCGTAGGCGTCGACGTCGAAGTCGTCGATATCCATCCCGATCGGCATCGTGAGCCCGACCCGACAGACACGGTCCCGGTTCGGGAAGATCCACGGGTACGCGGTCTCCCCGGGCATCACGCCCCACCAGAAGACGATCGCGTCCTCCACCGCCTCGTACACCGCCTCGGGGACGCGGCGGTACTCCTGATAGGCGATGTGGTTCGCCTCCGGTGGCGCGAGCCGGTCGGACCCGCCCCGTCCCGCCGGGAGGTACTCGTCGAGCACCCGGTTCGTCACCGTCCGCTGTGGCCCGTCCGCGAGCACGACGAAGTCGGCCCCGACCGCCTCGCCGTCGGCGAGACGGAGGGTGTGTCGGGGGGCGTCCTCGTCGCTCGCATCGAGGTCGGTGTCGACGCCGCGGACCGAGACGCCGACGCGGTACTCGGCACCGGCCTCCTCGGCGCGCTCCCGGAGCCAGTCGTCGAAGCGCGCGCGCTGGAAGGTGTACCCGAACGCGTCGTAGGAGGACTCGATGCCCGTGTCGTACAGCGTCGCCGCCTCGGTGGGTCCCCGGAACTCCGCCCGGTTCAGCTCCCGTTGGACGACGTCGTCGGGGAACTCGTCGGGATGGATCCCCATGATGTCGACCCAGTAGTTCAAGATCCCGGCGGCGTCGGTGGAGTCGGGGCCGAGCCCGTCGCGGTCGGCCCGCGGTACCCCCTTCTCCAACACGAGGGTGTCCGCGTCGCCGCTCGCGGCCGCGTGCGCTGTAGACGAACCGGCAGGTCCCCCGCCAACGATCGCGACGTCTACGCGTTCCATACCCTGTGAGGTCGACCTCACGGCATTAAATTCACGGTCGCCAGCGGCCCCGGCGGACCGGCCGTCTCCCGCCCCGGACGACGTCGGCTCGGACGAGAACGACGTCGGCCCGGACGACCCCGACGACGGCGAGTCCGATCCGGGCTCGCGCCCGACCGGTCGTGCGTGACCGGCAGTGGACCGGTCGAAAACGATCGTTCATCCATTTTTATCGGCGATCGTCGGCCGTGAAAAGACACTCTTATACTTACCAGCCGGGTCCCTCAGACAACGATGGCACGCGAGACGTGGGCGACACGGACGGGGTTCATCCTGGCGGCGGTCGGGAGCGCGGTGGGGCTCGGGAACATCTGGCGGTTCCCCTTCATCACCGGACAGGAGGGCGGCGGGGCGTTCCTGCTCGTCTACCTGCTTTTCGTCGCACTGATCGGTTTCCCGGCGATCCTCGTCGAGTTCGTGATCGGCCGGTACACGCACCTGAACCCGGTGGGCGCGATACGCGAACTCGGGAGCGGGGTGTGGAACCACCTCGGCTGGCTGTTCGTCGTCACCGGCTTCGTCATCCTCTCGTACTACAGCGTCGTCGCCGGCTGGTTCCTCCGGTACACCCTCATTGGGGTCACGGACGGCTACGCGCTCTCGGGCGCCGACGAGGCGGGCGCGCTCTTCGGCTCGGTCGCCACCGGGCTCGACTCGCTCCTCTTTCACGCCGTGTTCATGGCGCTCGTCATCGGGATCATCGCTGCGGGGGTACGGGGCGGCATCGAACTCGGCGTGAAGGTGATGGTGCCGGCGATCGTCGTCCTGCTGGGTGCGATGGCCGTCTACGGGTTCACCCTCGACGCCTCGACGGCGGCGTACGGCTACTACCTCTCGCCCGACTTCGGCACCATCGCTACGGACTGGCAGAGCATCCTGCCGGCCGCCGCCGGACAGGCCTTCTTCACCCTCTCGCTCGGGATGGGCGTGATGATCACCTACGCATCCTACCTCGGCGAGGACCGGAACCTCGCGGCCGACGCGGGCGTTATCGCCGGGCTCGACACCCTCGTGGCCGTGCTCGTCGGGTTCGTCGTGTTCCCGTTCCTCTTCGCGGCCGGCATCGAACCCGGCGCGGGCGGCCCCGGCGGGATATTCGTGAGCCTCACCACGGCGTTCGGCGACATCCCCGCTGGACGCGTCCTGGGGGTCGTGTTCTTCGGGATGGTCGGGATCGCGGCGCTCTCCTCCGCGATCAGTATCCTTGAGGTGCTCGTCTCGTACCTGATCGACGAGGTCGGCGTCGACCGCCTCCCCGCGTCCGTGGCGCTCGGCGTCGCGGTCTTCCTCCTCGGCGTGCCGGTCACGGTCGATCTGATCTTTCTCGACCTCTTCGACAAACTGGCGGACGGGATCCTCCTGGTGTTGGGCTCGCTACTGCTCGCGCTGTTCGTCGGCTGGGTCGTCCCCGACGCCGCGCGTGCGGAGCTCGGAAAGGGGATCGGCGACCTCGGCTCTCTCGGGACCGCCTGGATCTGGATCGTTCGGGTCCCGATCGTCGTCGTCGTTCTCGTCTCGCTGTACCTGGGGATCGTCGACTACGCCGACTTCCTGACCGGCGACCTCGCCGAGTGGCTGGCTGCGCGGTAGGAAGGATCCGGATGGCCGGCGACGCGGAAGGACGCCCCTGGATGCCGGCGACGCGGAAGGACGTTTCCGTCGCCCCACCGATCGAACCGTCCCGCGGTACCGACCGCTTAAAGACGAACGGGCCTGAACGTCAGCCAGTGAGCGATCCGATCCCGACCGGCTGTGCGCCGGTCGACGACCTGCTCGGCGGGGGGTTCGAACGCGGGGTCGTCACCCAGGTGTACGGCCCGCCCGCCGCGGGTAAGACCAACCTCGCGCTCGCCACAGCCATCGAGGTCGCGGCGGCCGGCGACCGGTCGCTGTTCATCGACACCGAGGGGCTCTCGATCGACCGGTTCGAACAGATGGCCGGCGCCCGGATCGACCGTCCGGACGTCGACGAGAGCGTCGAGGAGTTGGCCTCGCGGCTGGTGATCACCGAGGCGTACGACTTCGAGGGCCAGCGCGAGGCCGTCCGCGACGCCGAGGAACTCGCGGGGGAGGTGGAGCTCGTCGTGTTGGACTCCGCCACCGGCTTCTATCGGCTCGAGCGAGCCGACGACACCGAGGGCGGCCAGTCGCTCCGGAAGGTCGCGAAACAGGTGACACACCTCCTCTCGCTGGCGCGACGACACGACCTCGCGGTGGTGATCACCAACCAGGTGTTCACCGACCCCGAGAGCGACCGTGACCGCGCGCTCGGCGGCAACACCCTCAACCACTGGACCGGCGCGATCCTGCGCGTCGACCGCTTCCGCGGCGGGAACCGCCGGGCGACCCTGGAGAAACACCGGTCGAGACCCGCCGGCGACTCCGCGACGTTCAGGATCGTCGAGGACGGGCTCGTCGCCGGCACGAGCGGCGACTAGCCGGGAGGCGACCGAGCCGTCGAAACCGAGTGATCGAAAAGGAACGCACGGAGCGGGCCGGAGCCGGGTCGACGTCGGGTCGGAAACGCCTAGAGATCGCCGAGTTTGCGGAGCAGCTGGCCGCGGTACTCCTCGTCGGCGTTGACGCCTTTGATCTCGAGGACGTTCCGTTCCAGCTTGTCGAGCGCCACGTGGAAGGCGTGTTCCGCGCCGTACCCCTCGCCCGACCCGCCGACCTGTCCCTGATCGGTTCGGAGGCGGATCTGACACTGGATGAGCGGCGTGCCGCGGAGCTTCTCTTTGTGCTGGTGGAGCCGGACGTGTGCGTGCATCACCTGCATCTGGGCGTACTTGTCCACGACGTTCTCTATCGACCCGACGATGTGTTCACGCGAGGTGCGATCGAGGAGGTCGACGTTCGTGATCTGGACGTCGAGCGAGTCCTCCTCGGTGAACGTGAGTGCGCGCAACACGTCGGTTTTGGTGATCATCCCCGCGACCGTCTCGGCGTCCTCGGGGGTGACGACGAGGCCGGAGACGTCGTTTTCGAACATCCGGGAGACGGCCGCCTTCGCGGTCTCGTCGGCGGTCGCCGTCACGACCGGACTCGACATGATGTCGTAGACGGGGAGATCGAGCATCCGGTCGATGTCGCCGGCACGGTCGCCGCTCCCCTGCCGAACTTGGTCGCGAACGACGAACTCCACGATGTCGTTCGTGGTGACGACGCCGGCGAGGGTGCCGTCGTCGTCGAGCACCGGGAGCCTGGAGATCCCGTTCTCACGGAGTCGGTTTATCGCCCGGCCGACGCTGTCCTTCTCGTTGATACCGATCACGTCCGTCGTGAGTATCTGATCGACCGTGATCGCGTCGAGGCTCTCGAGGACCGCCTCGAGGATCTGGTCGACCGTCACGATACCGTAGAGCTTCTCGCCCTCGTAGACGGGCGCGATCTTCACGTCCCCCTCGACGAGGAGGCGGGCGGTTTCGCGAACGTCCTCGGTCCGCTTCACGGAGGGGGCGGGCTTGACGACGGCGGAGACCTTCGTGTCGTCCTCCATCCGCGACCGTAGCAACTGTTTCTCGCCGACGACTCCCACGTACTCGCCGTCGTCGATGACGACGATTCCCTTCGGGTTCTCGCGCTCGAAGATGGATCGGACCTTGGCGAGCCGCTCGTCGGCGTCGACCTCGACGTACTCCGGCACTGCGATATCAGCGATGTTCATGGTCCAAGCGGAACGTTGGACGCGCCGGGTATTGAAAGTACAGGGGTTCTCGCGCGCCTCGAAATTCCGCGGACATCGAACGCACGACGGTACACGCACTGAAACCTTTTTGCCGGTTTGCGACCGAGTGGACGACGTGTACGACGCCGTCGTTCTCGATCACGACGGAGTGATCGTCGGTCGCACGCCCTTCGACACCCTCCGTGAGGCCGCCTGGGAGGCCTTCGAACAGCTGGGCGTGACCGACCCGGACCTCGCGGACGTCGACGACGTCGCGGTCGGCGTCGACCCGGCGACGCTCTCCGACATCTGTGAGCGCTACGGGGTCGACCCGGCGGAGTTCTGGCGCGTCCGCGATCGGACCGCGTCGGACGCACAGGTGGCCGACTCGCGTGCCGGTCGCAAGACGCCCTACGAGGACGTCGGCGCGCTGGCGCACCTCGACGCCACGCTCGGGGTCGTCTCCTCGAACCAGCAGGCCACCGTCGACGACCTCCTCGCGCACTTCGGCCTCGCCGACCGCTTCGACGTCGTCTACGGCCGCGAACCCTCGATCGCCAGCCTCTCGCGGAAGAAACCCTCCCCCTACTACCTCGAGCGGGCGCTCGCGGACCTCGACGCGTCCACCGCGCTGTTCGTCGGCGACAACGAGTCGGACGTCCTCGCAGCCGACAACGCCGGGATCGACTCCGCGTTCATCCGTCGACCCCACCGCCGGTCGTTCGAGCTCTCCACCCAGCCGACCTACGAGATCGACGACCTCCACGACCTCGTGAGCCTCTGTGGGCGCTCGCCGATCGACTCGCCGTGACCTGCGGAAGTTTATGCCTGGCCGGCTGTACCTCGAGACATGGACCGCTCGCCCGCCCCGCTCCCGCCGGTCGGTCTGGGAACGATGGGCATCGAGGAGCCCGAACCGATCGCGACCGCGCTCGAGGTCGGTTACCGCCACCTCGACACCGCCCGTATCTACGGCAACGAGGGCGTCGTCGGCGAGGGGCTCGCCGCAAGCGACGTCGAGCGCGCGGACGTCACGGTCGCGACGAAGCTCTGGATCGACGCGCTCGCGGGCGACGACGTTGGACCGACCGCCCGCGAGAGCGCCGAACGCCTCGGCGTCGACCGGATCGACCTGCTGTACGTCCACCGCCCTCGCGGCGCGTACGACCCGGCGACGACACTGCCCGCGCTGGATTCCCTCGTCGACGCGGGGGTCGTCGGCGCGGTCGGCGTCTCGAACTTCGAGATCGACGACCTCGAGCGCGCCCGTGAGGTCCTCGACGCCCCGATCACTGCCCACCAGACCGAGCTTCACCCGCTCTATCACCGTCCCGAACTCCTCGAGCACGCCCGCGAGCACGGCTATCCCGTCGTCGCGTACTCGCCGCTCGCGGGCGGGAAGGTGAGAGCGGTCGAGGAGGTGGTCGAGATCGCGGAGCGACACGGGACGACGCCCGAGGCGGTCGCGATCGCGTGGGCGGTCGCGAAGGACCCGGTCGTGACGATCCCGAAGGCGTCGAGCGAGCGGCACCTCCGGGCGAACCTCGCAGCCGCCGACCTCGCGCTCGGCCCCGACGAGGTCGCCGCGATCGACGCGATCGAGCGGGAGGAGGAGCTGTACCCGGAGTGATCGGTGTACCCGGAACGAACGGTGCGCGGATCCGGCGAATGCCGCCGAGGAAGATCCACCTTCGTGGATACTTCATCGACGCGCACTGCACAGATCGACACGATCCCGGGTAGCTTTTACCGCTCCCGCCGCCCCATACGAGTATGACGGAGGTCATCGACGGCGAGGCGGTGGCGGCGGACGTCCGGTCGGGCGTCGCCGACTGCGTGGAGACGCTCGCGGACGCGGGCGTGAAGCCCGGACTGGCGACCGTGCTGATGAGCGACGACCCCGCAAGCGAGACGTACGTCTCGATGAAACAGCGCGACTGCGAGGAGGTCGGCATCGAGGGGATCCACGTCGACGTCGATGCCGACGCCCCCGCGGGGGAGCTGTTCGCGACCATCGACGACCTCAACGCCCGCGAGGACGTCCACGGAATCTTGGTCCAGCTGCCGGTCCCCGACCACGTCGAGGGTCGCGAGGTGCTCCGGCGGATCGACCCCGAGAAGGACGTCGACGGCTTCCACCCCGAGAACGTCGGCCGGCTCGTGGCGGGCGACGCCCGCTACAAGCCCTGTACGCCCCACGGCGTCCAGAAGCTGCTCGCCGCCTACGACGTCGAGACCGAGGGGGCCGACGCGGTCGTCGTCGGGCGCTCGGACATCGTCGGCAAGCCGATGGCGAACCTCCTGATCCAGAAGGCCCCGCAGGGGAACGCCACCGTGACCGTCTGTCACTCCCGAACGGAGGACCTGGAGGGGAAACTCGCCGACGCCGATATCGTGATCGCCGCTGTGGGGATCCCGGAGTTCGTCGACGGCTCGAGCCTGAAGCCCGGCGCGACCGTGATCGACGTGGGTATCAACCGCGTGGACGCCGACACCGAGAAGGGGTACGAACTCGTCGGCGACGTGGACTACGACTCCGCGAGGGAGGTTGCCGGCGCGATCACGCCCGTCCCCGGCGGCGTCGGGCCGATGACCCGCGCGATGCTCCTGTACAACACGGTGAAGGCGGCGGGTCGACAACACGACGTCGACGTGGACCTTCCCTGAGGCGACCCGGCGTTTCGTTTCGGTACGTCACTCCTCCCGGTTCCGGATCTCGATCCGTCCCTCGATCTCGGGATCGATCCCGCGCTCGCGGGCGAAGTCGGCGAGCACCTCGTACTGGATGTCGGCCTCGCCGATCCGGTGGCGCTCCGAGAGCGTCGGGTACTCGTGGTCGGAGTGGAGTAGGTACTCCGAGGTGGCGACCGTGTACCGAGCGTCCGGGTCGATCGGTGCCCCGGCGACGGTCGCCTCGAGGAGTTCCTCCGCGTCGGCGTCCCAGACGACCCGGGCGTTCGAGACGTGGCCGTGCCACCAGTCGTCCTCGCCGAAGTCGACGTCGGGCGCGGCCATCTCCCGGAGGACGCCCCGTAGCTCCGCGCCGGTGACCGACGTCAGGACGACCGGCTCCTCGAAGGGGATGAGGCTGATGAGGTCCGCCTTGGTCACGTCGCCCTGCCAGGGGTCGCCCTGTCTGAGTCCGCCCGCGTTCGAGAGCCCGACGTCGGCGTCGTGTGCCCATCGAAACGCGTCGGCGACGAAGTTGCCGACGCGACACTCCCCGCCGTGGACGACCTCGCCGGCCCGCTCGATCGGCTCCTCGACCCGGTCGACGACCTCGCCGAGGTCGGCGGCGGCCATCCGCCGGGCGAGCGACCGCTCGAGCTCCCCGTGGGGAACGACGCCGTCGGGTTCGTGGAGCGTCGCGGTCGGGTGGTCGTTCGCGTCGTTCGGGTCGCCGAGGTCGACCTCGGCGACGGCCTCGCCGTTCACGCCGGGGCGGACGAGGAGCGTCCCGTCGATGCGCTCGTTCCGCCGGCTGTGGACGTGCCCGCCGAGGACCGCGTCGACGTCGAACTCCCGGGCGATGTCGTCGTCGCCACCGCCGAGGTGCGAGAGGACGACCCGGTGGTCGACGGTCGGCCCCTCACTCGCGAGCTCGTCGAGTGCCTCGCGGACGGTTGCGACCGGGTCGTCGAACGTGAGCGGGGCGGCCATCGGGTTCAGCGAGTCGGTCGCCGGGTCGGTGACGCCGACGAACCCCACGGTCGCGCCGTCGACCGCGCGGGTCGTCCACGGGACGACGCCCTCCCGGCGGCCGAAGGGTTCGCCGTCCTCGTCGCGGACGTTCGCGGAGACGAACTCGACCGGCGCGTCGGCGACGAGCCCGCGGAGCGCGTCGGGACCGTAGTCGAACTCGTGGTTGCCGAACGTGTCGAACAGCGTGTCGGTCGCAGTGTAGAAGTCGATCGTCTGGCGTCCCTTCGCGACCAGCGAGAGGACGCCCGGCGCGGTGGTGTCGCCGGTGGCGACGACCGCGGCGTCCGGGCCGTCGAGTTCGCGGAGCCGCCCGGCGAGCTTGGCCGCGCGCTCGGGGACGTCGAAGACGTTCTCGATGTCGGAGTAGTGGAGGAGACGCGCCATGTGAGTGTGGATCCCTGGGATCCGGGCGGACAAAAACGATCGCAAGCGAGGCGGAAGCGTCGCGCCGATCCATCGGATCGCTCTCGAACGAACACACATATTGACATCCACATAAACATTTATTACACGTACTCCGAGAACATTGTGTGTCGTTATGTCACGGAAATATGGCGATCGGCGGACGTTCCTGAAGGGCATCGGTGGTGCAGCGACCGCGGTCGGGTTGGCCGGCTGTTCCGGGCTCGGGGGGGATCCGAACGCGACTACTTCAAGCTTGGAGCGGTGACGTCGCTCTCAGGTGACCTCCGTTTCGGCGGCGAGGTAACTCAGCGTGGGTACGACCTGTGGGCGGACACGGTCAACGACGAGAAGGGCGGCATCGAGGTCGGTGGGGAGACCTACGAGGTGGAAGTGGAGTACGCCGACGCGCAGTCGAGTCCCTCGACGGGGGCAGACGCGGCCTCGGAGATGATCGAGGACGGCGCGGATGCCATCCTCGGTCCGTACTCGAGCAACGTCACCCTCGCGGTCTGTCCGATTATGGAGCAGAACTCCATGCCGCACATTACCGGAAGCGCCGAATCGCCGCAGATCTGGCAGGAGGGGTTCGAGTACAGCTTCGGGACCATCCCGACGGTGAGCATCATCGGCAACGAGGCGACGTCCGCGTTGTTGAACCTCGAACCACAGCCCGACTCGGTGTACGTCACGGCCGTCAACGAGCCTTTCTCCGTCGCGACCGGCGAGTCGATGCGGGACGCCGCCGAGGAGGCAGGGGTCACCGTCGAAAACTACGAGGAGTTCCCACGCGACGCCGACTACACGAACGTCGTGAGCGCGGCCCAGGACGTGGACCCGGACCTCCACCTACACGGCGGTCACATCGGAAGTCACGTCGACCTCATCAGCGCATCCGAGCAACTCGGATACAACCCGGACGGGTTCCTGATGCACTACGGTGTCAACACCGGGTCATACAAAGACGGGGCGGACGATCAGGCACCGTACACCTTCGGGGCGACGGTCTGGATCCCGAGCGTCGACCGGTCCGGAGGGGTCCTCTTCGACTCCCCGCAGGCGTACGCGGACGCATCCGAGTCCGAGTACGACACCGCGCCCGACTACACGCAGGCCGGATCGACGGCCGCCGGGATCGTCTTCCAGGAAGCGTTCAAGGAGCTCGGGTCGGCACCACCGTTGAGCCAGGACGACAAGGACGAACTGATCGGGATCCTCGAGGAGATCGATGTGAACACCTTCTACGGCGACGTCGCCTTCGAGACGGAGGGCGAGTACTACCACAACAACATCAACACCCAGACGCTCCTCATCCAGCTCGGCGAGGACGGGTCGCCAGCGATCGTCGGTCCGGAGGACGCCGCGACCGACGAGGCCAACTATCCAGTCCCCGCGTGGGACGAGCGGTAACTCCCCGTAGATGGTCGATATCGGACTGTTCACACAGATCGTGATCAACGGCCTCCTGCTCGGGGGGATCTACATCACGATCGGCGTCGGGTTCTCGCTCGCGTTCGGCGTCCTCGAGGTCGTCGACTTCGCGGTCGGCGAGTACGTGATGGTCGGCGCGTTCATGGGGGCGGTCCTCGCCCCGGTGTTCGGTGCCGAGGGGATCTTCGTCATCCCGATCGTCCTCGTGGTGTTCTTCCTCGCCGGGTCGCTCATCCAACCGCTGATCCACCACGTGACGACCGGGGACAGACCCCATCCGTTGTTGATGGGGCTCGTCTTCACGTTCGGGCTCGCGACGTTCCTCCGCGGCTCGGTGCTCACGATCTTCGGCCCGAACAACCAGGACGTCCCTTCCTCGCTTCTGACGGGGGGAGTGACGGTTCCGGGGGTCGGGACCTTCCCGGTCGTGAGAACCGTGACCGCGGTCTTCGGCGTCACCGGACTGCTCGTGTTCATGTACTACCTGTACCGGACCCGTGGGGGGATGGCGATCCGCGCGATCGCCGAGGACCGCACGAACGCCCGATTGATGGGGATCAACATCAACCGGTACCAGTCGATCGCCTACGGCGCGTACGCCGCGCTGACCGGCAGCGCGGGCGTCTTCATCGGGATGATATTCACGGCGAACCCCGGCATGGGGCTCCAGTACACCGCGTTCGCGTTCTTCATGGTCGTGCTCGCCGGGATGGGCTACCTCCCCGGCGTCATCCTAGCCGGGATCGTCCTCGGACTCACCCAGTCGTTCACCGCGGTGTACATCAGCGGGAACCTCGTGTTGCTCGTGTTGTTCGCGATCATCTACGTCGTCCTGCTGGTGTCGCCGGCGGGGATCCTCGGTAAGGGGGAGTGGGCGACATGAGCGGACCCGTTCCTTCCCTCGATCGACTTCCGGGGGACCCACGCTACTGGTACGCCGGGCTCGCCGTCCTGTTGGTCGCCTGGCCGCTCCTGTTCGGCGCCTTCTGGGCGCGGATCGGGCTGGGCGCGCTGATGTGGATCGGCCTCGCCCAGTCGTGGAACATGATCGGCGGCTACGCCGGCTACCTCGACTTCGGCCACGGCGCGTATTTCGGGATCGGTGCCTTCGCGGCGGGGATCGCGATGGCACAGTTCGGCTACCCGTTCCTTGTCGGCTTCGGACTGGCGATCGTCGTCTCGTCGATCGTCTCCTACCTCGTCGCCGTACCGACCCTGCGGCTCACCGGCGCGTACTTCGCGATCGCGACGTGGGCGTTCGCCGAGTCGATCAAGCAGACGGCGCTCGTGACCGGGATCACCGGCGGGACCTTCGGGTTGAGCCTGCCGCGCTCGCCGGACACGTTCGTCGGGGTCCCGGTTCCGTTCGCGATCTCGGAGACGTTCTTCTACTACGCGATGCTCGTGTTGTGCCTGGCGACGATGGCGCTCACCTACTACCTGTTCGAACGCCACGAGTTCGGGTACCGGGTGAAGGCGCTCCGCGACGACCAGGACGCCGCCGAGTCGCTCGGGATCGACACGACTCGGGTGAAACGACAGGTGTACGTACTCTCGTGTGTCGTCGCGGCCGTCTTCGGGTCGGTACACGCGTGGTACATCGTCTACATCCACCCGAACGACGTGCTCGCGCCGATCATCACCGACCGGATGGTTATTATGGCGCTTCTGGGCGGGCTCGGGACGCTCACCGGCCCGGTTGCCGGCGGACTGCTCGTGTTCCTGTTGGAGCGGCTCTCGTCGGTGTTCCTCGGATCGACCACGTTCTACCTGCCGCTGATCGGCGTCCTGATCATGGTCACCGTCCTGTTCGCGCCGAGCGGCATCATCGGGATCCTCCGCGGGGAGGTCGATCGCGACGACGTGCGGAAGAACGTGAAGGAACTCGGGGAGAAGTTCGACCTACTATGACCGACGACATACTCCGAACGACCGACCTGACGAAGCGCTTCGGCGCGCTGACCGCCAACGACGGGATCTCACTCTCCGTCGAGCGAGGAGAGATCCGTGGGATCATCGGGCCGAACGGCTCGGGGAAGACCACGTTCTTCAACACCGTTACCGGGTTCTATCAACCGGACAGCGGGAGCGTCCACTTCGACGGAGAGGAAGTCACCGGCTGGGAGCCCCACCGACTCGCACGCCGCGGGCTCGGACGAACCTTCCAGATCGTCTCCCCGTTCAAGAACATGACCGTGCGACAGAACATGCTCGCGGTCCAGACCGACGACGACCGCTCGCGCGAGGAGAAACGCGACCGTGCCGGGGAGATCATGGAGTTCCTCGAGATCGACCACATCGCCGACAACGAGGCACGCGGCATGTCCGGGGGCCAACAGAAGCTGTTGGAGCTCGGCCGGGTGTTGATGCTCGATCCGGAGGTCGTGATGCTCGACGAGCCCGCGGCGGGCGTCAACCCGGCGCTCGAGTCGCGGATCATGGATCACATCCACGAGCTGAACGACGAGGGGAGGACGTTCGTCGTCATCGAACACGACATGCACGTGATGAAGACGCTCGCGGACTCGGTCTCCGTCTTCGACTCCGGGAGCCACATCGCACAGGGCGACTTCGAGGAAGTCTCCCAAGACGACGCCGTCCGGGAGGCGTACCTCGGTGGAACGACCGCGGAGGACGACGAGGTGCCGATATGAGCGGCGGAAACGGATCCAAGGACGTCCCGACGCTCTCGGCCACCGGGATCGAGGCGGGATACGACCGCCACCAGGTCCTCCACGGCATCACCTTCGAGAGCCGCGACGGTGTGACGTGTATCTTCGGCCCGAACGGCTCCGGGAAGTCGACGTTCCTGAAGACGTTGAACGGGATCGTCCCGGTGTGGGACGGCACCGTCACGTACGGCGACGTCGACCTCACCGGAGCGAAACCCGAGGAGATCGTCACCCACGGGATCGCGACGCTTCCACAGGGTGGCGGGATATTCGGGAGCCTCTCCGTTGAAGAGAACCTGGAGGTCGGAGCGTTCACCGTCGACGATGCCGCCGCGATCGGGGACCGCAAGGCGGAGGTACTCGAGGTGTTCCCGGCGCTCGAGGACAAGCTCGGCCAGAAAGCACGGGACCTCTCCGGAGGTCAACAGATGATGGTGAGCCTCGGTCGGGCGATGATGACCGGGGCGGACACGTTCCTGCTCGACGAGCCGTCGGCCGGGCTCGCGCCCCGGCTCGTCGACGACGCGTTCGGGCTGATAGAGCGGCTCGTCGACCGCGGCGCACAGGTCGTGCTGATCGAACAGAACGTCCGGGCGGCGCTCCGCCTGGCGGACTACGTGTACATCCTCGCGGAGGGGGAGGTACAGTTCAACGGGCCGCCGGAGGACCTCTCCGAGGAGGACGAGCTGATGGAGCTGTACCTGGGGCTGTAGGTCGGTCCCGTCGACTCGATCGACCACGGTACCTCCACACACACGGTACCTCCACACACGTATCGTTCGTCACACCCTCGCACACGCCTCGAGCGCTTTGAAAGCGCTTTTATGCTGTCCAAGAGTATCCGGGTGTACACCCTCTGTGGGGTCGATGATGTGCCGTTCCGACAGGGATCGACTACGGGACGGACACGCGAGCCCACACGGAGGACATAGGTGAACAACACATGCCAGTTTACGTAGACTACGACACCCCGGCCGACCTCGCCGAGCGAGCGCTCGAGGCGTTCGAGGTCGCCCGAGACACCGGTACGGTAAAGAAGGGAACGAACGAGACGACCAAATCCGTCGAGCGCGGCAACGCGAAGCTCGTCCTCGTCGCCGAGGACGTCTCGCCCGAGGAGATCGTGATGCACCTCCCCGAACTCGCCGAGGAGAAGGGGATCCCGGTCGTCTTCGTCGACACGCAAGACGAGGTCGGCCACGCCGCGGGCCTCGAGGTCGGCTCCGCCGCCGCCGCGGTTGTCGAGGCCGGCGACGCCGCCGACGACATCGAGGACATCGGCGAGAAGGTCGCGGAGCTCCGATAACCACCCATGAGCGCAGAAGAGGGACCCGGCGACTCGACCACCGCCGAGGTGATCGAGGTCGTCGGCAAGACCGGGATGCACGGCGAGGCCATGCAGGTCAAGTGCCGCATCCAGGAGGGATCGAACCAGGGACGGATCATCACGCGAAACGTCCTGGGTCCCGTCCGGCTGGGCGACGTGCTCCAGTTGCGAGAGACCCAGCGTGACGCCGACGCCATCGGAGGACGATAACCCATGGTCGAGACACGCACCTGTGATTACACCGGCGAGGAGATCGAGCCCGGCACGGGCACGATGTACGTGAAGACGAACGGACAGGTACTCCACTTCGTCGACTCGAAGGCGGAGAAGAACTACTTCCTTGGCCGCGAGGCGCGCGACCTCGAGTGGACCGAGGAAGGACGCAGGGAGAGAGGCGAGTAGATGAGCCACCACGACGAGCGCACCTTCGTGATGGTCAAACCCGACGGCGTCCAGCGCGGCCTGATCGGCGAGATCGTCTCCCGCTTCGAGGAGCGCGGCCTGAAGCTCGTCGGCGGCAAGTTCATGCGGATCGACGAGGAGCTCGCCCACGAGCACTACGGCGAGCACGCGGACAAGCCCTTCTTCGACGGGCTCGTCGAGTTCATCACCTC
The DNA here is from genome assembly GCF_003287355.1 of Halorubrum sp. 48-1-W. Lineage (GTDB taxonomy): Archaea > Halobacteriota > Halobacteria > Halobacteriales > Haloferacaceae > Halorubrum. The sequence continues at coordinate 97,186 of NZ_QMIM01000001.1, forward strand.
TGGGCCCGTCTTCGCGATGGTCTGGGAGGGTGCGGACGCGACCCGTCAGGTCCGCGCGATGGTCGGCGAGACCGACCCCGCCGAGTCCGCCCCGGGCACGATCCGTGGCGACTTCGGGCTCGACCTCGGCCAGAACGTGATCCACGCGTCGGACCACGAGGACGAGGGCGCGAACGACCGCGAGATCGACCTGTTCTTCGACGAGGACGAACTCGTCGACTACGACCTCGACGCCGCCGCGTGGGTGTACGAGGACGAGGACCACTGAGGGCGACGACCACCCGGGCCGACGACCTCGGACTTCGGCGTACCTGTGACGGCCGGTCTCGCCCGGTTCTCACGTCGGATCGACCCGACGACGACCGGCTAGCGGCCGCCTCGTTGACACACCTCGTTTCCGGTGAAATCGGTCCGTATTCCGGCTCCTGTCGAGCGATTCCTCGTTTTCCCGCCGATACGAAGGGGCACGAGCGCACGCTCTCCCCCGAGCCGCGAGCGCTCACCGGAGCGTCTGCTACGTCGAGAGCGTCTGCCACGTTGGGAGCGTCTGCTACGTCGGGAGTGTCTGCTACGTCGAGAGCGTCTGCTACGTCGGGAGTGTCTGCTACGTCGGGAGTGTCTGCTACGTCGAGAGCGCCCGGATCACGCCGTCCCCGTCCACGACGAGAACCTCGTCGGTTCCGTCGTCGTCCGCGTCGGCGAACCGGGGCCCCGCGTACACGACCGTCTCCGGGACGCTCCCGCGGACGACGACCTCGCCGTTGCGGGTCAGCCCGAGCACCTCGCCCTCGCGGTTCACCGCCGCCGACTCCGGCGTGTCGTCGCCGGTCAGCTCTCCGATCCCCGGCGGGTTCACGCGCGTTTGCCCGCCGAACTGCTGTTTCCAGACGACCTCGCCGTCGAGCAGGTTGACGGCCCAGACGCTTCCGCCACCGCCGACGAGGACCTGTCCGCCGTCGACGTCCCCCACGGCGACGGGTCGATCCTGGAGCCCGACCTCGTAGCGCGAGGAGCCGTCCGCACCCTCCAGCGCCTCGAGGTTCCCGTTGGACCCGCCGAGCGCGAGAACCGGGCCACGCCGCGTCTCCGCGACGGTCCAGCCGACCGCCGTCACCTCCGGAGTCGCCGTCCACCGCGTTTCGCCCGACTCGTCGAAGAGGTGGACGGTTCCGGGGTCCCTTCCCGCCGTCAATATCGCGACGCCGCCGGGGACCGGCTCGTCACGCCCGTCGGGGTCGGGATCGGGCGTGACGACCAACGGCGGGCGCTCTATCCGCCCGTCGACCGACGCTTCGAAGACCGGCTCCCCCTCGCCGTCGACCGCGAGCACGGTCCCGTCCGTGCCTGCCGTGGCCACGAGGCTCTCGCCGTCGCCGGTCGGGTCGCCGATCGCCGGGGCGGTCCCGCCCGACCCCTCGAGGTCGACGGCGAACCGCTCCTCGCCGTCGTCGGCGTTCAATACGACGAGCCTCCCCGGCGCGGTCGTCAGCGCGACCACCGGATCGCCAGCGAGCGTGCCGGTCGCGAGCCGGCTCACGCCGACCGGGTCGCCGCCGTCGTCGGTCTCGGCGTCGCTCCCGGCGTCGTCGGTCTCGCCAGTCGCTCCCGGTATCCGGGTCGTCCACGCCCGGCCGTCGCCCGGAACCACCGCACGGACGGCCCGGTCGCCGTCCTCGACGGTCGGCTGGACGACCAGCGTCTCGCCGTCGACGTCGACGGTCGCAGTCCCGGTACCGTCGTCCCCCGGAGCGGGCTCGGACTCCCAGACGACCGTGGCTTCGGTGTTCGTGTCGTCGAGGCCGACGAACGCGAACATGGCGACGCCGACGCCGGTCGCGCCGCCGGCGAAGAGGATCAGGATCGCGAACAGGACTCGACGGTCCATTACCGGCGGTTCGGTCGGCGGAGACATACGGCTGTCGGATGCGACTCGGGACGGCGGATCCGGGGGTCCCTCGGACCCCGATCCGCCGAACGCGATCCCGCGGGTCGCCGTCAGTCGTCCGCGACCGTGGGCGCGGTCGGTACCGCCCGACGAGCGGGGGGACGCTCGGACGCCGACGTCCATTCCAGACCGTCCTCGTAGTGGAACGCGCGGTGGTCCCAGGTCGGGTCGACGACCGTCAGGGAGAGCCAGTCGTTGTCGAGGAGTCCGGTCAGTTCTTCGTGGTCGGCAAGCACCTCGCTGACGCGGTCGACCGGCGCGTGGACGACCGTCGAGAGCCGGAGCGGCTGGTGGTACGGTTCGTCGTCCGTGGCCATCAGCGACTGGAGCGGGAGACCGCTCATCAGGTCGCCGCCGTTGCCCTGGTACACGCCGACGTTGCCGACCGGGTTGTGCGTCACCTTCGATCCTCCCCCGTAGACGGCGTTGTCGACCGTCGAGAAGTAGTACTGCGCGTTTATCCACTGGGTGACGACCATCGGTCCCGCGAGGATCGCCTCGAGCGCGTCGCCGTCGGGGTCGGTCGACCAGTCGTACGAGTGGAGGAACGCGCGTCCGTCGAGATCGAGGCCGCTCGTCAGGTCACGGGGACCGACGACGAACCCGGCGTTGCCGGCCAGCCCCCACTCCGGGCGCGTCTCGGCCCAGTCGGCGGCGCGACGCTCCGCCTCCCTGACGCTCGACGCGTCGTCAGTGCCGTCCACGTCAGCGTCCGTCGACACGTCAGCGTCCGTCGGCACGTCAGCGTCCGTCGGCACGTCGGCGTTCGTCGACCCGAGACGCTCGGCGGTCGCGCGCTCGCGAGCCACGTCGAGGTCCGAACGCAGCCGGTCGAGGTCCGTCGCGTGGCTCTCGGGGACGTGGCCGTCGTACAGCTCTATCTCGTCGGTCGTGGTGTTGTGCTGGGCAGCGAGGAAGACGGTGTCCTCGGGGACGTCGAACCCGCGGTCACGGAGGCCGGCCCTGACCGCCTCGTCGTTACAGACGGTCGCGAGGAGGCGCGCGTTCGGACCGCCGGGGTTACCGGCACACGCCCCGCAGTCCAGGCTCGAGGCGTGGGGGTTGTTGGCCGTCTCGCCGGCGTGACCGGCGAAGACGACGAGCCGCCCGAACGTCTCCCATCCCATCAGCTCGAAGGCGGTCGCGGCGTACTCGACCCGCTCCTCGCGGGTCAACCCGACCGGGAGGCCGTCGGCGTGATCCTCCCGGTGATCGACGACCTGGTCACAGAACTCGTGGTCGTCGGGGACCGCGTCGCCGGCGCTATCGAGCAGGTCGCGAACGCGTCCGGGGAGGAGGGTACGGGCCGCGAGCGCCAGCCCGTATCCGCTGCCGGCGCTCTCGACGAAGCCGAACGCAGTCGCGGGGTTGGTCTTCAGCGTCTCGACGGCCTCGCCCGCGGCCTCGCGGAGGCCCGACCAGCGGTCGTGGCTCGCCCGCCCGTCCTCGTCCACGGGGACCTCCGTGAGGTGGTGTTTCGGGTCGAGGATCGGCGGACAGGCGTCGACCGACACCCCGGAACCGTAGCCCCGATATTCCATCGGGATCCCGAAGAAGCCGGCGTAGCCGTGGGTCTCGTAGCCGCCGACCGCCTCGATGTGCCGGCGAACGACCTCCGACCGCGTGTCGATACAGAAGACCAGCTGTGCGTCCGGGCGGTCGGCGGGTTCATCCTCAGCCGGCGCACCGTCGAGCGCCTCGCTCTCGGCGGCGACGTGAGCGACGATCTCACGTCGGTAGCTCGCCTCCCACGCCGTCAGAAACGCGTCGGCGAGTTCGTCGGCCGGTCCGACCGTCGCCCCGTCGCGGTCGGTCGCCGGTGCGAGGTCGACGCCGAAGCCGTCCAGCAACGCGAGCCGCACCGCCAGGTATCCCTCGCGCGTGATGGGGTATGCCGACTGCCACGCGCCGTCGTCGGCGACGCGGCGGTTGACGAATCGGGTCCACCCGGGGAGCGCCGCGAACTGCTCCTCGAGGACGGGCGTCCACTGGCTCTCCGGGTACGGCTCCAGCACGGCTTCGACGACGTCGATCGGCGAGGCCGGCAGGTCGGCGACGATCCCCTCGTCGGGTATCCGGCCGTCGTACGCTGACACGGACCGGACGGCGCCGTAGAACCCCTCCTCGCGGTTCGGCATCGACCACCGTGCGTGCCCCTCGTCGAGGAACGCAGCGAGCCACTTCGTCAGCACCCGGTCGACACGCCGTACGGCGGGGTCCGTCCCCTCCGCGTCGGGGCGTGGACGTCCGGTGTCGGCGTCCATGCGCTCCAACAGGGTCTCCGGGGCTGCCTCGTAGCCGCGTTCGGCCAGTTCGGCTTCGAGTATCTCGGGGTCGATCCGCCCGCGGTCGAGGGCGGTCCGGAACGTTTCCGGGCTCGGGTAGCCGCGACCGCCAAGGAGGTCCACAGCCTGCCCGACGGCCTCGTCGAAGGGCAGGTGCTCGAAGCCCGCGAGCGGATTGGCCGTCACGAACGAGTGGATCGGCCAGAGCGATCCGACGGTCGTCGCCGCCTCCTCGATACGTTCCTCGATGGCGTGTTCAGTACGCATCGTATTCCTCCGTGGCGGTCAACAGGGTGCTCGACGCGGGCTGGCTCGCGTTCACCAGCACGACGTAGAGGCGCCGGCTACGCTCGTGGAGGCCGAGCTCTATCGCGACGTATACGGTAACGAAGACGACGGCGACGAGCGCGTGGAGCGGGCTCAGTTCGGCCGGGGCCGAAACGACCGGGATACCGGAGAGCACGGCCGAGATCGCCTCGTAAACGAGCGCGTAGACGGAGATAGCCGGGAGGAACACGAGCGGGACCGCGGCGTAGCGGGCCGGTGTCGAAAGCGAGGCACGTTCGACGACGCTGTGGGCCGCGTGGAGCGTTGTGAGCACGACGAACAGCGTGAGCAACAGCCCGCTGTCGACGCTCGTCCCCTTCCCGGTGAGGACTGCGAACAGCGCGCCGCCGGCCAGTCCGGTCAGGAGGACGACGCCGACGCTGACGACGCCCGTTCCGCGGGGCGCGTTATGTGTCGGACTCGTGTGTTCGATCCGCTCGCCCGCGCTAAGGAAGTGGTACGCCTTGTAAAACCCGTGGAGGACGAGGTGGGTGATGGCGGCCCCGAAGAAACCGAGACCGGCCTGCATGATCATGAACCCCATCTGCCCGACCGTCGAACAGCCCAGTTCGCCCTTGACGTTCGACTGGACGGCCTTGAGCAGTTTACCCAGCAGGGCGCTCGTCGCGCCGACGGCGACGATCCCGAGCATGAGGGTCGCGTCCACGGTCACGACCGGCGCGAACCGGACCAACAGGATGCCGCCCGCGTTGACGAAGCCGGCGTGCATCAGCGCCGACGCCGGCGTCGGCGCGGTCATCGAGGAGAGCAACCAGCCGTGGAACGGGACGAGCGCGGACTGGATCATCGCCGCGAGGACGAGCGCGACCGCGGCGACGAGCCACGCCGTCCCGCCGAGGCCGTCGGCGGCCGCGGCGATCCCGGAGACCGTCGTCTCGCCGGTCGTCCACCACAGGGTCGTCAACGCGGTGGCGAGGAGCGCGCTGCTGGCGAGGAAGTACGTGCGGGCGACACGCGCCGCGGCTCGTGCCTGTCTCCAGCCGTCGATGGTGCCGATCAGCTCCGCCATCACCAGTCCCATCGCCAGCCACAGGACGGCGAACAAGGCGAGGTGGTCGGCAGCGGCGAGCCCCATGACGACGACCGTGAACCCGAAGACGGCGAGGAAGAAGCCGGTCTCGTGGCGACTCCCGGCCATGTAGCGGCGCGAGTAGCTGTGTACGATGCCGCTGAAGAAGCTAACGACGACCCACAGGAGGACGGTCAGGCCGTCGACACCGACCACGCCGGGGATCTCCCAGGCGCCGCCGAGTCGAACGTGAGCGACGAGTGCGGCGACGCTCGCGGCGAAAAGCGACCACACGAGCCACGTCAGTGCGAGGGACGCGAACGGCGATCCAGCCGTGGCGTCCGGAAGTGCTCCGACCGTCGGTTTCGAGGTGCGTTCTGACATCGATCAGTCCGTCGTGCGACCGTTCCGATCGACGAGGCCCGCTCGCGATCCGATTTCGGTCGTCTTATCGGTCATAGAGAACAGAACAGGTATTAAATCCATCTATAGTCACAGTTCGTTCGAAAATAGGACATTATAGAACGTTATGTTTATCGAAGGTCGGGGAGCACCACGAGGACGTGGACGGAGCGGCCGCGTCGGCTCCGGACCGGGATTTCGTCCCTCGTGACGGATCGCAACGAGAACCGGATCTGGATTCACGGATCGTGAGACGTGCCCGTTCAGAAAACCGTATCGTGATCGAGTCCCGAGCGTCGGCATGGACGAACTCGAAGGGACGGTCCTCGCCGGACCGTCGTTCGACCCCGTTCGTGGACGCGTCGTCGTCGAGGACGGACGGATCACGGCCGTCGAGGAGACGAGCACGGACTCGACCGATATCATCCTGCCGGCGTTCGTCAACGCGCACACGCACCTGGGGGACTCCGTCGCGAAGGAGGCGGCCGTCGGCCTGTCTCTCGACGAGGCGGTGGCACCGCCGGACAGCCTGAAACACCGGCGGCTGGCGGCTGTCGACCGGTCCGACCTCGTGTCGGCGATGCGCCGCACGCTCCGGTTCATGCGCCGAACCGGCACGGTCTCGTGTCTGGACTTCCGCGAGTTCGGGATCGACGGCGCACGCGCGCTTCGCGAGGCGGCGGAGCCGGTCCTCTTCGAGCCGTTCGTTTTCGGAAGCGGGGACCCCGCCGTCCTCGACGTCGCCGACGGGTACGGGGCCTCCGGCGCGAACGACGACGACTTCGCCGCGGAGCGCGCCGCCTGCGAGGACCGGGGACTCCCCTTCGCGATCCACGCCGGCGAACCGGACGCGACCGACATCCACCCGGCGCTCGACCTGGACCCGGACCTGCTCGTCCACATGGTCCACGCCGAGCCCGAGCACCTCGATCGGGTCGCTGACCGTTCGGTTCCGGTCGCGGTCTGCCCGCGCGCGAACACGGTGCTCGACGTCGGCACCCCGCCGGTACGGGAGCTACTCGACCACACGACGGTCGCGCTCGGGACCGACAACGTGATGTTGAACCCGCCGTCGATGTTCCGCGAGATGGCGTACGCGGCGAAACGGTTCGACGTGACCTCCCGGGAGGTGTTGCGGATGGCCACCGTTGCCGGCGCCGAGATCGCCGGGCTCGACTGTGGAGTCGTCGCTCCGGGCCGGAGAGCTGAGCTCGTCGTCCTCGACGGGGACTCGGACAACCTTTCGGGCACCGCCGATCCGGTGCGGGCGGTCGTTCGTCGCGCGACGGCACTGGACGTCGAGCGCGTGGTCGGTCAGCCGTCGTCGGTCGCGTGAGCGAGACGGTCGAACTCGCCGAACGGCGTCGTCTCGTGGGTCCGAACGAGGACTTCGTCGGCGACCGTGAGCCCCATATCGAGGAGTTCCTGCGCGACGGAGGTGATGTCGTCGTCCGTCTCGCCCACGGCAGTCACGAGGAGGTTCTGTTCGCCGGTGACCAGCTCCTGGACCGACACGACGCCGTCGATGTCCAGGATACCGGGGATGAGACCGCCGCGTTCGGGGATCGAAGCGGTACAATAAAGCAACATACGGAGCGGATACCCCGACTGTTGGTAATCGACGTGGGCGCCGTATCCCTTGATCACGCCGTCGGACTCGAGACGTTGGATGCGCTTCCGGACGGTGCTGTCCGAGGTACCGGTTCGCTCCGCGATGTCGGCGGAGGAGACGTTTCGGGCGTCCTCCTGGAGCGCGTACAGGATCGCTTTGTCCACCTCGTCGACCTCCCTGTTACTCATACGGACGTGTCCGCAGGAGAGGTACTTTACTGTGTGACGTTTCCCGGCTAGGGGGGGTCGGCCGCGCGCCTCGGTCCGACCGGCGTGTCGCGCCCCCTCAGATCACGAACGCGATCGCCTGATACAACAGGCCGACGACGAAGACGGCGATCAACGCGACCGTCGCAACGACGACGACCGGCGAGAGGTGCTCGGGCTCCTGTTCGAAGGTGAGTGCGTCCATGGGGAGCGGTCGCCCGGACGCGGTTTGAAGGCTTCGCTCGATCGACCGTGGACGCTTGGCCCGATCGACTGTGGACGCTTGGCCCGATCGACTGTGGACGCTTGGCTCAAGCGGTCGGAGACGCTCGCTGGATCGGTCGTGGATGCGCCACGACAACCGGGAGGAGAGCAGATGTGCGTCTCGGCGGACTCACTGCGTTGTGGGCTGCCGAACGCCGGGAAGACGACCGTCGCCGAGCAGTCGAACGGGCCGACGCCGGCTTCGAGTACGGCCCCCACAACCACTCGTTCCGTGTTACCTATGCTCGTGGCTCACGCGGGCTCGTATCTCCCACCACTTATACCGGCGTGCCCCCTACCTGACGGCGTGAGCGAAGAATCCGGGCGTCGGAACCTCCGAATGCCCTCAGACGACGAAGTGTTCGCCGTCGTAACGGAACACCTCGGCGGCAACCACGTTCGTCTCCGGTGTGTGGACGGGAAAGAGCGGCTGGGACGGATCCCCGGCCGAATGAAGTATCGCACGTGGATCAACGAGGGCGACGTCGTCCTCGCCGAGCCGTGGAGCTGGCAGGACGAGAAGGCCAACGTCGAGTGGCGCTACACCGACGACCAGGCCGACCAGCTCCGCCGTGAAGGCCACATCGAATAATACGACGCGCCCGCTTCTCCGAGTCACGCCGTCGGCGTTCGAGCGATGGCTCCCTTCGCGTGACCGATATCGGCTCCGTCGGAACCCGATTCAACGGACGCAATATCGAATGAAACAGCCGGTCGACGTGAATTGCTAGTCGTACGGTTGTTTCGATAGGTATCGGGGTGAGTAGAACGGGATCGTTGCTGGCGGGGTGAACACGTCCAAAGCCTCAGTCGCTCGGTTCTACAGAGCAGCGAGCGCGACGTCGGAGCACACCTCCAAAGCCCCAGTCGCTCGGTTCTACAGAGTAGCGAGCGCGACGTCGGGGCACACCTCCAAAGCCCCAGTCGCTCGGTACTACAGAGCAACGAGCGCGGTTTCGGAGAACACCTCCAAAGCCCCAGTCGCGAGGAGCGCGTACACTCGTTGCGTTCCTCGGTCGCTCACTCCGTTCGCTCCCTCCGGTACTTACGTCGTCATCAGAACGCACTGCGTTCTGATTGGCTCACGAGAGCTCTGCTCTCGTGAACGTCTACGCGCTCCTCGCGACTGCCCCTTTGAGTCCCGCCCCGCACAGCCCCGCAACCGCACCTCACGCCTCCCCAGCCTCGTCGACCGGCCTCCGCGTTGCTCCGGCCGGTCGACTCCACCGGAAATCAGAGATTTCCGAGCAGTCGGCGCTTCGCGCCGACGACCTCGCGGGCGGTTCGCGCCCTCCAGGCGCTCACCGGCGCAGGGCGAGAGCGAAGCTCTCGCTTGAAGCCGGCGCGAAGCGCCGGCGACGCCACCGCGAATCGATAGCGTACTCATCTGTACTGACCACCGAGGGAGCGAGGCCGTCGTTTTCCACTGATCTCGACGGATCCCCGAAACGATATACGGTCGCTCCGAATGCGGTAGTCATGGTCATCGCCGGCGTTCCGACGGCCGCGGTCGTCGTCTTCGCGTTGATCGGGGTCGCACTGGTGCTCTTCGTCTCCGAGATCATCCCTACCGACATCACCGCGATCGGGATCGTCGTCGCGCTCGCGGCCTTGGAGCCGTGGACCGGGGTAGGCGCACGCGGAGCCATCTCCGGGTTCGCGAACACCGCGACGGTCACCATCGTCGCGATGTACATGCTGAGCGCCGGGATCCAGCGGACGGGACTGGTCCAGCGGCTCGGGATCTACCTCGCCCGCTTCACGCGCGGCGACGAGACGCGCGCGCTGGCTGCGACGATCGGGACCACCGGCCCCATAGCGGGCGTCATCAACAACACCCCGGTCGTCGCGGTGTTCATCCCGATGATCACAGACCTGGCGAACGAGACCGGCGTCTCTCCCTCGAAGCTCCTCATGCCGCTCTCGTACGCCGCGATCCTCGGCGGCACGCTGACGCTCATCGGCACCTCGACGAACCTGCTGGCCAGCGAGTTCGCCGCGACGCTGCTCGATCGGGGGCCGATCGGGATGTTCGAGTTCACCGCGCTCGGTGTGGTGGTCCTGGTCGTCGGGCTTGCGTACCTGATGACCGTCGGCCGGTGGCTCACCCCGGCTCGGATCCCGGTCGACGCCGACCTCGTCGAGGAGTTCGAACTCGCGGACTTCCTCGCGGAACTCCGCGTCGGGCCCGATTCGAACGCGATCGGGCTCCCGGTCGCGGCGGTCGACGAGCGGACCGACGGCGCGGTGACGCCGCTCCAGATCCGGCGGAACGGCGAGGCGTTCCTCGCCGCCGGAAGCGACCAGCGGCTCCAGCCGGGCGACGTGGTGGTCGTCAACGGCTCGCGGACGACGGTGAACCGTTTTCGACAACGGCTGGGACTCGACCGAGTCGACCGCGGCGGCGTCACGGAGGAGACGTTCGCCGACGCGGACTCGTCCGACCGGCTCGGGAAGGCCGTCGTTCCCGAGACGTCCCGGTTCCTCGGGGAGACCCTTTCGGAGTCCAGACTCAAGGCGTTTCACGGCATGACGGTGCTCGCTATCCGCCGGGGGGGCGAGCTGATCCGAACCGACCTCTCGTCGGTGCCGCTGGAAGCGGGCGACCTCCTCTTGGTCCAGACCACGCCGGAGTCGGTCGACTACTTCGCCGACGGCGACGACCTCCTCGTGATCCACGAGGACGCGCTCGATCGGCTCGACGAGGCGGACGCGGAGGAGATCGCCCCGCTCTCGCCGAAGACGCCGGTCGCGGTCGGGATCATGGCCGCCGTGGTCGGGCTGGCCGCCCTCGACGTCCTCCCGATCGTGATCGCCGCGCTCGGCGGAGTGTTCGCGATGGTCGTCACCGGGTGCCTCTCCTCGGCGGACGCCTACGACGCGGTCTCCTGGAACGTCGTCTTCCTCTTGGCCGGCGTGATCCCGCTCGGGCTCGCGATGGAGGCGACCGGCGGGGCCGCCCTCATCGCCGAGGGGCTCGTCGCGACCGGCACCGTCCTCCCGCTCGTGGGCGTGTTGCTGTTGTTCTACGTCGTCACGGGGCTACTCGCGAACGTGATCACGCCGGTGGCCACGATCGTGTTGATGATCCCGATCGCGGTCGACGCGGCGGCGAGACTCGACGCTGGCGGGTTCACGTTCCTGCTCGCCGTGACCTTCGCGTCCGCGACCTCCTTCATGACGCCGGTCGGCTATCAGACCAACCTGATGGTGTACGGCCCCGGCGGCTACGAGTTCACCGACTTCCTGCGCGTCGGCGGGCCGCTCCAGCTCCTGCTCTCGGTCGTGACCACCGTCGGGATCGTCGCGATCTGGGGGCTTTGAGCGGCGACACCTCGAGAAATCGCCTCGACGCGACCGCCGACTCCGGCTCACGCGAACAGGACGACGATCAGCGCGATGAAGAGTAGCTCCCCGCCGACCAGCAGGACCGCGATCACCCAGGCACCGTACTCGCGGAGCCACTCTACCGTCGCCACCCACGTCGATCGGACGGGACGCCGACCGGACGGACCGGTGTCGGAACCCCCGACGCCGAGGTCTGCACCGACCTCGTCGTCGAGGTCCACGCCACCTCCGGGGGCGCCACCCGCCCCGGGCCGATCGGCCCTCCTCGCTATCCGCCATCCCGTCTCGGGATCGAACGCCGCGGGCACGCGCGCACCCACGAGGTCGTCGAGGTCGAGCGGGGAGACGCCCGCGGCTTCGAGAAACGCGAGGAACGACGTACACTCCTCGAGCGAGCCGTGCTGTGGCGCGTCGAACCGTTCGAGATGCGTCGTCTCGCCGTGTGGTGGTCGGGTTTCGACGACGACCTCGTCGACCTCCAGCCGGACTCCGGTCACGACGAGCGCGTCCTCCTCGTCGTTGAGGTACGCCTGCCGGAGCCGACGCTTGAGTTCTTCGTCGACGGTGGCGTCGGGATCGACGGTGGCGAGGTCGTCGTCGGGATCGACGGTGGCGAGGTCGTCGTCGGAGTCCGTGGGGCCTCCGGTACCTCCGGATCCCGCGGTCCCGACCGTTCGATCCTCCCTGGAGGGCTGCTCGGCCATTCGCCCGGAAGTTGGCGTCGCGGCTGTTTAAGCGCACGGCCCGGGCGAACGGTAGTGTTCAGATAAGCTGATTCCATGCGAAGGCGAACGATCTCAACCACTCGTTAGCGGTTTCTGCTTCAGCGTTGCTAAAACAGTTTGAAAAACTGGTAGTTCTGCGTTTTACCTCACGAAAGACACGTTCGACGCTGTTTCGATTTCCATGTCGTTCGTATCTGAAATCGAGGTCATGTTTGTCACAAGCTCGGTGAAGTGGAACCGCGCCATCAACGAGAAATATCGCGTCATCCACGTCGTGTTTTTCGCGGAGCTCTGCGAAAAACTGATCTGCGATCACGTTCGTTCTTGTCGGTTCAAGCTTTGTGTGGAGTAAATCGTTTGAGTCGGGATCGACGGCAGCGTACAGCCAATACTGTTCATCGTCAAGCTGAATCACCGTTTCATCGACCGCAACGTGATTCGGACTCCGACCGGATTCCGGCTGTAGATCGGCCTTGTGAACCCAGTTATGAACAGTGGATCGAACCCGATTAACACCAAATACTTCAAGAAACGAAACAGTATTCGAAAGCGATAATCCAGACAAATGTAGCTGAATACTGAGCTTCATCAACAGTTTCGGTGTTGCCTCTCGCTCCACAAACTCTAAGTTGATCTCGTCTAAACAGCCGTTGAGGCGGTCGTTTTCGGGCATAGATCACTTTGAAAACTCACCGCCTCACCTTTCAATCCTTATCTGAACACCGCCGGGCGAACGCGCCCTCCGCGGGTACCGCGCACCTTTTGGGCCCAGACGGCCTACGGCCGGCAAGCCGTGGCGTTCACCGACAAGATATACGTGAAGAACCACCGGCAGCTCGCCTCCCAACTGGAGACGAACGTCCCCAAGGGCGCGTTCGCGGGCGCGACGCTGGACATGCTCTTCACCGGCGACGGGCTCTCGAAGCTGGACTCGACCACCCGCGACCGGATCCTCGACTTCGCCGAGGACTTCCTCGACTGCGACTGCCAATCGAACCCCTACTGCGGCTGTGCCGAGCGGAAGTTCATCCGGTACATCCTGGAGCTTCGCGCACAGGGGCTCGGTCCCGGCGCGATAGTCGACGTGATGACCGACGACTACATGGTGTACGCGTACGCCGGCGACGTGCGGTCGTTCCTCGACGACGCGGTCCGGAAGCTGGAGGCCGTCGAAACGCTCGCGGACGTCGAGGGCAACGCGGAGATGTCCGCGAAGGCACGGCGCGCACGGGATCAGCTCTCCGGTTGACCCCGGAGGATCGCGACCCGGCGTTCCCGGTTTACCGGACCGGTCGAACGGTCTAAGTATACGCGAGCCTGATCCCCGACAATGAGTCTTCGGCCCGCGTGGCTGACGTTCCGGCGGTACGCGGCGGCGACGACGGGGATGACGCTGACGCTCTTCGCGATCGGGGTCTACACCGCGGCGACGGGCTCCGGACTGGCGTGTCAGGCCCAGTGGCCGCTCTGTTCGGATCAGCTCATCCCCGCGTTGACGATCAACCCCGACTTCATCGAGTGGTTCCATCGCGTGTGGGCCATGGTCACCGGCTTCCTGATCCTCGGCGTGGCCGGGTGGAGCTGGCTCGGGTCGTTCGACCGGCGGACCCGGCTCGCAGCGACGCTCGCGGTCGCGATCCTCCCCGTCCAGATCGCGGTCGGCGCGATCACCGTCACGATCGGCGGGCTGGTTCCCGGCGGGTACACGGTGTCGACGCACGCCGCCCATCTGATCGTCGCGTTGTCCATCTTCACGCTACTCGGGCTGACGACGATGTGGGGCGGCGAGCGTCCCGGCTCCGCCTCGCTCCTCCGGATCGCAGTCGGCGTCGCGGTCGGCGGGATCCTCGCGAGCGCCCTGTTCTCGCGGGTGGTTCCGCTCCTCACCTACTCCCCGGGCGGACAGGCCGCCTTCTACATCGCGGGGCTGAGCGCACACCTCGGGCTCGTCGCGACCCTCGTCGTCGCGACCGAGGCGATGGACGGGACCGCGGCCGGGGTCGCGACCTCGACCGCGCGGACGGTTCGTCGGCTCGCGGCCGGATCGATGGGGGCGCTCGTCGTGACCCTGCTTCTCGGCCGCGACCTGGTGTACATGTCACCGCTCTGGCGGCAGGTGAACCTCGTCGCGCTCGTGCTCGCGCTCGCGCTCGCTCTGGGTGCGGCGTGGATGATTCGGGATGTCGAGGAGCCGACCGGTCGCTCGACACCGATCGGCGGCGACTAGAACGAGACGGACCCGTCGAAACTCTCAGCAAGGGAGGCGTTCTGGATCGGATGCTTATACGACGGTTGTTTCGTTAGAGATCGGGGTGGGTAGAACGAGATCGTTGCTGGCGCGGTGAACACCGCCAAAGCCCCAGTCGCGAGGGCTCACGGCTTCGTCGCCGGCGACCTCGCGGTCGGTTCGCGGGTCCTATCGCACCCGCTCACCGGCGCAGGGCGAGAGCTTCGCTCTCGCTTGAAGCCGGCACGAAGCGCCGGCGACGCCAGCACACCGGTTCGATCGTTGCTTCACCTGTATGACCGGTTGTTTCACACTGTTATGTTCAAAACTCGGTGACGACCTCGACCCCCCGAACGTCGTAGTCGTCCATCGCGGCGAGCCGGTCGGAGACCTCGGCGAGTTCGAGCTCCCGCGTCACGAGCGCGCCGGGGTCGATCCCGGTCGCCTCCACGAGCGCGAAGAGGTCCGCGTAGTTCGTCGGCGGCATCCCGCGCGCGCCGAGGAACGACACCTCCCAGCGGGTCATCCAGTCGGTCGGTAGCGACACCTCGCCGCGTTCGGCCTCCGTGGTCAGCCCGACCTGGACGTGCGTCCCGCGCGGACGGACCGAACGGACGGAGTTACGGCACGTCTCGGCGATCCCCAGCGCGTCGACCGAGACGTCGACGCCGCCGTCGGTCAGCGACCGGACGTGTTCAGGGACTGCGTCCACGTCCTCGGGTACCACCGTCTCGGCGGCCCCGAGCGCGTCGGCCCGCGAGAGCGCGTCGGCGTCGACGTCGACCGCGACGACCCGCGCGCCGACCGCGGCGGCGATCTGAACGGCCGAGAGCCCGACGCCGCCACAGCCGTGGACGGCCACCCGGTCGCCGCCGCCGACGCCGGCCCGCTCGACCAGCGCGTGGTAGGCCGTCATGTATCGGCAGCCGAGCGCCGCGGCGTCGCGGGCGGGTAGCCACGCCGGGCGCTCGACGAGGTTGTAGTCGGCGCGGGGAACGGCGACCCGCTCGGCGAACGCGCCGGGCGCGTCGGGTTCGAATCCGAGAGCGCTCCCGTCCGCACAGACGTTCCCGTGGCCGCGCCGACAGTGCGGGCACGTGCCGTCGCCCAACGAGAAGGGTACCACGACGCGGTCGCCAGGAGCGAACCGATCGACCGCGTCGCCGACGGCGACGACCTCGCCCGCGGGCTCGTGGCCGAGCACCTGGCCGCGGGGGACCTGGTCGTCGGCCCACTCGCCGTGGCCCTTCCAGGCATGCCAGTCGCTGCGACAGACGCCGCAGGCGTCGACGCGAACGAGCGCGTCGTCCGGTCCCGGCTCCGGTTCCGGGAGGTCTCGGATCGCCAACTCCTCGCCGTATTCGCGAAGGACTGCCGCGCGCATGGTGGGCGCTCGTCGTCCGAGGTGATACGTGTTTTCGTCCTCGCGGATCCCTGCGGATTTTTCACCGATCCAACCGATTGAATGATAACAGGCTCCTCACACCCGATCGGGAATCATTCAGTACAGATGAAAGAACGAGCGATCGCGGTGGCGCGCCTCCGAGCGCCCGACGGGCGCGAGGAGCCCGCGAGGGAGTCGGCCGGCCGGAGCAACGCGGAGGCCGGTCGACGAGGCTGGGGAGGCGTGAGGTGCGGTTGCGGTGCGGTCGGGTGGGACTCAAAGGGGCAGTCGCGAGGCGGGCGCAGGCGACGTAAGCAGCGTGGCGCTACGCGCCACGGGCAGCCGGCGCGAAGCGCCGGCGACACCGCAGGGAGCGAGTAACGCGAGCGACTGAGGAGCGTGGTTCGAGACGCCAGAGGCGTCTCGTCATCACGAAAGGCGCGCATGCGCGCCTTTCGAACGACAACGAGCGTGCGCCTGCCTCGTGACTGGGGCTTTGGACGCGTTCACCGAAATCGCGCTCGCCACCCTGTAGAACCGAGCGACTGGGGCTTTGGACGTGTTCACCTCGCCAGCAACGATATCGTTTCGATCAAGCCGATCTCTCACGAAACAACCGTACTACTAGCAGACGCGTTGTGAACTACCCCTGCCTACTCGCCGCCTTCGGCGGCTCCTTGAGGCAGGGGCTTCCTGATTCAATGACGCGCTTTACAGACACAACCACAGTGTCCACAGGGAGTGCAGTCTCCACAGGCGTTTCTTCGGAGTGACCCACTCCTAGATCGGTGAGTCCGCGAGAAAGAATGTTCCACGCCGCATTTGCGTCTCTATCCACCTCGAAGCCACAGGCCGGACAAGAGTGTTCACGTACCCACAGCGGTTTGTCGGTTTCGACGCCACACTAACGGAAGATCCGGACAAAAAAGCGAAAACAGTTCCCGCTAACGTCCCTCCTCGTTCCCTACGAGTCCGGCCCGACGAACCCGAGATATCGTCTGTCGACGGGCGACGTCACCGACGACCACGCGACGGGGCGATCCCCGAGCGACCCGGTTTCGAGGTCGGGGAACGCCGGTTCCTCGCCCTCGTACCCGAGCAGGAACGCGGCCGGTCGCGGGCCGAACGCGTCGAGTCGGTCGGCGAGCCACCCCTCCCCGCGCGGTTCCGCCAGCGCGACCGGTGTGCCGGGGTACGTCGCGACCGCGGCGTCGAGTCCCGGGCTCTCGCCTCGCTTCGGGTCCGCCAGCCCGAACGCGACCTCGAACCGGTCGATCGCGGCATTGAGATCGGCGACCCCGAGCACGACCGTGTCGACGCCGAGTATCGGCGACGACGCCAGGTCGCCGGTCGGCCGGACCCGGCGTTCCCGTGGGGTTCGGTCCTCGATGAGGAACGGGAGCGTCGCCCCCGGGTCACCCCCGCCCAGGTACGTGAGGTCCCACTCGACGAGCGTGTCGTCCTCGCGCGTCCGCTCGTAGCCCGTGGGACCGTCGACCCGTATCCCGCGGTCGCGGAGGTCGGCGCTCGTAGCTGTGATGTCGTCGGCCCTGACTGCCCACGCACACGGGCCGCCGTCCCCGTGGATTGGGCCGTCCCACCACGGCGAGTCGGCGTCCGGCTCCAGCGTCGAGATGAGTTCGAGGTAGCTCCCGTCCCGGAACCCGACGATCGCCATGTGTGTGACGCCGTTCGAGTGGCGACCGCCGTATTCGACCGGAAACCCGGCCGCCTCGAACGCGTCGACGAGGGCGTCCAAGTCCCGCCCCGCGACCGTGACGTGATCGACGTGGAGGTCCATGACCGAAGGCCGGGATCGACCGACAAATACGTTCCGGCGGTCCGGATCGACCGCTCACCGGACGCGCCATCGGCGTGTCGAGCGTGTCGCCAGACCACGGGACTTCCGGTCGCTTCCCGGACCGTCCGGGAGAGCTCAAGCCACCCGTTCGCTGTCTCGGAACGTGACGGTCGTGTCGTCCGATTCGACGGTGGTTTGGATGGTTATCCAGCCGTCGTTCCGATCGATCTGCCGTGCTTCCTGCAGGGAGAGTTCGACGCGCTCGGTCGTCGTGTGGGACGCGCCGGCCTCGAGCGTGCCGACGTCCACCGTCCCCTCCCAGACGACGTCGTCCGTGTCGGTGTTGTTCTCGCCGGCGAATATCCGGACGTACGTCGTGACACCGGTCGCGGTCTCGTTCCGTTCGTTGTTCAGCGTCGCGGTGACGTCCCGACAGGTCGTCCCGCACTCCTCGATATCGTCTATCGTGAACGTGAACGGCTCCGTGTCGGTCGACGGCTCGGTCCCCGACCCGTCGTCGTCTTCGGACCCGTCGTCGTCTTCGGACCCGTCGTCGTCTTCGGACCCGTCGTCCTCTCCCGACTCCTCCGTGGGGAAGTCCTCGATGGGCTCGCCCGAATCGCCGCCGGGGGCGGGACCCGCACCGGTGTACGCCATCACACCGATCGCCGCGGCGAGCGCGACCACGACGAGCACGCCGACGGCGTGTTTTCGGTTCATGCGGGGCTCACACTCCGGACACTATGCGTATCCGTCCTCGTCCTCGACTTCGATCCCGTCGGCCGGAGGCGGCACCGACTGCCGACACCCCGCCGATCAAGACCGTCGTTGCGACCGCGATCGCGACGAGTCGTCTCGCGTTCATTACGCTCACCGCTCGGACGGCAAGGTACATAAGAGGGGGAAAACGTGAACTCGGATTCATGCGTTTGAGCGCCTTTCACACCGAATTAAGCCGAATTACCATGGGTGGCCGGTGTCGCGTCCTTCCTCCCCGTCCACAACGGCACCCGAGCTGTCCACCCGTCTCGCGCGCGACGCTCCCAGAACACTGACGTGAACCGCGGGATCACGCCCCGAGACGCCCGCCTTGCGTCTCTGCGGTGGTGTGTCCCTTCTGTACGATCGGATCGACTCGGGGTTCCCGTGCGGTCCCCGATCAAAACACCGCAAACAGCCCGCCGACGAACACGACCGTGACGACGAGCCGGCCGAGGCTCCCGAGGAACGTAGCCACGGCAAATCGGGTGTAGTCGCGTTCGAGGACCGCGAACGCGTATATCGAGATGGTGTCGGGAAAGAAGGGTACCGACAGCGCGACGGCGAGGCCGCCGTAGCCGTACCGCTGAGCGAGTTCGACCGAGCGTTTCTCGGACCACTCCATGACGTCCCACCGCGAGCGCCGGAGCCACCGGGTGACCGGACCGGAGCGTTTGACCTCTTGGCCGATGTGGAACGCGAACAGGCTACCGAGCGCCTTCCCCGTCGCGCTGACGAGCATGATGCTACCGAGGTGCGCCCACGGCGGGAGCCCGAGGTCGATCGGGGCGACGAGCACGACCTCGCTCGGCCCGGGGAGCACGAACGCGATCAGGAACGAGTACACGAAGACGATCCCCATCCCGGGCCAGCCCGTGGCCGACTCGACGAGCGACTCGACGTTCCAGAGGGCAGTGAGCGTCCCGTCGAGGGCCAAGGGAACGAGCAACCCGACCGACGTCACGGTAGTCACGCGTCACTCCACGTCCATCGAGCGTCGAGGACGTATCGATAGAGCCCGCTGAGGAAGATCGCGACCGCGTTCGCGACGAGGTACAACAGGCCGACCCACTCGACGAGCGCGAAGAGGACGCCGAGCTGGATCGGGATCGCGGTCCCGCGAACCAGATTGGTCTTTACCAGTCCCGAAAAGTAGTCGCCCCGGCCGGTGTGTTGTGAGGCGTGGAAGGTCCAGGCGTTGTTGAGGACGTACGAGAAGACGATCGTGAACTCGATCGCGACGGTCGCACCGAGCAGGTAGTTCACGCCGCCGACGTCGACGAACAGCCACAACAGCGCCATCTGGATCGCCGCCGCGGCGATCCCGACCATGACGAAGCGCCGTAGCTGGACGGCGAGCGGCCCGTCCACGAGGCCGCGCAGGAACGACCGGACCATCTATCGGTAGCCTAGCGCCTCTAGACGAGCGTTGAGGTCCTCGTCTACCGACCCGTCGGCGTCCCCGTCGTCGCCGTTCGTCCCGCCGGCGCGGACCGCCTCGGCGTGTGCCTCGGCGAGCGGGGCGAACCGGTCGACCACCGCCCGCTCCTCTTCGGACGGGTCCGCCGAGCGATCGGTCGCCTGAAGCGGGTCGGACGGCCGGTGGTACAGCTCGGTCGTCCCGGCGTCGACGTTCTCGATGTAAGTCCACTCCCGGTCGCGAACGCTGACGTACAGCTCGCCGTCGTCGAGCGAGCGGGGGATCGGCTGTGCGGTCACGTCCTCGTCGCGGACGGTGACCGAGACCACGGGTTCGTCCGCCGGCTCCTCACCGGAGAGCACGGTCGGGGCGAGGCTCGACCCCGTCCACTCCGCCGGGGCGTCGACGCCCAACAGGGCGGTCACGGTCGGCGGGATCGCATCGAGGCCGACTTGTCGGTCGACTCGCCGTCCCGCCGATCCGGGGACGTCGACGACGAACGGGACGTGGATCAGCTCGTCGTACAGCTTCGGGTAGTGTGCGAGATGGCCGTGTTCCTGGAACTCCTCGCCGTGGTCGCCCGCGAGGACGACCGCCGTGTCGTCGCCGACCCCCGTCGCCGAGAGCGTCTCGAGGACCCTGCCGACACTGGCGTCGATCTGCCTGACGGCCGCTTGATACAGCGTCCGGAGCTCCTCGAGGGTCCGGTCGTCGACCTCTAAGCCGAGGCCGGTTCGGGTGTGTGCGTGGAGCATCCGGTGGGTCCCCAGCCAGTTCGAGGACACCTCGCGGATGTACCTCGGTGCCGGGACGTACGGAGTGTGTGCGTCCATGTAGTGGATCCAGAGGAAGAACGGGCCGTCGGTTTCCTCGATGAAGTCCGTCGCGGCGTGTTCGACGTCGAACATCCGGGACGTGTCGAGGAACGGCCGGTCGTCGGTCTCGCCGCGGATCCACGACCCCGCGCGTCGAAGCGGCGACGCTGCAAGCTGGATCCACGCCTCGACGGTCGGGTGGGTCGCGAGGTACCGGTTGTAGATGCTCGACCCGACGCTGGCGACGAACGGGTCGAACTCGTCGAAGCCGTCGTCGTATCCCCAGTGGGAGGTGAGAAACCCGTTCGCAGCGTTGAACCCGGCGGTCGAGAGGTCGGCGTCCGAGGCCGTCTCGGCCAGCGTCGCCGTATCCTCGACGCCGATGTCCCCGGTGCCGGTGAACACGTCCTTCGACGCCAGGATCGACGGGAACGAGAAGGGGGTCCAGTTGCCCGTCGCGAAAGCGTGATCGAAGACGGTCCCCCGGTCGGCGAGCGAGTCGATGACGGGCGTGTGTCGGGTCCCGTCGTACGCTCCGACCGCGTCCGCACGGAGCGAGTCGACCGTGACGAGGACGACGTTCGAGACGTCGGCGTCACTCACGGATCGATGACCCCCCTGTCGAGATTCCGGTCGAGAACGCGGTCACAATGCCTACTGTATGGGATGTTCCGGTTTTTACCCTTTCGGTAGCGCGGTCGACCTGCGGTGGTACCCCGCCACCGGGGAGAACCCCGACGGCTGGACGGTTCGACGCCACCCTCATCGGGTTTTTAATGCGACCCGACGAACGCTCGAGCATGCCAGATCTCCACCCGATCGCCAAGCGGATCCACAACGTTCAGCCCGACCCGATCCGTCTCGAGCTCGACTCCGGCGAAACCGGAGTGTACGAGTTCTCCTCGACGGAGTTCTTCCAGCGGGAGTTCCGCGGCGAGGGCGTCCGGATCGACGCGGACGTC
Organism: Halorubrum sp. 48-1-W; assembly: GCF_003287355.1. Taxonomy (GTDB): domain Archaea; phylum Halobacteriota; class Halobacteria; order Halobacteriales; family Haloferacaceae; genus Halorubrum. The sequence continues at coordinate 118,698 of NZ_QMIM01000001.1, forward strand.
GACGCCGCCTTCCGGCTCGTCACCTCGGAGGACCACGAGCGGGTGCTCCTCGGCCGGTCCGGCCCCGACGAGGACGGGTGGGCCATGCTCGGGACGGTCGTCGCCGCGGAACGCGCCGGTGACGACGACGGGCCGCCGTAGCTCACCGCACGACGGTCACCGGGACCTCCGCGCGCCGGACGACTCCCTCGGCGACGCTCCCGAGGAGGACCCGCGAGAGCCCCGTCCGCCCGCGGCTCGCGAGCACGACGTGATCGAACGGCTCGGCGTCCTCGTCCTCACCGATCGGGTTCTCGCCGCCCGCGACGTCGAGGATCGTCGCTGTCGGCCGGCCGACCTCCAGGCGCGTCTCGACCTCCCGGTCGACGCGGTCGGTCGCGTCAGCGAGGATCCGCTCGCCCCGTTTCCTCGCGCTCTCGTACCACTGGTCGACCGCGCCCGGGAACCCTCCGTCCGCGCCCGTCGTCGAGTCTGCCGGGTTTATCACGTGAAGCGCCGTCAAGTGAGCGTCCGGCCACTCCTCGGCCGCGAACTGAAGCGCTTCGGCCGCCTCCTCCGAGCCGTCGACCGCTACGAGGATCCGTTCGGTCATACGTGAGGGTTCTCACAGTCGTGTAAAAAACGCGTCGGCGGTTTCACCGCGGTGGAAAATCGGGTCGATCCGGAACCGCAGGTCAGTCGCCGTGACGGGTGACGCACGTCGACAACCCGATCAGCTCGACGGGTTCGGAGTTGTCGGGCGAGTAGACCACCATCTGCCCCTTCTCCATGTACGGGACCTTCCCCGCGAGCGTCGAGGGGATGTTCACGCTCGCTATCGCGTCCTCGTCGCCGAGGTTCAACACGACCTTGGTGTTCACCTGTTTGAAGACGGACTCGGCGACGTCCTGGGGGTCCTGCGTGATGAGGAAGAGGCCGAGCCGCTCCTTTCTGCCCTGTTTGGCCGCCTCGGTGAACGTGTCGAGCACCTTGCGCGCCTGGACGTTGTCGGCGTCCGCGAGGAAGTTGTGCGCCTCGTCCATCCCGATGAGGAGCGGGGTCTCCTTGATCCGGTCGCTTCGCGGGTCGTTCGAGAGCTTGTCCCCGACGAGCATCGTCGAGACCGCGAGCACGACGATCTCCTTCTGTCTCGAGGTCGGGAGGTGGTAGGTCGGGACGACGCTGAGCCCGCCCGAACGCACGAGGGTGTGGTCGAGTTCGGTGATGGGTTTGGCGTCGCCGTCGAAGACGCCGCCGGGGACGCCGTGAACCCGACGCATGACCGCCTCGAACGTCTTCTCGTGGACGCGTCCGGACTCGTCGAGCTCGGCCTTGAGCGCCGGGTCGTCGAGGTACGAGAGGAACTGCCGGTAGGTCCCGGCCTCGCCGTGGTCGGCGAAGAAGCGGTTGAGGAGGGTCAAAAGCGCCGGGTACTGGTTCTCGTTGAGCCCGGAGCCGGCGACGAGCCACGGCATGTCGTACTCGTCGACCATCGAGAACGGGATCGTGAACTCGACCTGCTCGGCGCGGTGACCCTCGCCGGGGTACGTCGCGTTCGGGACGCTCGGCACCAGCGCGACCGTGTCGTCGTGGCCGCCGTGGGCGATCCCCTCGCGTTCGTACCGTCGGGCCGTCGCCGAGTCCATCGCGGGGTTGTCGTCGTGCATCTGGGCGTACTCGTCCTGCGGGTCGAACTGGACCACGGCCATCCGGGCCTCCCGGCCGTCGTCCATCGGGTACGTCCGGTCGGGATCGAGGTACTGCCGGAGTACGTTCTTCGAGGCGTGGGTCTTGCCCGAGCCGGTCCCGCCGGCGACGAGCGTGTGTCTGAACGCGAGCGGGTCGCCGTCGACGTAGTCGTCCGTGATCCGGTAATCGACCGTCGGGGGTTCGGCGGCGGTTCTCACCTTCTCGCCACCGACCGAGAGGTGGCCGAGGAAGACGCCCTCTTCGGGGATCTTCAGCCCCGTCTTGATCTCCGCGTCGTCCGCGGCCTCCTCGACGACCGCGCCCGGTTTCGGCACCCGGTCGGTCATCCGGCGGCGCAGTCCGTCGGCGTCGTCGTACACGACCGACATGGGCTCGAGTTCGGCCATGAACTTGTAGTCGCGCTCCGCGAAGTCGTCGCGTCGCATCTGTCGTCGGGCGTGGATCTCGGTGGCGTCGTCCGACTGGAACTCCTGGGCGTACTCCAGGGCCGTGATCCGCGAGAAGAGCCGCTCGCCGTCCGGGTACGGGACCACGAGGTACTTCCCCAGCCGCACCGCGTCGCGGTTGCCGGTGGTGACGAACGCCTTCAGCGCCGTGTCGTCGTCCTCCTCCGACACGCGGAGCCCCTGTGAGACCGAGACGACGCCGAGCCCGGCGTCGCTTCCGGCGGGGTCGACGTCGTAGACGGCGACGTCGTCTCCCCCGGCGTCCGCCGTCCCGCCCGCCGAACCGCCGTCGGACTCGGTGGCCGGGGCGGTCCCGTCGGCGGACTCGGTGGCCGGGGCGGTCCCGTCGGCGGACTCGGCCGGGACGTCCCTCCCGCCGTCGCCGTCCCTGCCGTCGGACTCCGTCGCGTCGCCGTCGCCGCCGCCCTCGTCCGTGTACTCGGTGAAGTCCTCGAGAGTCATGGTCGAGTCACCGTCGCGCAGGCCGAAAGCGTTTCCCCCGCGTACCGAGCGCGGGTCGAGCGGTTCGGGCACGGACGGCTTTTACGCCTCGGTCACCTACCGTCGGTATGATACTCGTTCGCGGCAGCGGCGGCGGGACCGACCTCACGGGGACGGTGTTCGAACGCGGCGAGGAGCCGCCGACGTACAAGGGCGCGCCCGACGAGGACGCCGCGTACGTCTGGGTGTGTGATTCCTTCTACGAGGTCGAGAGCGGCGGGTCCGCGCTCCTCGTCGACGGGTCGGAGATCCGCGTCGCGTTCGAGGAACCGATGCCTCGCGGCTTCGACACCCGCGATCAGGCGGTGGCCGCCGCTCGCGAACACGTCCGAACCCAGTTCGCCCGGATCGGCGTCGACCCCGACGACGTCGACGTCGAGGTGACGAAGGCGGACCCGGCCTGACCGGCTGTCCCGGCTCGAAGTTCAACGGCCGCGTCCCGCTGTCGGCGCGACTCAGTCCGTCTCCGCACGCAGTTCTTCTACCTCCGGGCGGGTGGGAAGCGCCGTCATCGCCCCCTTCGCGGTCGTCGACCGCGCCGCCACCGCGTTCGCGAACGCGACCGCCTCCGAGAGGGACTCGCCGGCCGACAGCGCCGTGATGGCGCCAGCGGTGAACGCGTCGCCCGCGCCGGTCGTGTCGACGGGGTCGACCGGGCACCCGCCGTGTTCGACCACGAGCGGCTCGTCCGTGGGGTTCCACGGCGCCTCCGGGGTCGCCCGCGCGAGCGCGCCGTCGGCCCCACGCGTGAGGAGTACGGTGTGCGGCCCCCGATCGCAGACGGCGCTGGCGAGCGCGGGCGCGTCGCCGTCGTCCGCGGTGGGGTCCGCGATGCCCGCCGCGACGAGGTCCTCCGCGGTCGCTTTCACCACGTCCGCCAGTTCGAAGGCGCGTCGACAGCTGTCGACGAAGTCGACCCCCTCGAACAGTTCCGGGCGGGCGTTCGGGTCGAAGGAGACGACCGCGTCGTCGACGTCGTTCGCCCGCGACAGCAGGTCGAACGTCGCCGTCCGGCTCGGCTCGTCCGCGAGGACGACGCCGCCCGCGTGGACCCACTCGGTCTCCGCGAGGGTCCCGTCGCCGACGGTTCCCGGCTGCATCCGCGTGTCGGCGGTCCCGTTCCGGTGGAAGCTGAACGCCCGGTCGGCGTCGGGGTCCAGGCTGACGAAGACGAGCGCCGTGTCGGCGTCCGGGTCCCGTTCGATCAGGTCCTCGCGAACGCCCGCCTCCGCGAGCGTCCGGGCGAGGTAGTCGCCGAACGGGTCGTCGCCGATCCGCGTCCAGAACGACGGCGGCTCCCCCAGACGCGCCAGTCCGACCGCGACGTTGGCCGGCGCGCCGCCGGCTCGGCGGTGGAACGTCTCCATCGCGTCGAGCGGGCCGTGATCCTCCGGAACGAAGTCGATGAGCGTCTCGCCCGTGACGAGGATCCGGGTCATGGCTCCCCCTTCGACCGGCCGAAGGAAGTCGGTTCGGGTTCCGACGACGGCGAGGGGACGGTCACAGTTCGTCAACGACTTCCTCGGCGAACGTCGTCATCGCTGGCCTCGGGTCGTCCGCTTTGAGCCCCACGATGGCGTGGTCGAGGCCGTACGCCTCGAGGTCGCGAAAGTACTCCCGGAACCACCGGACGCCGGCGCGGAACCCCAGGTGGAGGTGCTCGGGGTCGGCGTCGGGGTCGGCGGCGAGTTCCACCCGGACCGCGATGGCGAACGGCTTCTCCCCCGCGAGTTCGCGCCACCGGTCGAGGTACGACCGGAGCGTCCGTTCCGGGAGGTGATAGAACAGCCACCCGTCGCCGTGTTCGGCGATCCACTCCGTCGACTGGCGGGCGTTGCCCGTCGGCAAGAGCGGGAGCGTGTCGGTCGTCGGCTTCGGCAGGACGTCGAGGTCACCCTCGAGCGTACCCCACTCGCCGGCGACGGTGGGGAACTCATCGCGCCAGATCGAGCGGATCGCCCCGACGCGCTCGCGGAACGCGGCCCCGCGTTCGTCGGCGTCGACGCCGAACGCCGCGTACTCCGGGTCGCGGTCGCCGGAGGCGATCCCGAGGACGAGCCGCCCCTCGGAGAGGCGGTCGACGGTCGCCGCGGACTTCGCGAGGTGGAGCGGGTGCCGGAGCGGGAGGACGACGCTCGACGTGCCGAGCGCGACGGCGTCCGTGTGGGCGGCGACGTGCGAGAGCAGCGGCCAAGGGTCGAACGCTCCGCCGGCGTCGCCGAACCGTGGCCAGTACGTCGGCACGTCCCGCGCCCAGAGCCCGTCGAACCCGACCGACTCGGCGTGCGTCGCGAGCCGAACCTCCTCGTCGACCGTCGGCGTCGACTCCCGCGTCCCGGTGAGCGGAAAGCCGAGCCCGAACGTCAACCCGTCCGGACCGAACAGCCGTCGATACCCCCGGTTCTCGTGGTCCGTCCCGGTCATCGGCGGCCGTTCGGGGCGGGGACGTATCTCCCCTTCGACGGCGGAACGTGCCGACCCGTGGAGTGGGCGCTCGAGGAGTGGGTGCTCGAGGAGTGGGTGCTCGAGGAGTGGGCGGAGATGACGCTCGGAGCGTCGATATTCTCTCCGCCCTGAACGCGGTGAAAAGCCGTCGGACGCGTGACTGATCGGGGAACTGGAGCGTTACGCCTCGAGGACGTCGTCGTAGTCGCCGGCGTCGACGCGGTCGTCGAACGTCCGGGCGTCCTCGCCCTCGATGGTGACGCCGAGGGAGGCGCAGGTGCCGCCGACTTCCTTGGCGGCGTTCTTCGTGTCGTACGCCAGCAGGTCGCTCGACTTCTGTTCGGCGACCTTCTTCACCTGCTCGACGGACATGTCCGCGACGAAGTCCTTCTGGGGCTCGCCGGAGCCCGTCTCGAACCCGGCCTCGTCCTTGATCAGCTCCGCGGTCGGCGGGACGCCGACGTCGATCGTGAAGGAGCCGTCGTCCTCGTACTCGACGGTGACGGGGACCTCCATGCCGTCGAACGCGGCGGTCTCCTCGTTGATCCGGTTCACGACGTCCTGCACGTCCACCGGCGTCGGGCCGAGCTCCGGGCCGAGCGGCGGACCGGGGTTGGCCTGCCCGCCGGGGACGAGCGCTTCGATGGTTCCAGCCATGTCCGTACGAACCCGCCGATGACTTTTAACGGTTGTTCTTTCGTCCAGCGGGCGCGAGCGGTTCGCATACGGCGGTCCGGCGGACCCCGCTCACGCCTCCGTCGACGCGGCCTCCCCGCGGGTCGACTCGCCGGCGTCGCGGCCGGGAACGAACGTCCCAGTCTCCCGACGGACCCCGACGAGCAACGCGATCCCGGCCGCCAGTGGCACCGCCGCACACGCCGCGTACACCGGGGTGAACCCGACCGCCTCGACGAGCGGGAGCGACACCATCGGGCCCAGCCCGCCGCCGACGTCGCCGAAGACGTTGTTGGTGCCGGAGGCGCGTCCCATCCGCTCGTCGGGCGTCAGATCGGCCAAGAGCGCCATCATCGGGCCGCTCGTCCCGCCCTGTCCCGCCCCGATGGCGACGCAGGCGAGCCCCAACTCGAGCGTCGAGCCCGCCCGCGCCAGGAGGAGGAACCCGACGAACGAGACGACGAGAAAGCCCAGGAGGATCGGCGTCCGCGACTCGCGCGTGTCCGAGATCCGGCCGCCGGCGAGCATGAACACCGACGCGGAGACCACCGTTCCGGCCATGAACAGCCCCGAGGTCCCCTGCGGGTCGAGCCCCAGAAGCGAGATGTCCGTCTCGCCGAGGAACAACACGAGGGTGGCGAACAGCGCCCCGATGTACGCAAACATCAGCCCGAAGTTCACGAGCCCGACCGTCACCGCCGGCGTCGAAGTGTCGACGTCCCACGGTTTGATCGACTGCTTCTCGCCGTCGGTCGTCACGTGGGTCTCGGGGACGAGCCGGTACGCGACGACGCTGGCGAGGAGCGCGAAGACAGCGGCGACGACGAACGCCGTGACGTTGCCCGCGAGCGAGGAGACCACGCCGCCGAGCACGAGTCCGGCGGGGAAGCCCATCGTGATACCGCCGCGCACGACGCCCATGTTCGTCCCCCGCGAGCCGCTGTCGGAGACGTCGGCGGCGATGGTGTAGGCGGTCGCGAACACCGCGGCGGACCCGATCCCCCAGAGGAACCGAGCCAGCAGGAACCAGGTTTCCGGCGCGACTGCGACCGAGACGGCGGTGAACCACTCGTTCGAGCCGACGACGAGCGGGCCGAGCGATCCCGCCGGCAACCCCGCTACGACCGGGCGGAGCGACTCCGCCGGCGGCAACGCGATCGCGAGGACGTAGCCGAGGGTGGCGATCCCCTCGATGAGCAGTCCGAGAACGAAGGGTTTCCGCGTGCCATAGCGGTCGACCAGCGCACCCGCGGGCGCGTTGGCGACGAGCCGGACCCAGCGGTTCGCGGAGAGGATCACGCCGACCATGAACGCGGAGATGCCGAGGACCGCGCCGAGGTTCGGGAGGATGGGGAAGACGACGCCGCCGCCGAACCCGACGAAGAACGTGCTGGCGATCACCGCGAGCAGGACGGTCGGGAACCGGGAGAGGCCGATAGCGGGGAACCGAGCCATCGGTTATGACCCCGCGTGATGCGCCGGGCGCGCCGGACGCGCTTTCCGTATCGGCCTCGAACGCGCCCGCATCATTCCGACGTCTCGCCCGTCGGACCGGACCCGCCGGCGGGGTTCTCCCCGGTCCGGGCCGTGAGTTCTTCGAGCGTTTCATCGAGCGACGGAAGCGTCATCCCCTCGGCGAGCAGCGGTTCGACGATGCGCCGGAGCGTCGCCACCGCGACCGTCCGGGTGTACGCGATGTCGGGCTCCGGGGGCTCGGTCGCTCCGCTATCGTCCGGTCCGCCGTCGAGTTCGTTCTCGTCGATTCCGCTCTCGTCGATTTCGCTCTCGTCGATTTCGCTCTCGTCGATTCCGCTCTCGCCGACCCCGGCGTCACCCCCGCCGCCGAGGCCGGTCCCGAGAGTGATCTGTCTGGTTCGCGCGCCGTCGAGCGTCGCGACGAGGAGCGCGGCCGTCTCGTCGACGTCGACGTCACGGAAGACGCCGGCGTCGATCCCGTCCGAGAGGATGCCGGCGGCGGTCTCGCGTAGGAGCCGGTCGCTGCGGAGCAACTGTTCGCGGATCCGGTCGTTGAACGGTCCCTGTGACCGCATCTCGAGGAGCCCGATGTGGAACGACTCGCGCTCTATCTCGGCGGGTTCGAAGACGAACCAGCCGACGAACGCGACGAGTCGCTCGGCCGGGGGCGCGTCCGCACCGCGGGTCACACGACGCTCGAAGTCGGTGATCACCCGTGCGAGGAACGCCACGAGGAGGTCCTCCTTCGTGTCGTAGTGGTAGTGGAGGAGCGACTTGCTCTTCGAACACTCGTCGGCGATGTCCTGCATCGTCAGCCCCGCGTAGCCGTGTTTACACAGCGCCCGGTAGACGCCGTCCATGATCTCGTCGGCCGCGCCCGGCTGCTCGCTCATTGACTGACCGGTCAGTCAGCGAGGCCCAAAGCCCTATGGGTGGGCGGCACATCTCGCCGGGATCGGGAGATCACGGTCACTTTTGCCGAGAACGAGTCGAGATCCCCGCGGTGCGGTCGCTGGCGGACGTAGAGCGGTCGAAAAGCCGATACAACAGACGTCTCGACGCCTTACAGACGGGTGACGTTCGTGGCGCGCGGACCCTTGTCCGCCTCCTCGATGTCGAACTCGACCTCCTGACCTTCCTCCAGGTCGGGGCCGCCGACGTCCTCCATGTGGAAGAACACGTCCTCGTCCGCGTCGTCAGTGTCGATGAAACCGTAGCCGCCAGTGTCGTTGAAGAAATCAACTTCGCCTTTCGCCATTGCGTCCGTACAGCCGGGAGGTATACATAAAAGGCTTCCGCGAACGGTCTGCGGGGGACAACGGGTACCACACGGGTGAGGGACGGCCCGTTCCGGGCGTCCCTCTCCAGTCACGGTCGCGGAGTACGATTCGCCGGGTCACCATCCCGATATTCTCCGTCACCAGCCGATCGGCCGGAGGTGGGGGTCGGATCGGCCGGAGCGATCGGCCGGAGGTGGGGGTCGGATCGGCCGGAGCGATCGGCCGTGGTAGTAACTACTATACGACCCCGGTCCCGAGCCTCTACGTATGAGTCAGTCGTACAATCGAGGCCTCATCGAGGACTTCAGTCGGTGGCGGGAGTTCGAGGCCGGAATGTGGGCGTGGATATTTCATAAGTTTACGGGGTGGGTGCTCATCGGGTACCTCTTCACCCACATCGCCGTGTTGAGCACGGCGATCCCCGCGTCGGGCGCGGAGACCGCCGTGCTTCAGGCGGGCAACGACGTGTACACTCAGACGATCGTCTCGCTCGAGGGCCTGTTGTTGGTTCGGGTCCTCGAGGTCGGACTGCTCGCCGTCGCGGTGTTCCACATGCTCAACGGCGCGCGCCTGCTGTTGGTCGACCTCGGCGTCGGGTTAGAGTCACAGGACAAGAGCTTCTACGCGTCGTTGATCCTGACGGGAGCCATCACGGTCGCGTCGGTGCCGACGTTCATCGCGGGGGCGTTCTGAGATGGCACAGCGCTACTCCTCGTTCGAGGCGGGCGGGCGGATGTGGCTACTCCAGCGGGTCACGGCCGCCTTCCTGCTCGTCGTGTTGGCGTTCCACTTCTTCCTCCTCCACTTCGTCCACCACGCGGACGAGGTGTCGTTCCTGATGAGTTCCGGCCGGATGGAGACCATGAGCTACTACTCGCTCATGGTGTTGTTCCTCCTGACGGCGACGTTCCACGGCGTCAACGGCGTCTACAACGCCCTCATCAACCAGGGACTCACGGGCACGAAACGCACCGTCGTCAAGTGGACGCTCGTCGCCGCGAGCGTCGTGTTGGTCCTCCAGGGGATCCGGACCGCGAACGCGTGGGCGGGGATCCCGCTTTACTGATCGAACCATGAGCACGCAGCTACCCAAACAGACCGAGAAAACGGACGAGACGGCGGCCGAAACCGAGACTGACGTCCCCTCGAAGGGGGACGAACGCCGGGCGGAGAAGCGCCGGCGGGCGGACGAGCGTCGGCGGCAACGCGAAGCCGAGGAGGCCGAGCGGGCGGCGGCCGACGAACACACCGTCGAGCTGCGGGTGTTCCGGTACGACCCCGACGTCGAAGGGAAACAGGAGCCCCGGTTCGACACCTTCCACGTCCCCTTCGAGAAGGGGATGACCGTCCTCGACGCGCTGATGTACGCGCGGGACACCTACGACTCCTCGCTCACCTTCCGACACTCCTGCCGGCAGGCGGTGTGCGGCTCGGACGCGATGTTCGTCAACGGCGGCCAGAAGCTCGCCTGTAAGACCCAGATCGACGAGCTCGAGGAGCCGATCCGCGTGGAGCCGCTCCCGCACGCCGAGGTGACGAAGGACCTCGTCGTCGACCTGGAGCACTTCTACGACCAGATGGAGGCGGTCGAGCCGTACTTCCAGACGAACGAGTACCCGGACGGCGAGCTCGAAGAACAGCGGCAGACCAGGGAGAACCGCGAGAAGATCAAGATGTCGACCCGGTGTATCTGGTGTAGCGCGTGTATGTCCTCGTGTAACATCGCTGCCGGCGACAACGAGTACCTCGGACCGGCCGCGATCAACAAGGCGTACCGGTTCGCGATGGACGAACGGGAGGGCGAGGACGTCAAACAGAAACGCCTGGAGATAATCGAACAGGAGCACGGTGTCTGGCGGTGTCAGACCATGTTCTCCTGTACGGAGGTGTGTCCGAAGGACATCCCCCTCACCGAACACATCCAGGAGCTGAAACGCGAGGCGGTCAAGAACAACCTGAAGTTCTGGTGACGACCGGAGACGCCAAGGATACGCTCAAGCGACACTACCAACCACACACACCATACACAAACCATGTACGAACACGACGTCGTCGTTGTCGGCGCGGGCGGAGCGGGCCTCCGCGCGGCGATAGCGGCACAGGAGGAGGGAGCCGACGTGGCCATCGTCTCGAAGCTACACCCGGTGCGGTCACACACGGGCGCGGCGGAGGGCGGGATCAACGCGGCGCTCCGGGACGCGGACTCCTGGGAGGACCACGCGTACGACACGATGAAGGGATCCGACTACCTCGGGGACGCCCCCGCGGTCGAGGCGCTCTGTAAGGAGAGCCCCGAGGAGGTGATCCAGCTCGAACACTGGGGGATGCCGTTCTCGCGCGAGGAGGACGGGCGCGTCTCCCAGCGGCCCTTCGGCGGGCTCTCGTTCCCGCGGACGACGTACGCGGGCGCGGAGACCGGTCACCAGATGCTGCATACGATGTACGAGCAGGTGGTCAAACGCGGGATCACGGTGTACGACGAGTGGCACGTGATGGACCTCGTCGTCACCGACGAGGAGGACCCCGCCGACCGGACCTGCCACGGCGTCGTCGCCTACGACATCCAGCGCGGCGAGGTCGACGGGTTCCGCGCGAGCGGCGGCGTGATCCTGGCCACCGGCGGGATGGGGCAGGTGTTCGACCACACCACGAACGCGGTCGCGAACACCGGCGACGGGGTCGCGATGGCCTACCGCGCGGGCGTCCCGATGGAGGACATGGAGTTCATCCAGTTCCACCCCACCACGCTGCCGTCCACCGGCGTGCTGATCTCGGAGGGCGTCCGCGGCGAGGGCGGGATCCTCTACAACGAGAAGGGCGAGCGGTTCATGTTCGAGCACGGGTACGCGAACAACGACGGGGAACTCGCCTCCCGCGACGTGGTCTCGCGGGCGGAGCTGACCGAGGTCAACGAGGGGCGGGGCATCGAGGACGAGTACGTCCACCTCGACATGCGCCACCTCGGCGAGGAGCGCATCCTCGACCGGCTGGAGAACATCCTCCACCTCGCGGAGGACTTCGAGGGTGCGGACGGGCTGACGGAGCCGATGCCGGTCAAACCCGGACAGCACTACGCGATGGGCGGCATCGAGACGAACGAGCACGGCGAGACGGTCATCGACGGCCTCTACGCCGCCGGCGAGTGCGCCTGCGCGTCGGTTCACGGCGCGAACCGTCTCGGCGGGAACGCGCTCCCGGAGCTCATCGTCTTCGGCAAGCGTGCGGGCCATCACGCGGCCGGCAAGGAGATGGACGCGGCGGAGATCCCGACCGGCAAAACCGGCGACTGGGAGCCCGCCGAGTACGAGTTCGAGGTCGACGTGGGTGTCGTCGGCGACCGTGGCCCGGCGGCGGCCGACGGCGGCGCGGTGGCGGCGGACGCCGAGGGACTCATACAAGCGGAGATCGAACGCGCCCGCGAGCGCGTCGAGGACCTGCTCGCACGCAAGGGCCGCAACCACGCGGAGATCCGCTCGGCGGTCCAGAAGACGATGACGGCCAACGTCAACGTGTTCCGCGAGGAGGAGGGGCTCAAACGGTCGCTTTCGGACCTCAGAGAGGCGCGGGAGGCGTACACGGAGGTCGCGGTCTCGGACCCCTCGCGGACGTTCAACACGGACCTCATCCACACGATGGAGACGCGGAACATCCTCGACATCGCGGAGGCGCTGGCGATGGGCGCGCTCGCGCGGCGGGAGTTCCGCGGCGCACACTGGCGCAAGGAGCGCCAGGAGCGCGACGACGAGAACTGGCTGAAACACACGCTCGTCTCGTGGAACGACGGCGAGCCCGAACTCTGGTACAAGCCGGCGATCCTCGAGGGCGAGGCCAAGACGTACGAGCCGAAGGTCCGTTCGTACTGATCGACCCCGATCGTTCACGGTTCCTTATGCGTCGTCGGTCGAAACCGCCGGCGACGCGTCTCGCCACACGCCGTTCGGGAGCGCCGTCCGGTTCCCGTAGACCGCGAACACCCGTTCGTAGTGGTGTCTCCGGGCCGAACACGGTGTTTCGACGATCGTTGAACTAGGACTTTATTATCGTCGAAGTCATGGACCCGAGTGAGATGTTAGAGACGGAGACGGCGTACGCGACGGCTCCCGCGTTGCCGCCGGAACTACAGTCACCGCGCGCGAAGCTGGTGTACCTCTACTTGACGACCAACGGGCACGCGACGGTCTCGGAGATGGGCGACTCGCTCGGGATGAAGAAGATGTCGCTGTACAGCATCCTGAAGACGCTCCGCAAACGGGACATGGTCGCCCGCGACGGCGACGCCTACACGCTGACCTGACGCGACGGGGTCGGTATCGTTCCGCCCTCCGCTCGCGACGCCCCGGAGGATTTAGGTCGTCGTGGGCCACAGTACGGCCGTGGAGGCAACCCAGGAGGAGTTCGCGAACCCGTTCGGGATGGACCCCGACTGCGAGAACTGTCCCGAGCTGTGTGACCGCCGGGACCGCGTAGTCCACGGCTACGGCGACGTGGGAGCGGAGTTCCTCGTCGTCGGCGAGCGGCCCACGGCGGCCGCCGAACGCAACGGCGTCCCCTTCACCGGCGAGGGCGGCGGCGAGCGGGTCCAGTCGATCTTCGCGGAGCTCGGGTTCGTCAGGTCCCCGCCGGACGCGGCCGAACCCGACGTACAGAACGTCTTCTTCACGAACCTCACGCGCTGTCGACGTCCCGATCGGAAGCCGACCGACGGGGAGGTGACGACCTGCGAGCCGTTCCTCAACGCGGAGATACGAATGATCAACCCGCAGATCATCGTGGCGGTCGGCGAGCGGGCGCTCCGCGAGCTCGCGGTCGCGTACACGACCCGACGGCCGGACTCCTTCGACGTCGACGCCGAGCACGCGACGACGGTCCGCGGGCGCGGCTTCGAGATCGTCCCGATGCGCGAGCCGGACTCGATGACCGACGACGAAGCAACGGCGTTCCTCGAGCACATGCGCGAGAACGTGTTGGGCCGGGATTACCGACAGACGAAGGGCCGACGGAGCCGGTGAGTTGGGGTCGACGACTTCGCGCAGGCGTATTCGGTGTCGCCCTCGAGACATACCTCGAGGGCGCGGCCCGTCGAACTACAGCGAGACCTCGGTCCCGTCGCCCGCCTCCAGGGCGTCCCGGTAGACCGTCTCGCCCGCAGCGGCGTCGAGCGTCGCCGACCCGACGCTCACGACCACCAACACGCCGTCGGGCGACGCCCGGTCGTACCCGTCCGCGAGGGGGACGCCGAGTTCGACCAGGTCCTCCGCGTCGAGGTCGCTCGCGAGCAGGTCGCCGGTCTCCGCGACCTCCGCGGGGACGTCCGCGAACACTCGTTCGGCCCGGTCGAGGACGTCCGGATGTAGCTCCTGCATCCCCTCGGTGAAGGCGCCGACGGCGACGACGAGGGTCCCCGGATCGAGCGCGTCCGGCGGGAAGACGGGCTCGGTCGCGGTCGTCGCGGTCACGACGACGTCCGCCCCCTCGACGGCAGTCCGCGGCGTGTCGACCGCGCGCGCCGGGATCCCCTCCTCGCTCAGGTCCGTTGCGCACGCCTCTCGCGAGTCGCTCGGCGAGTGGACCCGCACGTCCGACAGCGCCGCCACGGTCGCGATCGCACGGGTCTGCCAGCGGGCCTGCGCGCCAGCCCCGATGACGCCCAGCGTGAGGCCCCCGCCGTCCGGCTCCGAGCCCGGCTCCTCCCCCGCTTTCGGGGCCAGTTCCCGCACCGAGACCGCGCCGATACAGCCCGTCCGGGCGTTCGTGATCGTCGTACCGGCCATGAACGCCTTCGGGAGGCCCGTCCGGGCGTCCGTGAGCGCGATCTGGGCGTTGATCGTCGGCAATCCCCGGTCCGCGTTCCCCTCGTGGACGCCGACGAGTTTCGTCGCGTAGTGTTCGGCGCCGTGGACGTACGCCGGCATCGCGATCCCGGTTCCCGCCGGTTCCTCGCCGTCGAGACCCGTACCCACGGGGAAGTGGGGTCGGTGGGGTCGTTCGACCTCGCCGGCGGCCTGTTTGACCAGCGCGTCGTTCACCACGTCGACGAGTCCCGCCAGGTCGAGGCTCCGTTCGACCTCCTCGGCGGAGAGTACGAGCACCATGTCCGGGGCGTCGCCCCCCGGTGACTTAGCCTGATCGTCGGACCGATGGACCGGCGTCGTCGTACGTTTATATGTCGTGAGGTCGATCGGGGAGCATGGACGTACTCGTCGTCGGTGGGGGAGTCGTCGGGCTCTCGGCCGCGTACGCGCTTGCCGACCGCGGCGCGAACGTGACGCTCGCGGAGAAGGGGTCGCTCGGGAACGGGAGCACCGCCCGCTCCGCCGGCGGGATCCGGTCGCAGTTCTCCACGCGGGTGAACGTGGAGCTCTCGCTCGCCAGCAAGGAGGTCTGGAACGCCTTCGAGGAGCGGTTCGGCGTCGACATCGGGCTCCGAAAGAACGGCTACCTCTTCCTCGCCCGTTCGGACGAGACCGCGGAGCAGTTCCGCGAGAACGTCGAGATGCAGCGCGAACTCGGCGCGGGAAGCGAGCTGCTCACGCCCGCGGAGGCGACCGAACACTGCCCGGGACTGGATCCCGAGCCGTTCGTCACGGCGACGTACAACCCCGACGACGGGATCGCCGACCCGAACCTCGCCGTCCAGGGATACGCCGAGGCCGCCCGCGAGCGGGGCGTCGACGTTCGGACGAAGACGGCCGTGGCCGACGTCCACCGCGAGGGCGACCGGGTCGTCGCGGCCGACGTCCGCAGTGTCGACACGGCGGAGACGGAACGACTATCGGTCGACTACGTCGTCAACGCCGCCGGGGCGTGGGCTGTAGGGGTCGGCGAGATGGCCGGCGTCGACCTCCCGATCGCCCCGCGACGGCGGCAGATCGCGGTGGTCGACCCGACCTCGCCGGTTCCGGAGTCGGTCCCGCTGACGATCGACCTGGAGACGGGGTCGTACTTCCGGCCCGAGCGGGACGGCGTGGCCCTCGTCGGTGGCCACTTCGACGGGGACGACGACTCCGACCGGGACCCCGACGCCTACGACGAGGGGATGGACGTCGAGTGGGCCGCGCGCGCGGTCGAACACGCCGCCGACTACGCGGAGTACTTCGGGCTCGACACCCGGATCAAACGCGGCTGGGCCGGATTGTACGCGGTCACCCCCGATCATCACCCGATCGTCGAGGAGACGGTCCCCGGCCTGGTGACCGTTGCGGGCTTCTCCGGACACGGGTTCCAGCACGCGCCCGCCTCGGGCCGGATCGTCGCCGACCTCGTCTTCGACGGCGACACCGACCTCCTCGATATCTCGCCGCTCGCCGGGGACCGGTTCGAGCGCGGCGAGACGCTCACCGAGCGCAGTGTCGCCTGACCCTCGACGGCCGACGAGGTAGCCGGCGTCGGAAAGTGAACAGGGGTCACCGCTCCCGGACGGACCCGGGCGGGAGGAGTACCCCAGCTGTCCGCAAGAGCGGGAGCACGGCTCGCGGTCCACCGTCGGCGTCGGGGAGTCGGTCCGCCACCCGTCGACCGGGGACGGTCGCGACGCCCTGAGCGAGGAACGACGCGCACCGTGGCGGGTCGGTCCCACGGACCCGTTCACCGGCGTCGAACACCCAGCCCGCGGGGAGGACGCGGTCGCCGGAGAGGTACCCCCCCGCCGAACCGATCGACGCGCTCCGCTCGGGGTCGGCGAGGTCGAACGAGCCCCCGGGACGGAGCACCGTCCCGTTCCGCAGGACGGCAGACAGTTCGTCCCCGGAGACCCGACGGTCCTCGGCGGCGTCCCGAAGCGTCTCTCCGGACATGACCGTGCCCGGACGGACGACGGCCTCGAGGACGGACTCGGCGTCCGTGGGGGGAGTCACCGCCTCGCCGTCCGCCGTTCGTTCGACGAGCACAGCGTAGAGGGTCGGCGCCACTGCGGCCGTCCGCTCCGGCGGACACAACACGACCGCGTCGGCGAGGTCGGACATCTCGGCGTCCGGCCCGACGCGGCGAGGAGTCGGGACGGACACGAGCGCCCGTCCCCAGCGATCGGGGTAGTCGGTGCGCCCCGGTCTCGTCAGGAACGCATGTCCGGGAACGACGACGACGGTGTCGGCGGCGGCCACCGGCCGCGACGTCACGTATCCGCCGGTCGCCTCGTCGGCGTCGCCCGGGCCGGCGGTACGGCCCGTCTCGCCCCCCTCCTCGGCGGCGATCCGCCTCGCGGAGTAGCGGATCTTCCGCGCCCGGGACCGGCCGACGCCGTCGAGGAGGTCGGCCAACTCGTCGACCGGGGCGTTCGCGACGGCCTCGACCGTCTCCAGCCCGTGCTCCCTGAGTCTCCCAGCGCGGACGTCCCCGACCCCGTAGATGGCCTCGAGCGAGCTCACGGCCGGTCCCTCCGACGCCGACCTCGAACGTCGGGGGACGCCGGCGGTCGCGTCATCCAACGTCCACCTCCTCGATGCCGTCGTGTTCCAGTTCGAACGTCTCCGTGGCGAGCCCCGAGCCGAGCGCCGACAGCGTCGGCCCGTCCCACCGCACTGGACGGGCGCGCTCACACCGCCAGGCGCGCGCGGTGTCGCCCCCGTCGTCGAGGAGGGTGACCAGGACCGTCCGCGTCGTCCCGCCGCCGTCGATCCACTCGCGGAACCACTCCCACAGCGCCGTCCCGTCGGCCACGCCCCGCCGGAGTTCGAGCCGCGGCGAGGTCATCGATCGCCCCCCGCCGTCGAGCCCCGTCGTCCGCCGATCGCCCCACGACATGTCACGGGCCAGGACCCGTCGCCAGAGCGGTTCGTCCGACGTCGACCCCGCGGCGTCCCCGACGCGCATCGAGAGGCCGCGGACCTCGCTGAAGCCACCGGCGTCGACCGCGTCTATCTCGACTCGAAACCGGGTGTTCGGGTACGGGTCGGTCCGGTCAGCCACGGCCGGGACACCCCCGGGCCGTTCTCGGCCGTATCGCACGTGTCCGACCCGTCCGTCGTCGACGAGCCCACATGTCACGCGGTCCGTTCCATCCCTTCGTGGACGATCGCGAGCCGTTCGATGGCGACGTCGGACCGATCGGCTGCGAGGTCCGGCGCGGTGTACCGATGGGGCCACGCGTCCCTGAACTCCCAGCGCGGGCCGGCTTCGCCCTCCTCGTCGAGGAGGACCACCGCGATCGGTCGGCGTGCCTCGTCGACCTTCCCCTGTTCGACGAGCCTCCGCCACTCGAAGAGCGCGAGCGAGTCGTCGGTCGCTCCAGCCTCCAAGACGAGCGGGCCGTCCCTGTCGAGTCCCCGGAGCCGTCGCGGTCGAGGCGGATCGGTCCCCTCGCGGTACTCGACGACGTCCGTCCGGGCGGTCGGGAGCGAACAGCGGGTAAACCCCGCCTTGGCGATCCCGTCGATCTCGAGGAGGTACCTGATCCGTCGGTAGGGGCCGTGCCTATCGGGCATTCAGGCCCCTCTCGTTCTTGCGTCTCCGCTCGCCTCCGCGGTTCGCGTCGTCGTGAGCGCTGTCGTGTCGGCCGATGGGGGGAATACGTGTCGTGGTCATGGCGTCCGTCGGTCCGATGGTAATTTCTTGTTGATCGGTAGCATGTGACGATCGGATTACCAACGAGTGACAGTTCACGTAAGTGTATCGGCGAACGGGGGGACCCGACCGACGCGCGGGAGGAACCGACCGACGCACGGGAGGAACCGACCGACGCACGGGAGGAACGCCGAGAGCCGTCACTCCGCCGTCGACACCGACCGGATCGCGTCGGTCAACACGTCGACCGCGAGAGGGATGACGGCCTCGTCGACGTCGAACGTCGCGGTGTGGTGGCCGGTGGGGTTGCTCGAGCCGAAGCCCACGTAGGTCGCGTCGCCGCCGTTTCGCTGAACCGCCCGCATCAGCCGGGTCGCGTCCTCGCTACCGCCGAGCGCGTCACCCTCGTCGGGCGTGACCGTGGTGTCGTGGCCCGACGCGGCCGCGGAGACGACGTCGACGAGCGCGTCGTCGCACTCACAGCTCGGCGTCCCGTCGCCGAACTCGACGTCGACGTCGCAGCCGTGGAGCTCGGCCGCACTCCGGAGCGTTCTCTCAGCGTGGTCAGCGACGTACTCCCGGAGCTCCGTCGTCGTTCCCCTGACCTCGCCCCGGAGCGAGGCGGACTCGGGGACGATGTTCGTCGCGGTCCCGCCCTCGATCTCGCCCACGTTGATCCGCGTCGCGCCGTCGCCGTGTCGGGGGATCGCGTACAGGTTCCCGACCGCGGTCGACAGCGCCTGGACGGCGTTCGCGCCCTCGTGCGGACTGTTACCCGCGTGGGCCGGGGACCCCTCGAACGTCGCCTCGAAGCCGTTGACCGCGAGGAACGACTCGATGCCGGGGTACACGACCCCCGTCTCCACGTCGAGGCCGACGTGGACGGCGAGGAGCGAGTCGACGTCCTCGAGGTGGCCGCTACCGACGACGGAGGCCGCGCCCGCGCCCAACTCTTCGGCGGGCTGGAACAGGACCTTGAACGTGCCCGCGAAGTCGCTCTCCTTCACCGCCTCGAGGACGCCGACGCCGATGGCGGCGTGGGCGTCGTGGCCGCAGGCGTGCATGCGCTCCTCGTAGCGCGACCCGAACCCCTCTACAGCCGGGAGGTGGTCGGGGTCGTCCGACTCCGACTGGGGGAGGCCGTCGATGTCGACGCGGAGGAGGACGGTCGGGCCCTCGCCCTTCCGGAGGACCGCCAGCGCGCCGGTGTAGCCGTCCTCGACTTTCGAGAGCACGTTCTCGTCGACGCCGGTCTCGCGAGCCCGCTCACGAGCGCTCTCCAGTTGGTCGTCGGTCGGGGGGCGGAGCCGTTCCTCGCGGTGGACCTCACGGCCGACGTACAGCTCGTCGGGACCGATCGCCTCCAGCTCCTCGACGATCCGGCCGGTGGTGTAGAACTCGCGCCAACCGATCTCCGGCCGCTCGTGGAGGTCGCGACGCAACTCGATCAGTCGGGACTGTGATTTCGCGTTCACGACGGAAGGTCGACGGAAGGACGTTTAAGCGTTGACCCAGCGGCGATCGCAGGGGTCAGTACGACTCGAGCGTCTCCGCAGTCGCGTCGGCGATCATCTCACACGCGAGCTCGACGTCGTCCCACTCGATGTGCTCGTCGGGCTTGTGTGCGAGGTCGACCGAGCCGGGTCCGAAGACGACCGTCGGGATCCCGGCTGCGAGGTAGTGCCGGGCGTCGGTGCCGGCGGTGAACCCCTCGTAAGTCGGTTCGATCCCGCGGGTAGCCGCGGCCGCTGACACGCGCTCGACGACCGGTTCGTCCCGGCTCACCTCCGACCCCTCGAACTGGACGGAGAAGCGCTCGAACGCGGGCGGATGCTCGGTGAGCCACTCGCTTTCGGCGACGACCTCGTCGAGCCGCTCGCGGTACTCGGCTTCGACCCCGTCGACCGTCTCCTGGGGGGCGACGCCGATCCGGATCTCCGAGGTGAGGTGGGCGGGAACGGACGAGGCCCAGTCGCCCGCCTCGACGGTGCCGAAGTTGACCGGCCACGGGTTGTCGTACGCTGTGTAGAGGGGGTGGGTGACGCGCTCGGCGCGCTCGCGTTCGAGGTCCTCGAACGCGTGGCG
Organism: Halorubrum sp. 48-1-W; assembly: GCF_003287355.1. Taxonomy (GTDB): domain Archaea; phylum Halobacteriota; class Halobacteria; order Halobacteriales; family Haloferacaceae; genus Halorubrum. The sequence continues at coordinate 138,793 of NZ_QMIM01000001.1, forward strand.
GATCCGCTCGAAGTGCGGGAGCACTGACTCGCCCTCCCACGTGCGAGCGGCGTGGGCCGACTCGCCGAACACCTCGAGCCGCTTCATCAGGCTCCCCTCGGCGGCGACGACGAGCGAGAAGTCGGTGGGTTCGGCGATGATCGCCGCGTCGCGCTCGAAGGGATACGGGTTCTTCTCGGCGGCGACCGCTGCGCCGATCCCGCCCTCCTCCTCGCCGGCGACGCCCTCGACGACGATCCGGCCGTCGAGGCCGAGCTCGTCCGCGCGCGCCTCGACGGCGAGCGCGGCGAAGACGCAGGCAGCGACGCCCGACTTCATGTCCAGCGACCCGCGACCGTAGAGGCGACCGTCCTCCCAGCGGGGGTCGAAGGGGTCCACCGTCCAGGAGTCCTCGTCGACCGGGACCACGTCGACGTGGCCGTTCAACACGACCGCCGGGCCGGCGTCGGGGTCGCCGAGTTCGAGGACGCCCCCGATGCTCGGCCGGTCCTCCAGATCGAGCGTCTCGATCGGCGGGAACGACGGGTGCGCCTCCAGGACGGCCGGGTCGGGCTCCCACTCGTACACCTCGAAGCCGAGGTCGGCGAGGTGCTCGCGGAACCAGGCTTGAACCTCGGCCTCCTCGCCGGGATAGCTCTCGAAGGAAACCAGTTCTCGGATCGTCTCCCGCAACTCGTCTTCGCGGACGTCCATACTACCGGGGTATCACGACCACCCATAACAGATTTCGGATCGCGTGGCCGGGGACCGTGACACACGCCTCACCGCCGGCGAGCGTCGGCGCCGGCCGGCTCGCTGGTTCTCCGACGCGTCTCACTGATTCTCCAACGCGTCGAGGATACACGCGGAGGCGATCACCGCCTCCCTCGGCACGTCGCCGGCGTCGTCGACGCTGACCGTGTAGGCGTCCCGCAGGGAGAACTTCCCTTCGATGTCGCCGACGTGGTCGCCGTCGGCGTCGAATATCTCGTACTTGTTCGGGACGAGGTTCGCGACGCTCACGAGGTGTCTGAGCACGGAGAGGGGTTTGCTCTTCGATCGGATCGTCGCCAGCGTCGCCCCCGTCTCGGGGTCCCGAATCGTCCAGTTCTCGACGAAAAGCGAGAGGTCCTCGTCGAGGACGACGACCTCCTCGCCGGTCCCCGCGTCGATGAGCGTGTAGTTCCCCGCGACGTCCATGATCCCGCCCGCCTTGACGGTGAACGCGTCCGCACCGTCGCCGGTGACGAACGGGAACTCCTCTTTCAGCTTGAACAGCTTCTGTTTCCCGCGGAGGACGACGGTGCCGGCGCTGTCACGCACGGTGTACTTGTTCCGGACCGCGGACTGTTTCACCTCGTAGCGGTCGTCGGAGAGGTCGAGCGTCGAGATGTCGTAGCGGTTCGGCCGCGACCCGGGAGTGGAGGGCTCGTCCATGGGTAAGGCGTCGTCACGGTCCGCAAAAAGGTTCCGTTCGACGGGCGGGGGCGGACTCAGCACCCGGCACGTCGCTCGATCGAACGCCTCTTGACCCGACCGATCGTCCGGAGGAACGATGGATCTCGGCCTCGGGTTCGCGCTCGTCGCCGCCGTCGTCTGGGGCGTCTACCTGTTCGTACTGAAACGGTGGTTCGAGGGCTACTCCCCTGCCGCGCTCACCGTCCGTATCAACGCGTTCGCGCTGGCGTGGTACGCCCCCATGGTCCTCACGGACCGGAGCGCTTCGGCGGCGGCGCTCGGCGGCTTCGGGGCCGCCGAGGTCGGGATCGTCGCGCTCACCGTCACGGCGACCGCACTCGCGTTCGTCCTCTTCTTGCGGGCGATCGCGGAGGGGCAGGTCTCGTACGTGGCGCCGATCAACAAGGTCGTGCCGATGTTCGTCCTCCCGCTCGAGGTGGTGCTCCTCGGGGAGGTGTTGGGTCCCGTCCAGGTCCTCGGCGTACTGGTCGCGACGGTCGCGGTGTACGTCGCCAACTACGAGCCGGGCGGGTTGTTCGAGCCGGTTCGCAAGGCGGCCGCGTCGCGCCCGGCCCAGCTCGCGCTGGTGAGCGCGATGTGTTACGCGGTGAGCGATCTGGGCAAACGCGTCGCGCTCCAGGAGCTCGCGCTCCCCGGGACGCTGTGGGTCCCGCTACTACTGATCGGCGTCGCGGTCGTTCTGCTTCCGAGCGCGGTCCGTCACCCGCCCTCGGGGGTCCGTGCGGACCTCCCGAAACTGGCCGCTGCGGGCGGGATCGTCGCGGTCGGCGAGCACGTCACGACGCTCGCGTTCGCGCTGTTGCCCGCCAGCATCGCCTCGCCGGTGATCAACACACAGGCGATCGTCGCGGTCGTCCTCGGCGGCGTCCTGCTCGGCGAGCGCTACTTCCGCGTCCGCCTGATCGCGGCGCTGCTCGCGGTGATCGGCGTGGCGCTGATCGCGCTTTGAGCGGGCGACCGCTTCTCCGCGTCCGCCAGCCGCCTCAGCTTCACCCCGCGTCCGCCAGCCGCCTCACCGTCTCCGCGTACACGCGTGCCCCCTCGACGGCGTCCTCCCACTCGGTGAATTCGGCCTCGTTGTGGGTCTTCCCGTCGACGCTCGGCACGAACAGCATGGCCGTGTCCGTTATCTCGTTCACGTAGCTCGCGTCGTGGCCGGCCCCGCTCACCATCGCGCGGTGGGACGCGCCGACCGCGTCGGCGGCGGCAAGCGCCGTCTCGGCGACGAGCGGGGAGAACTCGGTGTGTGGGATCCGCCAGATCTCCTCGAGCTCGTACTCGACGCCCTCGCGCTCGCAGGCGGTCGCGACCTCGCGTTCGACCGCCTCGACGAGTTCGCCGACGACCGCGTCGTCGTAGCTCCGCACGTCGACGGTGAACCGGACCGCGGAGGGGATGACGTTGATCGAGTTCGGCTCCACCTCGAGTTCGCCGACCGTCGTGACCACGTCGTCCGCGAAGCGGTTCGACAGCCGCCGAACCGCCGTGACGACGTCGGCAGCGGCGACGAGCGCGTCGTTCCGGGAGTGTACCGGCGAGGGACCGGCGTGATCGGCGTCGCCGTGGACCGTCACCTCGAGCCACGCCATCCCGAGTACGCCCTCGACGACACCGACCGAGAGGCCCTCCTCCTCGAGTTTCGGACCCTGTTCCACGTGGAGTTCGAGCGAGGAGTGGTACTCCTCGCGGGGTCCGACAGGCTCGTCGCCGCGGTACCCGATCGCTTCGAGCGCCTCCGCGACGGTCACGCCGTCGGCGTCGGTATGACCGAGCACCTCCTCGAGGTCGAGTTCGCCGGTGAACGCGCCGCTCCCCATCAGCGCCGGCTTGAACCGCGACCCCTCCTCGTTGGTCCAGTTCACGATCTCGATCGGTCGGCGGTGTTCGACGCCCTCCTCGTCGAACGCCCGGAGCGTCTCCAGCGCGGAGAGGACGCCGAGCTGGCCGTCGAACCGGCCGCCGTACGGCTGGGAATCGAGGTGCGAGCCGATCAACACCGGCTCGGCGTCGGGATCGGTCCCCTCCGCACGGCCGAACGTGTTTCCGATCCCGTCTATCCGGACGTCGAGCCCGAGGTCCTCCAGGTCCGAGACGAACAGGTCGCGCACCTCCAGGTCCTCCTCCGAGAGCGTCAGCCGGTGGAGCCCGTCCGCGTCGGTGCGACCGATCGCCGAGTAGCGTTCGAACGTCTCCCTGAACCGTTCGGGGTCGATGGTGACCATATCGTCCACTCGTCGAAGGGGCAACTAAATCCAGCGGCCGGGCGACCGCGAGCGGATCGGGGTCGATCACGGGCCGGAACTGCGAGCGAGTCGGCCCTCAGTCGTGGATGGCGACGTCGAGGACCGTCGGGCCGTCCCGCCGTCGGGCGGCCGTGATGGCGTCGGCGATCGCGTCGGAGTCGTCGACGAGTTCCCCCGTCGCCCCGTAGCTCTTCGCGTTCGCGGGGATGTCCATCGGCGGCTCGAAGTCCATCGCGGTGAAGTCGTGATCGGCCTCCTCGCCGCCCAACACTCGAAGCGTGTTGTCCTTCAGGATCCGGTAGTTCCGGTTGTCGGCGACGACGGTGGTGAGACTCACGTCGTGTCGCACGGCCGAGTAGATCGCCTGCGGGTAGTAGAAGTACGAGCCGTCGCCGATGAACGCGACGACGTCGCGGGGATCGGGACGCTCGCGTTCGGCGATGGCCGCACCGATCCCTGCGGGGAGCCCGTAGCCGAGCCCGCCGCTTTTGTTCCCGATCCACTGCTCGGGACCGAGCGGGACGTTGTACTGGACCGCGCGCCCCGAGGTGACCCCCTCGTTGACGATGAGCGCGTCCGAGGCCGCCTCCGCCATCGCCTCCCCGAGCTGGCCCTTGGAGGCGCGCGGGTCGTCCGGGTCCGGAGCGGGCGGTCGGCGAGCCTCGCGGAACTCCGCGACTCGTTCACGGGCACGCTCCAGCCTCGCGTCGCGTTCGCTCGCGGAGAGTTCGCCGGAGACCAGCTCCGTGAGCTCGCGGAACACGTGTTCCGGATCGCCGAGCACCGACGCGTCCGCGGGCCAGTTCTTGCCGAGCTCCCAGCCGTTCGGGCCGATCTGGACGATCGTCGCGTCCGGGAGGAGCTCCTCGTCGTGGGCGAGTGACGTCGTCGTGGACCCACAGCCGACGAAGACGACCGTGTCGCCGTCGACGGTCTCGATGAACCCGGGTTCGGTTCCCGGCACCGCCCCACCCCACAGCTCGTGGTCGGTCGGGAAGTTGGACTCGGCGGTGATGAACTCGCCGTGGACGCGGACGCCGGTCGCCTCCGCGAACTCGACCGCGGCCCGTACCGCGTCGGCACCCGACCGGGCGACCTCGTCGCCGATCACCATCACGGGTTCGTCGGCCGCCGCCACGAGGCGTGCCGCGGCGGCGACCGCGTCGGGGTCGCCCCGCCCCGCGTCGGGGATCGGGCCGAGCCGCTGGACGTCGGCGTCGGTCTCGTCCTTCATCACGTCGATCGGTAACTCGAGGAAGACGGGGCCAGTCGGCGGGGTGAGCGCCTGTCGGACCGCGCGTCGGAGCATCGCCGGCAGGGCCTCGACGGACGGGATCGACGCGCTCCACTTCGTGTACTGGTCGACCAGCGCCTCGAGGTCGCCGTGGAGGATGGGCTCTTCGTGTTGGAAGTCCGTGTCGTAGTTGCCCGCGGTGACGAGGAGCGGCGACCCGGAGAAGGCGGCGCCGATGACGTTGCCCACGCCGTGGGCGAGCCCCGGCGCGACGTGGAGGTTGGTGACGCCGAGCGGGTTCACCGAGTCGTCGTGGTGTGAGTGATATCTTCGTGCCGTCGCGTACCCGGCGGCCATGCCGGTCGCGACGTCCTCGTGGAGGGCGAGAACGTACTCGATCGAGCTGTCGGCGACCGCCTGGACGGTCGGCAACTCCGTCGTTCCGGGGTTCCCGAAGACGTGTTCCACGCCGTACTCCTCCAACGCTTCGACCAGATATTCCGCCCCGGTAACGGTCATGTCTGAAGCGACTCGCCCGACCGAAAAAACCGTTTGGGCCTCGGAACGCCCGGCCGACGAACGGACTTCGCCTCCGCGGGCTGAACTTTTGACCCGCCGGGCCGAACGTACGCCCATGACGCACACTGTCGTCGTCGCCGGCGTCGGTCCCGGACTCGGCGCGTCGATCGCACGGACGTTCGCTGCCGAGGGGTGTCGAGTCGCACTGTTCGCCCGGTCGACGGCGTACATCGAGGAGCTCGCTGTCGACCTCCCGGAGCCGGGCGAGGGGCTCGCGGTCCCGGTCGACCTGACCGACCCCGACGCGATCCGTGACGGGTTCGACGCGGTTCGCGAGGCGTTCGGTCCGGTGGACGTCCTCGTCAACCACGCGAGCGCGGCCTCCTGGACCGGGCTCCTCGACACCGGCGTCGAGGAGTTCGAGGAGTCGTGGGCGGTCAACGGGCGCGGCGCGTTCGTCTGCTCGCGGGAGGCCGTCCCCGACATGCTCGAGACGGGTAGCGGGACCGTGATATTCACCGGAGCGACCTCCGCGGTACGGAGCCGTGGCGGGGCGATCGGTTTCACGGCCGCGAAGTTCGCCGCCCGCGGGATGGCGATGGACATCGCCCAGGAGTTCGGGCCGGAGGGGGTCCACGTCGCCCACGTCGTCATCGACGGCCAGATCGACTCGCCCGAGGCTCGCGAGCGGCAGCCGGACCGCGACGCGGAGACGTTCCTCGACCCCGACGAGCTGGCCGAGACGTACTGGCACCTCGTCGAGCAGGACGACGTCGGCACACAGCCGTTCGAGGTCCACGTGACGAACGGACCGCGTCCCTCGGAGTTCATCTGAAGACGGCCGACCGATCGGACAAACGGCTCTTTGTGTATTCGCTGTGTTATAGCTCCCTCCCGCCCTCCTCGGAGGTATGACACGACGGAGACGGCTCGTCGCTGGCGTCGGAGTGGCGCTCCTCGTCCTCCTGGCCGGCTGTTCGGGAGCCATGGGAACGTTGGACGGTACCGACTCGAACGATCCGGAGCCGACCGGGACGGACGACCTCGAGCGGTCGATCGAGGTGGCCGCGGAGGGCGAAGCGTCCGCGGAGCCCGACCGCGCGACCGTGCTGGTCGCGGTCGAGTCGACCGGGGCGGACGCGCGAACCGTCCGCCGCGAGCTCGCTGAGGGAGACGACGAGCTCCGGGGTGCGCTGTACGACTGGGGGCTGAGCGAGGACGACGTGCGTACCGAGCGCTACGACATCCGCGAGACGCGCGAGACTCGTCGCGAGGCGAACCACAGCGAGTACGTCGGCGTCCACGTCTACGCGATCGACATCGACGACGTCGACGCGGTCGGCGAGGTCATCGACGTCGCGGTCGACGCCGGTGCCGACGGCGTCGATCGGGTCCAGTTCGGGCTCTCGGACGAGCGCGAGGATGCCCTCCGCGAGGAGGCGCTCGGCGACGCGATGGACAACGCCCACACCGAGGCCGACACGCTCGCTTCCAACGCCGACCTCGAGGTGACCGGCGTCTACACCGTCTCGACGACGAACGTCCGAACGGACCCGTACACGAGCAGGGCTCCCGCCGAGTCCGACGACACAGCGGGCGGACCCGGAACCGGGATCGAGGTCGGCGACGTCGACGTCAGCGTCACGGTCCGGGTCGTGTTCGGGGCCGATCGGGCGTGAACTCCGTCCCGCGCTGAGGGGGGTTCCCGCCCGAACGCAACCCTTACCGCCCGGCTGTCCGCAGTCGGGGTATGCGCGACCACTTCGAGATACGGGACCACGACGCTGCCGGCCGGATCGGTCGGCTCGAGGTCCCTCGCGCCGGCGTCACCGTCGAGACGCCGGCGCTCCTGCCCGTCGTCAACCCCAACGTGCTCACGGTCGAGCCCGAGCGGCTCCGGACCGAGTTCGGCGCGGAGATGCTCATCACGAACTCCTACATCATCCGGAGCACCGACCGGATCCGAGACCGCGTGCTCGAGGCGGGCCTTCACGACTTCCTCGGGTTCGACGGCGCGATCATGACCGACTCGGGGTCGTTCCAGCTGGCCGAGTACGGCGACATCGACGTCACCACGGGGGAGATCCTCGAGTTCCAGCGCCGGATCGGCAGCGACGTGGCGACGCCCGTGGACGTGCCCACGCCCCCGGACGTCGATCGCGAGCGAGCCGAGCGGGAGCTCGCGACGACCGAGCGGGCGCTCGCGGACGCGGAGGCCGCCGACACCGGCGACATGCTCGTCAACGCTCCCGTCCAGGGGTCGACGTACCCGGACCTGCGGGAGACAGCGGGGAGACACGCCGCCGGGACCGACCTCGACGTGTTCCCGGTCGGCGCGATGGTACCCCTCATGAACGCCTACCGCTACGCCGACGTCGTCGAGGCGGTGCTGGCGGCGAAACGCGGACTCGAGCCGGACTGCCCCGTCCACCTGTTCGGCGCGGGCCACCCGATGACGCTCGCGCTCGCGGTCGCGATGGGCTGTGACCTGTTCGACTCGGCCGCCTACGCGTTGATGGCGCGCGACGGACGCTACCTCACGGTGTCGGGGACCGAGCACCTCGCGGAGCTGTCGTACTTCCCGTGTTCGTGTCCGGTGTGTGCCGAACACGCGCCCGCGGACCTCCGCGAGGGCGACGACGACCGGGCCGAACGGCTACTCGCCGAGCACAACCTCCACGTCACCTTCGAGGAGGTCCGCCGGATCAAAGCCGCCATCCGCGACGGCTCGCTCCTCGAACTGGTCGACCGGCGCGCCCGCGGGCATCCGGCACTGCTCGACGGCTACCGCGCGCTACTCGATCACGCGGCACAGCTCGAGGCGACCGATCCCGTCTCGAAGGACGCCTTCTTCTACACCTCCCACGAGTCCGCGCGTCGCCCGGAGGTCCGCCGCCACCACGACCGGCTGACGCGGCTCGAGACCCCCGGGGACCTCCTTCTCACGGAGTCGAAGCCACCCTCGTCCCACGACCACGACGCGGTCTGGCGGGTGAAACCGCCGTTCGGGCCCTTCCCGCGGGCGCTCTCGGAGACGTATCCGCTCACTGCCGAGACCCCTGACCGGGTCGACACCACAGCCCAGACCGCGGCCGCCGAGGGCGTGCGCCGGCTCGCCGAGGCCAACCCGGGGACCGCGATCACCCTCGGTCACGACGGGTGGGCGGCGACGGCGCTCGACCGCGTCCCCGACCGCGTCGTGGTCGACGACCTCCGGGAGATCGGTCGATAAGCCCCGTCTCCGTTCAGTCCCTCCGGTCCGGCATCCGCTCGGTGAAGTCCCACGAGTGGAGCCGCTCCGGCTCGATCCGCACGTGAACCTCCTCGCGGTCCGGTCGGAGGAGTCGGTCGGCGAGTTCGTTATCGGTTCCACCGAGGTACCGCTCCAGAAGCGACCGGAGGAGGCGTTCGTCCTCGTCCGGGGACACCGTCACCCGGCCGCGACCGCGGACGCCCATGTAGGGCGGGTCGTTCGTCGAGACCTCGAACGAGACGCGGTCGTCGGCCTCGAAGAAGGCGACCACGTCGGCGTCCGCGCCGGTCGCACAGTGGATCGCTCCGTCCCACCGGAACCACAGCGACACCATCCAGGGATCGCCCGCGGGCGTCCGACACCCGATTCGGATCGGGATCCGGGCGTCCGCGAGGAACTCGTCGACGCGCGACCGGTCCCACGGGCCGGTGGGGTCCATGCGATCCGTGGGGGCGCGACCGGGGTAAAACCACCGTCCGGGTCGACGGGTCGGTCCCGACGGTCCACGCCTCGCCCGCGCCGTCAGGGGTCGACCCGCGTCAGCCAGGCCATCGGGTCGTCGATCTCCCCGTCGGTCGGGAGGTGCTCCGGGCGCTCCCACACCGCGCTCGCGGCGGCCAACCCGCGCTCGTTCGCGACCCGTTCGAAGAAGGCGGCCCCGCGTTCGTACTGGCGGCGTTTGAGCCCGAGCCCGAGGAGGCGTCGCGCGATCCGCGTCATCGGCCCGCCGCCGCCCCGCCGTTCGTCGATCTTACGGCGTAAGTCGGCGTACTCGTCGTCGAACGCGCGGTCCATCAACAGCTCCGCGTACCCCTCGACCGCGGTCATAGCGGTCTGGAGTTCGACGAACGCGTCGGGGTCGAGCCCGCTCGCGCTCACGCCGTCGATCCCGCGTTCGACGCGTGACTCCAGGTATCCCGACAGCCATGGGGCTGTGCCGAACTCCGCGGCGTGGGTCACCTCGTGGAAGGCGATCCACCTGCGGAACCGCGGGTACGCCACGTCGAGGTCCGCAGCGACCGAGACGACGTTCGGGTGGACGAAGTAGAGCCCGTGGTCGGCAGTCGGCTCGTCGGCGAGCAGTAGCGGGTCGTACTGGCCGAGCACGTTTCGCGCGAGAAAGCCCAGCGCGAACGCCATGGATCCGGTGTTGACGACCCGCGAGAGCCCCGGCATCGCCGGGGTCGCTGTCGCCTCGATCGGCTTCATGACGTTCCGGAACGTCTCGAGGTTCGCGTCGATCCAGTGGTGTCGGTTCTGGACTTCGATCGTCTCCGGGACCGCGAAGTCGACCCCCGCGACCTCCCGGAGCCGGTCGCGCGCGTCCCGCACGTCCGTCGCGTACCCCCGCCGGTCGGCGGGCGTCAGATCGAGGGCTCCCGGCACCGTGCTCGCTTTCGCCGCCTCTCCGGCGTTCTCCCAGTCGACGACGCCGGTTCCGGAGGCTTCGGCGACCGCACGGAGGCTTCGGAGGATGTCCATGTGGAGACGAGGTGTGCCGGCTTCAAGTCGCTTGTGTCGACTCGACCTCGAGAATTCGCGTCCGCCCGACCGCTTCAGGTTCCGAGTTCGTCGATCTCCGTGGCGTCCTCGAGGTCGTCGCCGAGTACGCGCGCTGCTACGACGCCCAGGACTGCGAGGAGCGCGACGACCGCCAGCGCCAGCCCGACCGATCTCGCCGAGACCCCGCAACACGGGAGCGAACCGCCGCTCGCGTCCTCGTCGTCGCTCGCCTCGTTGGCTCCCTCGACGTCGGGTTTCTCGTCCGACCCCCCGCCACCGAGGAGACCGTGTTCCCCGATCCGGATCGCTCCCTCGTCCAAGTGGACCTCGAGCAACGTGAGTGACTTCTCGCTCATGACCGACCGTTCTCGCGCCGGGCGCTTAACCGTGGCGTCGATCGGGACGACCCGCGGACGGAACCGCGACCTTCTTTTCTTTCGATACGAACGGGAGCGCATGGACGACCCTCGCCGAGCGTTCCTCGACGACCTGCTCGCGACGCCGAGCCCCTCCGGGTTCGAGACGGCGACCCAGCGCGTCTGGATCGACTACGTCTCTGCGTTCGCCGACGACGTCAGCATCGACGCGTACGGCAACGCCGTCGCGGTCCACGAGGGTGACCCGGACGCCCCGACGGTCGCCGTGGCGGGCCACGCAGACGAGATCGGGTTCATCGTCCGCGACGTGCTCGAGGAGGGGTTCCTCCGGATCGCCCCGGTCGGCGGCTCCGACCGCACCGTCACGAAGGGTCAACACGTCACCGTCCACGCCGACGATCCCGTCCAGGGCGTCGTCGGACAGACCGCGATCCACCTCCGTGACCCCGAAAGCGACGAGTACGAAGCGATCGAGGGACAGTTCGTCGACGTGGGCGCGACCGACGCCGAGGAGGCCCGCGAACACGTTTCGGTGGGCGACCCGGTCACGTTCTCGAGCGGGATCGAGGAGCTCGTCGGCTCCCGGATCGCCGCCCGCGGGATCGACAACCGGACCGGGATCTGGGCCACTGCGGAGGCGCTCCGTCGCGCAGTCACGGCCGACGTCGACGCCACCGTGTACGCGGTCTCGACCGTCCAGGAGGAGGTCGGACTCCGGGGCGCGCGGATGATCGGGTACGACCTCGCTGCGGTCGACGCGTTCGTCGCCGTCGACGTCACCCACGCGACCGACAACCCGGACGTCGACGCCCAGCGCCGTGGTCCCGTCGAACTTGGCTCCGGTCCGGTGATCGCCCGCGGTAGCGCGAACCACCCCGTCCTCGTCGACCTCGCGCGTGACGCCGCGGACGACGCCGATATCGACGTCCAGTACCAGGCGGCCGGGACGCGGACGGGCACGGACGCCGACGCGTTCTACACCGCCCGCGGCGGGGTTCCGTCGCTCACCGTCTCGATCCCGAACCGGTACATGCACACGCCCGTCGAGGTCGTCGACCTCGAGGACCTGGACCGCGTGGCAGCCCTGCTCGCAGCCGTCGCCGACGCGGCCGACGCGGTCGACTCGTTCGCGGTCGATCTCTGAGAACGCGGGCACGATATCTGAGGACGCGGGCGGCACGAACGACCGCCTCGTCCGCGACAAACCGAGACACGGCGCGGTCGAAACGGAACTGTTTTACTGCGGAACTCCCTACCTGAAACTGCGACGGGACGCGGACACACGCTCTGGTGGTGTAGTCCGGCCAATCATCTTGCCCTCTCACGGCAAGGACCAGGGTTCAAATCCCTGCCGGAGCATCCTTTTCGCCACGCGGCCGCTATGACGCGATAGCAACCGAATCGGTATCCGGCAACCAACGACGGATCGGTGAACCGGAGCTCACGCCAGTCGTTCGGAAATACCCGGTCACTCGGCAGCACACATCCATCGAGAACGAGCATCCGCGAACTCCACGACATCTGTGTGTACTTCTTCGGCCGAGTCGTGTATCCCGTGCGCCAAACGCGGTTGTGCTATCGGTCGTCACGACGGATGTTCGTGACGTCGATAACGTCCGTGAGGAGCCGCGTCTCGAAATCGCTGTCAGCGACAACGAGTTCGTCACCAGTGGACCGCGCGGTCGCCGTAACGAGGAGATCTCTCGCGGCCATGCGTTCCCCGTCGTCCATCAACTGGTCTTGTATTCGCCCGGCCTCCAAGGCGATTCGTTCGTTGAGATCGAGGGCGCGGACACCGCCGAACTCCTGGCGAACCGTAACGACATCCGTACTTCCCGAACCAACCACTCCGTCGATCACTTCGAAGACACAGAGCGAAGAGGTTAGGTAGGGTTGCCCTCGGTCTTCGACGAACTCGACGACATCCGGAACGCCTTCGAGCATATCGATAATGACGGAGGAATCGAGAAACGTCACCGTTTAAAGCTCTCCCGAGAGCGTTTCACGGCTTCTCGCGCCCGGTCAGCCTGCTCTTCGTTCCACGCACCGATATTGATGGGAGCCTCGCTCTGTGCCAGGCGTTCAAGGAGCTCGTCAAACGTCTCGTCCTCCCTCTTCAGCCGCTCCAACATCCGTTTCGTGTGATCGGAGACTCGTATTGACGTGCTCATGTGTATACAGTCTGTATACACCGACAACTATTTTTCGCCTTGCTCGGTGTTGTGTCTGATTCAAGCGATTTTCACGATTCATACTCGGCCCAGATGTATCGTGTCCCGTAACTCCGGTAGGGCCGCCACACCTCGGCGATCTCGCGCATCTCGTCGCGGGTCAGCTCCTCGCCGTCGTTGTACACCTGCTCCAACCCCTTCCGCACCGCGAGGTCGCCGAGCGGCAACACGTCCTCGCGGCCGAGCGCGGAGATGAGGTACATCCGGGCGGTCCACTCGCCGACCCCGCGGATCTCGGTCAGCTCCTCGATGACCGCCTCGTCGTCGTGGTCGGCGAGCCCCTCCCGGCTCAGGTCGGCACCGCCGTCACGGAACGCCTCCCCGGCCGACCGGAGGTACTCGACTTTCGTGCGGCTGAGGCCGGCCCCGCGCAGGTCGCCCTCGTCGGCGGTTATCACGCGCTCGGGGGTCGGGTCGCCGCCGAGAACGCCGAGGAACCGCTCGTGAATGGCTGTGGCGGAGGCGGTCGAGAGCTGCTGGTTCACGATCGAGGTACAGAGACGCGCGAACTCGTCGTCCGCGGGCTCGATCGCGAGCCGTCCGTGTCGGTCGACGAGCGTCGCCATCCTCGGGTCCTCGCGCAGGGTCGCCGTGATCCGGTCGTCCATTACTCCGACGTCGGGTCCGAAGCCACGTGTACGGCTCGATCCCCGACTCAGAATAAACTTACCTTGCGTTTCTCGTTTCGGAAATGGAAACGTTGAACCGGAACGCTTGCGACCCTCCCGTATGCGACTCGAAGACGTCCAGCGGATCGCGGTACTCGGGGCCGGAAACATGGGGCACGGAATCGCCGAGGTCGCCGCGATCGCCGGCTACGACGTGGCGTTACGCGACATCGAGGAGGAGTTCGTCCGGGACGGCTACGAGCAGATCGAGTGGTCGCTCGGCAAGCTCACCGAGAAGGACCGGATCGGCGAGGAGGAGGCAGAGGCGGCGCTCGCCCGCGTCGAGACGTTCGTCGACCTCGGGGACTCGCTCGCGGACGCCGACGTCGTGATCGAGGTCGTCCCCGAGAAGATGGCCATCAAGAAGGACGTGTACGGCGAGGTCGTCGAACACGCCCCCGAGGAGGCGGTCTTCGTCACGAACACCTCGAGCCTCTCGATCACCGAGCTCTCGGAGGTCACGGATCGACCCGAACGGTTCTGCGGGATGCACTTCTTCAACCCGCCGGTCAGGATGGACCTCGTCGAGGTCATCTCCGGGAAACACACGAGCGAGGGCACGCTCGAGTTGATCGAGGGGCTCGCCGAGGAGATGGGCAAGACGCCCGTCCGCGTCCGCAAGGACAGCCCGGGGTTCATCGTCAACCGCGTGCTCGTCCCGCTGATGAACGAGGCGGCGTGGATCGTCGAGTCCGGCGACGCGACGATCGAGACCGTCGACTCCACGACCAAGTACGACATGGGCCTGCCGATGGGATCGTTCGAACTCGCGGACCAGGTCGGGATCGACGTGGGCTATCACGTCCTCGAGTACATGCACGAGGTGCTCGGCGAGGCGTACCGTCCCTGCCCGCTGCTCGTCGAGAAGGTCGAAAACAAGGAGCTCGGAAAGAAGACCGGCGCGGGGTTCTACGACTACGAGGACGGCGGGGTCGAGATCCCCACGGACGCGATCGACGAGGGCGTCCGGAAACGGTTGCTCGCCGTGATGGCCAACGAGGTCGCCGGGCTGATCGGAAACGACGTCGCAGACGCCGGGGCGATAGACCGGGCGATGATGCTCGGTGCCGGCTTCCCGGACGGTCCGGCGAAGCTCGCGGACGCCGAGGGGCTCGACGTGCTCGTCGAGACGCTCGATGACCTCCACGAGGAGACCGACGAGGCGCGCTACGAGGCGACCGACTCCCTTCGCGAGGCGGCCGCAGGGGGCGGGTTCCACGGCGACACCGGGGGCGACGACGCCGAGGGCGACGGCGCGTTCGCAGCCTACGACACACTCGATGTCGCCGTCGAGGGCCGCGTCGGCCACGTCGAGATCGACCGCCCGCATCGGATGAACACGATAAGCGGCGAGCTACTCGACGAGTTCGCCGACGCGATCGATCGGCTGGACGCTCACGACGACGTGCGGGCGATCCTGGTCTCCGGTGCGGGCGACCGCGCCTTCTCGGCCGGCGCGGACGTCCAGAGCATGGCGGCCGGCGGCGCGGACCCGATCGAGGCCGTCGAGCTCTCACGGAAGGGACAACGGACGTTCGGGAAACTCGAGGAGTCGGACACACCCGTGGTCGCCGCCATCGACGGCTACTGTCTCGGCGGCGGGATGGAGCTCGCGACCGCGGCGGACCTGCGCGTCGCCTCCGAACGCTCGGAGCTCGGCCAGCCGGAGCTGAACCTCGGCCTGTTGCCGGGGTGGGGCGGGACCCAGCGGCTCGCACGGATCGTCGGCGAGGGGCGCGCGAAGGAGGTCATCCTCACCGCCGAACGCTACGACGCCGAGACGATGTACGAGTATGGCTTCCTCAACGAAGTCGTCGAGAACGACGCGCTCGACGACCGCGTGTGGGAACTCGCCGAGCAGCTCGCCGGCGGCCCGCCGATCGCTCAGAAGTACACGAAGCGGGCGATACACGCCGGGCGGACCGACCCCGAGGCCGGTCTGGAGGTCGAGTCGATGGGCTTCGGCCACGTGATGAACACCGACGACCTCATGGAGGGGATCACGGCGTTCATGGGCGACGAGGAGCCGGAGTTCGAAGGGAAGTAGACCGCTCACGCACCGGATGGGTCCACCCTCTCCGACCTATCGATCCCCCGCGAACTGTTCGTCGTAGGCGTTCTGGACCTCGATGATCCGCCCCCGTCCCAGTTCGTCGAACGACCGGCCGTGACGGTCCTCGGCGATCTGCTCGCGGGTCCTGACGTCGACCGGTTCCGTCCCGTCGGGCAACGGCTGCCGGTTGTATATCGCCTGAACCTCCCCCGCGGTCTCGGCGCTGAGGTTCCCGAAGTCGACCCCGTACTTCGACTGCGCGATGTCGTCTCGGCCGAAGGCCGGATCGGAGGGGAGTGAACCGAACTGCTCGTCGTAGGCGTTCTGGACCTCGATGGTCGTCCCGCGGTCCAGTTCGTCGAAGTCGTATCCGTACCGGTCGTCGGTGATCTCGTCGCGGGTCCTGATGTCGGCCGGCTCCGTCCCGTCGGGGAACGGCTGCCGGTTGGATATCGCCAGAACCTCGCCCGCTGTCTCGACGCTGAGGTTCCCGAAGTCGGTACCGTACTTCGCCTGTGAGATATCCTCACGGGTGAACTCCGGTTCCTCGGCCGGCTCCGGATCGGGAGACGGACTCCACCCGGAGCCACCGGTCCCCTCGACGGTGATCGACGCGCCGTTCGTACCGGTGACGTTGTAGGACTCGTCGGCGTCGGTGCCGAGCGCGTTCGTCGTCAGTCCGATATCGCTCGTGCCGACCGCGTCTCCGTCGACGGTCACGGTCGCGATCGTGACGTTCCCGGACGCGTTCGTGTCCGTGAGGCGACCCGTGGCGTCGACCGACGCGCCGTCGTCGTCGAGACGGGTCGCCGAGACGGTGGAGTTCCCCGGGACGGCGACGTCCGATATCGAGGCGATACGCGAGTCGTCGACGGTGAGGGTGAAGTCGTACGCACCGACGCCGCCGTCGGCGCCCTCGGCGACGACGTCGTACGTCGCGGAGTCCCGTTCGTCGACGGTCGCGGCGTCCGGCCGGAGACTCACCGCGGTTTCGGGCGCGGGAGCCGTCTCGATGGCGACGGTCGCTGTTGTGGAGTCGTCGTCGGTGTACACGCCGTAGGCGTGCTCGCCGGGACCGAGAGCGCGGGCGTCGAGGTCTCCGAACGTGACGGTCTCGGTCTCGCCGGCCTCGAGGCTCACGTTCCGTTCGGCCACCGTCTCGTCGGCGTCGGGCCTGCCGTTGCCGTCGCGGTCCAGTCGGAACTCGACCGCCCGCGTTGCGTTCTCGTCGCCGTCGTTCGTGACGTCGACGGAGACGTCGACGCCCTCCTCCGGGGTCGTCCCGTCGGTTGCGGTGGTCCCGTCGGCTACGGTAGTTCCGTTGGCTACGATGATCCCGTCGGCTACGGTCGTGTTGTCAGCGACCGTTCCAGTATCCGCGCCGGTCGTGTTCTCGACGACGGTCGTCTCGTCGTCGTCGGACGTGTTTTTCACGACGGTCGTGCTGGCGGGCACCGTTACGTTGGTCGGCCTACTCAGGTTCGTCACCTGGAAGTCGGCCGGTTTCCGTGACGCTTCCACGGCGGTCGTCGCGGTCGCGGAGTCGTCGCCGGTGTACACGCCGTAGGTGTACTCGCCGGGACCGAGACCGCCCGTGTCGAGGCTCTCGAACGTGATGGTCTCGCTCTCGCCGGCCCCGAGGCTCACGTGCCGGACGGTCACCGTCTCGTCGGCGTCGGGCCTGCCGTTTCCGTCGTGGTCCAGCCGGAACTCGACCAGCCGAGTTCCGCGCTCCTCGCCGTCGTTCGTGACGTCGACGTCGACGTCGAGCCCTCCTTCGGGAGTCGCCCCGTCGACTTCGGTCGCCCCGCCGATTCCGGTCGCCTCACCGACTACGGCCGCCCCGCTGGCGACCACACCACCCTCAGCGCCGGTCCTGTCGTCGAGAAGGGTCGTACTGGCGGGTACCGTTACGTCGGTCGGCCCGTTCAGGCTCGCGACCCGGAAGTCCGGCGGCCCCGGCGGCGTTTCCACGGTGATCGACGCGTCGGTGGTGTCGGTGGTCGTGTATGCCTCGTTGTTCTCCGTCTCCAGCGCGTCGACGTTCAGCCGGATATCGCTATCCCCGATGTCGTCACCGGTGACCGTGACGGTCGCGATCGTGACTCGACCGGTATCGTTCGTGTTCGCCCGTGCGGCGTCGACGTCCGTGACGGAGCCGTTCTCGGCGACGGTCACGTCAGTCGACGCTTCACCGGGGTTCCCGTTCAAGGACACGTCCGTTATCGAGGCGATGGTGGAGTCGTCGACGTCGACAGTGAAATCGTAGACACCGACCCCGCCGTCGGCGTCCTCGACGACCACGTCGTAGGTCGTGGATCCGCCGGAATCCACCGTATCGCTCGCCGGTTCCAGGCGTACTTCGGTTTCCGGTTGCTGGTCGAACAACTGCGGGGAGAGTACTCCAGCGGAGGACCCCGTGCTCAGTACGGCCCCGCCGACGCCGACGGTCACGACGAGCGCTACCAGCACGACTGTCATAGCGCCCTGTGCGTCCAGAACCGGAGGAGACCAGTGAACGTTCGGAGGAGACCAGTGGACGTTCATGCGAGGACACCGTGTTCGGTCGGAACGGCGTCCGAACGCCCTCTCCAGCCCACTCGTTGTCGTTGAACACCGTCCTCGACGGACCGCCGTCGTCGGTCATCGTTTCGGGCCGACCGTCGTCGACGCTCGGATCGTTCGGAGGGAGGGTTCGTCCGGTTCGTGCGGGCCGGTACGGTCCTCGTCGACCACGAGTACGCCACTGGAACCACCCGGACGGACGGTCGATTCGGTTGGATTGACGCCATCACCTCCAGTTGAGCGGATACTACTTTCGTTATGGATCTACATACAGAATTTCTCTATTAGTGATGTGTCTGTGAGATGGATAATCCGATCGTCGTCGCTCACGTTCCGCCCAGCCACGTCCGATACGGAGGAGCTCGCTCGCGGTTCCGATCGGTCCGGTTCGCTCGGCCGTGCTCGTTCGACGATAGAACCAGGATAATGGACGGTCCGTTCGGCGTCGGCTCACTCGGCTCGGCTTCGACGTTTTCTGGGGCGGGGCGACGGAACCGTCACGCCGGCCTGCGTAGCCACGTCTACTGCGACGGCACGTTTCGGACGTGATCGCCGGACACCGCGCCTCGGAACCGCCCGGAGATCGACGGCGGTCGATCGTCGTTACGACGCGTTTAACGCCCGTCAGCGTGCGCCGGCTGGACGCGCCGGAACGAGGGCACACCGTCTCAAAAGAGCACGCCGTAGACGTCCCCGTTATACGTAGCCTTCCTCGACGAGCAGTTCGCCGTTCAGGACCGACGCACCCGCCGCGCCGCGGATCGTGTTGTGTGCGAGACAGTTGTACTGGATGCCGTTCGTCGTCGATTCGACACCGCCGGCGACGATCCCCATCCCGTCGGCGTACGTCCGGTCGAGTCGCGGTTGCGGCCGGTCCGGCTCGTCGGGGCCGAACACCTTGATGAGCTGGTCGGGCGAACTGGGGAGGTCCGCGCTCTCGAACGCCCGCATGGCGTCGCGGACGTCCTCCGGCTCGGGGTCGTCCGTCAGCCCGGCGAACACGTTCTCGAGGTGACCGTCGAGCGTCGGGATCCGGTTACAGGAGGCGGCCACGTCCGCGTCGTGGAGGCTGAGTTCGGCACCGTCGAACGAGCCGAGGAGCTTGCGCGACTCCGTCTCCATCTTCTCCTCCTCGCCGCCGATGTGCGGGATCGCGTTGTCGAGGATCTCCATCGACGTGACGCCGGAGTAGCCCGCCCCGGAGACGGCCTGGAGCGTGGAGACGTGAACTGTCTCGAGCCCGAACTCGTCGAGCGCCGCCAGCGTGGGTACCATCGTGATAGTCGAGCAGTTCGGGTTCTTCACGAGCGCGCCGTCCCAGCCACGCTCGTCGCGCTGGACGTCGATGAGACCGAGGTGATCGGGGTTGATCTCGGGGATCGTCAGGGGGACGTCCGGCGCCATCCGGTCGTTCGAGGAGTTCGAGGAGACGACGTACCCCGCCTCGAGGAACGGCGGTTCGACCTCCGCAGCGGCCGAGGAGGGAAGCGACGAGAAGAGCAGGTCGACGTCGGCATCGGCGATCGCCGCCGGCTCGGTCGCGACGACCTCCATCTCCGCGACGTCGTCGGGGATCGGGGTGTCGACGCGCCACTTCGCGGCCTCGCGATAACTCAGACCCGCGCTCGACGGGCTCGCGGTGACCGCAGCCAGTTCGAAGGTCGGGTGATCGTCGAGCAGTTGGATGAATCGTTGCCCGACCGCACCGGTCGCACCGAGAATGCCGACTCGTACAGACATTGGGTGACCGTGGGAGACAGTCACGTAAGTGCGTTCGGATACGCGGCGATCGAGGTAGTTAACTAAACACTCGGGCGTCGCAGTCGTCGGGTATGTCGGATTTCGGAGCGCTGTCCGTCGCCCCGCCGGTGCTCGCGATCGCGCTCGCGATCCTCACCCGCAAGGCGGTGTTGTCGCTGTTCCTCGGCATCTGGTCGGGCGCAGTGATCGCCACGGGCGGGCTCGGGATCGTCCGAACCTTCGAATGGATCGTCGCCGCGGTCTCCGACGAGTTCCACGCGACGATCATCGTGTTCACGCTGCTCCTCGGCTCCGGTGTCGCCATGGTGTGGAACCTCGGCGGGACCGCGGCGGTCCGTGACTGGGCGCTCGCCCGGCTCGACAGCCAACGGAAGGCGGGGCTCGTTGCGTGGGGTCTCGGTATCGTCCTCTTTTTCGACGACTACGCGAACACCGCCATCGTCGGGTCGGCCATGAAGGACGTCTCCGACCGCCTCCGGGTCTCCCGCGAGAAGCTCTCGTACGTCGTGGACTCCACCGCGGCACCGGTAGCGACGCTCGGGATCTCCTCGTGGGTCGCCTTCCAGCTCTCGCTCATCGTCGAGGGCTACGAGGCCGCCGGGGTCGACGCCGCGAACCGTCCCGGGACGTTCGAGGTGTTCGTCTCCTCGATCCCGTTCAACATGTACGCGATACTCGCGATCGTGATGGTCCTCGTGATCGTCGCGTCGGGCCGCGATTACGGCGAGATGCTCGCCGCCGAACACCGCTCGTGGACGACCGGGAAGGTCACACGGGACGACGCGGTCCCGATGCAGGACGTCGCCGGCGAACTCGGCGAACCACCGTCGTCGACGCCACGGCTCGCGTCGTTTTTCGTCCCGGTAGCGGTCCTGATCGCGGTGACGGTCATGACCGCGCTGTGGTCCGGCGGCTTCTCGCCGGCGGGTTTCCTCGGAGACCTCCTCGTTGCCGAGTTCACTGCGGCCGGCGGACGGCTCTGGGACGCGGCGCTGAACGCCACCTACGAGGTGGCGCTCATGATCGGCTCGTTCTCGATGGTCGCGAGCGGGTTCGCCCTCGGAAAGCTGTACGGCGTCTTCGGCGTCGGCGACGCGACGGAGTACACGATCGACGGGTTCGGGATCATGCTCACGGCCGTCTCCATCCTCGCACTGGCGTGGGGGATCGGGGAGGCGATCGACGCGCTCGGCACCGGCGACTACGTCGCGGCGGTCGCGGTCGGCTCCGTCTCGCCCGCGCTGTTGCCCGCGCTCGTGTTTCTCGTCGCCGGCGCCATCGCCTTCTCCACTGGCACTTCTTGGGGGACGATGGGGATAGTCACCCCGATCGCGATCCCGATCGCGTGGGAGGTCAGCGGCGGCGGTCCGGCGGGTCACACCCTGGTGGCCGTGATGGTCGGCGTCATCTTTTCCGGTGCCATCTTCGGCGATCACAGCTCGCCGATCTCCGACACCACGGTCCTTTCCGCGACCTTCACCGGTTCCGACCTGATCGACCACGTCCGGACCCAGATATACTACGCCGTCACCGTCGCCGGCGTCGTCGTCGTCCTGCTCGTCGTTTGGGGGTATTCGCGCGCGACTCCGCTCCTCCTGCTCCCGATCGGTGCCGGGCTTCTCGTGGCGCTCGTGTACCTGTTCTCCGAGGTCGACGCCCGCCGCCGCGGAGTCGAGCCCGTTTCAGTCGACGAACCGCAGGTCGACGACGATTCCGTGACCGTCGCGGGGACCGAACTCGACGACTGATCGGCGGATGGTTTAACCGTACCCGCCGAGTACTCCTGACCGCGTGCCCTCAGTCCCCGCCCGAGTACTCCCAGTTGGGAGCGATGACCGCGCGGAGAACCCAGGCACGTCACATCCGGTCGCGAACGCGACCCGCCCGTCGCCGCGCAGGCGACCGCCCGCCACGAGGGTTTCCCGGTCGACGCGGCACGCCGCCGGAGATGAGACCGGTCGTTAGTGTCGCGGGCGTACATTTCGAGTAGGCTACTAGAAATATCTATAAATAATATCTATTGCTTCAGCTACGGTATATCGTTGAGATCGGTTCTTCCGTAGTAACCGCTCTTGCTGGCGAATTTTGGAAACAGTCGATGCTGACGAGCCTGGAATGAGGTCTGCCGGGAGTACTGACATCTTTCAGCTTTGGATGACTGAGCTGAATACAGGGTGCTCACACAGCCCCGACTTTCGGCATCTCTTCGATGTAGTCGTGTTCTTCGAGTCGATCGAGGAGACAAGTAGCGACATCGATACGATCGACTGCCTCGAATCCCAAGGAGATGTCTCCGATGCGGTAGTCACCAGCTGGATCACCTTCACTGAGACGAGGGGCTCCACAGTCCGACAAACACGACAATCCCTGCGAGTAACCGATAGGAAGGCCAATAATCGCCGAAAATTCGAAATCGAGTAGTTCGATGACCAAGACAGCAACGAGAAGAAAGAACGCAATTCCCGCACCAACCTCAGTGAGCAGCTTTCGTGCGTCCATACTCTGGCTCTTCTCAGAAATCAGTAATAAATCTGAGGAGCTAACTGTTCATAAGCGCGTATCTAGATAGTACTGGTATGCCGTCACCGCCGTTTATCGACCAGGCATCAGGAGAATTGGACCTTGGTCAGATCCGAGCAGAAGTCTTCCCACTTGTTGCTCTCATCGTCTTATTCGGGGGGCTGGCGCTTCTCGTGTTTCTGATCATGCTACTGATCGGTGGGAACTCCTTGCTCGCAGGACTCCTGACCGTCGTCTCGCAGTTCATTCTCGCAGTCGGCACTGGTATCGTGTTGATGTATGTCATCGCACGAGGGATACAGCTTGCCGACGAGTGAACTACCCCACCCTACCGCTCGGGCTGACGCCCTCGCGCTTGAGGGTGTCGTCAGAACTCTTTGAGTTCTGACTGCTAACCAGAAGTCTTTGACTTCTGGTGATGGGGCTTCCTGTTTCCACGACGCGCTTTGCATCCACAACCGAGGACACAGGGAGCGCAGTCTCCACAGGCGTTGATTCGGAGCGTCCCGCTCCTAACCGCTTCTTCACACCGCGAGAAAGAATATTCCACGCCGCGTTCGCGTCTCTGTCCGCCTCGAACCCACACGCCGGGCAGGAGTGTTCGCGCACCCACAACGGTTTCTCGGTCGAAACGCCACAGGACGCACACTCTTTCGTCGTTCCGCGCGGATTCACAGCAACGAAGTGCGTTCCTTCGCGTTCGCACTTGTATTTGAGCATCCGCAGGAACGTCCCCCACGCCGCACCTGCCCGGTTCCGCGAATTACCCGGTAGTTCGACCAACCCCTTCGCGTCCAAGTCCTCGACGGCCACGAAGTCGTACTCCCGAGCGTAGTAGTTCGAGAGCTTGTGAAGGAAGTCGCGGCGCTTGTTCTTCAACTCGGCGTGGCGTTCTGCCACGACCCGACGCTGTTTCTCCCAATTGTCCGACCCGTGCTGTTTCCGCGAGAGGTCGCGCTGTGTGCGTTCCAAGCGTTCGCGTTCGTCGGACAGCTCGAGGGATTCGACGGCGATTCCGTCGGTGTCGTGGGCGTACGTGAGAATCCCCACGTCGATACCGACGCAGTTCTCGGGATTCTCCGGCTTCTCCGGCAGGTCGTCGGGCGTCTCGATGCCGAGAATGGCGTACCACTTCCCGGTCGGTTCTTGCTTGACCGTGACGGTCTTAATGTCGACGTCGTCGGGGAGGTCGCGGTGGAAAGTAAGCGGGATTTCTCCGAGTTTCGAGAGCCACAGTCGCGTCCGACCGCCCGTGTTCTTGAGCTTGAAGCCGGATTGGCTGTAGGTGAAACTGCGGTACTCGCCCGGTGCCTTCCACTTGAGCGTCCCGACGCGGTAGCCGTTCTCTTTGCGCCCTCGTAGTGTCGAGAGGTTGTCGTACAGCCGTTGTACGACCTTCTGTAGTACCTTCGAGTGAACTTGTTTCAGGTCGCTCCACCACTTCTTGAGACTCGGCAGGAGCTTCTGCTCGGAGTATGCCGCGGTGTCGTCGGTGCGGTTGAGTCGGTGGAGAAAGTGGTTGTAGACCTGTCTACAGGTATCGACAGTCCACGCTAACTGTTCTTCGAGAGCGTCGGACGGTCGGAGTCGATACCGGTAGTTGTAGTTCACGAGCGTTCTTCGATGAGTTCGTCAAGTTGTCCGCGAACGAACGACGAGAGGTTGAGGTGGTTCTCCTCGACCCACTCGGCTTGGTCTTCGCGGATGGTGATGTTCTTCCGCCTCACTACATACGCACGATGCGTATCTGTGCGCATAGTTGTTTCGATTGCGTGGGCCTGTGGACCGAGCGTCGAACGTGTTTGAGAACCGTGCGTCGTTGACGAGACGCTCTGCGTCTCGTCCGCCCATAAGAGCTTCGCTCGTTCGTTGAGGAAGGGGCCTTAGCGCCTCAATTCAGGTAAAAGCAACACTACGTCATCCTCGTCGGCATGGTTGTAGTCCGCGACGAGGACGATCTGACCGGGTTTCGAGCAGTGAATGAACCCCGCTTCAGCAAGCGAGTCGGGGCGATACTTGCCGCGTCGTTCGAACGTCTGCCAGTCCGATCGTGGGAGCACGTGAACGATGTAGGACATATAAAAATTGACAGTATGTGCGCAAATAATTCCTGCGACCCAGCTAGTCTCTCGTGACCGATACGCACTCGGATAACACGCGTGTGTCTAGATGTTCGGACACCGAACGTCGGACGCGGAACGAACGCGACGGCTGTGATAGGGTCGGCCGCGTTAGCCGAAGATACCCCGGAGGACGCCCCCAACGGTGTTGACGACGGTCCATTTCACTCGGTTGACCGTCCCGATGCCGGAGATGGTGATCTCGTCGTCGACGACAGCGTTCTGGAACTCCGTCTCGGGAGCGTCCGACGCGATGACGCGGTCCATCGTGTCCTTGTCCGTGCTCATCCGGATAGTGGCGTCGTCACGGGTGCCGAGTTCCACCTCCTGCATCCGGAGGTCGTCGTCCAGCCGGAACGACACCGACCCCTCGGTGTCGTTCGCCGGGTCGTCCACGACGAGGTTCACCCTCTCACCTTGTAGCTGACCGGCGAAGACGCCGAAGTCGTCAGCGTCGACGTTCTCGTTGTACGTCTCGACCATCGGCCCCATGTCCTCGTACATCTCGACCGCCCAGTCGGGTTGGTCGCTCTGTGCCGCCGCCGGCGTCGCGACGGCGCCGATCCCGGCGACGACGAGCGCGAGCGAGAGGACCACACAGACGAACCCGGAACGGGTGGGTATGTATTTCATAACTAATATAAGATCGTCTTAATAGTACATAAATACGTCGTGGGGTGTGTTATCCTTCAGTCGGGACTCCTCGATATCGTAATAGGTCCACAGTGGGTCGGCGCGTAACGGTCCGCAGTGGGTCGGCGCGTAACGGTCCGCAGTGGGTCGGCGCGTAACGAGTGTCCACCGGACGCGACGCGGGCCGATCCGAGTGACGACGTGAACCGTTCGGCGGGAGCGTCCCGGCGGTCGCCCGCCACGCCGGGAGGAGCGACCGGAGGGGATGCCCCCGGCAGCGCCGTGGCCGAACGCGAACCGACCCGTGATCCGACGGACAAACTACTTACCCGCCCCCTCGTAATCGACCGTATGCGACGGGCTCTCCCCCTCGTGGCGGCGCTCGCTGCGCTCGTCCTCCTCGCCGTGGGGACCGGCGGCGTCGCCGCGACGGACGCGCCGATCGCGGAGACCGCGGCCGACTGCGAGACCGAGGCCGACAACGAACTGGTCGGTTGCTGGAACGGCACGTACCACGCGGACGACCTCGGGTTCGACGGGGAGGACGGCCTGACGGAAGCGGAACTCGAGACGCTGATTCACCGGAGCATGGCGCGCGTCGAGTACCTCCGTGAGCGACCCTTCGAGACGGGGGTCCCGGTCGAGACGGTCACGCGCGAGGAGTTCCGGTCGAACGGGACCGACGGGGGAGACGGGAACGAGACCGCCGAGACGACGGACGACGGGGAGTTCGACCGCTGGAACGACCAGGTGTGGGAGGCGCTCTTCGTCGTCGGCGAGAACGAATCCTCCGCAGCGGCGATCGACACGGTCTTCGGCGGCTCGGTCACCGGCTTCTACTCGCCGGCGGAGGACCGGATCGTCCTCGTGATCCCCGAGGGCGAGGAGGTGCGGGTCAGCGAGTCGACGCTGGTCCACGAGTTGACCCACGCGATGCAAGACCAGTACCACGACCTCACGGAACCGCAGTACGTCGGCGCGACCCAGGACGCCGACCTCGCCGTCGACGGGATAATCGAGGGCGAGGCCGTCCACGTCGAGGAGCGGTACGACGACCGCTGTGGGGCGGACTGGAGCTGTCTCGAGGAGCCCGAATCGACCACCGACAGCGGCGGGAGTCCCAACGTCGGGATCCTCCAGACCGTCCTCCAGCCGTACTCCGACGGCCCGTTCTACGTCGAGGAACTGCGCGACGAGGGCGGCTGGGACGCGGTCAACGCGACGATGAACGACCCGCCGAACGCGACGTCCGAGGTCATCCACCGCGAGCCCGACTACGAGACCCGCGAGGTCGACTTCGATGACACCGCGGAGGGCGAGTGGGAGACGTACCCCGAGCACGGCGTGAACGGCTCGGAGACGACCGGCGAGGCGTCGATGTTCGTGATGTTCTGGTATCAGAGCTTCGCGGAGGAGTACGAGTACCCCGTCCTCGAACCCGACGAGAGCGTCGCGGCCAACGTCCGGGTCCACACCGACACGGACGAGCGTCTCCAGACGCGGAGCGCGTACAACTACGCGCACCCGGCGACGGCCGGCTGGGCCGGCGACGAGCTGTATCCCTACCGCAACGACGCGGGCGGCACCGAGCGCGACGGCTACGTCTGGGTGACCGAGTGGCGAACGCCGACGGACGCCCGCCAGTTCCGGGACGCCTACCGCACCATGCTTGAGGCACACGGCGCGGAACACCGTGACGACGGGGTCCGAGAGATCGCCTCCGGCGACTTCCGGGGGGCGTACGGCGTCGAGTGGGACGGGACGACGGTGACGATCGTCCACGGACCCGAGCCGGCCGACGTCCGCGAACTCCGCCCCGGGATCGACCTCGACCCGCCCGCGGGCGACGTGACGAACGGGGACGACGTGACGAACGGGGACGACGGGACGACCGTGGAC
The DNA here is from genome assembly GCF_003287355.1 of Halorubrum sp. 48-1-W. Classification (GTDB taxonomy): domain Archaea; phylum Halobacteriota; class Halobacteria; order Halobacteriales; family Haloferacaceae; genus Halorubrum. The sequence goes on from NZ_QMIM01000001.1 coordinate 165,830, forward strand.
GACGACGCGGACACCGAGGACGACGGGATCGGGACGGACGACGGAACCGATGACGGGTCGGGCTCCGTCGACGACGGGGATCCGAGCACCGACGAGGACGGAGCGGTCGACGGGGAGGACCCAACCGACGACGCCGGCGGATCGACGAACGGGCGGGCGCCAGGGTTCGGAACCGTCGCCGCGCTCGTCGCCCTCCTCTCCCTGACGGCGGTCCTCGGCCGTCGCTCCCGGCGGTAGTCCGGGAACCCGACCCCGCGGACGACACGGATGGCTTTTCGTCCCCGCCCGCCGAACCGTCCGGTATGACGGAGTTCGACATCGTCGACGCCGAGGCGATCCGGAGCGGCCGGGCCACCGACGCCTACTTCGACCGGACGGCGACCGCCCTCGAGGGCGCGGGGCGGAATCCACGCGTCGTCGCCGAAGTGACCGCGGACCAGTTCCCGACGGGCGGGTTCGAGCTGCTCGCCGGGCTGAAGGACGCGGTCGCCCTGCTCGCCGGCTACGACGTCGACGTCCACGCGATCCCCGAAGGTCGCCTGTTCGACGGCGGGCCGGTGATGCGGATCGAAGGCGAGTACCTCGCGTTCGCGCAGTTGGAGACGTCGCTTCTCGGCTTCCTCTCGCACGCGTCCGCCATCGCCACCGCCGCGCTCGACTGTCGGGTGGCCGCGCCGGACGCGTCGGTGCTCTCGTTCGGCGCACGCCACGTCCACCCCGCGATGACGGCCGCCGTCGAGCGGTCGGCGCTCGTCGGGGGCCTCGACGGCTTCTCGCACGTCGCGGCCGGCGACCTGATCGGCCGCGAGGCGTCGGGGACGATGCCGCACGCCCTCTCCATCTGCTTCGGCCGCGGCAACCAGGAGGCGGCCTGGCGCGCCTTCGACGCGGCGGTCGACGAGTCGGTCCCCCGGATCGCGCTCTGTGACACCTACTTCGACGAGGTCGACGAGGTCCTGCGGGCGGTCGAGGCGCTCGGCGACCGGCTCGACGGGGTCCGGCTCGACACCACCGGCTCGCGGCGCGGGGACTTCCGACACATCGTTCGGGAGGTACAGTGGGAGCTCGGGGCCCGCGGCCACGACGACGTCGACGTCTACGTCTCCGGCGGGCTCGGCCCCGACGACCTCCGCGAACTCCGCGACGTTGTCGACGGCTTCGGCGTCGGCGGCTACGTCTCGAACGCCGACCCCGTCGACTTCGCGCTCGACATCGTCACGGTCGAGGGCGAGCCGGCCGCCAAACGCGGGAAGCTCTCGGGGGCGAAGGAGGTCTACCGCACCGCCGACGGCGGCCACGCGGTCGGGCTCGCCGACCGGGACGGACCCGCTGACGCGGAGCCGTTGATGGAGCCCGTGATCCGTGACGGCGAGGTCGTCGCCGACGACGCGTTCGACCTCACAGCGGCGACGGAACGAGCGCTCGCGGACGCGGAGCGGGTCGGGTACGGCTCGAACGCGTAGGGCGTCTGGTAGTTGACGGCTCTCGGAACCGGAGAAGACTCACAGCTCCTCGACCGCGCCGCCGTCCGCGCGCTCGCGGAACACCTGTCCCTCGATGAGCGTCACCATCGTGTCGTCGTCCTGCCAGGCGGTCGGCGAGAGTTTCGCTTTCCGGCAGGCGCGCGAGAGGAATTCCGTGCCCGACCAGCCGTTCTCGACGGGGACCGTGGGGTAGAGCCAGCCGTGTGAGTTGCCGCCGTCGACGGCGACGCCGTGGGTCCCGATCTCGAGGTCCTCGAGCGGGTCGTTCGTGAGGACGGTGTTCGAGACGACACAGACCGAGACGGTGATGTTCTCGAGCTCCTTGGGTTCGACCTCCGAGCCACAGGAGTCGCCGGAGGCGGCCTTGATCGCTGCCTCGACGATGGCGTGGCCGAGCTGGTCGGAGTCGTCCCACGCGCCGGCACACCCCCGCAGTCGGCCACGACCGCGGGTCGACTCGAGCCGGACGAACGCGCCGGTCCGGGCGTAGAAGGCCTCACGCATACTTCCGGGCTGTTCGCGTTGTCCATGTCGAACGAACGACTCGACCGCCTCGCGTGCGAGTTCGACCGCTCGTGCCCCGTCGTCGTACGACAGCCGAACGGTCTGTGCCTCGGACATACACACTGTTAACGGTGCTGTCGACTTGAACGCTTCCCTTCCTCGTGAACGTTCATGATCGACCGGGGACGGTCGTTCGGAAGGGGCTACTCACCGTTATGGTCGTTTTAATCCCACGGCAGCGGTGCTCCCCGTGCTATCGGTCGCACGGCTCGCCGTGTGAGCGGACTGAGGGGAGTAAGCCCCCTTCGGTTCGTCCCGACATTCGGCTGAGCGTCCGCGCCGTGGCCGGACTACCTGATGGCGCGGACTTGCACCGGCGAGGGTTCGCCGTTCCATCCGTTCCCGCCCGTCTGTAACGTGGGAAACCCACGCGCCCTCGTCGGGTTAACTCCCTTCCCTTGCGGGTCGGTTCGCTCGACTCATCGGTCGGGGCGGGGGGTGTCGTTGCTGTTCCAGAGCCAGCCGTCTCCGACTCCGGGCGTGTGCCCGGTCGCCCGTCCGGCCGGTGGGGGGACTTTCCTCATGCCGGAGGCACGGGAGTCGGGCTCCCTCTGTCCGCCCGACCGTAGCCCGGCGCGCGGAATAAGCGGTTCGGTCGCCCTTGGGACGGACGCGGGAACGTGTTCGTGCGCGTTCCCAGGGTCCGGGAGACCGCTCGGATCGATATGGTTCCCCCACGGGTACGCCCCGTATGGTCGAGAAAGCGCAACGGACGGTCGACGGGACGCCCCGTCGCACCCACGAGCGGCGCTGGGAGGTGTTCGTCCGCGAGACCGAATCCGACCCGATGTGTCGTGTCGGAACCGTCGCAGCCCCGTCGCCCGAGGTCGCCCACGAGGAGGCGAGCCGGCTGTTCGCGTGGTACGCCCGGGACGTCTGGCTCTGTCCGGCCGACGAGACTCACCGGTTCTCGACGTACTCGCTCGGGGACGACGGTGCGGGGACCGACGCCGAGACGGGGACCGACGCCGAGACGGGGACCGACCCCGAGAGTACTGGGACCGACCCCGAGGCGAACGGGAGCTCCGATTCCTCCGGGGCGTCCGAACGGCGGGTGTACGAGGAGACTGAGGGAACGCCGCAGGGAGCAACCCCGGACGCCGGCGAACGCGAGGACCGACGGTGATCTCGATCAGCAAGCTGCTCTGCGGGCTCGACGCCGAGAGCGACGGGCTCCGGTACGACGCCGCCGACGGCTCGGCGGAGCCGCAGATCACGGAGCGGAAACAGCGACGGCCGGTCGTCGTCTGGAACACGACGAAGCGGTGTAACCTCTACTGTGACCACTGTTACGCCGGAGCCGACACCGACGGGGCGCCCGGCGAACTCACCACGGCGGAGGCGAAGGGGCTCCTCGACGGGCTCGCCGACTACGGCGTCCCGGTCGTGCTCTTCTCCGGCGGCGAGCCGCTGATCCGCGAGGACCTCGCGGAGCTCGTCGGGTACGCCGCCGACCGCGGGATACGGCCGGTGCTCTCGACGAACGGGACGCTCCTCACGCGGGAGGCTGTCGCCGAGTTGAAGGAGGCCGGCCTCCGATACGCCGGCGTCTCCGTCGACGGGCTTGCCGAACGCAACGACGCGTTCCGGGGCCGGGAGGGCGCGTTCGACGCGGCGGTCCGCGGCATCGAGGCCTGTCTCGACGTCGGGCTGAAGACCGGGCTCCGGTACACCATCACCGAGGCGAACGCGCCCGACCTGGAGGGCGTGATCGACCTGCTCACCGACGTGGGCGTCGACCGCTTCTGCTTCTACCACCTGGATTACGGCGGGCGCGGCGCGGACATCGTCGACGTCGACCTCTCCCCGGAGCGGAAACGGGAGGCGGTGCGGACGCTGTGTGACCTCACCCGCGAGTACCACGACCGCGGCGAGGAGATAGAGACGCTGCTCGTCGGCAACTACGCCGACGCCGGCTACCTCGTCGAGTACGCCCGCCGGGAGCTGGGCCCGGACCACGCCGCGCGGGTCCGGACGTACCTCGAGCGCAACGGTGGCGACCCCGCCGGCGAGCGCGTCGCCGACGTCGACCCCGTCGGCAACGTCCACCTCACGCAGTTCTGGCAGGGTCACAGCCTCGGGAACGTCCGCGAGCGACCCTTCGCCGCGATCTGGGAGGACGAGTCCGACCCGCTCCTGTCCGCGCTTCGCGACCGTGACGACCGGCTCACCGGGCGGTGTTCCGACTGCCGGTATCGGTCCGTCTGTCGCGGCGGCTCGCGGCTCCGGGCGCTCCGGACGACCGGCGACCTCTTCGCCCCCGACCCGCAGTGTTACCTCCGCGAGGACGAGATCGCGCCGGCGGGCGCGACCGCGGCCGATCGGGTCGGCGACACTGCCGACTGAGCCGCCACGTTCCCCCGTCGATCGCGTTCAAAACGGGAGCAGCGGGAGCAGTGTAGCGCCGCCCTCCGCCATGTCCTGAAGCTCGTCGCTGTACGTGACGGTGACGTACAGCAGGGTGAAGATCACCGCGTTGTGGAGGCCGTGGAGTAGCGCCGGGACGACCAGGTTCCCGGTGTACTCGTAGACCGCGCCGAAGACGAGGCTCGGGAAGAAGAGGATCGCGACCGTGGTGAGCCGTCCGGAGATCCCGCCCGTCAGCGCCATCACGTGGATGAACGCGAAGATCCCGGAGGCGATCGCGATGGCGGGCACGGCCGGCAGCGACTCCCGGAGCCGCCCCTGGACGACCCCGCGGTAGAGGATCTCCTCCGACGGGCCGACCACGAGGAACATGGCGACGATGAAAAGCGGGATGATCGCCGGGTTCTGTACGGCGAACTCCGCGCTCTGGTTCGAGGCCGTCTCCGCGCCGAGCAGTTGGACGACGGTGGAGACGACGAGCAGCGTGAGCACGATCACGACCCAGCCGCCGACGACGAGGCCGACCTCGGTCAGGCTCGGCCGCTGTACCCCAAGATACGAGACGATCCCCGACCGGTCGAACCCCCGCCACGCCAGGTAGCCGAGCGCGAGCCCGCCGAACGCGACGTACTGGCCCACGATCAGCGTGAGAACCAGGCTCACGACCAACGGGAACCCTCCGGCGAGCCGGTCGAGGAAGAAGACGCCCCCGCTGCCGACGACGGCGATCACGGGGCCGAGGACCCCGAGGCCGACGGCGGCCGCGACCGCGATCGCGGGGGAGTCGGCGGCGGACGTCTCCGGCGGGTCGTCCCCGTGTGCCGTCCCGTCCGTCGTTGCCTCGTCCGTCGTTGCCTCGTCCACGGCCCCGACCTCGTCGTCCACGCGTGTCGTCTCGTCCGTACTCGTCGCCTCGTCCACGGCTTCGACCCCGTCGTCCGTCGTCACGTGGTCGGCCGAGTCGTCGCCGGAGGGTCCCGTCATTGCCTCCCGTTGGTGCCGGCCGGGCAAAGGGTTTGTCCGTCGCCCGCGGCGCTCGGTCACCGGAGCGAGGAGCCCGTCACCGGTACACCAGCTCGTACCACGTCACGGCGGTCACCGCCCGGCCGTCGCGGAGTTCGTCGTCGACGACGCTCGCGAGCAGGTCGTCGTACGGGACGGTCTCGACGGCGATCGACTCGTCGTGGTCGAGGTCGCGGTCGGCGGTCGGCTCACACCCCCTCGCGAGGAAGTGGTGGTGGACCGCGTTCGTCACGCCGTTGGCCGGCTCGATCGTCGTGAGCCGCTCGAAGCTCGCTGCCTCGTAGCCGGTCTCCTCGGCGAGCTCGCGCGCGGCCGCCCGCTCGAGGTCGTGGCGGTCCTCGGGCTCGACCGTCCCTGCGGGCAGTCCGCGGTTGGTCCGGCCGACGGCCTGTCGCCACTCGTCGATGACGACGGCGTCGCCGTCGGGCGTCAGCGGCAACACGACGACGGCCGGCGGCTCGTCGACGTAGTGGTACTCCCCCTCGCCGTCGTCCGGGAACCGTACCTCGTCACGGCGCACGTCGAACCCCGGACAGCGGTAGTCGATCTCGGTGTCCGTCGTCTCCCATTCGAGGGCGTCCATACCACCGGATCGGCGCTGTGCGAAGTAAACCCTCGGCATCGGGTCGCGCGGGTTCACTCGGATGGGGCGACCGCTCCCGCCTCCCGTACGGCCTCGGCGATCCGGGCCGTGACCGTCCCGACGACCCACCCGAGCGTTCCCAACACGATCGCCTCGACCCCGACGAAGACGAGCCCGTCGACCCCGAGGAACGCGACGATCCGCTCGCCGAGGGACCGTCCCGAGAGCCCGAGGAGGTAGTGGTCGGCGTTGTACCCGAGTAGGGCTGTGTACACGACGATCCACGCGACCGCCAGCCCCGCGCGTCGGTACGTGAGCGCCGCGGCCGCGACGACGCCGACGACTGCCGCGTCCCACGCGAGGAACACGACGCCGCCGGGGACCGTGAACACCCCGACCGCGTAGCCAGCGAAGACGGCGAGGAAACACGACAGCGGGACGGTCAGTCGGGGACACGGGAGCGTCCGGATCGCGGGTCGACGGAGGAGGCGTGTGCGAAGCGACGGGGACATGCGTGCCATTCGGTCTGCCCGGGACATATATCCCCAACTACCAGGGACATATATCCCCAACTACCAGGGACATATATCCCCAACTGCCTCGCGGTCGGCGCGGGCCCGCGAGCGCCCGCGAGGGCGCGAGGCGGCCCGCGCGAGGGAGGCGGCGGGCGACCGCGGCGTATCCCCGGTCGCCCGCCCGCCGAGGCTGGGGAGGCGTGAGGTGCGGGGTGGTGGCGGTCGGGGCGGGACTCGAAGGGACTGCGGCCAGAGCGATCGGCTTCCGGTGCCGAACTCTCACAGCCGGGGCTTCGACGGTGTTCACCGCATCTCCGCCGCTACTCACGTACGGCCGAGCGGCTAGCCCTCCCGGACATCCATCACGCCCAGTCGTCGAGCGAGGCCTGCCCGTCGCGGCCGCTCGGATCCGCCCGATCGGCCGCCTCGCGCCCGTTCCGCGGATCGCCGTCGACCCAGTCGGTGATCTCCCCGCCGTCGGCGTCGTCGTCGCCGGACGCGATACGGACGGTGCCGCTCCCATCCCCCCGATCCGCCCCCCGGTCGGCTCCCTCCGCACCCTCGAACCCCGCCAGCGTCGCCTGGTCTCCCTCGGCGAAGTCGAGGTTCGACACCCGGACGCCGAGCTTGCGGACCTCGTCGTCGTCGAACTCGCCGAGCAGGTCCAGAGCGACCTCCTCCACGAGGTCGGGGTCGTCGACCGGGCCGGGGAGGCTCCGCGCACGGGTGTTGACGTCGAACGGCGGGCGGACCGCCTTGATCCCGATCGTGCGGTACAGACAGCCCCGCTCGCGGGCCCGGCGGGCCACGTCCGTCGCGAGCGCCGAGACGGTCTCCCGCTTCCGCTCCTCGTCCGCCGTCCGCGCCAGCGACGACTCCCGCGAGAGGCTCTTCGGGAGCCCCCGCGGGGTCACCTCGCGGTCGTCCTCGCCGCGGGCGCGTCGGACCAGCTCCCGGCCGCGGTCGCCGAACGCCTCGGCGAGCGCCTCCGGGTCCGCGGCAGCCACGTCGCCGGCGGTCTCGATCCCGCGCTCCGCCAGCTCCCGCTCGGTCACGGGGCCGACCCCGTGGAGCGCCGCCGTCGGTAGCGGCGCGAGGAACGCCTCGACCGAACCGGGGGGAACCACGACGAGCCCGTCCGGCTTGTCCGCGTCGCTCGCGACCTTCGCCGTGGACATGTTCGGCGCGACGCCGACGCTGGCGGGCACGCCCGCCTCCCGCTCGATCCGTTCTCTGACGTGCCGCGCGTACCCCTCCGCGAGCGTTCGAACCCGGGCGGGTCCGGCCGCGTTGCTCGCGGGCGGGTCGTCGCCGCCGACGGCGTCCCAGGCGGTCCGGTCGGTGACGTCGAGGTACGCCTCGTCGATGCTCACCTCGCGGACGACGTCGGCGCAGTCGTGGAGGACCGCCTTCACGTCGTCGGCGACCTCCTCGTAGAACGCCAGTTCGACGGGGCGGTAGTGGCCCGCCTCCGACGGGTCGGGCGCGTCCGGGTCCGCAGGGTCCGCGTCGGCGCGCCGCGGGAGCCGATCGAGCGCCTCGGTGATCGGCATCGCGCTTCCGACGCCGAACGCGCGGGCCTCGTAGCTCGCGGTCGCCACCGCGCCGACCGTCCCGCCGGGTTCGTATCCCATCCCCACCACCACGGGCTCGCCGCGGAGGGCGGGCTCGCGCAACCGCTCACAGGAGGCGTAAAAACAGTCCATGTCGACGTGGAGGACGACGCGGTCGGCCCCGCTCGCGTCGTCGTCCGCGTCGGCTCCGAGAAGCGTCCCGCCGTCCATCGTCCGGTAGTCGGCCCCGCGTCGACTTAAGCGCCGGCCACGCGCGGCGGTGGTGAAACCGAGCCGACACGCGTTTATCGGGTCCTCCCATGGATCGACCATGACGGAACGGATCGACGTGTTACACGTCGACGACGACCCCTCGGTACTGGATCTGACCGAGGCGTACCTCGACCGGGAGCTGGCGTCCGTGTCGGTGACGGGGGTTACGGACCCAGAGACGGGACTGAAGCGGCTCGCCGCCGACTCGTTCGACTGCGTCGTCAGCGACTACGACATGTCCGGGATGGACGGGCTGGCGTTCTTCGAGGCGCTCCGTGCGGACCATCCGACGGTCCCGTTCGTGTTGTACACGGGGAAGGGGTCCGAGGAGATCGCGAGCCGGGCGCTCAACGTGGGCGTCACGGGCTACTTCCAGAAGGGCGGGCCCGAACAGCTCCAGCGGCTCGCCACCCGCGTCCGGCAGGCGGTCGCGGAGTCCCGCACGCGACGGGTCGCGGACCGATACTCGACGGTGCTCGAGGCACTCGGGTACCCCGTCTACGTCGTCGACGAGACGGGGACGTTCGAGTACGTCAACGAGCCGTTCGCGAAGCTGACCGGCTACGACCGCGAGGAGATACTCGGCAGCAAGCCCGACCTGATCAAAGACGAGAAGGCGGTTCGGGAGGCCGAAGACCGGCTTGGGCCGGTCCTCTCGAGCGAGGGACCGGCCATCCAGCGGTTCCATGTCGACATCGTCCCGAAGGAGGGCGACCCGATCCCGTGTCGCGACCACATGGCCGTCCTGCCCTACGAGGGCGAGGAGTTCGAGGGTAGCGTGGGCATCCTCCGGGACGTCTCCACGGAGACAGCCCGTAGCGAGGAGCTGGAGACGAAACGCCGGGCGCTCGAGGAGGCCCCGGTCGGGATCACCATCACCGACCCGAGCCTGCCGGACAACCCGATGGTGTACGTGAACGAGCGGTTCGTCGGGATGACCGGGTACGACTGCGAGGAGGCGGTCGGCGTCAACTGTCGGTTCCTCCAGGGTCCCGGGACGGACGAGGACGCGGTCGCCGAGCTTCGGGAGGCGATCGACGCCGGGGAGCCGGAGAGCGTCGAGCTGTTGAACTACCGGAAGGACGGGACCGCGTTCTGGAACCGCGTCAGCATCGCGCCGATCCGCGAAGCCGCCGCCGACCCCGTCATCGGCTGGGTCGGCTTCCAGGAGGACATCACGGCGTTCAAGGAGCGCGAGGAGGCGCTCCGCCGGCAGAACGAGCGGCTCGACGAGTTCGCGGGGATCGTCAGCCACGACCTCCGGAGCCCGCTCAACGTCGCCCGCGGCCGCGTGGACCTGGCTCGCGAGGAGACCGGCAACGAGCACCTCGAGGCCGCGGTCGACGCGCTCGACCGGATCGAGTCGATCGTCGAGCACACGCTGACGCTGGCCCGCGAGGGCCAGACCGTGGGCGACCCCGAGCCGGTCGACGTCGCGGAACTGGCCGGGGAGAGCTGGGAAACGGTCGACACCGAGCGGGCGGGGTTCGAGGTCGTCGCCGACGGGACCGTTCTCGCCGATCCCGACCGACTGCGGAACCTCTTCGAGAACCTGTTCAGGAACGCGATCGAACACGGCGGGACGGCTGTGGACGACCCGTGGGTCGACGCGAACGGGGCCGACGATGCCGGGGCGCCAGCGACCGTCACGGTGCTGGTCGGGGACCTCGCGGACGGCTTCTACGTCGCCGACGACGGTCCCGGGATCCCCGCAGCGGTCCGCGACAACCTCTTTCAGCCGGGAGCGACCGGGACCGAGGGCAACACGGGGTTCGGCCTGGCGATCGTCAAGGAGATCGCCACCGCACACGGCTGGACGGTCGAGGCGACCGAGTCGGAAGCGGGCGGCGCGCGCTTCGAGATCCGCGGGGTCGACCGCCCGGCACCCTCCACGAGCTAGGTTGGCGGTCACGGGGTCGAAACCGGATCGCCTCCCGCCGTTCGCAAGGGCCTTGACGACCCGGATCGAACCCGGACCGAATGGGGTCGATCTCGGAGATACGCGGGACCGACCGGCGGGTGATCGTCCTCGCACTCGCGCGGATGGTCGGCGCGCTCGGCAACTCGTTTCTCATCGTCGTCCTCCCGCTGTACGTCGCCAGCGACCTGATCGACATCGACGCGCTCGTCGGCGCGACGGCCGGCATGGGGGCGGCGAGCGTGACCCTCACCGAACCGTTGCTCATCGGGTTCGTCCTCTCGCTTTTCGGCTTCCTCAACAGCCTCTCGCAACCGTTCACCGGGCGGCTCTCGGACCGGATGGCCACCCGGCGGCCGTTCGTGCTCGCGGGGATCCTGCTTTTGGGGACGGCGAGCGCGCTCTACACGCTCGCGGACGTCTACTGGATCCTCGTCGTCCTCCGGGCGATCCAGGGGTTCGGCGCCGCGTTGACGATCCCGGCGACGGTCGCGCTCGTCAACGAGTACGCGGCCAGCGCGGACCAGCGCGGCGGTAACTTCGGCGTCTTCAACACCTTCCGGCTGATCGGGTTCGGCTTCGGGCCCGTCCTCGCCGGCGTCGTCGTCGCCAACGGCCCCTACGACCTGACGCCGGTCGGGCTCCCGGCGATAAACGGCTTCGACGCCGCCTTCGCGACCGCCTGCCTCGCTGCGTACCTCAGTTTCGTTCTGGTGTACCTCCTCGTCCACGACGCTGTCGACGCCGCCGAGGCGGGCGACGACCTCTCGATCCGGGTCCGCGGCGAGGACCGATTCCTCGACCCCGTCTTCGTGCTCGGCGTCGCGACGGTCGCGATGGGGCTGTGTATCGCGCTGTACGCGACGCTCCAGAACCAGGTGAACCTGCGGCTGGATCAACCCCCCGTCTGGTTCGGGCTCCAGTTCGCGGCGGTCACCATCGCCAACGTGGCGCTCCAGGTGCCGGTCGGTCGCGCGAGCGACCGGATAGGCCGCCGACCGTTCCTGGTGGCCGGGTTCCTGCTGCTCGTGCCGACGACGTTGCTTCAGGGGGTCGTCCTCTCGCCCGTCGCGATGACGCTCGTCCGGCTGGGACAGGGGGTCGCCGTCGCGTGCGTCTTCGCGCCGTCGCTCGCGCTCGCGGGTGACCTCGCCCGCGAGGGCGAGTCGGGAACGACGCTGTCGGTGTTGACCATGGGGTTCGGCTTCGGCGTCGCCCTCGGCCCGCTGGCGTCCGGCTGGCTCGTCGGCTTCGGGTTCGTCGTCCCGTTCGCCGTCGGGGCGGTGCTCGCGCTCGTCGCGCTCGTGCTGGTGGTGACGCAGGTCGAGGAGACGCTCGACGCCGCGAGCGCGACGAGCGCGAGCGCCGTGGACGACTGAGACGGGCTACGCTACTGCGTCGCGCGATCGGCCACGCCGGTGCGTCGCGAGGCCGGCAACATACTAAGTCGTCGACCGCCGAATACCCGCCGTGTCCCGCGACCGCGTCCACTGCGTCGACTGCCGCGAGCCGATCCCCGGCGACGCCCGGGTCTGTCCGCACTGCGAGGCGGTCCAGCCGTCCCCGCTCGTGGACGCCGGGATCGTCGTCGCCGGCGTCTTCGCCTTCGTCTTCGGTGCGGTCCTCGCGTTGATGACCGTCGGGACGACCCGGCTCGGCGGCTTCCTGCTCCTCGTCGTCGGGTTCGGGCTGGCCGTCGGCGGCTACACCCGCCACGTCGACCGGCAGGCAGTACGCCGGGCGCGGTGAGCCGACACGACGTGCTCGCGTGGGCCTCGATCGGTGCCGTCCGCGTGGGCCTCGATCGGTCCCGTCCACGTCGCGACCTTTTAAGACGGACGGCGGCACACGTGACGGTATGTTCACGCCACTCGGCGCGGGGGTCGTCGTCGCGGGCCTCCTGCTCGCGTTCGTCGGCGCGGCGGTCTCCGTGTACGCCGTGTCGCTGACCGGCTTCCTGATCGGTGCGGGCGCGGGGTACCTTACAGCCCCGAACCTCGTGGGACTGATCGCCGTGGACGGGCTGGTGCTCTCCGCCGTGGGGGTCCTGTTGGGCGGCGCGATCGGGGGGTTCCTCGCGTACGCCGGCCTCTCCTTCGCCGTCCTCGCGATCGGCGGGGTCGTCGGCGGCTTCGCCGGGCGGTTCGCCGTCGGCCCGCTGTACGCGGCCGACGCCGGCGGTATCGAGGGGACGGCGTTGCTCGTCGGCGCGACGCTCGCCGGCGTCGCCGTCGGCGCGCTGTTCGGGTTCGTCCTCACGCGCACGACGCTCGTGGTCTCGACGGCGTTCATCGGCGCGGCGCTCGCGTCTCGCTCGCTGACCCCCGCGTCGTTCGCGACCGCCGCCGAGGAGGTGACCGTCGAGCCGCTGCTCTTCGATCCCACCGCGCTCCCGTTCCTCGTGCTGTTCGTCCTCGGTGGGCTCTCACAGCTCGGCCTGTTCAAGTTCGGGTACGTGACGAAACTGGTCGGGATACTCCCCGGCGCGCGCCGGTGGACCGCGAGCGACGACGAGGGGGCCTCCTCGTGAGCGAAGACCCACTCGCGTCAGCCACGGTGCTCCTTACCGGCGCACACGGCACCGTCGGCACCGCGGTCACGGCGCACTCGGCTGGCGACTACGTCCTCCACGACCGGCGGGAGCCTCCCGAGGAACTCGGCGACGGCACGCCGCATCCGCACCGCGAACGCGACGAGAACGAGGGGGACGGGAACGAGGGGGACGGGAACGAGGACGACCGCGGGACAGTCGTCATCGACGTCGGCGAGCCGGACGCGACGGAGTCGCTCACGGCGGTCATGGACGACCGCGGGATCGACGCCGTCGTTCACCTCGCGGGCGCGCCGGCCGTGTCCACGCCCTACGAGTCGGTCGAACGCGACAACGTCCGCGGCACGCGCAACGTCCTGGAGGCCGCCTCGCGGGCGGGCGTCGGGGTCGTCGTCTTCGCCTCCTCGAACCACGCGGTCGGGATGTACGAGGAACAGCACGCGCCGTCGCTGTACGACCCCGACTACGACCTCACGGTCGACCACGAGAGCCCGCTCCGGCCGGACTCCGACTACGGCGCGTCGAAGGCGGCCGGCGAGGCGTGGTGCCGGCTGTACGCCGAACGCGAGGGGATCGACTGTTACGCGCTCCGGATCGGCTCCGTCCGGGACCCGACCCACGACCACCCGTTCGGCGACGCCGAGCGCGCCGTCGCCCGCGGCGACTGCGAACGTGGCGACGAGGCGTACGCGGAGGCGGTCGCCCGGATGCGGTGTACGTGGCTCTCGCGGCGCGACTGCGCGGGCCTGGTGGACGCGTGTCTGTGGGACGGGCTCGATGGCGGTGACGGCGGCGGAGATGACGGGGAGGTTGCGGACGAGTTGAACCCGAACACCCTCGCCGGCGGGGCCTTCGAGATATTGTACGGGATCAGTGACAACCCGAACTCCTGGTTCGACGTCGAACACGCCCGCGAGCGGGTCGGGTACGAGCCCCAGGACTCGGGGAACGCGATGGCCGACCCGCCGGAGTGAGCGGGTGTCGGTCGGTATCGTGCCGGACGTTCGTGCGTCGGTGTTCGATCCGATTCGAGCCCGCTGAGACGCGATCGTCGAGAACGCCTCCAAGGCGCCAGTCGCTCGGCGCTAGATGGTTGCGAGCACTCTTTCGGAGAACATCTCCAAAGCCCCAGTCGCGAGGCGGGCGCACGCTCGTTGCGCTCCTCAATCGCTCGTTTCACTCGCTCCCTGCGGTGCTTACGTCGCCTGCGCCCGCCTCGCGACTGCCCCTTTGCGTCCCACCCGAACCACGACCGCACCTCACGCCTCCCCAGCCTCGTCGACCGGCCTCCGCTTCGCTCCGACCAGTCGACTCCCTCGCGGGCGGTTCGCGCCCTCCGGGCGCTCACCGGCGCGCCACCGCAACCGAAAACTGGTAAAACCGTCCGAGGTCGTCCGTCCTTATTCGTCGAGCGCGCGCTCGAGCCGGTCGACGAGTTCCTCGTTGCCGACGTGGAGGGGGACGCGGTCGTGGATCCCGTCGGGCTCGACGTCGAGGATCGACCCGGAGCCGTCCGAGGAGGCCCCGCCCATCGACTCGACGATGTACGCGATCGGGTTCGCCTCGAAGGAGAGGCGGAGCTTCCCGTCGGGGGCGTGGACCAGGGCGGGATACGCGAACACCCCGCCGTAGGTCACAACCTGGTTCACGTCGCCGACCATCGCGCCCCCGTACCGGAGCTTGAGTTCGTCCTCGACCTCCCGGGCGTACTCCCGGAACGGCGCGGGCCAGTCCGGCACCCGCCCGCCGAAGCCGTAGACGGTCGGGTTGTCGGGCAGCGTCAGGTCGTCGTCGACGACCGAGCGGGTGACGCTGGGGTCGCCTCCTCCCCCCTCGCCGTCGCGCTCGACGACCTCCTCGCGGACGCCGGAGCCGTCGGCGACGACCATCGTCGTGATCGGGCCGTAGAGGACGTAGCCGGCAGCGACGAGGCTCCGGCCCGAAGCCGGCAGGGGCGCGTCGTAGATCCCGACGACGGTCCCCATCGCGTTGTTCGACCGCAGGTTCGAGGAGCCGTCGAGCGGGTCGATCGCGACCGCGTACGCGCCCTCGCCGACCGTCCCCCCCACGTCGACCGCCTCGGGGCGCTCCTCGCTGACGAAGGAGCCGACGCCCTCGACCGCCCCCAGCGCCTCGGCGAGCAGCTCGTCGGCGTAGACGTCGCCCGCCAGCACCGTCTCGCCGGAGGGGTTCTCCGTCCCGCTCTCGACCCGCCGGCCGGGGAGCGCGTCGCGGATCTCCGGGGCCGTCGCCGCGACCGCGTCGAAGACGGCCTCGACGACCGAGTCGGGGTCGGTCATCAGTCGTCGCTCTCGGCGATGGCGAGCGCCTCCGCCGGGTCGACCTCCTGGAAGATCACGGCCTCCAGCGCGTCGAGGATGCGTTCGGGGTCGTCGCGCTGGAAGACGTTCCTGCCGACGGCGATGCCGGTGGCGCCCGCGTCGATGGCGTTCGAGACGTTGCGGAGGAATCCCTTGTCTTCGCGCATCGTCCCGCCGGACATCACGACGTCCGCGGGCCCGGCCATCTCGACCGCGTGGCCCATCGCCTCGGCGGAGCCGGGGTACTTCACCTTCACCACGTCGGCGCCGAGCTCCAGGCCGAGCCGCGCGCCGTAGGAGATCACGTCGGGGCTCCCGTCGTTGCGGAGCCCCTGTCCGCGGGGGTACGACCACATGACGACGGCCATGTCGTGTTCGCGGGCGCCCTCCTGGGCCCGCCGGAACTCCTCGGCCATCTCCACCTCGTGGTTCGAGCCGCCGTAGACGGTGAACCCGACCGCGTCGGCGCCGAGCTCGGCCGCGTACTCGGCCGTGCAGTTGACCGCGCTGTTCGGCTCGCCCATCCAGAGGTTCGAGGTGCCGTTCAGCTTCAACAGCAGGTTCACGTCGTCCTCGTAGTCGGGGTAGTACGCCTCAGCGAGCCCCTTCTGGACGGCCAGCGAGGTGACCGCCTCGTGGGTGGCGAGCTCGAATATCCGCTCCGGGTCCGCCGTGTTGGGATTCGGTTCGAAGTCCACCGGGCCGTGTTCGAGCCCGTGGTCGTACGCGAGGATGAGCGACTTTCCGTCCCGCGAGATGTCGTCGACAGCGTGAGGAAGCATCGGTTACAGATCGAGTTAGCTGACTAAAAAACCGTGGGGTCGTCGCGGAACCGGGGCCCGTATTCGTCGCGGAGACGCTCCGTATCTGGCGATCTCCGCAGTTCTAACTATACTTCGAGTAAACTGTTCCCCTCGTCTCGGCGGCGGGGCGAGAACGCGTCCCGTCGAAACCCGGGCGTCCGCCCCGCTGACCCCCGCACTTGAGGGTTTCCGGTGTGACGATCGACCTGGCGGCGGTCGACGAACCGGTCGTCGGCCGACTGCCACGAACCATGGCAAGCAAAACCAACGAATCCACGGTCGCCACGGGACACGCCGTCTCGCGGCGCACCGGTCTCACGGCGTCGATCGTCGACGTCGGCTACAGAACCAAAGACGTCCTGACGTACAGCTCCGCGTACCTCGTGTTCATCGCGATGATCGAGGTACTGACCGTACACGCCGTTCTCTCGCTCCCGGTGAACCCCGCGCCGGTCGTCGTCGGATTGGTCACCTTCTCGGTGTACGCCGGCGACCGGATCGCCGACGCGAGTTCGGACGAGCCCGCGAGCCCGGAGCGGAGCGCGTTCGTGACCCGCCACCGGACGCTGCTCTCGGTGTTGACCGCGATCGCGTACGGCGTCGCGATCGCGGTCTCGATCACCGGTGGGCCGCTCGCGCTCGCGATCACGCTCCTCCCCGGAGCCTTCTGGATCCTCTACGCGTCCGACTGGCTCCCGACGCTCGGTGCCTACTTCAAGCGGCTGAAGGAGGTACTGATCGTGAACTCGGCGATCGTCGCCGGGGCGTGGGCGATCGCGGTCGTCGGCCTGCCGATGGCGTTCGCCGACGCGTCACTCACCCCGCTCGCAGGGGTGCTGTTCGGCTATTTCTTCCTCGATACGTTCGTCAACACGGAGATCCCGAACGTTCGGGACGTCGACGTCGACGAAGCCCTCGGCGTCTCGACGATGCCCGTCGTCTTCGGCATCCGCCGTACGCGGCGTATCCTGTACGCGCTCGACCTGCTTCTGGTCGCGTTCGTCTGTCTCGCCCTGTTCTCGGGCGTCCTGTCGGTCACGTTCGCGGTAGCGATCCTCGCCGGCCTCGCTTACGCGCTGGCGTTAGCGTGGTTCGTCGGTCGAAGCGACGCTCACGGCCGGCTCGCCATCGCCGGCGAGGCGAAACATCTCGTGGTGTTCGCTTTGATCCTCGTCCTCTCGGCGGGGATCTGACGGCGACGGTCCGTTCCCCCGCGGGACGATCCGTCCCTCGCGAGGGGCCGTCCCTTGCGGGGGAGTCGTCCCTCGTGCGGGGAGCCGTCCGTACCGCGCCGGCCGTCCCGATGGGCGACCGGATCCGCGTTCTCCCCGCAGCGAGTCGATCGAAACCATCACCCTCCCGATATTTCTCGGATTGTTTCAGGCCGAATTCGGCGGATAGTTCATATATCAGGGTTTCGTTCACTGGATACGTGCTCCTCCCGACGACCACGGTGGTCCTCCTGCTGTACGCTTCGGTCGCCATCGGGGTCACTGCCGCCGTCCTCGCGTGGCGACGTCGACCGAACCCCGGGACGGGCCCGCTCGTGTGGTTGCTGGTCGGTCAGTCGTGGTGGTCGACGTGTATCCTCTTCACCCTCTCCGCGGACGCCGTCGGCGAGCAACTGCTCTGGACGAAACTGGGCTGGATCGGCGTCATGATCGTGCCCGTCGCGTGGGTGCTGTTCGCGCTCGAGTACACCGGACGGGACGAGCGGATCACCCGGCGCTCCGTCGTCGCGTTGTCCGTCGTTCCGGCGCTCACCGTCCTGCTCGCGCTGACCGCGCCGTCCCACGACCTGCTGTACGTCCGGGTGATCGATCGCGCCGGCGACGGACTGGTACTGATCGAACAGGGTGGGGTCTGGTACGTGGTGGCCGCGGTCTACACCTACCTGCTCGGCGTCGTCGGGATCATCCCGATCGTCGGGGTCCTCTCGAGCCGGGCGGCCGCGTTCCGCGGACAGAGCACGGCGCTCGTCGTCGGGATCGTCACGCCGTGGGCGACGAACGTCCTCTACAACCTGGGGATCCTCCCGAGCGCGGGTATCGACCCGACGCCGATCGCGTTCGCGGTCTCCGGCGTCGCCTATCTGAGCGCGATCGACCGGTTCCGGATGTTCGGTGCCAACCCGGCCCCCACGTTGCGCGCCAGGGAGTTCTTATTCGATCACATCCACGAGGGGGCGATCGTCGTCGACGAGAACGGCACCATAGTCGACATCAACGAGACTGCGGCCGCGGTCCTCGGACTCGACGTGGACCGCGCGCTCGGGACGCCGGCGGCGGAACTGCTCCCGACCGACGGGGCGTTTCGGACCGACGGCGGCGACGACGACTTCCTGATCGTCGGCTCCGATTCGACCTCGCGGTCGTACGACGTGACCGTGACGGGGATCACCGACCGACACGGCCGAACCCTCGGGCACGTCTTTACCCTCCACGAGGTCACCCAGTACCTGCGGCAACAACAGCGACTGACGGTACTCAATCGCGTCCTGCGGCACAACATCCGAACCGAGACGAACATCATCTACGGGTACGCCGACCGAATCGGTGGGAGGAACGCCGACACGATCAAACGGCACACGACCAACATCGTCGACCTCAGCGAGAAGGGCCGCGACGCGATCGAGCTGTTCGAGGACGCCATGGACGGCGACCGAACGCAATCGCTTCGCGAACTGTTGGACGCGTGTCTCGACGACGTCCGCGAGCGGTTCCCGAACGTCTCCTTCCGGACCGAGTACCCCGAGGCGGACCCGCCCGTCTCCGACGTCTTCGGCGTCGTCGTGGGCAACCTCCTCGAGAACGCCGCCGCCCACAACGAGGGCGAGACCCCCCGTGTCGTCGTGACCGCCGAGGTCGATGACGGGCGCCTCCGCGTGCGGGTCGCCGACGACGGGCCGGGGATCGACGAGTACGAGCTGGGCGTCCTCGAGTCCGGCACGGAGACCCCCCTCCGTCACGGGAGCGGCATCGGCCTCTGGTTGGTGAAGTGGGGAACCGAGATCCTCGACGGATCGGTCTCCTTCGAGCGGAACGAGCCGACCGGGACGGTCGTCACCGTCACCGCCCCGGTCGCCGGATCGGACGGGATCCGTCCGGACGTCCCGTGAACGGTCGCAGGGAGCCCCGTCCGGCGATCGGGACCTCGTCCGTCTCGGGCCGTCGAACGGCTCGGGGTCGGTCGCGCGTTCCACAACGCTTAGGCCCTCCCCTTCGTCAGCGGGCCCCATGTACGAGCTATCGGACGTGAGGACCGTCGGCGTGGTCGGGGCGGGAACGATGGGCCACGGCATCGCGCAGGTCGCCGCGACGGCCGGCTACGACGTGGTGATGCGCGACGTCGAACCCGAGTACGTCGACCGGGGTCTGGAGGGTATCGACTCGAGCCTCGAACGGCTCGCGGGGAAGGGCACGCTCGACGAGGAGCCGTTGGCGATCCGCGGGCGGGTCGAGGGGACGACCGACCTCGCGGCGCTCGCGGACGCCGACCTCGTCGTCGAGGCCGTGATCGAGGACCTCGAGGTGAAACGGGACGTCTTCGCCGACCTCGACCGGATCACCGACGACGACGCCCTCCTCGCGACCAACACCTCGACGCTCTCGATCACGTCCGTCGCGAGCGCGACCGACCGCGCGGACGCGGTCGTCGGCCTCCACTTCATGAACCCGGTCCCCGTGATGGAGGGCGTCGAGGTCGTCGTGGGCGAGCGAACCGACGACGCGGTCGTCGACCTCGCCCACGCGTTCGCGGCCGACCTCGGCAAGGAGACGTGGCAGTCCGACGACAAGCCGGGGTTCGTCACCAACCGGATCCTGATGCCGTGGATCAACGAGGGGGTCCGCGCGTACGACGAGGACGTGGCCACGAGGGACGACGTCGACCGCGGCATGCGGCTCGGAACCAACGTCCCCATGGGTCCGCTCGAACTCGCCGACCACATCGGGCTCGACGTGGTCCTCGACGCCAGCGAGACGCTCCACGAGGAGCTCGGCGACCGGTACAAGCCGGCGTACCTCCTCAAACGCAAGGTCGCTGCCGGCGACCTCGGCAAGAAGACGGGTGAGGGGTTCTACGCGTACGAATGACCCGACCGGACGACTGCGCGGGCGGTTCGGGAAACGCCTAAGCCGCTCGCCGCCCGCGTTCGGGCATGCAACCGATCTCGATGCTCGGTCCCGGCGCCGACGACCTCGCCGGGACGCTCACGGAGCGGCTGGAGGGGCGGGTCGCCGTCGTCCGACGGGACGAGTCGGATGAATCGGACGAGGGCGGTGAGGCGGCCGAAACCGCGGACGGCGACACGACTCTCGCGATCGCCCCCGACGGTTCCTGGACGGGCCGTGGGACCGTCGACGGCTTCGACGCGCTCCTCGACGGCCTCGCGCCCGACCACGACTACCTCGTCGCGGTCGGCTACGCCCGGCTTCGGGTTCCGACCGTCCTCCTCGGGGCCGACGCGGAGCCGGAGGACACTCCCGGGGACGTCATCGCTCGCGGGGACGTCCCTGCGGACGTCGACGTCGACGGGCTCCTCGAGACGCTCGAGCACGCGGAGCCGTGGATCACCCGCGAGGAGCTCGTCGCACGCGTCGAACGGTCGGCCGACGCGGAGCGGTCGGGCGCGATCGCGACGTTCACCGGGCGGGTCCGCGCGCGGGACGCGCCCGACGACGACCGGACGACCCACCTCGCCTTCGAGAAGTACGAGGGCGTCGCCCGCGAGCGCATGGACGCCATCGCCGCGGAGCTGACCGACCGCGAGGGCGTCTTCGAGGTGGCCTTCCACCACCGCACGGGCGTGATCGAGGCGGGCGAGGACATCGTCTTCGTCGTCGTCCTCGCGGGCCACCGTGCGGAGGCGTTTCGGGCCGTCGAGGACGGGATCGACCGGCTCAAAGACGAGGTCCCGATCTTCAAGAAGGAGACAACCGAGTCCGAGGAGTTCTGGCTCCACCAGCGACCGTGACCCGTTCGCGACCGATCGCCTGCCGCTCGCCCGCGGTTCGGGACCGATCCGCTCGTCTCCCGGGCCGCTCGTCTCCCGGGCCGCTCGTCTCCCGGGCCGCTCGTCTCCCGGGCCGATAGCCGCCGATCCCACGCCGTCTCCGACCCGCGCTCGACACGATCGATCCGCCCGCCCGCCACGAAACCAGCAAAAAACCCCGCATAACCCGACGCTACCGGTCGTTCGTCCTCCCGACGGGATGTACGATAGTTGACCGAATCGAACGGTTTTACTCGCTTTATAAACTGTCTACGCCTGTCTAAAACAATACTAAAACGTGAGCGGATACGTTTCACCGTCCGCGAGACGCTTGAAAAGAGCTGAAACCCTCTGAACGCCGTCCAACGGTCTCCTCTTTATAACACCCTCCATCGCCATGGACGGGATGTACCATGAGCGCGACTGCGAACCCCTCCACGAACGCGGGCACGACGGACGACCTCTCCAAGGAGGAGCGGCTGAAGCGGTACCTGCTCGACCGCGCCGAAGACGGCGAGATGTACTTCAAAGGGAAGTTCATCTCGGACGACGTCGATCTCTCGCCGAAGGAGATCGGCGCGCTGATGGTGAAACTCAGCGAGTCGGCCACCGAGCTCACCGTCGAAAAGTGGTCGTACACGGGTGCGACCACCTGGCGCGTCGAATCCGCCTGATCGGTTCCGACGTCTGTCGACCTGGTGACCGGCTGTCCCGAACCGGACGCGCTCGCTCGTGCGTCCCCGCTGTCACGGCCTTCCTCTCGCGGTCCGTCCCGTAGTCCGGAGTCCGTCCCGATTCCGGTGACGCGGGGTTTATACTCGACGACGGCCAACGGCCACCGATGCCAGAACGCGAGGACGGGACGCCGTCGGCAACCGTCGACGTCCCCCGTCCCGACCCGCTTCGGACGTTCTTCCGGGTCGAGGAAGTCCGTCGTGAGGACGGCCGTGTTCGGTACGTGGGCGAGTCCTACATCCCCGAGCGGACGCTCCTCCGGAAGCTCGTCCCGGCGTTCCGCGAGGCGGGTTACGACGTCGACGTGGAGACGCTCGAGGACGGCCACGTCGTGGTCGCGACCCCGTTCGGTCACGGTCGCGACGGGATCCCGTGGGTGAACGTCGGACTCTTCCTCGCGACGGTGCTCTCGACGCTGTTCGTCGGCGCGTATGGCTGGTACTACGTCCCGCTCGCGGAGATCCGCGCGAACCCCCTCTCGATGCTGCGGGCGTGGCCGTTCACAGCCGCCGTCCTCGGCGTGTTGATGACCCACGAGCTGGGCCACTACGTCGCCGGCCGGTACCACGGAGTCGACGTGTCGTTGCCGTACGTCATCCCGTTCGTCTTCCCGTTCGGGACGCTCGGCGCGGTGATCCGAATGCGCGGCCGGATGCCCTCCCGGAAGGTGCTCTTCGACGTCGGCGCGGCCGGGCCCATCGCCGGGCTCGTCGCGACCGTGGTCGTGACCGTGATCGGACTCTCGCTCGACCCGATCCGCGTTCCCGCGGAGGTGGCGGCCGGCTCCGGGACGGTGATCCGGTTCAACAACCCGCCGCTTTTGGCCCTCATCGCCGACCTGATCGGTCGGCCGACCTCGTACGCGGACCCGACCCGGGCGGTCCACCCGGTGATCATCGGCGGCTGGGTCGGGATGTTCTTCACCCTCCTGAACCTGCTCCCGGTCGGCCAGCTCGACGGGGGCCACATGGTCCGGGCGATGATCGGACCGCGCCAGGAGACGATCGCGTCGCTCGTGCCCGGCGCGCTGTTCGCGATCGCGGCGTACCTCTACTACGGGCGGGGGTTGGGCCTCGACGAGTCGGTCGGCCTCTGGGCGTTCTGGGGGGTCTTCTCGCTAGTCATCGCCTTCAATGGCCCCGCGACCCCCGACGACGAGGCACGGCTCGACTGGCCACGCGTCGCCGTCGGCGTGCTCACGTTCGGGGCGGGCGCGCTCTGTTTCCTCCTCGTCCCGATACAGGTCGTGACGGCCTGAGCGGCGGACGATGCTCGACATCCCCACGCGGATCGAACGGCTCGGCTTCCGGACGTACTACCGGCTCGCGGACCTGACGTACGCCCTCGGGGTCGCCACCCCGAAGCGCACCGTCGCGGGACTCTACTGGAGCTACGAGCCGACGAACCCCCACGGCGACGACCCCGGACTGGCCGTCCTCGACCGGCTCCCGGACGACGCGACCGTTCTCGACGTCGGCGCGCACGTCGGCGAGCACGCGATCCCGCTGGTTGCCGGCACCGACCGCCGGGTCGTCGCCTTCGAGCCCAACGGCGAGAGCGCGGACCGCCTGTCCCGGAACGCGGCCCGGAACGGGCTCGAGGAGCGGATCGACCTCCGGCGGGCGGGCCTCGGCGACGACCACGGGTCGTTGCCGTTCTACCGCTCGACGTTCTCGAAGTGCTCCGCGTTCGACCGCGAGCGCGCGACCCGCTGGGGCGCGCGGGTCGCCGCCGTCGAGGAGGTCCCCGTGTACCGGCTCGACGGTCTGGTCCGCGGGGTGGACGCCGACGGCGACGCGTCCGCTGACGACGACGCGACCGACGGGAACGTTGCCGGCGAGCCGGTCCCGCCGCCGGACGCGGTCAAACTCGACGTCGAGGGCCACGAGCTCGCGGTGCTCCGGGGCGCGGAGGCGACGATCCGGGCTCACCGGCCGCTTCTCGTCGTCGAGGTCCACGACGGAACCGCCGACGCGCTCCGCCCGTGGCTCGCCGACCACGGCTACGACGTGGAAACGCGGGGCGACGTCTGGGTCTGTCGGGGATGACGCTCCCGCACGACGACGCGGTCCGTCACTCCTCGCGCCGGTCCCGCATCCCCTGTCTGGTGAACTGCGGGTTCCCCGGGAGCGTCCGTCGCTTCCTGCGGAACGACCGGTACAACGCGACCGCGAGCGGGGCCGCGAGCAGGAGGACGACCGCCGCGATCCGCCACTCATCGGCGAACGAGTAGAGGATCGTCGCGGAGAGGACGCCGACCGCGAGCAGCACGGAGTAGGCGATCCGCATCGCCAGTTTGTCCAGTACCCGGGACTCGTCCTGGATCGTGACGTCCACGTGGAGGTCCCCGCGGTTCGTCCGGTCGAGGAACGCGTCGACCTTCGGCGGGACGGTGAAAAGCGACTCCGTCGTCCGCTGGAGCTGTCTGCCGGCGTCCTCGGCGATCTCGCGGGCGGTCTGTTCGTAGTATCCCTCAGCCTCGAGGTAGTCGGTCGCGGTCGCGATGAAGTCGAACTCGGGGTCGAGGGTGACACAGACCCCCTCGACGACGGTGGCGACCCGGAGGACCAACGCGAGGTTGCGGGGGAGCCGCAGCGGGAACTCGTAGATGGTCGATTCCACCTGCTCGATGATCTGGTTGACGCGGTACTGTTCGATCTCCTCGCCGCGGGCGTCGGCGATCGCGAGCTCCATCACCTCGCCCATCACGTCACGGTCGACCTCCGGCGAGAGCGTCCCCATCGAGATCAGGGTATCGAGGATCGCGTCGGTGTCCTGTCTGGCGACCGCGACGTAGAACTCGACGATCTTCTCCTGGACGAACGGGTCGACCCGCCCGGACATCCCGAAGTCGTAGAATATCACCGCGCCCTCGCCGTCGACCGCGAGGTTCCCCGGGTGCGGGTCGGCGTGGAACACGCCGTCGGCGATGATCATCTGGAGGTACACCTCCTGGAGCGTCTTCGCGATCGCGGTCCGGTCGAGCCCCGCGGCGTCGAGCTCGTCGACCCGGCTGATCTTCGTCCCGCCGATGTACTCCATCGTGAGCACGCGCGGGCCCGAGGCAGCCTCGTAGACGTCAGGGATCCGGATCCGGTCGTCGCCCGCGAAGTTCGCTTTGATCTCCTCGAGCATCTCCCGCTCGCGCCGGTAATCCATCTCCTCGCGGATCGTCTTCGCGAACTCGTCGGAGAGGTTCTCGATCGAGAACGCCCGGCCGCCCCCGATGAACCGCTTGACGATCGGGAGCGACCAGCGGATCGCCCGGAGGTCGGCCTCGACGAGCTCCTCGATCCCGGGACGACGAACCTTCACGGCCACGTCCTCGCCCTCGTACCGCGCGGTGTACACCTGCCCGAGGCTGGCCCCGCTTATCGACTCCGTGTCGAAGTCGTCGAACGTCTCCTCCACGGGGCCGAGTTCGTCTTCCAACACCGGCTTCGACTCCGTCCAATCGGCGGGCGGCACGTCGTCCTGGAGGCCCTCAAGTACGTCGATGTAGGCGGGTGGGAGGACGTCCGGGCGCGTCGACAGCAGCTGGCCGAGCTTGATGAACGTCGGCCCGAGCGTGAGCAGGATGTCGAGCAGGGCGTCCGCGCGCTCGCGTTGGGTGGCCGTGTCGACTTCGCGGCCCCGACCGAACAGCAGGAACCGTTTCCGGTCCCGCCAGTAGGCGAGGATCAGCGGAGAGAACTGCCGAACCACGACGAGAAAGCGCCAGTAGGCGCGGAGGTTGACCAGCGTGACCACCCGTCAGGCGCCGTCGGACCCGTCCTCGTCCGTTCCCGTCTCTCCCCCGTCAGTCGTCGGTCCGTCGCCGCCGCCGTCGTCGCTTCCCTCGACCGGGATACGGCGGGAGTCGGCGTCGGAGCGCTTCGGCAGGGTCACCTCGAGGACGCCGCGGTCCATCTCCGCGTCGGCGTCGTCGCCGTCGGCGTCCGGCGGTAGCGGGAGTTCGGCGTCGAGGAACAGCGGCCGGTCCTCCCGGACGTAGCGGAACCCCTCCGGCGTCGACTTCTCCCGCCGGGCCTCGATGACGATCCGACCGTCCTCGAAGAGCACCTCCGTGGTCCCCGCGGTCGCACCGGGGAGGTCGACGAGCAGGACGTACCCGTCGTCGGATTCGAGCAGGTCCGCAAACACCGCGTCCGGGAGGTCCCGAAGCGCGTCGCGTAGCGCTGACATGAATCATCGTACGGTCGCCCCGGCGAAAAACCTGTGGTACCCAGCTCCCCCGGTCGTCGCCCCCGGTTCCCCCGGTCGTCGTCCCCGGTTCCCCCGGTCGTCGCCGCCGGGCGGACGGAGCGAGCCGGCTGCGAGCGTGACCCGCGGGTCAGCCGAGTCGGTCCAGGAACCCCGCGACGGTCGACCCGAAGCCGTCGGGCGTCTCGAGCATCGCGAGGTGGGCGGCGTCGTCGACCGCGGCGTACTCGCCGTTCGGGATCCGGTCGGCCAGGAACTTGTGGTACGCCGGCGGCGTGAGCGTGTCACGTTCGCCGACGACCGCCAGCGTCGGAACGCTCACCTCCCCGAGCCGATCGCGCACGTCGAACCGGTGACAGGTGAGGAAGTCGCGTTCGGTCACCGCCCTCCCGCAGTCGGCCATCGTCGCTCGCGACCGCTCGAGGACCCGGGGAGTCGCGTCGTGAAACAGTCGGTCGGGTTCGTGTACCAGCGAGACCGCCCGGTCGAAGTCGGTCGCGAGCGCGGCCAACAGCTCCCTTCCCACCGTGAGCTTCGCGCCCGTGCCCGCGAGGACGAGTCCGTCGAGCGCGAGGTCGCGTTCGAGCGCGACCCACAGGGCGACGGCCCCACCGAGCGAGTTGCCACAGAGGACGTCCGCGTCGGTCGCCTCCGCGACGGCGACGACGTCGTCGGCGTAGGCGTCGAGCGTCGCCGGGCCCGCGGGCGTCGCCACGTCGTCGCTCTCCCCGTGCCCGGAGAGGTCGAGCGCGACGACCGGAAACCGGTCGCGCAGCCGGGCCTGCGCCGTCCAGATACCGGCGTTCCCGCCGCTCCCGTGGACGAAACAGACTGTCGGCCCGTCGCCCCCGCGGTCGAATCGGTGGTAGGCGGTGTCGCGGCCGTGGTGGGCGACCCGGCTCACGTCTCTGACCCGATCCATGTCCGGCCCTCACACGCGAGCGAGGTTAAAACGGGGCACCCGGAGGCGGACTACCACGGCGAAGCGGGCCCCGCCGGAGGCGTCGGTAGCGGTCCGAACCGCAATACTACCGGTCGATGGCTGATATTCTCACGTCCTGCGATTTTACCCGATTGATTTAAATACTTTCGCGCCTAACTTGTAGTTAGGATGACTCCCAAACAGACCCGATCGGTCGGCGACGGTTCGGTGTTTCGCCGGTACGAGTACGATGACGGGTGGGTCGTCGCCGCCGACGTCGGCGTCGACGACGAGGCGATCAGCGTCGACACCGTCGGCGACACGGCGATCGTCGTGATCGAAGGCGACGGCGAGCCGGCCGAATCGGAGTTCGAACTGCCCGGAACCGCCGAGCGCGTCTCGGTGACGAACGGCGTGCTGACGATCGAGGGCGACCGATGAACCTCACCGTCAAGCCGCTGAAACAGAAGGACGCCGGCCGCCGGCTCGCGGCGATAGACCGCGTCGCAGCCGAGGAGCTCGGGCTCTCCGGTGGCGACTTCATCCGTGTCGAGGGCTCCGAGGGGGCCGCGATCGCCCGCGTCTGGCCCGGCTACCCCGAGGACGACGGTACCGGCGTGGTCCGGATCGACGGGAAGCTCCGCCAGGAAGCCAGCGTCGGCATCGACGACCGCGTGACGGTAGAGCAGGTCGACGTCGAGCCCGCGGACCGGATCACCATCGCGTTGCCCCAGCGGCTCGGGATCCGCGGCAACATCGACGCGCTGATCCGCCGCGAGCTCGGCGGCCAGCCCGTCACCGAGGGCCAGAACGTCCGGCTCCCGCTCGGCTTCGGCTTCATGGGCGGGCAGTCGCAGGCGGTCCCGCTGAAGGTCGCGGGGACCGCGCCGTCGGGGACCGTCGTGGTCACCGACTCGACGGAGATCGAGATCTCCGAGAAGCCCGCCGAGGAGATCGTCGGCGGCGCGGGCGCGTCCGAGGGCGCGGCCGCCGACGGCTCGCCCGACGTCACCTACGAGGACATCGGCGGGCTCGACGACGAGCTCGAGCAGGTCCGCGAGATGATCGAACTGCCGATGCGCCACCCCGAGCTGTTCAAGCGGCTCGGCATCGACCCGCCGAAGGGCGTCCTGCTTCACGGCCCGCCGGGGACCGGCAAGACCCTGATCGCGAAGGCGGTCGCCAACGAGATCGACGCGAACTTCCACACGATCTCCGGTCCGGAGATCATGTCGAAGTACTACGGCGAGAGCGAAGAGCAGCTCCGTGACGTGTTCGAGGAGGCCACCGAGGAGGCCCCCGCGATCGTGTTCATGGACGAGCTCGACTCGATCGCGCCCAAACGCGAGGAGGCCGGCGGCGACGTCGAACGGCGCGTCGTGGCCCAGCTGCTCAGCCTGATGGACGGGCTCGAGGAGCGCGGCGAGGTCGTCGTGATCGGCGCGACCAACCGCGTCGACGCGATCGACCCCGCGCTCCGGCGCGGCGGCCGGTTCGACCGCGAGATCGAGGTCGGCGTCCCCGACCGCGACGGCCGCAAGGAGATCCTCCAGGTCCACACGCGGAACATGCCGCTGGCCGAGGGGATCGACCTCGACGAGTACGCCGAGAACACCCACGGCTTCGTCGGCGCGGACCTCGAGTCGCTGGCGAAGGAGTCGGCGATGCACGCGCTTCGCCGGATCCGCCCGCAGCTCGACCTCGAAAGCGACGAGATCGACGCGGACGTGTTGAACTCGATCCAGGTCACCGAGAACGACTTCAAGCAGGCCATAAAGGGCATCGAGCCCTCCGCGCTCCGGGAGGTCTTCGTCGAGGTGCCGGACGTCACCTGGGGTGACGTCGGCGGGCTCGGGGAGACCAAAGAGCGGCTCCGCGAGACGATCCAGTGGCCGCTCGAGTACCCCGAGGTGTTCGACCAGCTCGACATGGCCGCCGCGAAGGGCGTCCTGATGTACGGCCCGCCGGGCACGGGGAAGACCCTGCTCGCGAAGGCGGTCGCCAACGAGAGCGAGTCCAACTTCATCTCGATCAAGGGGCCCGAGCTGCTGAACAAGTTCGTGGGCGAGTCCGAGAAGGGCGTCCGCGAGGTGTTCAGCAAGGCCCGCGAGAACGCGCCCACGATCGTGTTCTTCGACGAGATCGACTCGATCGCGACCGAGCGCGGCAAGAACTCCGGCGACTCCGGCGTCGGCGAGCGCGTCGTCTCCCAGCTGTTGACGGAGCTCGACGGGCTCGAGTCGCTGGAGGACGTCGTCGTCATCGCGACGACGAACCGCCCGGACCTCATCGACTCGGCGCTACTCCGGCCCGGTCGGCTCGACCGGCACGTTCACGTGCCCGTTCCGGACGAGGACGCGCGCCGGAAGATCCTCGAGGTCCACACCCGCGAGAAGCCGCTCGCGGACGACGTCGACCTCGACGCGATCGCGCGCAAGACCGAGGGCTACGTCGGCGCGGACCTCGAGGCGGTGGCCCGCGAGGCGTCGATGAACGCCTCCCGGGAGTTCATCGCCAGCGTCCCGCGCGAGGAGGTCGGCGAGTCCGTCGGCAACGTCCGCGTCACGATGGCCCACTTCGAGGACGCCCTGGACGGGGTGAACCCGAGCGTCACCCCGGAGACCCGCGAGCGCTACGCGGAGATCGAAAAGCAGTTCCAGCGCGCGGAGGTCGACGACCCCGCGGAAGCCGAGTTCGGCGCGTTCCAGTAGGTCGTCCGCGACCCACGCCTCGACCGTCCTTTTCAGATCACGCCCGCCGTCGACAGCAGGAAGAAGACGGCGACGACGACGATCCCGATCGTGACGAGCCGCCACGCGAGCTTCAGGACGAACTTCCCGAGCACTATCACGACTGCGATGGCCACCAGCGCGACGAGCAGCTGTCCCATCGGGCTGGCGAGGATCCCGGCCTGAAGCGGTAGCGACGTCGCGGTCACAGCGAGCGGAACAGTCATGTCCGGGAGCACGACGACCCTGGGCATAAGCTTGGGGGCCGAGGTCCGGCGATCCGTCGATATATTTGATTTGTGATAAATATTGTGACGGACGTCTCCACCTCGTCGTCGGCTGGGCGACCACGAACGCGACCTCGTCCCGTTTCGGGAGAGACGTTCCCACCGATCGACCCCCCTTCTGTTCGAATGCGAACCTCTCCACGTACCCCGGTTTCTTCGGCTCCTGACCAGTTTCACTCCGGTCTGGCTATCCTTATGTGTCCGGACCCCGTGGCTTTCCGACGTACCCGATTTCGGGGTCAGACGAACGGCACGGACGGTTACATAACGAATCGCACATATAGATGCCGATCGGGTCCACACATCCGAACGTACAAGGGCCCGCCTCGCCAGTACACCAACACTACAGATGATCCATATCCCACGCCGACCGATCGAGGTGACCGTCGAATGAGCAGCGACGGTGTCTCCGCGGACGAACTCGAACTGCCGATCAAACGAACCACGGGCGAGACGATGGAGGAGCGGCTCACGGCCAACGCCTACCACAACATCCTCCCCGCCCGCTACCTCCGGAAGGACGCGAACGGGGAGCCGGCGGAGAAACAGGAGGAACTGTTCGACCGCGTCGCGCGCAACGTCGCGCTCGCGGAGGCGGTCTTCGAGGCGGAAAAGCGGGACGTCGAGATATCCGTGACGCCCGACCAGCTCAAGCCCGACCACCCGCGCCGGGACGAACTCGCCGAGGAGGTCTTCGGTGCGGGCGTCTCCGTCGACGACGAGGCGGAGACGGCGCTTTCGGCACACAACGTCAACAAGTTCGCGTACGACACGATCGTCCCCGAGCTCCCGGCCGAGGTCCGCGACCACGTCGAGGAGACCGCGGCGACGTTCCGGGAGGGAATGGAGTCGCTCTCGTTCATGCCGAACTCGCCCACCCTGATGAACGCGGGCGACGAGCTCCAACAGCTCTCGGCGTGTTTCGTCGACTCCCCCGACGACGACATCACGGACATCCATCAGACCGCCAAGGAGGCCGCGGAGGTCTTTCAGTGTCTGACCGCGGACGCGACCGTCCGCGTCGAAGGGAAGGGCCTCGTCTCGGTCGCGGACGTCGAACCCGGCGACGCGATCACCCAACGCGACGGCGACGGTCATCGATCCCGGACGGTCGAGGAGACCCACGCCTACGACGACGCCCCGACGATGACGTTGCGGACCGAGGGCGGCCTCTCCGTGCGCGGGACGCCGAACCACCGGCTGCTCGTTGACGGCGAGTGGGCGCGACTCGACGAGGTCGAGGCCGGGAACGCGGTCTCGATCCGGCTCGGATGGCTCCCCGAAACGACCGAAGACGCGGTTGAACTGGAGACCGTCGAGGCGGGTCCCCGGTGGGCTTCCGGCCGGACCGTCTCCAACGACGCCGTCGCGGAGCTACACGCGGCGGGCCTCAGTGACTACGCGATCGCCGAGCAGCTCGACTCCTCCCCGTCGACCGTCCAGCGCCGTCGCGCCGACGAGCTCGACCTCCCGGCGAACGGGCCCGGCGGTCGACCCGCGGGTCGAAGCTTCGAGGCGGATCGGCTCCACGAACTTCACGAGCGAGGACACACCGACGCGGAGATCGCCGCGGAGCTCGGCGTCCACCAGACGACCGTTCGGAACGCCCGGGCGGCCGAATCGTTATCGGCAAACGGGCGGGCAGCGAAGTCCGTCACCCAACCCGAGACGCTCTCGACCGATCTGGCGGAGCTGCTCGGTCTCTGGATCGGCGACGGTTCGATCCACGAGGACGGGATCCGGTTCCACGTCGCCCGCGAGGAGACGCTCGAACGCGTCGACCGGCTCTCGCGTGACCTCTTCGATACCGGCGCGGACTGGACGTGGAGCGACGGTTGTTATGAAGCCGTCATCCACAGCCACGAGATCAAGCGGTTCTGGCTCCGCAACTTCGGCGACGCCAAGCCCTCCTCGGCGGAGGCCACGGTTCCCGAGGCGGTCCGCGAAGCCGACCGCGACCGCGTGTACGCGTTCGTTCGCGGACTCTTCTCGGCCGACGGGACGCTCTCGAAGGACCGCTATCCTCGGCTCTACAGCGCCTCCGAGGAGCTCATCGACGGCGTTCACCAGTTGCTCCTGGGCGTCGGGATCCCCGCCACGAAGTGGGAGTGGGAGAACGACGACCGCGACTACTACACCGTCGCGCCGACGGATGCGGCCGGGCTGACGCGGTACGCGGAGCACGTCGGGTTCATCGACGAACGCGGCGAGACGATGGTGGACGCGATCGCCGGGGCGGACCTCGAGGAAACGACCTGCGGCGACGTCGACGGGAGCGAGTGGACCCAGGAGGTCGTCGCGGTCGAGGAGTCCCCCCCGGCGACGGTCTACGACGTCACGGTCGCGAAGGACCACGAGTACGTCGCCAACGGCGTCGTCTCGCACAACAGCGGCGGCGGCATGGGGTACGCCTTCTGGCAACTCCGCCCCTACGGCGACGCGGTCGGCTCCACCGGCGGGATCGCCTCCGGGCCGATCACGTTCATGCGCACCTTCGACCAGATGTGTGAGACGATCGCACAGGGCGGCGCGCGCCGGGGGGCCCAGATGGGCGTCATGCGCGTCTCGCACCCCGACGTCATCCAGTTCATCCACTCGAAGAACAAGGACGTCTCGCTGGCTCACTCCCTGCGGCTGAACGACCCCGACGACTTCACGCACAACTCCTTCGCGGACGCCTTGGAGGAGGCCCGCGAACTCATCGACGACGAGGGGCGCGTCCCCGAACACCTCCGGAACGCGGTGGAGGGGCACCTCTCGAACTTCAACATCAGCGTCGGCGTCACCGACGACTTCATGGAGGCGCTGTACGCGGGCGAGGAGTTCACCTTCACCAACCCGCGCACGGGGGAGCCCCACGTCGCCACCCCGGAGACGAAGGAGATCTACGACATGTTCGGCCTCGGCGAGTACGTCGAGGTCGGCGAGGTCCTCTCGATCCCGGCACAGGAGCTCTGGGACGACATGATCGAGGGCGCCCACGAGAACGGCGAACCGGGCGTCATCTATCTCGAGCGCGTGAACAAGGAACATTCGTTCGACGTAGAGGAAAATCCAAGCCATAGAATACTCGCAACAAATCCCTGCGGCGAGCAGCCGCTCGAGGAGTACGAGGCGTGTAACCTCGGACACATCAACCTCTCGACGCTGGCCTCGCTCGACGCGCCGGACTGGCGGGTCTGGAGCGCGGAACACGCCGACGAGTACGACTCCCACGAGGCGGCGGTCGACGCCTTCCTCGAGGAGGCGATCGACTTCGCGGAGTTCGACGAGCGGATCGCGTACGGCACCCGCTTTTTGGAGAACGTCGTCACGATGTCGGACTTCCCGGTCGAGAAGATCGAACAGAAGGTCCGCGACATGCGGAAGATCGGGCTCGGAATCATGGGGCTCGCCCAGCTGTACATCCAGCTCGGCGTCCGGTACGGCTCCGAGGAGGGCAACGAGATCGCCCGACAGCTGATGACCCACATCAACCACGAGTCGAAGTCGACCTCCCACGAGCTCGCCGAGGAGCGTGGCGTCTTCAACGACTGGGCCGACTCGAAGTACGCGACCCCGACCGAGCACCGCGAGTGGTTCGAACACCACACCGGCCTCGACGCCGACGAGTGGGCGGACGGGTATCCGATCCGCAACCACAACACGACGACCATCGCGCCGACGGGCACCACGTCGATGATCGGCAACACCACCGGCGGCTGTGAGCCCATCTACAACGTCGCGTTCTACAAGAACGTCTCCGACGACGTCCAGGGCGACGAGATGCTCGTCGAGTTCGACGACTACTTCCTGCGGACGCTGGAGGCGAACGACGTCGACGTCGACGCCGTCAAACGCGAGGCCCAAGAACAGATGGCCGAAAACGAGTTCGACGGCGTCGAGGGGCTGGAGACCGTCCCGGACGCGATCGGCGAGCTGTTCGTCGTCACCGGCGACCTCTCGGGCATCGAACACGCCGCGG
This sequence comes from Halorubrum sp. 48-1-W, assembly GCF_003287355.1. Classification (GTDB taxonomy): domain Archaea; phylum Halobacteriota; class Halobacteria; order Halobacteriales; family Haloferacaceae; genus Halorubrum. Next base: position 199,618 of record NZ_QMIM01000001.1, read on the forward strand.
TCCAGTGTGCGTGTCAGGAGGGCGTCGATTCGGCCATCTCGAAGACGTGTAACTTCCCGAACGACGCCACCGCCGCCGACATGGAGGAGGTGTACCGCTACATCTACGACCACGGCGGGAAGGGCGTCACCGTCTACCGCGACGGCACCCGCTCGAAGCAGGTGCTCACGACGCGCGCGAAGAACACGGAGTTCGCGGACGAGGCGGAGGCCGCGGAGACGATCGTCGAGCAGATCCGCGAGGTGTTCGGCGGCCTGGAGGCGTTCCTCGACAACGAGGACGTCCAGACGGCCGTCGACACGGAGATATCGGCGCTCCTCGAGTCCGCGGACCGTCCGCAGGTCGACTACACGGAGACCCGGCCCCGCCCGGACTCGCTGTCGGGCGTGACCCAGCGCGTCGAGACCGGCTACGGCAAGCTGTACGTCACCATCAACGAGGACGAGGACGGCCGGCCGTTCGAGCTGTTCGCGAACATCGGCCACTCCGGCGGCTACACCAACTCCTTCACGGAGGCGCTCGCGAAGGTCATCTCGACCGCGCTGCGTTCGGGCGTCGACCCCGAGGAGATCGTCGACGAGCTACAGGGCACCCGGAGCCCGAAGGTCGCCTGGGACAAGGGCGAGCAGATCCAGTCCATTCCGGACGCGATCGGCACCGCGCTCCGCCGCTACCTCGACGACGAGATCGACAAGGGGATCCCCCAACAGCAGAGCCTCGACGACGTCGAGGGCGGCACGTCGAACAACGACGCGACGACGGATGCCCCTCCGAGCCAGACCGACGGCGGCGCGGTCGACGCCGGTAGTTCGACCGAACCGCCGGTCGATGCCGGACCGTCGGCCGAATCACCGGTCGACGCCGGTCCTGGCGGAGACGACAGCGACGTCACACAGGACCTCATCGCGGCCGGCGAGTCCCCCGAGTGCCCCGAGTGCGGCGGGATGAACCTGTACTTCTCGGAGGGCTGTAAGACGTGCGAGTCGTGCGGCTGGTCGGAGTGTTAGCGGCCTCGCGGTCGGACCGCTAGCAGTCCTTCGGTGCGGTTTTCTCTTCGTGTTCGGTTCCGAGAGCGACAGCGACCGAGCGCCGGGGGAGCCTCGGCCGTCGTCAGCTCGCCCGGGTATTCCAGAGCCCACTCCTGTCGACCGGTTCTCGCCTGCGACGTGGACGTGGCTGGTCGGTGTCGACGGCCTCGGGGTCACGCCCGTGGCATTCGCCTTGCCGACCCGTGAAAATACGGCGTGTACGGAAACGGTTGCGGGCGCCTCAGTCGTCCTCGAGCGCCTGCGCGATACGCTGGAGCTGGCGGGTCGCGTCGCGGACCTCGTCGCGGAGCTGGCGGACCTCTCGAACGAGCTCCTCGTTGCCGACGGACTCGCCGCTCTCCTCGCCGTGACCGCCGGGGCCGCCGCCCATGCCCGGCGGGCCGCCCGCGCCGCCGGGGCCGCCGCCCATCATGCCGGACATCATCTGCGCGAAGGGATTGCCGCCACCACCGCCGCCCATGCCCGGCGGGCCGCCCGCACCGCCCATCATCTCTTCGGGGTCGGGTCGGTCGCCCTCCTCGCGCTCCTGCTCGCGTCGCTCGCGGATCTCCTCGACCCGCTCCCGGAAGGACTTCTCCTCGTCGTCGGATCCGTTCTCGGTTTCCTCGGATCCGTTCTCGGTTTCCTCGGATCCGTTCTCGGCTTCCTCGGTTCCCGTCGAGTCGTCCGGCTCCGTCGTCTCGTCGTCGGTCATACGCCCGGATTCGGTGGCCCGTCCGAAAAGGGTTGTTGCTCCGGGCTCGACCGGGTGGATATAAGCGAGGCCCGGGCTCGGCTCACGCCCGGACGGGCATCCGGCAGTTCGGGCACTCGGTCGTCCCGGCGTCCCGCCCGATCGCCGGCACGTGGTCACCGCAGTTCGGACACCGGACCCGGGTGCGCGCGTACTCGGTGCTCGACCGAACTCGGGACTCGTCGCCGTCGTCGCTCATATGTGACAGATATTCACTCACACAATATATAGCTTCAGTATATATTCCCTAAAACACCGAATACGCCGGGTTCGACGTGGATGTGAAGGGCGGGTGCGACCGGCCCCGCTCGGTCGCGACCGATATCGCTCGACCGTGACCGACCCCTCAGTCGTGTCCGGAGACCGGGACCGGCTCGTAGGGCCCCTCGAGCCACTCGAGATCGGAGTCGGAGAGGTCGACGTCGAGCGCCTCCACCGCGTCCTCGAGGTGTTCGATGCTGGAGGTGCCGACGATCGGCGCGTCGACCGGGTCCTTGTGGAACTGCCAGGCGAGCGCGATCTGTGCCATCTTCACGCCCTTCTCGTCGGCGAGCTCCTCGACGCGTTCGTTGACCGCGGGGCCGCCGCCCTCGCGGTAGGGGTGTTCGTACATGTGTTCCTCCGTCCGGCCACGAAGCGTCGCGTCGATCTCCTCGTCGGGTCGGGTGAGGTAGCCGCGGGCGAGCGGGCTCCAAGGTATCACGCCGATCCCCTCCTTCTCACACAGCGGGAGCATCTCGCGTTCCTCCTCGCGGTAGACGAGGTTGTAGTGGTTCTGCATCGTGGCGAACCGGTCGAACCCGAGCCGGTCGCTCGCGTACAGCGCCTCGGCGAACTCGTGGGCCCACATCGAGGAGGCCCCGACGTAGCGGGTCTTCCCGCGGCGGACCGCGTCGTCGAGGGCGGCGAGCGTCCCCTCGATCGGCGTCTCCGGGTCGAGCCGGTGGATCTGATAGAGGTCGACGGTCTCCATCCCGAGTCGGTCGAGGCTGTGCTCCAGTTCCTGCTCTATCGCCTTCCGGGAGAGGCCGCCGGAGTTGGGGTTCGACTCGTCCATCTGGAAGTAGCCCTTCGTGGCGACGACGGCCTCCTCGCGGTGGCCCTCCAGCGCCTCCCCGAGGACCCGCTCCGACTCGCCGTTCGAGTACATGTTGGCGGTGTCGAAGAAGTTGATCCCGAGTTCGAGCGCGCGCTCGACGAGCGCCTTGCCCTCCTCCTCGCCGAGCACCCAATCGCGCCAGTTCGGGTCGCCGAAGCTCATACAGCCGAGACAGATCTTCGAGACGGTCATGCCCGTGTTCCCGAGCGTCGTGTACTCCATGGGACGGCCGTGGGCGGCCGCGAGCAAAAGTCTTCGTGAGGGGTCGCCGTCGGCGTTCGTGGGGAGTCGCCGTCGGCGTTCGTGGATGCCCGTCCCGGCGCGTCCGCCGTGCTAGTCGTTCCGGAACGACGCGGTGTACACGAGGAACGCGCCGGTGAGAATGACGAACGCGAGAAACGTCACGAGCGCGAGCACGTTCGCGACGGGCGCGAGCGGGTCGAGGAAGGGCTGGCCGGTCGAATCGAGCACGAGGACGGCCAGAAGGGCGGCGATGAGTCCGAGAAGCCAGTTCGTGAGGATCTCGTCCATACCCGTCCCTCGTCGACACCGGATAAAAAGGCGGGTGGTCGGCTCCCGGGAGACGGCCGTTCGTCGCCCTCGAACCGTCGTCGTTGCCTCCCTCGGACTGTCGTCGCCTCCCCGCGAACCTTTGTCGCTCGCTCCCGTGCGATCGGTCGTGAGCGACACGACCCTGTGGTTGCTCGGCGACCAGCTCAACCCCGACCTCGACGCGCTCGAGACGGCCGAAGAGGTCCTCCTGATCGAAGCGACCGACTTCGCGGCGCGTCGACGCTACCACGCGCACAAGCTCACGCTGGTCTTTTCGGCGATGCGGCACTTCCGCGACGAGCTCCGGGACCGGGGACACGACGTGACGTATCTCACGGCCGGATCCTTCGGCGACGGGGTCGGAGAGTTCCTCGACGGCCGGCCGGACGCGAGCATCCAACTCATGAGACCCGCGAGTCACGGAGCCGGCGAGCGGCTCCGTGCGATCGTCGAGGACCGGGGCGGCTCGCTGGAACTCCGCGAGAACGAGCTGTTCTGGACGACCCCCGCTGCGTGGCGCGACTGGGCGGGCGAACCGGACGAGGGGGATCCCGGCAGCCGAACCTACCGCCAGGAGGACTGGTACCGCCACGTCCGCCGGGAGACGGGGGTCCTGATGGACGGCGACGAGCCCCTCGGCGGCGAGTGGAACTACGACGACCTGAACCGCGAGACGCCGCCGGACGACTGGAGTCCGCCCGACCGGGTGCGGTTCGAGCCGGACGCGCTCACCCGCGAAACCCACGCGTGGGTTCGCGACCGGTTCGACACGTGGGGTAACGACTCGCTCGAGACGTTCGCGTGGCCGGTGACCCGGACGGAGGCGTTCGCGGCGCTCGAGGACTTCGTCTCCCACCGGCTGCCGGCGTTCGGGCGGTATCAGGACGCCATGGTCGACGAGGAGCCGTTCCTCGCCCACTCGTTGCTCTCGCCCGCGATCAACCTCGGGCTCCTCGATCCCCGCGAACCCGTCCGGGCGGTCGAGGCGGCCTACGCCGACCGTGGCGTCGATCCCGGTACGTTCGAGCCGGACGCCGACCCGACGGGATCGGCGACCCTGGACGCGTTTGCGACCGACGATAAGAGGATGGACGAAGAACCGACCGACGACGAGGAGCTTTCGCCGGTGCCGCTCAACGCCGCGGAGGGGTTCGTCCGACAGGTGCTCGGTTGGCGGGAGTTCGTCCGTCACGTCTATCGCGAGGCGATGCCGGAGCTCGCGGACGCGAACCGACTCGGTCAGGAACGGTCGCTGCCCCCGCTCTACTGGGACGGCGAAACCGACATGCGGTGTCTCTCGGAGGCGGTCGGTCACGTCCGCGAGTACGGCTACGCCCACCACATCGAGCGGCTGATGGTGCTCTCGAACTTCGCGCTGATCTACGGCGTCGACCCCGACGCGCTCAACGAGTGGTTCCACCTCGGGTTCGTCGACGCGTACCACTGGGTGACGACGCCGAACGTCGTCGCCATGGGCTCGTTCGGCACCGACGTCCTCTCCTCGAAGCCGTACGCCTCCTCGGGGAACTACGTGAACCGGATGAGCGACCACTGCGGCTCGTGTCCGTACGCCGTCTCCCGAACGACCGGCGACGGCGCCTGCCCGCTCAACGCGCTCTACTGGGACTTCCTGAAAGAACACGAAGACGAACTGCGCGCCACCGGACGCATGGGGCTGATGTACTCGCACGTCGACGGCAAGGACGACGAGGAGTGGGAGACGATCCGGGAGCGTGCGGCCCGCGTCCGCGAACTGGCCGCCGCCGGTGAGTTGTGACCGTTCCGGTCGGGAAGGCCCGTCGCGTGCGCCGCCCTACTCCGCTCGAGCGCCGGCGAGCGCGCGGACCCGGGGGAGCACCTGCTCGTAGCCGAGCGCGACGACGCCGACGTACAGCGCGACGAGCCCCATCGCGAGCGCCCAGAGCCCGAGCACGAGCTCGCCGCCCGCGAGGCCGGCGACGCCGACGCGTTCGAGTTCGATGCCGATGATCGACGCGACGGCCGACCCGGCGACGAGCGCGAGCAGTTCGAACAGTTCGACCGCGAACTCCGGGATCCGTGCCATACCGAAGCGGCGGTGACGACCGTGTATAGCCCTTTCGGCCGCACGATCACCCACTCCTCCCGGCGTCGGGCATCCACCGGCGTCCCGATCGCGGACGTTCCACCTCACGCCTCCGACGTCGTCACTTCAGGCCGAACGTCCGCATCGTCGACTCCGCGACGCCCTTCGCGATCAGCGCGAGGCCGGCGACGAGGAGCATCAACCCGCCGCCGATCACGGGGTCACGAAGCGTCACGACCGTGACCGCCAGGAACACGACGACGACACCCGCGATCCCCTCCAGTCCGAGCGTGTCTCGCATGTCCGTATCTCCGTTCGCCGCCCGTTAACTCGGTCGGTTCGAAAGCGTCGCCGCGGAGAGTGGGGCTTTTATCGGGTGGGCCACGTATCACCGGACACGCATGACCGACGGAGACGGCCAGGGCCGGCGCGACCTCCGGATGCCCGACGACGACGAGGTGTTCGCGGAGGTCGTCGAGATGCTCGGTGCCAACCGCGTGAAGGTACGCTGTGCGGACGGGAAGGAACGGACGGCCCGGATCCCGGGGCGAATGCAAAAACGCGTCTGGATCCGCGAGGACGACATCGTCCTCGTCGAGCCGTGGGACTGGCAGGACGAGAAGGCCGACATCTCCTGGCGCTACGAGAAGAACGAGGCCGAACAGCTCCGCGAGGAGGGTCACCTCCAGTGAGCGCTGTCGTCGCCGACGACTGCCGGTAACCGGAGCCGTGAGCGACCACGTTCGACTCGCGATGACGACCGCTGCGGAGACGTACGAGCGCGTCCGTGAACCGCTCGCCGAGCGCGGGATCGACGTCGACCACGTCCGCGCGAAGGAGCGGGCGTTCCGGCTCGACGGGGCGGACGACGACACGGAGGTGGGTGCGGAGGGATTCGACGTCGGGTTCGTCTACCCGTCGCGTCTCATGGAGGGGGCGGTCCTCGACCGTCGGCTGTCGGTTCCGTGGGTGAACGGCCGGGACGCGGTCGTGACCTCCCGGAACAAGGCGGGGGTGCTCGCCGTGCTCGGGGACGCCGGCCTCCCGGTCCCCCGGACGACGCTGGTCTCGAACCCGGTCGAGGAGTCGGTCGTCGTCGAGGCAGTCGCGGAGTTCGCGTTCCCGGTCGTCGTCAAACCGAACTCGGCCACCCGCGGCGTCGGCGTCGCGAAGGCGACCGACCTCGACTCGCTTTTGGGGGTCGTCGACTACCTGAACCTCGTTCACGACTACCGTGCGACCGGCGACAAGTCGTACCTGATCCAGGAGTTCCTCCCGGACGCCCGCGACTACCGCGCGATGGTCGTCGACGGCGCGTACGCCGGCGCGGTCCGGCGCGAGCTCCCGGTCGACGCGCTCGCAGCCGGCCGCTGGAAGCACAACGTTCACCGCGGCGCGGACGCACGGGGGATCGAACTCGGGCGGGAGGGTCGCGAACTGGTCGAGCGGGCGGCGACGGCGCTCGGGATCGACTACCTCGGCGTCGACCTGCTCGAAACCGACGACGGGTTCGTCCTCAACGAGACGAACGCCCGGCCGACGGTCGACACGGCGACGAAGTACGAGCCGGACTTCTACGACCGGCTGGTGGGGTTGATCCGGCGGGTCGCGGAGAACGGGTAGATCCGGTCGGCGGGCGGTACGAACTCCCGCTAGACGACGTCGATCGAGGCGGCGTCGTCGTCGCGGTCGAACTCGACCTCGAGCACGCCGTTGTTGAACGTCGCGTCGCCGGAGTACTCGTCGACCGGGGCCGGGAGCTCGACGGTTTCGTCGTACTCGCGCCGATCGGAGGCCGCCGAGATGGTGAGCGACTCGCCATCACACTGTAAGGAGAGCTCCTCCTTCGAGACGGCGGGGAGGTCGGCGACGACCCGAACGGACTCCTCGGTCGCGTACGCGTCGACGTGCGTCTCCGACCCGAAGCCGGCGTCGTCGGTCCCGCGCCCGCTTCCGGCCATCTCGTTCATCATCCGTTCGATCTCCTCGAAGAAGTCGCCGAACGGATCGTCGCGGTCGTCTCTGTCCATATCTCGTGTGAGGACCGACTCTCCGATAAGCCTTCTGTCGGTCGGCGGATGTTCGAGGATCGACCGTGAGAGACCCGCTCCGTCGGCGACTCGCACGACTCGGGCGGATTTAAGTATCTGCGCACACCTTTTTCATATATGAGTAAATCGCATCTGTCCGCTGGCGACGAGGTACCCGACGAGGAGGTCGTTCGTGTCGGGCTGAACGGGTTCGGCCGGATCGGCCGAAACGTCCTCCGCGCGGTCCTGGAGGATCCCCGGATCGAACTCGTCGGCATCAACGACGTGATGGAGTTCGAGGACATGGGCTACCTCGCCAAGTACGACACCGTCATGGGGCGGCTCGACGGGATCGAACTCGTCGACGACGAGCTGGTCGTCGACGGCACGTCGGTCCCGCTTTTCAACGTCCAGGACCCCGCGGACCTCCCGTGGGACGACCTCGACGTCGACGTCGCGCTCGAGTGTACCGGGATCTTCCGCACGAAGGAGGACGCGAGCGCGCACCTCACGGCGGGGGCCGACACCGTCGTCATCTCCGCGCCGCCCAAGGGCGAGGAGCCGGTCAAACAGCTCGTCTACGGCGTCAACCACGACGAGTACGACGGCGAGGGCGTGGTCTCGAACGCCTCCTGTACCACCAACTCCATCACCCCCGTCGCGAAGGTGCTCGACGCGGAGTTCGGCATCGAGGCCGGCACCCTCACCACCGTTCACGCCTACACCGGCTCGCAGGCGCTCATCGACGGCCCGAAGGCGAAGACGCGCCGCGGTCGCGCCGCCGCCGAGAACATCGTCCCGACCTCCACGGGCGCGGCCGGCGCGGCCCAGAAGGTCCTCCCGCAACTCGACGGGAAGATAGACGGGATGGCGATCCGCGTTCCCGTTCCGACGGGCTCGATCACGGAGTTCGTCGTCGACCTCGAGGAGAACGTCACGGCGGAGGCCGTCAACGACGCCTTCCGCACTGCCGCCGACGACGGGCCGCTCGCGGGCGTGCTCGGGTACACCGACGACGAGATCGTCTCCAGCGACATCACCGGCCTCCCCTTCTCGAGTTACGTCGACCTCCAGTCGACGAACGTCATCGCCGACGGTAGCCTGCTCAAGGTCCTCACGTGGTACGACAACGAGTACGGCTTCTCCTGTCGGATGCTCGATATGGCTGTACACGTTCACGCCGAGTCGTAACCGGGTCGACCCCGGAAGTGACAACCGTCGCCGACACACACCGACACACCAGTCTCACTCATGTCATCCCCATCCACGACGACGTTCCAGACCATCGACGACCTGCCGGCCGACTCCCGCGTTCTCGTCCGTCTCGACCTGAACTCGCCGATCGAGGACGGCGAGCCGCAGGACAACCGCCGGTTCGAGCGACACGCGCGCACGGTCCGCGAGCTCGCCGACGCCGGCCACCGCGTCGTGCTCATGGCCCATCAGGGCCGCCCCGGCCGCGACGACTTCACGTCGCTTTCGGGCCACGCCACGATCCTCGCCGACCACGTCGGCCGCGACGTCGCGTTCGTCGCCGACACCTACGGCGAGGAGGCGCTCGAAGCGATCGACGCGCTCGAGGCGGGCGAGGTGCTCCTCTTAGAGAACACCCGGATGTGCGAGGAGGAACTGCCGGAGGAGCCGCCCGCGGACAAGGCAGTGACCGAGTTCGTCCGGACGCTCGCGCCGCGCTTCGACGCGTACGTCAACGACGCCTACTCGGCGGCCCACCGGAAACACGCCTCGCTCGTCGGCTTCCCGCTCGCGTTGCCCGCCTACGCCGGCCGCGTGATGGAAACGGAGTACGAGGCGAACACCGCCATCGCCCGCAAGGAGTTCGACGGCCCCGTCACGATGGTCGTCGGCGGGACGAAGGCCACCGACGTGATCGGCGTGATGGACGCCCTGGGGGACCGCGTCGACCGGTTCCTGCTCGGCGGCGTCGCCGGCGAACTCTTCTTGCGCGCTGCGGGCCACCCGGTCGGCCACGACCTCGAGGGGATGGACCTCTTCGACGAGCAGTGGGAGGCGAACCACGGGACGGTCGAGTCGGTCCTCGCGGAGCGCGGCGACGCCATCCACCTCGCGAGCGACCTCGCCTACGAAGGCGACGACGGCGACCGCGCCGAGGTCTCGGTCGCGGAGATCGACGAGAAGACGGACGCCTACCTCGACGTGGGTTCGGCGACGGTCGACGCGTACGAACCGCTCGTCCGCGAGTCCGACGCGGTGTTCGTGAAGGGCGCACTCGGCGTCTTCGAGGACGAGCGGTTCGCCGACGGCACCGTCGGCGTCCTCGAAGCCATCGCCGAGACCGACTGTTTCTCGGTCGTCGGCGGCGGCGACACCTCCCGCGCGATCGGCATGTACGGACTGGACGAGGCGGACTTCTCGCACGTCTCCATCGCCGGCGGGGCGTACATCCGTGCGCTCACCGGCGAGCCGTTGCCCGCGATCGAACTGCTCCGGAAGGCCGACGACGGCGCGTAGCCGGCTCCTGTCAGTCACCGACCGACCGTTGCCGCCGCTCAGTCGTCGCCGGGCGCGAAACTCGCCGAGCCGCCGCCTGCGGCGTCAGCCGGCCCCGTCACCGAGTAATAGAACATGATCAGCATCGAGACGATCAACGCGCCGCCCCAGAGGAACCCGGTCGGCATGAGGAACGTCAGCCCGAACCCCTCGCCGAGCCAGACGATCCCGGGGATACCCCACTGGCCCGCGACGAAGAGCCCGGTCACGGCGGTCCGCACGTTTCCGGTCACGCCGAGCGCGGGGACGGCGAATCCCATCACGATAGCGAGGATGGAGAGCACCCCGAGGTGGGCGTGTCCACCGATCATCCACGGCGGGACGACGTTTCCGCCGGCGACGATCACGAACTGGTGTAACCCGACGGCCATCATGACTGCCAATCCGAGGAATCCGGATCCTTTCAGCGCGCGTGTCATGGATTCGTCAGCATCGATCCGCTGAACATTTCATAAATCTTTTCTTACAAGAACGGGTTTCCGTGACTCGCCCCGTACCGGATCGTCTCACCCCGGTCCGCTTCGCCTGCCTCTCCCTTCCCCCTGTCCGCGTTGTCTCCCTTCCCCCTGTCCGCGTTGTCTCCCTCGTCACCCCCGAGGCGTGTTTCTCCGTTTACTCAACGCTTTTTCCGCTCGGCCTGGAGGGGACGGGTATGGAGCCACTGACGACGTTCGCCGACAGTTCGCTTTCCGAGATCCGCCGCGACCTCCACCGACACGCGGAGGCCGGCTGGAAGGAGTTCCGAACCTCGGCCCTGCTCGCGGCCGAACTCGAGGAACTCGGCTACGAGGTGTTCCTCGGCGAGGAGACGGTCGATCCCGACTCGCGGATGGGCGTTCCCCCGTCCGACGAAGTCGCCGCCGCCCGCGAACGCGCACGCGAAGAGGGCGCACCCGAGGAGTACCTCGACCGGATGGGCGACATCACGGGCGTGATCGCGACCCGGACGTTCGGCGACGGGCCGACGATCGGGCTACGCACCGACATCGACGCGCTGGAGCGCCAGGAGGCGATGGACGACGACCACCGACCGGCCGCCGAGGGGTTCGCGAGCGTCCATCCGGGTGAGATGCACGCCTGCGGCCACGACGCCCACGCCGCGACGGGACTCGGCGTGGCCCGCGCGTTCGCCGAGGGCGGATTCGACGGCACGCTGAAGCTGTTCTTCCAGTCGGCCGAGGAAGGCGGCCGCGGCGGCAAGCCGATGGCCGAGTCCGGCCACCTCGACGACGTCGACCACCTGCTCGCGGTCCACGTCGGGCTGGACGAGCCCGTCGGTACGGTCGTCTCGAGCTACGACGGGCCGCTCTCGAACGCCAAACTCGACGTCACGTTCTCGGGCGCGCCGGCCCACGCCGGCGGCCAGCCGCACGCGGGGCGCAACGCCCTTCAGGCGGCGACGGCGGCGATCGGCAACCTCTACGGCATCGCCAGACACGGTGACGGCGCGACGCGGATCAACGTCGGACGGGTCACCGCCGACAACGCCCAGAACGTCATCTGCGAGGAGGCGACGATGCGCGTCGAGGTCCGCGGCGAGACGCACGACCTCAACGAGTACATGCTCGGCCGGGCCCGGGACGTGGTCGACGGCGCGGCGACGATGCACGACGTCGAGTACGAGACCGGACTGTACGGCAAGACGACGACCTTCGAGAACGACGACGCGGTGGTCGAGGTCGTCGAGGCGGCCGCGACCGCGACCGACGGGGTCGAGTCGGTGATAGCGAAGGAGTTCGGCGGCAGCGAGGACGCCTCCTACCTGATCCGGCGCGTCCAGGAACGCGGCGGGACGGCGACGTACCTCGGTGTCGGCGGGGGTAACCCGGACGGCCACCACACGGCGTACTTCGACGTCGACGAGGCGTGTATCGACCTCGGGGTCGACGTGATCACGGACGCGATCCGACGTCTCGCGGAGAACTAGGCGCGTTCGCGCGGACCTACTCCTCGGTGAGGTCGAGTTCGAACTGCTTGTTCTCGGTGACCGCGTTGAGCACGACGCTGGTGTTCGACTCGCGGATGTCGGCGTCGGTGAGGATCTCCTTGATCTGGTCGTTCATCCCGTCCGTGTCGGCGAACTTCCCGATCGCGATCACGTCGTAGTCGCCCGTGACCTCGTAGACGCTTATCATCTGCTTCTCCTGGCGGAGCTTCTCGGTGACCTCCGGGAGCGCGCTTCCCTCCACCTTCAGTTGGAGGATAGCCGTCACGTCGAAGCCGAGCTTGTCGTAGTCGACGATCGGGCTGTACCCGCGGATGACCTCCTCGTCTTCGAGGTCGCGGAGGTGATTGGAGACGGTCGTCACGGAGACGTCGAGTTCGTCGCCGAGGCTGCGAAGGCTGGCGCGACCGTTTCCGAGAAGCGAGTTCACGAGTTTGGCGTCGAGGTTTTCGTACGTCATTAGGTTCGATCACGGTTTGGGGGGTTTAGAATTTTACGAACGTCCACTACTCACCGGGACTCGGCGGTTCATGCGTCAAGCGACAAGGCCTTTATACTGGCAGATAACGAGGTAACTGTCCAAAACATGACCGGCGACCACGCGAAACCGGACGGCGGCCTCACGGCCGAAGAACAGGCGGTACTCGACGAGATCGACGAGGAGAACGTCGACTTCCTGCGGTTACAGTTCACCGACATCCTCGGCGTCGTCAAGAACGTCTCCGTACCGGCCCACCAGGCCGAGAAGGCGTTCACCGAGGGTATCTACTTCGACGGCTCCTCGATCGAGGGGTTCGTCCGCATCCAGGAGTCGGACATGCGGCTCGTTCCCGACCCCGAGACGTTCGCGGTGCTCCCGTGGCGCAGCGGCGAGGACGGCTCGGCCGCCGCCCGGATCATCTGTGACATCGTCGACACCGACGGCGAACCGTTCGCCGGCGGCCCGCGTCAGGTGCTCAAAAGCGTCCTCGAGAAGGCCGACGACATGGGATACTCCGTCTCCATCGGTCCGGAGCCGGAGTTCTTCCTGTTCAAGACCGACGACGAGGGGAACGCGACGACGATCCCCCACGACAACGGCGGCTACTTCGATCTCGCGCCCAAGGACCTCGCGAGCGACGTCCGCAAGGAGATCATCTTCACGCTAGAGGAGATGGGCTTCGAGATCGAGGCCTCACACCACGAGGTCGCCGAGGGCCAACACGAGATCAACTTCAAGTACGCCGACGCGCTCACCACCGCGGACAACATCGCGACGTTCCGTGCGGTCGTCCGCGCGGTCGCCGCCCAACACGACCTGCACGCGACGTTCATGCCCAAGCCGATCGCCGAGATCAACGGCTCGGGGATGCACAGCCACATCTCGCTCTTCGACGAGGACGGCAACGCCTTCGCCGACGACGACGACGAGTTCAACCTGAGCGAGACGGCCTACCAGTTCATGGGCGGCGTCTTGGAGCACGCGCCGGCGTTCACGGCCGTCACGAACCCGACCGTGAACTCCTACAAGCGGCTGGTGCCCGGCTACGAGGCGCCGATCTACGTCGCGTGGTCCGACACGAACCGCTCGGCGCTGGTCCGCGTCCCCGACGCCGCGGGCGTCTCCGCCCGCTTCGAGGTCCGTAGCCCCGACCCGTCGTGTAACCCCTATCTCGGGATGGCGTCGCTCATCGCCGCCGGTCTTCACGGGATCGAGACCGAAGCCGACCCCGGCGACCCGGTCCGCGAGGACATCTACGAGTTCGACGAGACCAAACGCCAGGAGTACGGCATCGACACGCTTCCGCCGAACCTCGGCGCGGCCGTCGAGGCGCTCGAGGCCGACGAGGTCATTCAGGACGCGCTCGGTCCGCACGTCTCCGAGAAGTTCCCGGAGGCCAAATCTCAGGAGTTCAGCGAGTACCTCACCCAGGTCTCCCAGTGGGAGGAGGACCGCTACCTCGAGACGTTCTGAGGCCGCCGCAGGCTCGACTTCTCCGTTTTTTCACCGCGTCAGCGGTGCGTCCGTCCCAGCCGAAGACCCGTCGACGGCGCGTCCGTCTCACCCGAAGGTCCGGAGCAGGCCGAGGATCTACCCGAGGCCTTCGGAGAGCGACCGGTCCGGGAGCGCCGGTAGCGCGACGACGGCGACGACCGCGACGGTCGTCGCGACGAGGGTGACGACCAACGAGTCGGCGAGCGCGTACGCGCCGACCCAGAGTGCGCCCGTGACCGCGAGCGCCGGGACCGCGACCCGGACGGGGACCGCGGGCTCGTCGCCGTCGACGACCCGCCAGCCGACCGCGCCGCCGACGCCGGTCGCGATCCCGATCCCGGCTTCGACGACCTCGCCCGTGTGGCCGCCCGCCGCGGCGACCCCGGCGGCCGCGACCGACACGACCGCCGCGAGCAGGAACGCCGGCGTGGGGTCGAGGCCGGCTCCGTCGGGGTCGGGAGGACCGGCGGGGGCGGATTCGAACCCCCGGACCCGCGGGTCCCCCGAGATCCACAGGGCGACGCAGACGACGCCCCCGCCGACGAGGAGGCCGGCGACGACGTCGACGAGGTAGTGGACCTCGATGACGACCCGCGAGGCGGCCACCGCGACCGCGACGCCCCCGCCCGCGAGCAGCCGCCGCCTCGCGGTCCAGACCCGGTCGTACAACAGCGCGAGCGCGCCGTACGCCGCCGCCGCACCCGTCGCGTGCCCGCTCGGGAAGCCGAAGCCGTCCGAGAGCACCTGCGCCTCGTACCACGCCGACAACAGCCCGGGGAGCCAGGTCGGCACGTCCGCCGGGCCCATCGCGCCCGGCGGACGGGGGACCGCGAACCACGCCTTCCCGAGCGCGACCGCCGCGTACGCGCAGGTGACGGCCGCGATCGCGACCGCGCCGGATCGACGTGGCGCGGTCGCGAAGCGGTCGCTCGCGAACCAGTAGGCGACCGCGAGGCCGGCGAACAGGAACCACGGGTCAGCGAGGTGGGTGACGGCCGCGAAGACGACGACGACGAACTCGGGGAGCGCGTCGACGACGCCGGTCTCGCCGACCCCACGATCCGCGGAGACGATCCCGGTCACGGCTCGGTCAGTCGTCCCCGCGGTTCCGGGCGTACTCGAGCGCCTTCCCCGGCGTCTCGATCAGGTTGAGACCGATTCCGACGACGATGAAGACGGTGTACAGCCCCAGCGTCGACAACCCGAGGACGACCATCGCGGCGATCGCGTAGATCCCGTCGAGGAACGTGAACGCGCCGAGCGTCAGCACCGTCCCGTACAGCAGGACGAGGTACGGCCCCCAGCCGCGGGCGTGGCCGCGCCGCATCCGTGAACGGACGTAGCGTTTCAGCTCCGACTCCAGTTTCGGCTTGTCGACCGTGCGCTCCTCGACGTCGGTCTCGAACGCCTCGAGGCGCGCTCGGAGCCGATCGACCTCCTCCTCGAGGGCGGCGACGTCCGGCGCCCCGCGGGGACGCTCCCCGTCGTCCCGGGCGCCACGGGACCCGTCTCCGGGGGGACGTTTCGTGCCGCCGTCGCCCCCGCCGCGATCCGCCTCTCCGTTCATATCCGTGCGTCGACCGCGGCCGTGTTGTAACTGCCGGTCCGCGCTCCCGTCGGGAGTCGAGCCGACGGGCGGATCCTCGGCCGAACCGGCAGTCGAACCGTCGACCGAACCGGTTGCCAGCGTCGCGTTGATGACGGCCCCGACGATCACGACGATCGCGGCGACGTACAGCCACGTGACGAGGAGGAGGATCCCGCCGACGACGCCGTACACCTGATACTGCCCGGCGGTCGCGGCGTACGCCTGGAAGCCGGCCTGGAGGACGGTCCAACCGACGGCGGCGAAGACCGCACCGGGAAGCGCCTCGCGGAGCGGTATCTCGGGGTCCGGAAGCAGCATGTACATCGGCAGGAAGACGACGGTGAGCACCACCGGCAACGCGAGGACGCTCGCGGACGCCAGGAGGGGGACGTCGACGGCGGCGGCGACCGCCCCGACGACGAGCATGGCCGCGATCCCGGCCCCGATCCCGATCACGACCGACCCCGCCTCGGTCAGTTGGTCGAGGAAGGTCACCCGCCCTTCGGTCCCGTACACCTCGACGAAGGCGGTGTCGAGCCCGCGAAACACCTTCAGCGTCGACCAGAGCAGGACGACGACCCCCAGAAGGCTCGCGCCCGCCCGTCCCCGTGCGGACGCGACGGCCTCGCCGATCGCCTCCTCGCCCGCGGGCGTCAGGAATCCGCTCACGGACTCGAGCAGTTCCGTCGCGAGGGCGTCCCCGAAGACGGTGGTGGCGACCACGAGGAGCAACAACAGCGCCGGGACGAGCGAGACGAACGCGTAGTACGCGACGCCGGCCGCCAGGAACGTCACCTGCTGGTCCCGCGCCGTATCGAAGACGAGCCGAGCCCTGGCGAGCCCGGATGACGGGTGTCGGGTCACACGGATCCGTTCGGCTGACGGCGACAAAAACGCGCGGGGTAAGCCTACGCTTCGTCCCCGAGCACGACCTCGCGCATCTCCGGGATCGACGCCGTGGTCTTGACGGCGGTCCCGCGGTAGTGGGCGCGGCTCGCCTCGTAGCCCGCCCCCCGGAGCCGGTCGACGAACTCGTCCATGCCGATCGCCGGCTCGCCCCACTCCTTGTACAGCCGGTGTTGGTCGTAGTGGGTCGGCGTGTCGAGCTCGCGCGCGACGGTTCCGAGGAGCTTCCGCGCGCGCTTCGCCTCGCCCATGTCGTCGGTGACGTGCTCGCGAACGGACCGGGCGAAGTCGGCGTCGGCGACGGCCCCGAGCCAGAGCGGTCCCGCCGTCAACACGCGGTCGCCCCCACAGGTCGGACAGGCGTCGACCGGGTCCGCGATGGGCCCGTACGTCGGCTCCCGCCAGAGACAGTCCTCGCAGTTGTCGACGTATCCCAGTTCGCCGATGGCGTCGTCGGCTGCGCGCGCGCCGGACTCGAGCTCGAGGTACGTCCGCGCGTAGTGCCGCGAGACGTGCGAGACGATCGGGCGGGCGGCCTTGTCGTAGCGCGCGGCGGTTCGGACCAGCGCGGAGATCAGCGTCCGGAGCCCCATCTCCGGGTGGTAGTCGGTGTTTCGCGGCACCGCCCCGTACTTGCGGATCCCGCTCTTCAGGTGGGCGCCACAGAGCGGTGCGGTGTCGGTGGCGGTGACACAGACGAGGTTCCGCGCGTTCGCGAACGCCGGGTCGGCGAAGGGGATCGGCGTGCCGTACGGGTCCAGATCGACCACGTCGAAGGGCCCGTCGTCGTACAACAGCGCGTTGACGTTGCGGTGGACGACTTCACCGTCGAGGCCGTTGTCGGCGAGGTTCCGCTCGGCCAGTTCCACCGCCTCGGGGTCGACGTCGGCACACGTCACGTCGTATCCCTCCGCTGCGGCCCGGACGCCCCGGATCCCCGAGGCGGCCATCGCGTCGAGGTACGTCTCCGCGCGTGGATCGCGCTCGCGGTAGGCGCGCAGGGTCGCGACGGTGACGTCCCGGTTCAGCTCCTGTGTGGGGTTGAAGAAGACGCCGCCGCCGGTCCCCTCGCTCGCGCCGTCGCGGGCCTCGGGGACGCTGACCGTGAGCCCGCCCTCCTCGATGTCCATACCCCGGCTTCGTCGATACGGGACAAAAGGGCCGCGCTCCGGGGGCGACGGGACGGAGCGACGCGGCGTAGCGGCGAGCGTCGTGACCGAACCGAAGCCGTAAGACGCCGCGGCGACTCGACGGGTACACATGCCACGGAGCCCCGAACGACTCGGGAAGGCCCACGAGAAGTCGACGCGCGACGTGCTCAACGGGGACGACCCGCAACCCGACACCGAGGCCCAGCTCGCGTACCTCGACGACGACCAGCGCGAACGGGTGCGGATCGGGGCCCGCGAGGCCGCGCGGTTCGTCCGCGAACACACGCCCTTCGCGATCGAGCGCGCGATCGAAGAGGGAGACGCCCGGAAGACGGACCCGACCGACGACGTCGACGTCGTGGTCCACGGCGAGGGGCGGACCAAGGGGTACTCGCTGAAGCTCACCTCGAGCACCGCGATCAACGTCCGGAACACCCTCGCGTCGAAGGTCGCGGAGGACGTCTTCGGGAAGGACGTCTCCGTGCTGTTGACTCCCGAGGAGTTCGCGACCTACGAGCGGGTGACGCGGGAGTTCGTCGCCGAGGAGTGCGGCGGCTCCGACATGGCGGCCGCGATGACGCCCGTCTTCGCCGAGAAGTTCCGCGCGTTCCGCGACGCCGACGAGGCGACGCTCCGGGAGCGCCTCCTCGAGCACGTGCGGCTGGACGCGAACGTGGTCGCGTGTAAGGTGACGGCTGCCGGCAACTTCCACGGGTTCGCCTCGATGGAGCGGGCCCCGCTCCGGAAGTTCCAAGAGGAGACCGGCGAGCTGTCGATCTACACCACGGAGTCGAACGACACCTCGATCTTCTTCGACGTGGACGACGAGGCGGCGTTCCGGATCGACATGTACGGCCAGTACAGCGGGAGCACCCGAAAACCCCGGATCAAGACGGTGTACCGCGTGACGTTCGGGTAGCCCGCGGGACGCGAATCCCGGAGGGGGCCGTCCCGGACGGGGCCATCCCGGAACGACTCAGGCGGTGTCGGTGAGCGACTCAGACGATGTCGGTGAGCGACTGCTGTTCGTACACGTCGGGGTCGACGCGGGGGGCCTCGCGGATTTCGGGGTAGTACTCGCGGAACCGCTCGGCCAGCTGTTCGGCCAGCCCGACCGGGACCGCGTTGCCGATCTGTTTCATCACGTCCGTCTTGGTCCCCTCGAACGCGAACCCGTCGGGGAACGTCTGGAGGCGGGCCATCTCGCGGGGGGTGAGATAGCGGTCCTCCGTCGGGTGGATGAACTCGTTGGTGCTCACCGTCAGCGACGGCTCGTCGGGGTGGAGCCGACGGAGGTACGTCCCGTACCGCTTGACGATCTCCGGCTCGTGTGGACAGCTGTCCGTGTCCGCACAGCCACACCGGTACTTCTTCGTCTTCAGCCTGTCCGGGAGGTCGCGGTAGTAGCCGCCCGGCGGGACGTGCCGGATCCGCTCGAGCGTCTTCTCCCGTGTATCGGCGTACGTCATGTTCGGCAGGTCGTCGCTCAGGCCCGCGAGCGCCTCGCCCGCCGTCCGCCAGCTTCCCTCCGCTGGCGTCGTCGGCTCCGGGAAGCGGATCGGGACGTCCCGGTTCGTCCCGACGAAGAAGATCCGTCGACGCTTCTGTGGGACGCCGTACCGTTCCGCCTCGAGGACCCGGTACTCGCAGTCGTACCCTTCGGTCTCGAACTGCCGGACGATCAGGTCTTTGACGTACCGGTCGTCGCTCGTCTGCCTGTTTATCAGGTCCCGGACGTTCTCCATCAAGACGAGTTGGGGGTCGAGGACGGTGACCATCCGCAGGAACTCCTCGAAGAGCGTGTTGCGGCGGTCCTTCTCCATCTCGTCGAGCTCGATCCGCTCGTTGTTGAGGCGGCTGAAGCCCTGACACGGCGGGCCGCCGATCACGACGTCGACGTCATCGACAGCGTGACCCGTCTCCCGGACCGCCTCGTGGACGTCCTCGGCGGAGAGTTCGCGGACGTCCTCCTCGAGGAACCGGACGTCCGGTCGATTCCGTCGGTACGTCGCGGCGGCCGGCTCCCACTGGTCGCTCGCGAGGACCACGTCGAAGCCGGCCCGCTCGAACCCCAGGTCGAGCCCGCCACAGCCGGAGAAGAAGCTGGCGACGACCGGCCCGTCCGCGCTCTCGTCAGTACCCATCGCCGTCACCCCGGAGCGACGCGCGATCGTGTCGTCGGTTCATCTACCCACCGTTCGGCGCCTGCGGATAAAAAACGCCCAGCTTTCGCGTTTCACGCTCGGGGCCACTCGACGACGGGGACCGCCCCACCCCACCGGTTCCGCTGTTACCGGACGTCTCTCGGGGGTACGCTCGCGCACACCCACCCCACCGGTTCCGCTGTTACCGGACGTCTCTCGGGGGCATGCTCGCGCACACCCACCCCACCGGTTCCGCTGTTCGAACGGGGCGACGAATCTTGCTGGAGTGCGACGGAGACGCGGACGGCTACGGGACGTGGCGACACGAACGCGGTGAAACGCCGGCTCGGACGCGTGACGTCGTCGATACGTATCGGACCGTGGCTCACTCGGAAGGCGTGAGTCCGGTCTCGGAGCGTTCGGTCCGTGACTATCTGGGCGAGCTGGCACAGTTGGGAATCACGGGATCAACGGAACACAATCGGGGGAAAGTCGGCGGAAAGTACAACGAGCATCGATTGGAACAGTCCGTTTCGGCTGTCCGGAGCGGGCTATCGACGTTGCTGGAGTCCGCGTGAATCCAGCCTCCTTCGTCGCGCCGGTGGCGGTGGTACCCCCGTGCTAACAGCGGAACCAGTGGGGTGGGTGTGTCGCGTCCCTGCGCGATCGAAGGCCGGCGCGTCGACGGTGGGTATCTCGAAGACCGGGATCGGGGCGAGGAGTCGCCTCGGAGGCGGATGAGACGGCGGAAACGCCGGCTGGAGACCGAGAGAAGGCGTCGGGGCTACCGTCGAGATACGCCCGGACGTGTCACGTGGCCCTAAAATCCGCGTTGAGGCGGAGTCCACCATCAACGACAGTTGCGTGTCAACCACGAAGGACGCGTCACCAACGACCACACGATCGCTCAGATCGGGTCCGAGTCGGTGAGTATTTCGACGAGAGCGGGGCCGTCGTGTGCGATGGCGTCTTCGAGCGCCCCGTCGAGGTCGTCCGGGTCGTCGACGAGGACCCCGTGTCCGCCACAGTTCTCCGCGAACGCAGCGAACTCCGGGTTGACGAGGTCGGTCTGCCAGACGTCCCACCCGCCCGTCCGTTGCTCTTTGCTGATCTTCCCGAGTTCGTCGTCGTTGAGCAGGACGTGCGTGACGTCCATGCCGTATTTCACCGCCGTCGTGAACTCGCTCATGTACTGGCCGAACCCGCCGTCGCTGGACACCGAGACGACCTTCCGGCCGGCGAACCGCGACGCGGGTTCCTGTGTGGCCGCCAACGCCCCGAGCGTCGCCGGGAACGCGAAGCCGATCGAACCGAGATAGCCGGACATGAGTACGGACTGGCGTTCCGGTTCGAAGTATCGGCCGAACGCGCAGGTGTTGTTCCCGACGTCGACGGGAACGATGGCGTCGTCGGGAACGATCCGCGTCATCGCCTCGAACGCGGTGGCATAGTTGACGCCGCGTTCGGGCCTCGTGGCCCGCCGAGTCGCCTCCTCGTCACGGCGAGCCCGAGGTTCGAGTGGCCGACGATCCCCAGACCTGTCGGACCCCCCAGTTGACCAGCGTCTCGGCGACGACGTCCGCAACGCTTCGCTCGTGGGGCGCTTCCGCGGGAAACCCGACGTAGACGCCGTCCTCGAGTTCCTCGACCGGAAACGTCCGAACACAGTCGTCGTGCGGGCCGGGAGTCTCGCCGGTCAGGGGGTCGAAGTCCCACCCGTGCCACGGACACCGTAGGGATCCCGTCTCGATCGATCCCTCGCCGAGCGGGCCGCCCTGGCGGGGACACTCGTGTCGAGGGCGGCATAGTCGCCATCGTAGTGGGTCACTGCGGCGGTCGTGTCGCCACAGCTCACGGCCGTGACTCGGCTCTCCGGTAGTTCATCGGGAGAAAGCGCTTTGTACCACGTGATCTCGTCCTGCGGCGTGTTCGGGGACGCGTTACCGGTCACGTTCCGGGGACGGGTGCTGAATCGTGTTCCATCTTAGAGTTCGACGTCCGACGCGCCGTCGACGTCGAAACGCGTGACGTTCGGCTCCCCGGCGAGCAGGTCCGGTAGTGCCGCTTCGAGCTCACCAACGTGGTCGGTCTCCGTGTGGGCTGTGAACGTTGCTGTATCGTCGTACTGCTCGGTGAAGCGAAACAGGTTGGGATCGTCGATATCGGTCGCGATATCGTACTCGATGACGCCGTCCTCCGCCCGCGACTGCTCGGCGACCTCTCGCATCAGATCGACTGCTTCGTCGTGCCGGTCCGGGTCTATCGGGAACTCCGCGTGAATTACGATCATGCTACGGCATACCGACGTTCCATCGAGATATAACGGTACTGAGGGTGTGTGCTGGTCGTACCCAAGGGTGGGTATGCTCCGATCCGATCGTCCGTTACGGAGAATCGAAGAGAAAGCCTCGCGCTTCAGCGCGGGGAGGATGTCAATGAACATAGCGGTGAATTAGTCCCGATATGCTTTGTCGTCTGATCTGCTCAAATCAAGAGATCCGGTAAAGCCTCAGTAGAGAACTTCAAATTAGCCTATTTTAAAATAGTCTATTCGGAAGTATTATTCACCGTCACGATGGAGTGGGTGTATGAACCAATTCGTGAATCGAGACGACGAACTCTCTCGGCTACGTGGATGCTACGAATCCGACGACGCAGAGATGGTCGTGGTATTCGGTCGGCGACGCCTCGGGAAGACACAGCTCGTCCGGCACTCGCTTTCCGACCGTGACGACGCAGTCGTCTATCAGGCGACGGAGACCACTTCCCAGATACAACGTGACGAGTTCGTCGATGTCGCCTCCGAGAACTTCCCCGGGATCACACAGATCAAACAGAACTGGGAAGCGCTGCTCGGGTATCTGGGGGATCAGGACGGAATCGTGGTTCTGGACGAATTCCCCTACCTCATCGACGCCGACGAGAGTCTCCCGTCCGTGGTTCAGCGACTGTGGGACCAACGGCTCCAGAACACTTCGGGAACGCTGGTTCTGGTCGGCTCGTCGATCAGTATGATGGAAGAAGCGACGCTTCTCGGAAACAGTCCCTTGTATGGCCGGTTCACGGAGCGGCTTGATCTTCGGCCTCTCAGTTTCGCCGCTGCACAGGCGTTCGTTCCGGACGAGTATTCGCCTGAAGAGCGGATTGTCACGTGGGGTATCTTCGGTGGCGTCCCGTACTATCTCGATGGCGTCGATCTCGGACGAGACCTGGGAACGGTTCTCACCGAGGAAATCCTCTCCCAGAAGGGATATCTCCATAACGAGCCGGAGTACGTACTCCGCACCGAACTCACAGGCCCGAACCGATACTTTGCGATCCTCACCGCCATCGCCGCGGGAAAGACGACGTCGAACGAGATCGCTCAAGCGATAGGAATCGATGGGAAGCAGATATCGACGTACACACAGAAGTTGGAGCGTCTGCGGCTCATCGAGCGGGAGGTCCCGATCACTGAAGAGAAGGCAAAGTCACGTCGGGGACGCTATCGAATCCTCGATCCCCTGTTCCGGTTCTGGTTCCGATTCGTTTACGGCAAGGAAGATCGATACGAACGACTCGGAGAGAATGCCTACGACGCGGTCATTGAGCCAGAACTTCCAGATTTCGTGAGTCACGAGTTCGAGAGACTTTGCCAAGACGCACTCCCGGGCCTCTATCCCGCAGAGACGTTCCTCGATATCGGTCGGTGGTGGTACAAGGAACATGAGGTTGACGTCGTCGGCTTCACCACGCACGGGACGATGGTCGTGGGGGAATGCAAGTTCACGAACGCACCGCTTGACTACGGAGCCCTCGCTTCTCTCGAAGACCACGCCGCCGGGATACGCTGGACGCCGGACGGCGATGAGAGGAACACTGAGTACGCCTTATTCACCCGGAATGGTGCGACACAGTCCGTTCAGGAAGCTGTGTCCGAGCGCGATGACGTACGACTGTTTGAGCTCGGAGATATTACGGAGCACGCGTAAGGGCACTATCAAACGTCACGACGGCGAGAGGCTCGAAAGCCGCTGCTCAGAATCGAACTAATCGCAGAACAGGCTAAGCGATCTTGGATAAAACAGCGTAAGAACGCTTAGAACGCCCGTTTGCGTTCTAGAACCGTTCTCACTCGTTGCCGAACATCTGGCGCATGAGTAGTTAGCTGTGTTTAATTTATGAACACAATATGAGATAGGCCGAGAAGATCGTAATCCGGTGCGTATCGGGATGGTTCAGGTCTTTGCGCGCGGGTCCATTGTCGTTATTGTCTGTCATTGATCTGGAACACCTCGTTCCGGAAGCGCTCCAGATGGCCTTCGAGATCGGTAAACTCGATTCCGGTCACGTCCTTCGCGTGCCGGTGATGTCCCCATTCACTCGTCCTCGTCGAGCAATTGTTGAGGGAGCTCCGCACCGTGCTCGACCAATTCGGAATCAAACGAGACGAGGGTTGCGTCGGCAGCGTCGGTTGCCGAAAGGATCATCGCGTCCATGGGGTACAACAGCGTTTCCGATTGGAGGCGGTTCGCCGCCATCATATCGGAGGCGTCAGGAAAAGTCACGGTCATACGAGAGGTAACTCGGTTCTCGATGGCATCGATTCGCTCCCGTTCGAACCGTTTCTTTTTGCTCAGAACACTCCGTAGTTCCATGAGGCTGAGAACCGAAACGAGTGGATCATCAACTCGATCAAGCAGTTCGATTGCTTCATGGGACCGATCGGTATCCCGAGTAACTGTTGCGACGAGAACGTTCGTGTCGAGGAGTACCCTCATAACCGTTCGCGGACGTCACGAACGGCTTCGACGGAGTCAACCTCGACGTCGAGTCCCAGCTCTGAGAGTGCCTGTCCGAGCGGGACCGTCTCGTCATCATCGGGGTCAGAGGAAACGAACTCCTCGAAGTCGTCCGAAGTGAGACTCATACTTGACTTTGCCCACCAACTCGCAAAAGACTACTGGTGGTCTCGTTGTCCGTGGTGATTTGGTGCTACTCGAATGTACGCCGACCACCCCCAGATGGGAGACAACTGAGGAGGGAGCAGTCGCTCAGGGTCGAAAAAGAATGTAAAGGAGCGTCGATGTTCGTTACTCGTTGCCGAACATCTGGCGCATCATCGGATGCATCTCCATGAGTTGCTCTTCGGCGATCTCCTCGTACAGCTTGTACGTGATCGAGACCGCGAGCAGCAGCCCGGTTCCGGAGACCTGCCCGATGGTGCCGAGTAAGTTCGCCATCACGGCGAGTAGCCCGACGAGCGCCCCGCCGATGACGGTCACCTGCGGGATGTACCGCTCCATCACCTTCTCTACGACCTGCGGGTTCCGCCGGAACCCGGGGATCTGCATCCCCGAGTTCTGGATCTGCTTCGCCGTCGCCTCCGGCCCCATGCCGGTGGTCTCGACCCAGAAGATCGCGAAGATCGCCCCGCCGACGACCATGAACGTGAGGTCGATGGCGAGCCGAACGGCGATCATCCACGGCTCGACCGACGCCGGGATCTCCCCGAGGAACCACATCCACTCGGTCCGCGACTGGATCGGGTTCAGGTAGTAGAACAGCCCGGAGAGGGGTTGTCCCTGGTCGCTGTAGGTCCCGAGCCACGCGGGCATCCCCGCCCACTGCGAGGAGAGGATCTGCCCGAGGAACTGGATGTTCGCCTGGAGCGCGCGGACGAGGATCATCGGCAGGACGGAGGCGTAGATGAGCTTCACCGGGAATCGCCCCCGAGCACCCTTCACGCGGGCGTGTGACAGCGGGATCTCGACGCGGACCGACTCCGCGTACACGACGATCCCGAAGATGAACACCGTCGTGAAGAGCGCCAGCACGTTTCCGGGCTCGAAAAGCAGGTTCTGGAGCCCCTCTGCCGTGAACGGGGACAGCGAGACGGGGACGTCACCGAAGACGATCCCGTACCAGCTCGCGAAGAAGCCGGGCGCGCCGAGCGCCGAGAAGCTGAAGAAGCCCCCGACGATCTGCTGGCTCACGGCGGCGATGATGAACAGCCCCACGCCGGAGCCGACGCCCCACTTGCTCACGATCTCGTCCATGAACAGGATGAGGAGGCCGCCGACGAAGATCTGCGCGAAGATCAACACCTCGACGCCGAACTCGCCGATCCCGAGCGCCTGTCCGACGGCCTGGTCGGCTGGAAGGAACTCGCCGGTGAACACCATCGGAGCGGCCGTGAGCGCGGTGACGATGATCACGAGCAGCTTCTGGAGGCCCTGATAGAGGACCTGATCGCGCGGGTCGTCCGTGTCGAGCCCGAGCAGGTTCGCGCCGCCGAGCAGCTGTAAGACGATCGACGCCGTGACGATCGGACCGATACCGACCTGTAACAGCGAGCCCGACTCCCCGGCCAACACGGAGCGGAACTGTCCGAAGAAGTCGCTCCCCTGTTCGGCTGCCAGGCCGAACGGGTTGATGTTGGTCAAAAAGAAGTAGACGAGCAGGATCCCCGCCGTCCACATGAGCTTGCGCCGGAACGGGACGTGGCCCGTGGGCCGCTCCACGACGGGCATCCGCGAGAGCACCGGTTCGGCGACCTCCTTCCAACTCATCGTTACGCCTCGTCAGTCTCGTCGTCCGAAGTGTTTTCCGATCCGTCCGACGCCTCCTCGGCGCGCTCGGAGAGCGTCGCCTCGCCGCCGGCGGACTCGATCCCCTCGACCGCGCCGGCCGTGAACGCGTCGGCGGTGACGTGAAGCTCGCGACGGACCTGTCCGCCGCCGAGCACTTTTACCACGTCGGCGTCGTGGCCGTCCTCGACGACGTCGCGGGCGTCGACGACGTACGCGCCGCCCTCCTCCTCGGCGAGGCCCTCCGCGACGTACAGCGCCGCGTCCTCGTCGAGCTTCTGGGCTTTGACCTCGAGGACCTCCGTCTTGGAGTCCGCGGGGCGCTTGAAGCCGTGTTTGCCGAGCGGCCCGTAGTTGTGGTACTCGTGTTTCGACCGGCCGGCCGCGCCGCGACCGCCGCGGTGACCGGCACCACGCCGGTTCTTGTGCGTACCGCCGCCGTGCGTCCGGGAACCGCGCTGTCTGCGCTTCTTGTCGGTCATCGCATCGCCTCCAGGAGCGCGTCGATATCCTCGGTGGAGTGGCGACCGAGCTCACCGCCCTCCACGATGGGGTGTTTGATGCCGTCGTGACCGCCACGCGGGGCGTGAAGCCGGAGCGTCGGGGAGAGACCCTGCTCGCGCAGCGTCGTCTCCTCGGCGACGATGGCGTCCGCCAGCCCTGCCACGTCGTCGTAGTCGGTGTGTTCCGCGACCCACTCGTCGTCGACGTCGGCGTCGCCCTCGAGGGGCTCGCCGCGCCGCTCGATCGTGGCTGTCACCGTCTCGACGCTCGGCTCGCCGAACGCGACGAGGTCGTTCACCTTCGTGATCATGCCGCGGTAGGAGTCGGTCTCCGGAACGAACGTCGCGTGGTTGACGCGCCCGACGTTCAGCATGTCGAGCGTGTCGAGGACGCCCTCGTTCACGTTGACCTCCCCGCGGAGCTGAACGATCGCCTGCATCATCGACCCTCCTCGTAGTGGACCTGCCGCGCGTGCTGGGGCGTGCGGGACTGCGCCGCGTTCTCCAGGGCGTTGAACGTCGCCTTCGCGAGGTTGACGGTCGTCCGGGTGTTGCCGTCGGAGCTCGTCCAGGCGTCCTCGACGCCGGCGAGCTCGAGGATGTTCCGTACCGTCTCCGCGGCGGCCAGCCCGAGCCCCTGCGGGGCGGGCTTGATCTCCACGGTCACGGAGCCGGCCTTCCCCGTCGCCGTCCGGGTCAGCGAGTTCGTCCCGCCGGGCTGGTCCTCCCAGGAGCCGGAGCCGCGGTCGACCGCGATAATGTTCAGCTTCGCGACGTCGATCGCCTTCTGGATCGCGCCGCCGACCTGGTCGTCCCGCGCCTGCGCGTAGCCGAGGTAGCCGTCGCGGTTGCCCACCGCCACGACACACCGGAACTTCACGCGCCGGCCGGAGTCGGTCATGCGCTGGACCATGTTGATGTCCAGCACCTCGTCTTCGAGCCCCGGGAGGAGCTGGTCGACGATCTCGGCCTCCTTCAGCGGGAGCCCGGAGTCGAGCGCCTGTTCCATCGACGTGATGTCGCCGTCCTGTACCTTGCGGCCGAGCCGCGTTCGCGGTTCCCAGCCGTCGTTGTGTCTACTCATGGTCCTCCTGTAGCTCGTCGAGCACGGTGTCGAAGTGCTCGGGTAACTCGCTGGCGTCGAACGCCCCCGAATACAGCGGCTCGTCGAGCTGCTCGGCGTACGCGGCGATGTGCTCGCCTCGCGTGCGCGACCAGTCGGCCAGCACGTCGTCGTTGTGGGGGATCTCGAGGCCCGCGTCGATCGCTCCTTCCTGTACCGCGAACGTCTTGTTGCCGGGCGTCGCCGTGTTGAGCCCGATGTCGAGCACGGCCTCCTCGAGGCCTGCCTCGACCGCGCGAGCGCCCGCGAGGTACCCCGTGAGGTACGCGCTGGGGAGGTTGCCCGTGGGGGCGTCCCAGCCGTACTCAGCGAGGTCCTCGCTGGAGGCGGCCGCGTGGGTCTCGTCGCCGTCGGGTCCGGGGGTAACCAGCTGCGCCCTGACGTGAGCGTTGCTCACCCGGGCGACCAGGCGAGGCTTGCCCGATTTCAGCAGGCGCAACCTCTGATGGTAATCCGTCCGGACCTCTCTGCGGCGCCGCATCGGCACCTTGTATCGTGGTCCTGTCGCCATTAGTCCGTCACCTCGTAGCCGTACTGCGTCCGGATGTACGCCTCCAGACGGGCGACGTCCTCGAACTCGCCGCCGCTCGCTTTGTTGTAAAGCGCGCGGTACTCCGACGAGTCGAGGACGTCCTCTTCGTCACGCAGTTCCTTCAGGCGGGCCCGCTGTGCGCGGATGCGCGCCTTCCAGTCGTCTTTCGTGTTCTGCCGCGCGCCGGAGCGACCCTTGCGGGAACCGGCACCCGTCTTGTGGCCGTACGAGCGCTTCTCGGCGCGCTCTCGGGCGCGACCGCGGGAGTTCGTCTTCGCGTCCTTCGCGCGGATCGTGCCCTGGTCGATGAGTTCGCGAACGTCCTCGCGGGTGATCGCGTCCTCGATCTCCTCCTGGGCGTCGGGGTCGAGCCAGACGCGGCCCTTGCCGACGTCGAGTTCGTCCGCTGCCAGCCGTTTCTGGGCTTTCAGGTCACTCATCGTCCACCTCTACCTCGACGTAGGTCGGGTTCAACACGCGGATATCGCGCTCCTCCGCCTCGTCCTCTATCAGTTCGCGCTTGCGACCGCCGACCTTCGAGGCGATCCGCACCGCCTGCGTGTCGCCGTCGACGCCCTCGAGGTCGTCCGTGTTGTGGACACGGACCTCCTCGAAGCCGCTCGGGTGGAGGTCACGCGACGCCGTCGGCGAACGGAACCCCGCCTCGACGACGGGGCCCTTCGCCTTCATACGTCTGCGTTGCTTGGAGAGCCCGCCGCGCGGCTTGCGCCACGACGTCGGGATCCGCTTCTTCTTGTGGTAGTCCTGCCGGTTGAACTGGGGTTTCCCCTCGCGGTGCTTCTGTGCGAGCGCGCGAGCGGTCTCCTCGTCCAGCTCCGGCGTCTTGTCCGCGTGGCCGCGGGGACGAAGCTCCGTCTCGACGTCCTCGGAGTCGGCCTCCTCCGCTTCGGCCTCCTCCTCGTCGGTCTCGTCTTCGATCTCCGCTTCGGCCTCCTCGTCGACCTCCAGCCCGCCGACGTCGGCTTTGATACGCGCAGCGAGCGCGTTGCCGACGCCGTCGACCTCGGAGAGCTCCGACTGGGAGGCGGCCTTCACGTCCTCTACCGTCTCGTAGCCGGCCTCCCGAAGCGCGTCCGCCTTCGAGGGACCGACGCCGCTGATGTCTTCGAGTTCCTCGGCCATGTCAGGCACCTCCGGTCGGCTTCTCGACGATGTACACGCCGTCCTGGAAGACGCGCGTGTCCTTGTCGGTCACCTTCGTCAGTTGTTCGATGTCGGCGGCGGTCTGCCCGACGGCCTCCTTGTCGGAGCCCGAGAGCGTGACCGTCTCGCCGTCTACCTGTACGTCCGTGTCCCCGCGGATCGGGGTGCGTCGCTGCGCCTTCTCGCCGAGGAAGTTCTCGATGACGACCTCGTCGCCGTCCACGCTGACCTGCATCGGGAAGTGGGCGTAGTACACTTCCATCGTGTACTCCCATCCCTCGGTCACGCCGTGGATCATGTTGGAGACGTGGCTCTCGAAGGTGCCGACCGTGGCGTTCGTCTTCGCGTCCTCGTTCTCCGTGGCGATGGCGACCGCACCGTCTTCGACCGACACGTCGACGTCGGGGTACCAGAGGCGTCGCGTGACGCTCCCGTTTGGCCCCTCGACGATGAGTTCGAGGTGGTCGGTCTCGGCGGAGACGTCGTCCGGGATCTCGATTTCGACTCTGTTCATTGTTAGTATACGTATGCGATCACTTGGCCACCGATGCCCTCCTCGCGGGCCTCGTAGTGGCTCATGACGCCGTGGCTCGTCGTGACGATGAGCGTCCCGTAGTCACGGGCGGGGAGGTATCGCTTCTCCCACTTCTCGAAGTCGTCCGCGCCCGCCGAGTAGCGGGGCTTGACGGCGCCACATTCGTTGATCGCGCCTTTCAGTTCGACCTCGAACTTCCCGGCTTTCCCGTCGTCGACGTACTCGAAGCCGTCGACGTACCCGCGGTCGTAGAGGACCTCGAGGACGGAGCCGATGATGTTCGAAGCGGGCTCTACCGTGTACGACAGGTGGCCAACGCTCTCGGCGTTGTCCACGCCTGCGAGTGCGTTGGCGAATGGATCGTTTCCCGTCATGATCAGCTGTACTTCTCGAATCCCATGTCTCGGGCGACCTCGCGGAAGCACTGCCGGCAGAGGTTGATGTCGTACTTGCCGACTAACCCCTGCTCGCGGCCGCACCGCCGGCACTCGTGCTGCTGGCCGGTGCGTTTCGCCGCGTGCTCGCCCGTCTCGTTGTTCGCTTCGCTCATTCCGTTACCTCGACGTCGAAGTGCGTTTCGAGGAACGCGATGGCGTCCTCGGCGGTCATCCGGTGGCGCGACGGGATCGAGCGGGTCACCTTGTCGCGCTTGGCGACGCGGTAGCCCGGTCGGACGATGGTCGTCGTCACGTCGAGCCCGTAAATACCGATGTTCGGGTCGTACTCCTGGCTCGGGAAGTCGGTGTGGTCTTCGACCCCGAAGCTCAGGTTCCCCGTGTCGTCGAACTGTCGGGCCGAAACCTCGACCAGTCCGAGCGCCGTCTCGAGGAACTCGTGGGCGTCGTCGCCGCGTAGCGTCACCTTGACGCCGATCGGGTCGCCCTTGCGGATGCCGAACTCGCCGACGGTGCGTTTCGCGGTCGTCCGAACCGACCGCTGGCCGGTGATCTCCTCGATGATGTCCTCGGCGTCCGCGAGCGGCTCGCCGCCCTGGCCGACGCCCATGTGGACGACGACCTTCTCGAGGTACGGCTCGCGCATCTCGTGGGACGCGCTCTCGGCGTCACTCATCGGTCTCACCCGCCTCGTCGGCGTCGTCTCCGGTTGCCTCGTCTACGTCGTCGGCCGCGTCGTCTACGTCGTCGGCGTCGTCTCCGGTTGCCTCGTCTACGTCGTCGGCCGCGTCGTCGGCGTCCGACTCGTCCGCGTCGTCGTCGGTGAAGTTCTCGTCGATGACGACCACGTACTCCTCGACCGTCTCGTAGCGGTCCTCGCCGTCGCCGACGACGACCGTGTTGGAGCCGGAACCGAGCGTGACGTCGATCGTCTCGATCTCGCCGATCCGACCGGCGTGCTGGCCGGCGATGGCGGTGACGAGCGCGCCCTCCTCGTACTCGAAGTGGGCGACGACCTCCTTGGACTCGTTGTCGACGACGACGGAGTCCTTGGTGTCGTACTCGGTGCCCGCGTCCACGCGGACGTTCGTCCCGTCGTGGAGCGTCAACTGGACGTCCCCGCCGGGGACGACCGTCTTGTTCGTCACCTTCCCGAGCCGGCTTCCCGCGGACTCCTCGTCGACGGGCGTCAGCGCGAGCCGACCCCCCTCGTCGGGGAACACGCGGAAGAACTCCCCGCGGACGGGGAACGCCAGGATGTCGAACATCCCGATCGGCCGCTGTTCGTCCGACACCGCGTCCCCGTTCACGAGGACCGAGTCGTTGTTCAGCGCGTAGCGCGCCTCCTTCGTCGAGTCGACGTAGCCGAGTACGTCCCGCAGCAGGACGACGAGCGGGACGCCAGCCTCGCCGTGGGGGCCTGCGCCGGCCTTCACGGTGAACGTCTGGGTCTTCCGCTCGACCGGCCAGGAGTTCGGTACCGCCAGTCGTTTCTGATGTCGCGTCATTCGTTCTCCTCCTGGAGCCGCGCCTCTCGGCGGTCGTCCGAGAGGTCCAGCTCCGTCACGCGGACGTTGCTCGCCGGGATCGGGCGGGGAGCAGCCTCCCCGTCCGCTCGCTCGACGGTGACCTCCTCGACGGTGATCCGCTCGGCGGAGAGGTCCACCGAGAGGACCTCGCCCTCGGTGCCCGCGGCGTCGCCGCGGAGCACCTCGACGGTGTCGCCCGCGTTGACGCGGACGTTCCGCCGGCCGTACTCCTCGCGAAGCTCGGGCGTGAGCGGGGATCGGACCTTCCGTTGTCGCTCGTGAAGCGACGCGGTCTCCGACTGTTTTCGTTGTTTGCGTGGCTGTTTCGTCATGGTTACACGATCATCGTCGCGGTGGACGCGATGCTCCCGTAGCGCTCCGCGACCTCGCGGGCGACGGGCCCTTTGATCTCCGTGCCCCGCGGCTCGTCGAGGTCGTCGATGATCACGGCCGCGTTGTCCTCGAACCGGACACGCGTGCCGTCGGGACGGCGGATCGGCTTGCGCTGGCGGACGACGACCGCCTCCAGCACCTGCCGCCGCATCTCGGGCGTCCCCTTCGTGACCGAGACGGTCACCTTGTCGCCGATACCTGCCTTCGGGTGGCGGTTCTTCGTGCCGGAGTAGCCGGCGACGGAGATCACCTTCAGCTCGCGCGCGCCGGTGTTGTCGGCACACGTGATGAGGGAGCCCTTCGAGAGCCCCTGCGTGACGTCGGCCTTGAGCGCCTCCATCACTGATCACCCGACAGGTTCTCGACGACGACGTGGGACTTCGTCTTCGAGAGCGGTCGCGTCTCCGCGATCGTCACTTCGTCACCGACCTCGAGCGAGTCGAGCACGCCCGGCACGTGTGCCGGGATGCGCGACCGACGCTTCATGTACCGATCGTATTTCGGTACGAACACGTCGTACTCTCGCTCGACGATGACGGTCTTTTCCATATCCGTCGACACGACCGTCCCCTCTCGGAGCTGGCCGCGGACGGGAAGCTGCCCGTAGAACGGGCACTTCTCGTAGTCGTAATCCTCCGGGTCGTCTGGTTCCGGAGGCATGGGTACGTCGATTCCTATCGCCATTGTGAGACACCTCGTTCGGTGCGTTCGGCGGGCCGGTCCCGCAACTGCGTGCCATCCACCGTTACGTAGACCGCGTCTTTGCACTCGCCTCGCCGGCTCGCCGGACCCGCGTCGTCGCCGTCGACGACGCGTGTGGACCCGGACGGGCCGGACTGACGGGGGCGGACCCCCGCAGTATCCGACCCGAGTTGGGACGCGGACCCCGACGACTGGCCGTCGTCGGCGGCTTCATCTGTGCGTGCGGTCGCCGTCTCGACGACCGCGAACTCGAAGGTCGTGCCCGATTTGGGCACCCGCTTGTCCCCCGACCCGGTCCGCACCACGAGGGTGCGTTCCGTCTCGAACAGCACCCGACCGGCGATCCCGACGTGGGCGTCGCTGTCGGCGTCGGCCGCCCGAACCGGGAGGCCGACGAGTTCGTGCCGTGTGAGCGTTTCGGGGGTGATCATCGTTCGGTTACTCGTCGTCGAAGTCGCCTTCTTCGGCCTGGATCGTCTTGATCCGGGCGATCGTCTTCTTCAGCTCGTTCATCCGGCCGGGGCTCTCCGGCATCCCGCCGGCCGCCTGCTGTGCCTTCGTGTTGAGCAGCTCGGTCTCGAGCTCCTCGAGTTCGACCTCCCGCTCCGCTGCGGTCATGTCGCGGATCTCGTCGGTGTAGAGGATGGCCATGTTACTCGTCCTCCTCGGCCTCTTCGTCGGCCGCTTCCATCTCGGCGACCAGGTCGGCCGCCTCCGATTCGATCTCCTCGTCGAGCTCGTCGAGGTCGTCCGGCTCGCCGTCGACGTCGCCCGTCTCGACCGGCTCCTCCGCCGGGGCGTCGGTCGCCTCCGTGGCGGTCTCGCCCGTCTCCTCGACGACCTCCTTGACGATCTCCTCGTCGATGACGTCCGCCGGGTCGTCGTCCGGGACGTCGACGTCGTCGTCGGCCCCGGCCTCCGGGACCTCCTCGGGCTCGTCCTCCAAGAGCGCCTCGACGCCCTCGTCGGCAGTCGCGTCGGCCTGGTCGACCTCGGGGACCTCGGCGTCCTCGCGGACGTCGAAGTCGTCCGGCAGCTTCGCACCCGGCGGGATGATCTTGACGTTGACCCCGATGGTGCCGAGCTTCATCACGGCGACGCCCTTGCCGTGGTCGACGACCTCCTGGGCCGGCTCGCCGTTGTGTTTGATGTAGCCGCGGTTGAACTTCTCGACGCGCGAGCGGGCGCCCGTGACCTTCCCGGAGAGGACGATCTCGGCACCGAGCGCGCCGGCGTCCATGATCCGGTCGATCGTGGTGTGGCCCGCCTTCCGGAAGTACCAGCCGCGCTCCAACGCGTTCGCGAGCCGGTCCGCGACGATCTGGGCGTTCAGGTCGGGCTCGTCGACCTCCTGAACGTCGATCTGCGGGTCGTCCATGTCGAATCGGTCCTCGAGCTCGGAGGTGATCTTGCGGATGTTCTTCCCGCCCTTCCCGATCACCATGCCGGGCTTCTCCGCTTTCAGGACGATCTGCGTGCCCATCGGCGTCTTGGCGACGTCCATGCCGCCGTAGCCGGCTCGGCCGAGCTCGTCCGCGAAGAACTCGTTGATCTGTGAACGGCGAAGGCCGTCCTCGATGAATTGGTGTTCGTCTGCCATTAGTTCTCAGCCTCCGGCTCCTCGATGATCAGTTCGACGTCCGCGAGCGTGGTGTTCCACTGGGTCGCCCCCGCCGCGCGCGGGTTCCGCCCCGGTCGCTCCCCGACCTTGTGGGGGGCGACGTGTTTGATCACCATCCCGTCGCCGTCGAACCCCTGTTCGTCGGCGTTGTGTTTGACGTTCTCGAGGAGTTTGAGGAAGTCCTTGGCGGCCTTCGCCGGGTACCGCCCCGCGTCCCAGCCGTCGATGTCCGACCGGTGGCCCGCGCCGGCGCTGTGCTGGCGCATCGGCACCGACGTCTCCTCGTCGATGACCTCCTGGAGATACGCCTCGGCGTCGGCGACCGTCTCGCCTTTGATCTCCCGGGAGATCTCTTTGCTGTCCTTCACGCTGATGGGCCGGTCGCGGAGCATCCCCTTGGCGGTGGTCTCCGGGTCGGCCTCGACGCTGTAGTTGATTCCCATGGATTACTTGAGGGGCACGAACTTCGAGGACCGGGTCGCGCCGATGCCGGCCTGGCCGTGTTCGACGGTGCTTCGAGTCTGGTGGAACTCGCCCAGGTAGTGGCCGATCATCTCGGGTTCGACCTGGACGCGCTCGAAGCTGTGTCCGTTGTACACGGAAAACGTGACGCCGACGAACTCCGGCAGGATCGGCATGTCGCGCAGATGCGTCCGGATCGGGTCGTCGGCGGTCGTCTCCGCGTCGCGGCTTCGAGCCTTCTCGAGGAGCTTCTCCTTCTCGACGCTCAGGCCTCGGGTGATACTTCGCCGCTGTCGTGCGGGGAGCAGTTCCGCGACGTCCTCTACGTCCATCTCCTGCAGCTCGTCGAGCGAGTGACCGCGGTAGGCGAACTCTTCGCCCTCGCGGCCGGTACGGTATTCGGAACTCATTTGTTGCTACCTCGTCCGGTTCGTTTGGATGCGATGTCCCCGACCTTGCGTCCCGGCGGGGCGTCCCGCGAGACGGACTTCGGCTGCCCGGGGTGTTGGCGACCGCCCCCGCCGAAGGGGTGGTCGACGGCGTTCATCGCGACGCCGCGAACGCGCGGGTACTTCGTCCCGCGCGCCCGCATCTTGTGGTACTTGTTGCCGGCCTTGACGAAGGGTTTCTCCGTCCGCCCGCCGCCCGCGACCACACCGATCGTGGCGCGACACTGCGGGTCGAGCCGTTTCACTTCCCCGCTCGGAAGCTGGACGACCGCGACGTCGCGGTCGTGGGTGAGAAGCGTCGCCGAGACACCCGAGGCGCGGGCGAACTTCCCGCCGTCGCCGCGGTTGCTCTCGACGTTACACACGGGGACCCCCTCGGGGATCTCCGCGAGCGGGAGCGTGTTCCCGGGTTTGATCTCCGCCGAGACGCCGACCTGGATCGTCTCGCCCACGCGCACGCCCTCCGGCGCGAGCACGAGCCGCCGGTCGTCGTCGTCGAACTCGACCTCCGCGAGCGGCGCGGAACGCGCCGGGTCGTGTTCGATCCCGACGATCTCGCCGGTGATCAGGTCCGTATCTTCGAGCGTCTTGTGCGACAGCTCCGCCTTGTAGCGGTGGGAGGGGGCCCGGAACGTGGGGCCGCCGCGTCCTCGCCGCTGTCCTTGAATTCGTCGTCCCATCGTCAGAACACCCCGATCCGGGAGGCGATCTCGGTCGCGTCGTCCTCCTCGGAGAGCGTGACCGTCGCCTTCTTTTTGCCCTTCGGCGTCACCTGCGTGTTCACGTCGACGACGCGTACGTCGTATCGCTCGGCGATCTCGTCGCGGATCGCCGGCTTGGTCGCGTCGATGTCGACGACGAACAGCAGCTTGTTCTTGAAGTCCATCTCGTTCATCGCCTGCTCGGTCACGAGCGGGTGTTCGATGAGCGAACTCATCGGTCGGCCACCTCCTCGATCGCCGACTCGGTCCACAGCGTGAGCCGACCCGGGTGCGCCCCGGGCGCGAGGTCCTCCGCGTTGACCTCGCCGGCGGTCGCGACGTCGACGCCCGCGAGGTTGCGGGCGGCACGCGACGGCTCCTCGCTCGTCACGACGAGCACGGACTTCGGCTGGCGGTACTTGCGGCCGCGGGTCTTCCCGCGACCCGCGCGGACGGAGCGACCCTCCTCGGCGCGCTCGACGTCGGCGTCGACGCCGACGGCCTCGAGCACGCTCAGGGCCTCCTGGGTCTTCTGCAGCTCCTCGAACTCGTCGCTCACCACGAGCGGGAGGTCGAGGTCGTCGTCGAAGGCGTGACCGCGCTCGGCGACGAGTTCGGTGTCGGCGGTGGCCGCGATGGCCGAGCGAACCGCGAGCTGGCGCTCCTTGTCGTTCAGTTTCTTCGTCTGGTCCTTCGCTGCCTTCGGGGGGTGCGCTCGCCGTCCCGACACCGCTTGCGGGACGCGGCGGGCGACGTTCTCGGAGCGCGGGACGTGAGCGAGCCCACGGCCGGAGCCGAACGACTCCGCGGGGGTTCGCAGTCCGGCGAACTCGTCGGCCCCGTAGGCCTGTTTCCGGTTAGCCTGTGCGGCGCTGACCGCCCGACCGATGAGGTCCGGTCGGAACGCGGTCTCGAAGATCGCCGGCAGCTCGACGCTGCCCGCGTCCCCGCCGTCCAGGTCGTGTACTGTTGCGTTCATTGGTTATCCCTGGTTGGATGCGGTGGATACGTACCGGACCTCGGGGTCGAGGCGCGGCTGGTCGTTCGGCCGGATGGCCGGGCGGAACCGAAGCAGGCGCTGGTCCGGCCCCGGCAGCGAGCCCTTGATGAGCGCGTACTCGCCGTCGACCTCGCCGTAGTTGACGAAACCGCCGTCGACGGAGGCGTCGTCGCCCTCGCCGAAGTCGATGAGGCGCTTGTTGAGCTCGGTGCGCTGGTGGTAGCCGGTCTGGCCCTGCTGGGGAACGGTGGAGCGCACGCGGGAGGGGTTCCACGGACCGAGGTTGCCGATCCGACGCCGCCATCCCTGGCGGGCGTGTTTGCCCTTCCGCTTTTGAACGCCCCAGCGCTTGACGGGACCCTGCGTCCCCTTCCCCTTCGTGACGCCGGAGACGTCGGTGTACTGTCCGGCGCGGAAGACGTCGCCGAACTCGTGGACACCGCCGTCGCCGACGAGTTCGAGCGCGAAGTCGGCGCGCTCCTCCAAGGAGCCGCCGCCGACGCGCGTCTCCATCACGTCGGGCTTCTTCTTCGGCACGTTCGCGAGCTCCGAGGGGGTGGTGTGGGTGATGACGCGGATCTCGTCGGCAACGTCCTCCTCGAGCAGCCGCTCGAGTTCCGCCTCGTCCTCCTCGAAGGTGTCCTCCGCCGGGAGGTCGAGCGCACGATCGAGCTCCTCGTGGAACTCGGTGGCCCAGACCTCGGCGACCGGCTTCTGTCCGTACGGCGTCTCCTCGTAGGCTCGCACGGCGACGGCGTGCATCGGCGGCGTCTCCACCACCGTGACGGGGACGGACTCCTCCATCCCCTCACGCGGCGAGTTCGCCTCGTCGTTGACCATCATGACGTGGGTCATCCCGGCCTTGTAGCCGGCGAAGCCCTGTAGCGCGGGCGCCCCGTCGTCGTCTGGCCACGAGCGAATGCGCGGTACCTCGCTGTCCGCGCGGGTGCGTGGGCCGTAGCCCAGCGAGCCTTTTCGTGGTCGGCTTGGTTGTGGCATGTGTTTACTCCGTGAGTGTGAGCGAGCCGAGGGTCGCGAACAGAGCCTCCTCCGTTCGGACTACCCCGCTGCCCTGTGCCGGGATCGTGTTCAGCCAGAGGTCGAACCCCGGATCGGGTTCGACTCGGCGGCCGTCGGCGACGGCCGCCCGAACGTCCTCGGGTGAGCACCCGAGCATCTCCGGAAGCCCCCGCTCCGGCGCGCCGAAGGCGACGGTGTATCCGCCGGCCTCCCGCGCGTCGGCGACGATGCCGTCGAGCCGCGAGACGGAGAGTTCCTCCCCGTGTCGCGACGTGGCGACGGCGAGTCCGCCGCCGGCGAGCGCTTCCGACAGGTCCGCTTCCACGACCTGGAAGCCCGCCTCGGGCTTCCCGGTGATGCGGGCGCGGACCGGTTCTCTCGAAGAGACCCTGATGGTGACGCGCTCTCCTCGCTCGACCTCCGTTCCGGAGGGCACGAGCAGGGAGATCGGGTGTTCCCCCAGCGGGGAATTGACCCGGACGCGGCCTTCAGGTCCGACCTCGGTCACGAGTCCCTGTGTTGTCGACTCGTCCCCGTTCGGGGGCGAGCCGGTCCGCCACGGCACGCGTAGCGGCGGTAGCACGCCGACGTACCGGAGCTCGTCGCGTTCGCCCCAGAGGTCCTTTCGGAGCTCCGGTGGCGTCGCGGCGTACCCCAGCACGGCACGGACGTACTCGCCGCCCCGGCCTCGTTCGCCCTCCCTGTCGGGGAAGACGACGAGCCGGTCCGCCCGGAACACCGCCGCCGCGCGGGCGACGTAGCCGAGTTTGCGAGTCGCCTCGCGATCGTCCTCGGCTTCCCGGACGACCGAGGACGGGACACAGATCGTGAGCCCGTCTTCGGTACGCATCGTGGCGAGACTGTACCCGTGATTCCCGACGACGGACTAAAAGGGTAGCGGTCCGGTTTCGGGGCTGTGGGGCGTTCACACGGGGCTATCCGGACGATACGGGGTGACCGACGGCCTAGTCGAAACCGCTCACTAGCGTGACGACCCACTGTGCCGGGTCGCGCTCGGCGCGGACCTCGATCCGGGTCACCCACTTCACCCACTGGAACCCCCGGCGGCCCGGCGCGACGAGGCGCGCGGGCCCGCCGTGGCCGTGCGCCAGCCGGTCGCCACCGACGTGGGTCGCGATCAGGGCGTCCTCCGCCTCCGCGACGGGCAGGGTCCACCGATATCCCGTGACGGAGACGAACCGGACGTACGCCCCCCGGGCGCTTCGGTCGTCGCTCGCCCCGTCGTCGCCCCGCTCCACTCCGCCTGCCGCCTCGAGCAGGTCGCCCACCCGGATCCCGCCCCACTCCTGGACCGTGTACCAGCCGCTCGTACAGTCGAGCAGCGCCGAAGTCTCGTCATTGCCGGCGAGTTCGTCCGCGTCGAACTCCCGCGGCGCCGCGACGAGCCCGGTCACCGAGAGCCGGTAGTTCGTCCGGTCGATCGGGTCCGGGTCGTCGGCGACCCACGAGGTCACCGGGAAGGCGCCGTTCCCCTCACCCTCCCGCGGCTGTGACCCCGTGAATCGCCGGTCCGCGCCGGGCGTCGAGAGCAGTGCGTTCGCCCCCTGCTGGAGACGGTAGCCGATCGCGCCCGCGATCAACAGGAGCCCGTACTGGACCGCGGTCCTCCGTTCCTCGAAGTCGACGCGGCGCGGCGGTCGGAACCGCGTCACAGCGTGGGACGCGACCAGCGGGACGAGGAGCAGGCCGAAGCCGACGTGGACCGACAACAGCGTCCAGTAGGAGACCCGGACGTCGACGCCGACCACCCAGAGCGCTCCGGTCGCTATCGTCCCGACCGTTGCGACGAGCGTCAGGACCGACAGCGCGGTCGAGCGTCGCCACAGCCTCCGATCGAGCAGTCGGTGTCGCACCCGGGCCAGCTTCCAGCCCAGCAGGACGACGATCGCGAGCCCGAGCGACCGGTGGAGCCAGAAGACCGGCCAGCCGTCGGGCGTCCCGACCGTGAACGAGACGAGCCCGGTGGCCGCCTCCGCGAGGACGACGACGAGGAGCGACCAGTCGACCACCCGTGGCGGCGGCTCGAGCCGGCCGAGGCTCCGCCGGATCGTGCCACGAATCCGCATGATGCGCCTTCGGGGACGAACACACATGAGGGTTACCGGGGCGCCGTCTCGGCGCGGTCGTCTCGCGCGCTCGAACGACACTCGATGACGGGATCGAGTCCGTGGCTTACACAATACCTATCAACCCCCGTCCCGTCCGTCCCGAGACGCGATGCTCGTTTCAACGAGAATGAACGATCTCGCGGTAGCGTGGTCCCCACCCGACGGCGTTTCGGTCCCCGCCGCTGACGACCTCCACCACCTCGACCGGAGTGCCCCGTTCCCCGGTCTGGCTTTCAAGAACGGTCACCGATGACGCTCGAGCAACTCTCCCCGCAGCCGGGCGATCCGGACGTCGAGCGGGAGCGACGGACGGTCCCGCTCGATCGGTCCAACGGGCTCTTCGAGGTGCTCGCCTCGGAGACCGCCCACGAGGTGATCGCCGTCGTCCGCGAATCGCCGTCGACGCCCTCCGAGATCGCCGACGAGCTCGACGTCTCGCTTCAGGCGGTCACGTATCACCTACGCCGTCTCCAGCGCGTCGACCTCCTCACGTCCGTCGGTGTCCGGTACTCGAAGAAGGGCAGAGAGATGAGCCTGTACGGCCTCTCGACGGAGTCGGTGACGGTCACTTTGACGGAGCCGCGAATGTGACAGACTTAAGTGTCTCACCGACGCAGTGTCGATCGCGAAGCACGCACCGGTAGTGTAGTGGTATCACGCAACCTTGCCATGGTTGCAACCCGAGTTCAAATCTCGGCCGGTGCATTTTGCGAACGAAGTGAGCGAAATGTACCGAGAGTTTGAACGCTATCAGTCGCGCGGAGCGAACGGAGTGAGCGCACGTCTGATTCCGAGTTCAAATCTCGGCCGGTGTACTTTCTCGCTGCGCTCGAAGATCCACCGGCCTGACTCCCGCTCGCGGTTCCACCGCTCGCGATCGAGGTGTTCGCTCGGCTCACACCTCGCCTCACTCGCGGGAGTCTCGGCCGGCGCATTTTGCGAACGGAGTGAGCGAGCACGTCAGATTCCGAGTTCAAATCTCGGCGGCCCGGGGTCACTCCGCGTCGCCGAGATCGACCGGCCGGCCGGTCCCGAACGACTCGTAGACGCCGGCGAGCGCGTGCATGTCGGCGAGGGCGTGTTCGCCGTCCGGGTGGAACGGCTCGTCCGCGAGCAACTGGTGGCCGAAGTAGGCGAACTCCTCTTCATTCTGGTGGACCTGGTCGACCTCGCCGTCGACGCGAGCCCCGTCGCGGACGACCGCGAACCCACGGTCGTCCCTCCGCCGCCGCTCTCACCGCGGACCGTCGTCTCTCACCACGGGCCGTCGTCTCTCACCACGGGCCGTCGTAGTTCACCCGCGGCCGGTCGACGGCGACCCCGAGGTCGCGGAGCGTCGCGGTCGCGTTCTGGACGGGCGAGGGGGCCGGTCGGTCGAGCGCGTCCGTCGTCGCCTCCGCGAACCGGACGGTCCAGTCCCCGTCGATCACGACCGTCGCACGGCGCGGAATATGCGAGTGGCCCTCCCACGACTCCGCGATCAGGTCGTAGGAGTCGGCGACCCCGCCGTGGAAGTCCGCGACGACCGGGAACGGGAGGTCGAAGCGGTCGACGTACGCGAACCCCGAATACAGCGAATCGCCGGTGAGCGCGACGACGGCCAGGTCGTCCCGGTCGTGCCAGCCGGCGTCACGGACCGCGGCGAACGCCGCCGTGCTCGTCGGGACGAAGTTCGCCGGCGCGAACGTCAGGACGACCGCGCGGTGCGCCTCCACGAGCCGGTACAGCGCGATCTCGGTCGCCCTCCCGTCCACGACGGCCGGTGCGGCGAAGTCCGGTGCGGTGACGCCGGTGTCGATCATAGCACGGTCCCGTGTTTCTTCTCGGGCAGGTCCTTCCGGACGTCCGCGTAGAACGCGAACCGCGCCGCCAACTCCTCGCGTAGCGTGGAGGGGGGAACGATCTCGTCGATGACGACCTCGCTCGCCATCCGGTGGACGTCTATCTCCTCGCGGTACTCCTCGCGGAGGCGCTTCTCCTCTGCGGCCCGCTCGTCGGGGTCGTCGATCTCGGCGAGCTTCCGGGCGTAGACCGCGTTGATCGCGGCCTCCGGACCCATGATCGCGATCTCGCCGGAGGGGAGCCCGATGACGCTCTCGGGGTCGTAGGCCGGCCCGCCCATCGCGTAGATGCCCGCGCCGTACGCCTTCCGCACGACGACGGTCTGTTTCGGGACCGTCGCGGAGGAGGTCGCGTAGAT
Organism: Halorubrum sp. 48-1-W; assembly: GCF_003287355.1. Lineage (GTDB taxonomy): Archaea > Halobacteriota > Halobacteria > Halobacteriales > Haloferacaceae > Halorubrum. Next base: position 242,411 of record NZ_QMIM01000001.1, read on the forward strand.
CAGCTTCTTCCCCTTCTCTAAGATCCCGTCCCGCTCCACCTGGCTCCCGGCCATGAACCCGGGCGTGTCACAGAGGTAGAGCAGGGGGACCTCGTAGGCGTCGCAGGTCCAGACGAACTCCGCGGCCTTCTCGGCGGCGTCCGGAAATATGGCACCCGACCGCTCCGTCGGCTGGTTGGCGATCACGCCGACGGGCCGGCCGTCGATCCGGCAGAACGCGGTGACGACCTCGGGGCCGTACCCCGCCTTCAGCTCGAAGACCGACTCCGCGTCCGCGATCCGGTCGAGGAGGTCGCGCACGTCGTACGGGCGAGTCGGCGACTGCGGGATCAGCCCGTCGATCCCCTCCGGCGAGTACTTCGGCGGCTTCGACCCCGCTCGCGGCGGCTTCTCGCCGGCCCGGTCCGGGAGGTACCCGATGAGGTCGGCGACGAGGTCGCGGGCGTGTTCCTCGTCCTCGGCGACGAGGTCCGCGGAGCCCGACTCCTCGGCGTGGACCCGCGGGCCGCCCAACGCCTCCAGGTCTATCTCCTCGCCGGTGACCATTTCAACCATCCGCGGGGAGGCGATCGCCATCGCGGACATCCCCTCGACCATCACGGTGAAGTCGGCGAAGACGGGGGTGTAGGCCGCCCCGGCGATACAGGGGCCGTAGAGCACGCAGATCTGTGGAACCGCCCCCGAGAGCATCGAGTGGTTGTAGTAGTACTTCCCGATCCCCTCGCGGTTGGCGAAGAAGCCGGACTGCTGGTCGATCCGCCCGCCGGAGGAGTCCATCAGGTAGAGCACGGGGTTGCCCGTCTTCAGCGCGCGCTGTTGCATCCGGAGGAACTTCTCGACGCCCTTCGCTGCCATCGACCCCGCCTTCACGGTGAAGTCGTTCGCCATGTAGTGGACGTCGCGCCCCTCGAACGTGGCCGCGCCCGTCAGCAGGCCGTCCGCGGGGAGGCGGTCGGCGTCGTCGTCTCCCTCGCCGTCCTCGCCGTCGTCTCCCTCGCCGTCCCCGCCCCGCCCGGGCGCGTTCGGGTGCCAGTCGTCGAAGCCAGCGAACGTCCCGTCCTCGAAGCGGATCCCGGCCGGGTCGCCGTCGGACGCGCCCGCGTCGCCTGCGCTGTGGGTTCCTCCCTCACTGCCGAACCAGAGATCGAGCCGGTCGCGGACGAACAGCTTTCCCTGTTCGGCGAGCCGTTCGCGATACTTCGCCGGGCCGCCCTCGCGGAGGTCCTCGATCTCCGCCCACAGGTCGCGCTCGCGGTCGGTGGGACCGAGGTCGTCCGCGAGCGGGTAGGCCGTCTCCGGCGGGTCGGCTCGCGCCGCGGGCGCGTCGCCGTCCCCGACGTGGACGTCGACGGCGACGCCGAGGTGTGCTGCGAGCGACCTGGCGATCGCCTCGGCCTCCTCCGGGGTCGCCGTCGACTCGACGTGGACCTTCATGGTGGCGGGACTCCCGGACGCGGCAAAACTGTTTGCCACGGGGGAGACCCGATCCGCGCGTCGTCGCCCCCGCTTGGCAATCCTTAAGCCGGCGACACGGCTACCCCGCCGCAATGAGAGTCGTCGTTTCCATCGGCGGGAGCGTGCTCGCGCCGGAGCTCGACCCCGAACGCGTCGCCGCCTACGCGGACGCGATCGAGCGGCTGACGGCGGAGGACTGTGCGATCGGCGTCGTCGTCGGCGGCGGCGGGGTCGCCCGCGAGTACATCACGACCGCGCGGGACCTCGGCGGCGACGAGGTCGAACTCGACGAGCTCGGGATCGGCACCACGCGGCTCAACGCCCGCCTCCTCATCGCCGCGCTCGGCGAGACGGCCGCGCCCGCGCCGGCGACGGGGTACGACGAGGCTGCGGCCGCGTTCCGCCGGGGCGAGGTGCCCGTGATGGGCGGGGTGACGCCCGGCCAGACGACCGACGCGGTCGCGGTCGCGCTCGCGGAGTCGGTCGGCGCCGACCTGCTCGTGTTCGCGACGAGCGCCGACGGCGTCTACGACGTCGACCCGAACCGCCACGACGACGCGACCCGCTTCGAGTCGCTCTCGCCCGCGGAGCTGGTCGACGTGGTGCTCCCGATGAGCCGGGACGCCGGCTCCTCCGCCCCCGTCGACCTCCTCGCAGCGAAGCTGATCGATCGCGCCGGGATCCACGCCGTCGTCCTCGACGGGATCGACCCCGACGCCGTCGTCGACGCGGTCCTCCGCGGCGACCACACGGGGACGAACGTGCTCCCCGAGGGAAGCAGCGAGCCAGCGAGGTGGACGGGGCAGCGATGACGGACGACGCCCCCGCGGGCGGCTCCGGCGGCGACGACTCCTCACGACGTGACGACCCTTCACGACGTGACGATTCCCCGCACATCCTCTCGGCACGGGCGGAACCCGACGACGCCGATCGGGACGATACCGACGGCTTCCACGCCTTCTGGGCGGACGTCGTCGCCGACGCGATCGAGGCGCGCGACCCCGACGACCCGATCGTGATCAAGGGCGGTGTCTCCCCGTCGGGGGTCGCCCACGTCGGCAACGTCAACGAGGTCATGCGCGGCTACTTCGTCGCCGAGGTGCTCCGCGACCGCGGCCACGAGGTCCGACAGCTGTTCACCTCCGACGACAAGGACCCGCTCCGGAAGCTCCCGCGAAAGCTGGCGAACGCCGACGGCGAGATCGTCGGGCTCGGCGACGTGGACGCGGGCGCGCTCGGCCGCAACCTCGGGAAGCCGTACACGTCCATCCCCGACCCCTTCGGGGAGCGAGAGTCGTACGCTGCGCACTTCGCCGCCCTCCTCACAGCGGACGCCGAGCGGCTCGGCGTCCCCGTCGAGATGGTCTCGAACACCGAGCTGTACGCGGACGGGAGCTTCGACGACGCGGTCCGGACCGTCCTCTCCGACCTCGCGGGCGTCCGCGAGACCCTCGGGACGTACCAGGACAAGGTCGACGACGAGTACGTCCCGTTCAACCCCGTCTGTGCGGAGTGCGGGAAGATCACCGAGACGGTGACCGCGGTCGACCTGGAGGCGGGGACGGTCGAGTACGCCTGTACGGACCTCGAGGTCGGCGACGACGTCATCGAGGGGTGCGGCCACGAGGGGACCGCCACGTTCCGGGAGGGAAAGCTGCCGTGGCGGCTGGAGTGGCCCGCCCAGTGGGACGTCCTCGACGTCGACTTCGAGCCGTTCGGCAAGGACCACGCCGAGGGCTCGTGGCCCTCCGGCGTCGACCTCGCGCGGAACGTGTTCGGGATCGAGCCGCCGGTGCCGATGGTGTACGAGTGGTTCACGCTCGGCGGCGAGGCGCTCTCCTCGTCGGCGGGCAACGTCGTCACGGTGCCCGAGCTGCTCGAATATCTCGAACCCGAGGTGGTGCGGTACTTCTTCGCGCTCCACCCGAAGAAGGCGCGCGACCTCGACCTCGAACGGATCGACCTGCTCGTCGACCGCTTCGACCGCTTCGAGCGGGCCTACTTCGGCGAGGTCGACGACGAGGAGCTGACCCGGTTCGCCGAGCGCGCGTACCCGTTCGTGATGGGCTGGGGCTCCGAGGGTCGGCCGGTCGGCGCCGACCGTCCCGCGGACGCCGACCCCGCGGACCGCGTCCGGTTCCCGTACACCTTCGCCGCCGTCCTCGGCATGGTCGACGACCCCGACCTGCGCGAGCAGCTCGCGCGCGACGAGGGTCACGTCGACGACGACACCCCCGAGTGGGCGGTTCGAGAGGCGCTCTCCCGCGTGGAGCGCGCTCGGACGTGGGCGGAGCGAACCGACAACGAGTACAACTACCGGCTCCAGACCGACCTCCCGGACGTGGCGTTCGACGACGACGTCGCGTCAGCGCTCGACGACCTCGCGGACTTCGTCGCCGAGGGCCACGACGGGGAGGCGATCCAGGCCGAGATGTACGAGACCGCCCGCGATCACGGGATCGAGGTCGCCGACTTCTTCGAGGCAGGGTACCGCCTCTTCTTCGATCAACCCCAGGGTCCACGGCTCGGCGAGTTCCTCGGCGAGTTGGAACGCGAGTTCGTCGTCGCCAGGCTCCGACGGGGGGCGTAAATGCCCGAGGACCGATCGCTCGACGACTTCGCGTCGAGCGGGACCGATACGGAGGACCCGGACGTCGAGACGGGCTCGGATAGCGACTCCGCCGGTGGAGCGGCTACCGAGGGAGATCTCGCCGACGTCGAGCCCGCCGAGTCCACGTCGACGTGGACGGCGGACGGCACTGCCTGTGACCGCTGTGGCGCCACGGTCACGCGGCGCTGGCGCGACGGCGCCGACCTCGTCTGTCCCGAGTGTGCCGAGTGGTGACCGGATTCGATGTCGGCCCCCGGGATCCGCGATCGGGAACACGGGCGCTCGGTCTGCCGTTCTCCCGTTCCGTTCCACCACCGTGAACACTTAATACACGCCGGATCGAGCCGTTAGTTACGGACGATCTACGCTGGGGTTAAGAGATATATAAATGAAATCAGATCCGGATCGGCTGTTCGATCGGTCGCCCCGCGCCGTCGCGGGTCTGTATCTCCTCTTCGGCGCCACGTGTGTGATCCTCTCCGACCTCGCGATCGGGACGGCGTTCGCCTCCACGGACCCGTTCTCGTCCGTTCGAATCGTGAGCGGTCTGGCGCTCGTCGGAGCGTCCTCGGCGTTCCTGTACGTGGCCGTGAGACACCACTCCCGTCGGGCCGTTACCGCCCGCGGGGAACTGGAGACGTCGAACCAGCAGCTCCAGGTGTTGAGTCGCGTGTTCAGACACAACGTTCGGAACGACCTCAACGTCGTTCAGGGATACGCCGACCTGCTCGAGCGGCGGCTGGACGACGAGCGCAGCCGCGAGTGTCTGGAGACGATCCGCGAAACCACGGAGGACATGGTCGAGATAAGCGAGAAGCTCCGAGTGATCGAGGACGCCTCCACGGGACCCGTCGAGGAGCGTGTCGACCTCACGACCGTCGTCCACGAGGCCGTCGAGGAGCTGGACGACGAGCGGACGGACGCGGAGTTCTCGCTCGATCTCCCGGATCGCGCGTGGATACACGCGGACGAGTCGGTGATCTACCCCGTCCGGGAGGTGCTCGAGAACGCGATCGCCCACAACGACGACCCGGGTCGACGGGTCCTCGCGCGCGTCGAAACGAACGGGACGACGACCCGCCTCGAGGTCCAGGACAACGGGCCCGGGATCCCCGAAGGCGAGCGGGCGGTGCTGCGGGCCGAAGAGGAGACGCCCCTCTCACACGCCAGTAGCATCGGGCTGTGGCTCGTCAAGTGGATGTGCGAACTTCAGGAGGGCACCGTCCACTTCGACGCTACCGAGGACGGAACGACCGTGTTGCTCCGGTTCCGATCGACGGACCGACCGCCGGATCGATGAGCCCGAACTCACTCGAGTTCGGTGATCGTGACCGCGTACACCGCCCCGCAGTTGCCGCACTCGACGTGAACCCCCCGGCTCGTCTGTCCTCGAGTGAACTCCGAGATCTCCTCGGAGCACGAGCACTCGAACTGGACTTTCATCACTCCGGATAGGTACCGTCCGTATTTAAAATACGGTGATCCGGTTCTCCGTCGTGATATTCGGGTCCCGGAACCCGGCGCGTTTCGGGCCTCCCGGGAGTTCGCAACGCCCGCCTACGCGAGCCTTTCGATGTTCTCGACGACGGCGTCGGCGAACTCGCTCGTGGCGAGTTTCTCGCCCCCCTCGATCTGGCGGTGGAGGTCGTAGGTGACCTTCCCGGCGGAGATGGTCTCCTCGACGGCGTCGCGCACGAGGTCGGCGGCGTCAGACCAGCCGAGGTACTCCAGCATCTCGCGACCGGAGAGGATCATCGCGGTCGGGTTGACCTTGTCCTCGCCGGCGTACTTGGGTGCGGAGCCGTGGACGGGCTCGGCGAGCGCGCGACCGTGGCCGTAGTTGACGCCGGGTGCGATCCCCAGCCCGCCGATCTGTGCGCCGGCGGCGTCGGACATATAGTCGCCGTTGAGGTTCATCGTCGCGATGACGGAGTATTCGCCCGTGCGAGTGAGGAGCTGCTGGAGCATGTTGTCGGCGATGCGGTCCTTCACGAGGATCGTCCCCTCGGGCTGCTCGCCGTCGTACTCGTCCCACAGCTCGTCCTCGGTGATGAACTCGTCGCCGTACTCCTCCTCGAGGAGTTCGTAGCCCCAGTCGCGGAACTGGGCCTCGGTGAACTTCATGATGTTGCCCTTGTGGACGAGCGTGACGGAGTCACGGTCGTTCGCGAGCGCGTAGTCGAACGCCTCGCGGATGAGCCGTTTGGAGGCGAACTCGGAGATCGGCTTCACGCCGATCCCGATGGGACCGTCGTGGAGCACGTCCTCGACGCCCATGTCGTCTTCGAGGAACTCCCTGACCTGCTCGACCTCGTCGGTGCCGGCCTCCCACTCGATGCCGGCGTACACGTCCTCGGTGTTCTCCCGGAAGGTGATCATGTCCATCGCCTCGGGGTTCTTCACGGGCGAGGGAACGCCCTCGAGGTGGTAGGTGGGTCGCACGTTCGCGTACAGGTCGAGCGTCTGCCGGAGCGCGACGTTCAGCGAGCGGAAGCCGGAGCCGACCGGCGTCGTCATCGGGCCCTTGATCGCGACGCGGAACTCGCGGATCGCGTCGACGGTGTCGTCGGGGAGGTTCTCGCCGTACTTCTCGCGGGCGCTCTCGCCGCCGTACACGCGCATCCAGGCGATGGAGCGGCCGGTCGCCTCCGCGGCGGCGTCGAGCACCTGCTGGGCAGCCGGGCCGACGTCGGTTCCGATGCCGTCCCCGTGGAGGATCGGGACGATCGGGTTCTCGGGGACGTTCAGTTCGCCCGTCTCCTCGTCGGCGAGCGTGATCCGTTCCCCGTCGTCGGGGACGTCGACCTTGTCGTAGCTCATAACGGTCGTGGTTTCTCGCACCCCCGTAAAGTGCCTGCCGCTTTCCGAGTGCGGCGGGGCGGCCGGAGCGCCGGCTGGACGGCGTCGCTCGGTCGGGGTCACCCCGACAGCACCCGAACGTCGTGTTTCCGCACCCACCGATACCGACGACCACCCCACACGAACGTCCGACGCGCGAACGCGTACGCCATCAACCCGGGCATCGCGACCGCGGCCGGGGTCGCGAGCAGGAACGTCGGCCGCCGGAGCCCGGCCCACGCGTACGTCGCCCCGGAGAGCAGGGTCACGAACCCGGCCGCGGCGACAGGCACTGCGAGACACAGCGTCGCGAACGTAACCGCGAGCGCGACGTTGACCGCGCTCGACCGGGGCGCGTGGTACCGGACGATCCACAGGAAGCGCACGAGCCGCTCCAGCGAGGCGCGGATCGACCCCCCCGCGGGCACGACCCGCGTCCGTTTCACCGGCGTCACCTCGAGGTGTTCCGAGAGGGTCCCGTCGTCGCTGACGGCCCGTTCGAGGTCCGCACGGAAGGCGGACTCGTCGAGGTCGTCACGCTCGAAGACGACCGCGCCGCCCCACGCGATCCCGCCGGCGGCGATCGCGAGGGTCCCCCCGATGAGGTAGGCGGGCTCGAGGAGGACGCCGAGCGGATCGCGGCCGACGAAGACAGGCAGCTCCGTCGTCGGCCCCTGCCGTTCGTAGTCGGCGTGGAGGCGCTCGAGCCAGTCCGGCGGGTGGTGGAAGTCGTCGTCCGTCCAGACGATCCGGTCGCCCTCGGCCGTCGCCATCCCCGTAGCGATCGCGTGCGCCTTCCCGGAACACCCCGCCGGTTCGCCGGCGAGCACGACCCGAACCCCGGGGGGCGTCTCCCCCCGTCGGTCGGCGACCGGGTCGTCGGCGTCGTCCGCGATCACGAGGAGTTCGTCGTCCTCCTCCAGGGCCACGGCGACCTCCTCGCAGGCGTCGGTCCAGCGGACGGTCGGTAAGAGAACGGAGGTCGGCGGGGGGTCCGTCACGGCCGGGGATTCGTCGGCCGGATACAAAAACTGGCGGTCGGACTCCGGGTGGCTCGTTCGTTGTCTGCCGGACCGCCGTCCTCCCGACCTCTGCTCTCCGGACCGCCGCTTTCCGGAGCCTTATACGGTCGCCCTCGGAGGGTCGACCATGCGCGTGATACTCCACGGCGGCGCGGGCGGCGCTCCCGACGAACCCGAACCGAGAGGGGCGGTCCTCGACGAGGCGGCCGAGGCGGGGGCCGCGACGGCGACCCCGCTCGACGCGGTCGAGACGGGGATCCGCGTCCTCGAATCGAGTCCCCGCTTCAACGCGGGGGTCGGCGGCGCGGTCCAGTCCGACGGAGTCGTCCGCACGGACGCGGGCGTCATGACCGCGGACCGCGCGGTCGGCGCGGCCTGCTCGATGCCGGGCGTCGAACACGCCGTCTCCGCGGCACGGGTCGTGATGGAGGAGACGCCGCACGTCCTCGTTTCGGGCGAGCACGCGGTCGAACTCGCCGTGGACTTCGGCGTCGAGACCGGCGTCGACCTCCTGACCGACGAGAAACGCGAGCGCTACGAGGCCGAGGCCCCGCCGGAGGGGTCACCGAGCGAGCACCTCGAGTGGCTGGAGGCGCGGTTCGGCTCCGGCGGCGACGCTACGGCCCCCGACCACGACACGGTCGGCGCGGTCGCGACGGACGGCGAGACGTTCGCGGCGGCTACCTCCACCGGCGGGCGCTCGTTCGCGCTCGCGGGGCGCGTCGGCGACGTCCCACAGGTCGGCTCGGGCTTCTTCTGTACGGACGCCGGCGGCGCGAGCGCGACGGGGGCCGGCGAGGACATCACCCGGGTCACGCTCACGCGCCGGGCGGTCGACCTGCTCGAGGAGGGGTTCGACGCCGAGACTGCGGCCGACCGCGCGATGGCGGAGTTCGAGGCGGTGACGGGCTCGGACGCGGGCGTGATCGTCTGTGGCGACGACGGCGTCGGTAGCGCGTTCAACACCGAGGCGATGCAGACGAGCGTCGCGGTTAGCGAGTAAGGGGCCGCGACCGCGTCTCACGCCTCCCCAGCCTCGGCCTCGGCGACCCGCCGGAACCGCCGGCGGGTCCCCTCGGCCTCCCTCGCGCGGGCTCCGAGCGGCCGGCGGTCGCTCGGAGGCGCGCGCCGACCGCGGAGCCGAGGATACAAATCCGCCCCCCGCCTTCCGGGCGTATGGTCACGTTCCTCGCGGGCGGCACGGGAACGCCGAAACTGCTCGAGGGCGCGAGCGCCGTCCGGGACCTCGGCGACGTGACGGTCGTCGCCAACACGGGCGACGACGTCGAGCTCGGCGGCCACCTCGTCTGCCCGGACGTCGACACCGTGCTGTTCGCCGGGGGCGACGTCCTCGACAGGGAGCGCTGGTGGGGGATCGACGGCGACACCACCGAGACCCACGACGAGCTCTCGCGGCTCGCGGCGTCCGCCGGGTTCGACCCCGGACCGCGCTACCTCGACGACGACGCCCAGACCGCGGGCCGTGCGATAGCCCGCTGGCGGCGCTTCTCCGGCGTCGCGGAGTTCATGGAGATCGGTGACCGCGACCGCGCGGTCCACCTCACGCGGACCGGGCTCCTCGACGAGGGGCACACCCTCACCGAGGTAATCGGGACCCTCGCGGACGTCTTCGGCCTCGACGTCGACCTGCTACCGATGTCCGACGACCCGGTCGCGACGCTGGTTCACACGGAGGCGGGCGGGACGCTCCACTTCCAGGAGTACTGGGTCGCCCGCCGCGGCGAGCCGGCCGTCGCCGACGTGGAGTTCCGCGGCGCGGACGCGGCCGAGCCGACCGACGCGGTCCGCGAGGCGCTCGCCGAGCCCGTCGTGATCGGCCCGTCGAACCCCGTGACGAGTATCGGCCCGATGCTCTCGATCCCCGGGATCGAACCCGCCCTGGCGGCGACGCCCGTCGTCGCCGTCTCGCCGTTCGTCGGCGACGAGGTGTTCTCCGGACCGGCCGCCGAGCTGATGGCGGGGGTCGGGCTCGAGCCGTCGACCGCGGGGGTCGTCGACGCCTACCCGTTCGCGGACGCGTTCGTCCTCGACCCCGACGACCCGACCGAGCCGGACCGCCACGTCGAACGGACCGACGCCCGGATCGACGACGTCGACGACGCCGCGCGCGTCGTCCGCGCGTGCGAGAACGCGCTGGAGGCGGTGTCGTGAGCCCTCCGTCGGCTCCGTCAACGCCGGCGACCCCCGCGGAGCCGTTCCTCGTCGCCGCCAGCCTCAGCGGCGAGTCGGACGCCGCGTGGGCGCGGACCGCCGGCGAGCACGTCGACCGTGCGGTGCTGGGCGGGATCGCGCTCGACCCGGCGAGCCGTGAGGCTGCCCGCGACCTCGTCGCCCGCGGGCGCTCCGAGTTCCTCCCCGCGGATCCGATCGCGTGGATCGATCGGGAGTTGCGCGCGCTCGCGGACGCGCCGGTCCGCCCCGGGGTCAACGTCAGGAGCGCGACGGTCGAGCCGGTCCGCGAGGCGGCCGCGGTCTGTGCCGACCACGGGGCGATATGTGAGATCAACGCCCACTGCCGCCAGCCGGAGCTCCGCGCGGTCGGTTGCGGTGAGACCCTGCTTTCGGACCGCGAGCGGCTCGCCGACTACGTCACGGCCGCGGCGGAAACGGGCGCGACGACGGGCGTGAAGGTCCGCGCGGAGGTCGAGGGCGTCGACCTCGCCGTGGTCGCCCGCGCGGTCGCGGCCGCGGGCGCGGACTGGATCCACGTCGACGCGATGGACTCGGAGGCGGTCGTCGCCGAGGTCGTCGACGCGATGGACTCGGAGGCGGTCGTCGCCAACAACGGCGTCAGGGATCGAGCGACGGTTCGCGAGTACGCCGAATACGGAGCCGACGCGGTGAGCGTCGGCCGACCGAGCGACGACCCGCGGGTCCTCTCCCGGGTCGCGGACGCGGTCGCGGACTGGCGCGAGGGGGAACTGATCGGTCGCGCCGACGGGCGGGAGGTCTCGCCGTGACTCCCCCACGTCCGTCGCGTGTTCCGCACGCTCCGCACGCGCCGCGTTCCCGCGCTCCCGCGGACGACGCCACCCTCGCGCTCCTCCTCGAGGTCGCGGGAACGCCGAAGCCGGGGAACGTCGACCGACACAGGGACCTCGCGGACCTCCGGTTCGAGGCGTTCCTCGGCGGCGCGGTCGGGGCCCGCGACGGGATCGAGCGCGCGGCCCGCGGCGGGGCGGTCGGCCACGCCTTCGAGCGCGCGGTCGCGGGGATGGCCGCTCGGGCGGGGACGAACACGCAGTTCGGCTGTCTCCTGCTCCTCATTCCGCTCCTCCGTGCGACCGACGACGGCGACCTCTCGCCCGACGGCCTCGACCGCGTGACCCGGGGGACTACCGTCGACGACGCGGTCGCGTTCTACCGGGCGTTCGAGCACGTCGACGTCGCGGTCGGGGACCCGCCGGACGACGCGGCCGACCTCGACGTGCGCTGTGGGGGCGACGCCGAGCCGACCCTCCGCGACCGCGGGCTCACGCTCCGTGACGTGCTGGCCACGTCCGCAGTCGTCGACGGCTCGGCGGACGGCGGGACCGGCGACCGCGTCCCCGACCGTAACGCCCAGGAGTGGGTCGGGGGGTTCCCCCGGACGTTCCGCGCCGCCGAGTGGATCTGCGCCGACGAGGGGCCGCTGACGGACCGGACAGCGAGAGCCTTCCTCGGCCTGCTCGCGACCGAGCCCGACACGCTCGTCGCGACGGCTCACGGTCCGGGGGTCGCCTGCGAGGCGAGCGCGGAGGCACGCGCGATCGTTTCGGCCGGTCAGGACGTTCCCGACGCTGAGTTCGTTCCCGACGCTGAGTTCGTTCCCGACGCCGAGTTCGTTCCCGACGCCGAGTTCGTTCCCGACGCCGACGCGGTCCACGCCGTCGACCTCGACGCAGTCGAGGAGTTGGCTACGTCGTTCGTCGACCGCGGGATCAACCCGGGGACGACCGCGGACCTCACCTGTGCGGCGCTGTACGTCGCGCTACGGCGCGGGGCGAGCCTGGACGGGAGCGACCGGAACGGAGTGGACACGTGACCGTGAGCCCCGACGGCTGGCCGGTCGACCTTCGGGGGGTCACGGAGTCCGTCGTCGCCACCCTCGGCCCCAACGATCGGTGGAACGTCGCCGCGCTCGGACTCCACGCACCGGACGCACCCGACGACCCCGTCACGGCGAGAACGTACGGGCGGACCCGGACCTGGCGGAACTTCACCGAGCGCGGCGGCGGCGTGGTCCAGTTCACCGTCGACCCGCGGGAGTTCGTCGACGCGGCGCTGACCGTCCGCGAGGAGCCCGAGCCCGTCCTCCCCGGTGCGGACGCCTGGGTCGAGGTGCGCGCGACGGAGGTCGACCGCGAGCGTCGGGGCGACACCACCGTGCGGACGTGGGCGCTCGAGCCCGTCGAGAGCGCGGTGGTCTCGGAGCGAGTGCCGACCGTCAACCGCGGGTTCGGCGCGGTCGTCGACGCCACGGTGGCCGTCTCGCGGCTCGACGTCCCCGGCTACGACACGGCGGAGCTGCTCGACCGACTGCGGTACTTCGCCGACGTCGTCGACCGCTGTGGCGGCCCGGCCGAGCGGGAGGCGTTCGCGCGGATCGACGGGGCGACCGACTGGCGCGCGCTCGCGGCGGACCGCGGGCTCGACGTCGTCGACGTCGCGGACGGGGAGCCTTCCGGCTCGTCGTGACCCGGCCGGCTTGCCGTCTCCCGGATGACTCGTCGTTCTGGGTCCTCGACGGCCCGATCCCTCCGTACAGCCGCTCGCGCGGGAACGAACCCTTTTAGTTCGGCCCGCGGGTATCGCTCGGTATGGCCATCAAGCCCAAGTACATCAAACAGCTCGCGAACGTCCTCTTGGAGCGATACCCCGAGTCGTTCAACACCGACTTCGAGACGAACAAGGAGAGCGTCTCCGCGCTGACGACCGTCGAGTCGAAGGGCGTCCGCAACCGCATCGCCGGTTACATCACCCAGAAGAAGTCGCAGGCGGCCGCTTCGGCCTGATTTTCGGGTTTCGACGTCCGACCCCGTAGCTGACCTGCCGGCGCACGTTTATACCGCAAGCCGCGGCCACCCCGTCTGGATGGACACCCTCGTCCGGCCGGTGGTCGATCCGGCCTTCGCCGGAGCCGCGCTCGCGTTCCTCCTCTGTGGCGCTGTGCTCGGGACCGCGAGCGGGCTGGTTCCCGGACTCCACGCGAACAACTTCGCGCTACTGCTCGCCGGGATCGCCCCGTCGATCCCCGCCGACCCCCTGCTCGTCGGCGTCGCCATGCTCGGCGCGGGAGTCGTCCACTCGTTCCTCGACATCGTCCCCGCGCTCGCGCTCGGGGTACCCGACGCGGCGACCGCCGTCGCCGCGCTGCCCGGCCACCGACTCGTCGTCGCCGGGCGCGGCCGCGAGGCGCTCCGGCTCTCGGCGGTCGGCTCCGGGCTCGCGGTCGCGCTGGCGGTGCCCCTTGCCGTCCCGATCACCTGGGTCATGGCGCGGGGGTATCCGACCGTCCGGGCGCATCTCCCCCTCCTGCTCGGGGTCGTCGTCGCCTTCCTCGTCGTCACCGAGTCCTCGAAGCGGGCCGCCGTCGGCGGGCTCGTCGCCTTCCTCGCGAGCGCCGCGCTCGGCGTTGCCACCCTCGACGTCGACCCGTCCGCACCGCTGGACGCGGGCGGCGTGCTCGCCCCGCTCTTCTCGGGGCTGTTCGGCGCGCCGGTCCTCGTCGACGCGCTCGGCGGCGAGGGTGTCCCGCCGCAGTCGGACGCGCGGATCACGATGGGGAGACGCGACCTCGGCGTCAGCGCGACCGCGGGGTCGCTCGCCGGCGCGGTCGTCGGCTACGTCCCGGGGATCTCGGCGGCGATCGCCTCGGTCGCGGCGTTGCCCGCGGTCCCGCGGAGCGAGGCGGACCGCGGCTTCATCGTCGCCACGAGCGGGGCCAACACGGCCAACACCGTGTTCGCACTGTTCGCGCTCGTCGCCCTCGGGACGCCCCGAACCGGCGTCACCGTCGCGATCGACCGCGCCGAGGTGCCGCTCGCGTTGCCGATCCTCCTCGTCGCGATGGCCACCGCGGCGGCCTGCGGGTTCGCGCTCCTCCTCCTCGTCGGGGACGCGTACCTGCGTGCGGTCGGGAACGCCGACTACACCCGGCTCTCCGTCGGCGTCCTCTGTCTGCTCTGTCTCGTTTCCTACGCGTTCGCGGGTGCCTTCGGCGTCGGCGTCTTCGTCGTCGCCGCGGTGCTCGGTCTCGTCCCGCCGCGGCTCGGCGCGCGGCGCGTCCACCTGATGGGCGTGCTGATCGGGCCGCTGATGTTGGGGTGACCGGTCGGGGCGGCGGTCCGAGGGGAGCCGGACGCCGATCCCGCGGCCGTGGACGTCCCCGGCGCGAGGGCAAAGAACAACGGTTAAACGTCACGCGACGGTGAGAACTGGTATGAGCGATACCGAAAGCCGGGGCACGAAACAGTGTGTCTCCTGTGGCATCCAGGTGTCCGGGATGAACGCCGCGCGGTTCGCCTGCCCGGACTGTGGCGCGACGATCCACCGGTGTGCGAAGTGCCGGAAGCAGAGCAACCTGTACGAGTGTCACGAGTGTGGCTTCCGGGGGCCCTGAGATGGGGGACGTCGCCGCCAAGATCAAGGTCATGCCGAACAGCCCCGAGGTCGACCTCGACGAGCTTCAAGACGAGCTGGAAGCCGCCCTCCCGCAGGGCGCGCGCATCCGCGGTTTCGAGCGCGACGACGTCGCCTTCGGGCTCGTCGCACTGCTCCCGACCGTGATCGTCCCCGACGACGCGGGCGGCACCGAGGCCGTCGAGGAGGCGTTCGCCGAGGTCGAGTCAGTCGAGTCCGTCGCCGTCGAGAACGTCGGCCGCCTCTAGTTCGGGTCTCCCCCGACCCGGTTTCTCGTCCGTTCCCCTCCGTTACGCCGTGAGCCGGCTCTCCGCCCCGCCGACCGCTCCGCCCTTCTGCCTCCTCGCCCCATCGAACCCCCCGACGATGGCCGCCGTACCGCCGTTTTTGTACCCCGATCGAGAACGTGGCGTATGGACCTGAAACGGAAACTCGTGGAGGGGGAGCGTCCGGTCGGCGGCTGGTGTGCGTTGCCCTCGCCGGGCGTCGCGGAGGCCCTGGCGACCGCCGACTTCGACTTCGTGACCGTCGACACCGAACACTCGGCGGCCACGGCGGGTGACGTCGAGGACATGCTCCGGGCGATCGAGTCCGCCCCCGGCGACACGGAGGCGCTGGTTCGCGTCGCCGACGTGGAGGCGGCACGGATAAAACGCGTCCTCGACGCGGGCCCGTCGGCGATCATGGCCCCGCAGATCGACTCGCCATCTGCGGCCCGCGAGTTCGTCGAACTGTGCCGATACCCGCCACAGGTCGGGGAGGGCGGGAGTGGGAACGACGGCGACGACTCGGAGAACGGCGACGACTCGGCGGACGACCCCGCGGACCGCGTCGACGCCGACGGCTACCGCGGCCGGCGCGGCGTCGCCGGAAGTAGGGCCTCCGGTTTCGGCCGTCGGCTGGACGCGTACCTCCGGCGCGGGGCCGACGACGTCGCGGTGATCGCCCAGATCGAGACGCCACGCGCGGTCGAGTCGGCGGGCGAGATCGCGGCGGTGCCCGGGATCGACGCGCTGTTCGTCGGTCCCGCCGACCTCTCGGCGTCGCTCGGGCGGTTCGGGGAGTACGACGACCCCGCGTTCACGGACGCGATCGAGGCGACGCTCGTTGCTGCGGACGACGAGGGGGTGCCGGTCGGGACGCTGGCGACGAGCGACGAACTGATCGACCGATGGGTCGACGCGGGCTACGACTACCTGATCGCGGGAACCGACGTCGGCTTCCTGTCGACGGGGGCCGACCGGGCGATAGCGCGGTTCGAGGAGCAGTCGTAGGCTCGAATACGGCGCGTTCTCGACCCTGCGTGCGCTCGAATTTCCGGGCGTGTGCTCGAACCTCCGGGCGTCACCGTGCGTGTGCTCGAACCTCCGGGCGCGATGGACCGCGACCGCGACCGCACCGCGCCTCACGCCTCCCCAGCCTCGTCGCTGGCGCGTGTCCGCGCCGGCGACTCCACCGGAAATCAGAGATTTCCGAGCAGTCGGCGCTTCGCGCCGACGACATCGCGCGGGCCCCTCGCGCCCGACCGGGCGCTCGGAGGCACGCGCCGGGTTTCGAAGCGATCGGGCTACTCGAAGTCGGGCGCCTTCTCGCCGGCGGGAACGACGGTCTCCAGCCAGTTCTCCTCGGGCGGGAGCGGACACGCGAACGTCTCGCTGTACGCGCAAAACGGGTTGTACGCGAGGTTGAAATCGACCGTGACCGCGTCGCCGTCCGCGAGTTCTCCCTCCGGTTCCAGCTCCATGTACCGTCCCTGGTGGTACGTCTGCTGGCCCGTGGTCTTGTCGCGGAACGGGACGAAGATCGCGCCCTCCTCCCCCTCCTGGCGATACCCCGCGAGTTCGTGTTCCTCGCCGTCGAGTTCGAACGCGAACGTCACGACCCGCAGGTAGCGGACCGGTCTGCTCGCGGTCGTCTCCATCTCGACGGGGTCGGGCTCGTCGTGGACGGTCACCGTCGCCTCGACGCGATACTCGGGGGCCGGCGGGAAGTACGCGAGCCCGTCGAACGCCTCGCGGCGGTCCGGCGGGATCGGCGACTGCGGGTGCTCGGCGAAGAACTCGTCCTTCTCCCGTCGGTTGGCAGTGAGCCGGTCGGCGTACGCCTGGTCGCTCATGGCCGGACCGAGACGCGCCAGCGGTTTTAGCCCCCCGATCGTGGAGTTCGACAGCGGTACGCGCTCGCGGCCGCGACTCAGAGCTCCCGGAGGTCCGCCAGACACGCCTCGAGATCGCGCGTGGAGGTCGCGAGCGAAAAGCCGTCGACGCGCGCGAGGTCGGCTGCGTGCTCCCAGAGGTCGTCGGTGTCGATCCCGTGGAGGACGACCGCGTTCGGGGTCGGGCTGACGACGCGCATCGCGACCAGCGGCGACTCCCCGCGGGTGACCCGCGTGAACACCAGCGCGCGGTTCGTCGACTGGCCGTACAGCCGGTAGAACTCCTCGCTCGACAGGCGGGTGATCGCCTGGATCGAGTCGATCACGGTGTGGCCGTTGACGCGGTCGCGGTCGCCGCGAACGACCTCGGTCGCCCCCATCGCCTCGTAGAAGTCCGAAAGCGGCACCGCGGTCGCGTACTCCCGGAGGTCGTGGACGATGTCGCTTTCGAACCCAGCCGAGAGGACGCGGGCGTACTGCCGGAGCCGGCCGCCACCCCGCCGTTCGTCGATGTCGAGTAGCCCCTCGACGGTCCGGCGGACGACGCCGATGCCGGGGCTCTCCCGGCGGCCGCTCTCGTAGTCGGAGACCACGGAGGAGGAGACGCCGAGCTGGTCGGCCAGCTCCGTCTGTGAGACGTCGAAGTCGGTCCGCCACTTCCGGAGCGTCGCTCCCGGGTCGTCGCTGAGCGTGATCTCGCCGGCGATCCGGCGGGAGAGCTCCTCGCGTGTGGCCTCGCTCATCATCCGATCCCACGCGTGAGCCTCGCAAAAGGCTACCGTTCGTCGCTCCGAACGGCGAGATCCCGACTGTCAGCCGCCCGCGACCGGCTACTCCAGGTACAGCGAGTAGACGATCACGCCGAACCCGGCGGCCGTCAGCAGGCTGTCGATCGCGATCCCCGTCGCCAGGCCCGCGCCGACGATCTGGTGGGAGACCCCGCCGACCAACGCCCCGACGGTGACCACGCCGAACCCGATCCCGAGCGCCCGCAGTGACGGGTCGCCGGTGCGCTCGTAGGCCCGGAGCGCGTAGTACGTGATCATGCCACCCAGTACCAGGATGGCGGTCTTTGCCACGATTATCGTCAGGTCGATGTGCGTTGTCATGTTTCCTCCCGAAGCTCCGACCACAGGTCGGCCAGCCGCTCGTCGCGCGTCGGCTCGGGACGCTCGAACTCGACGGCCAACTCGCGCCCGTCCGTCTCGTCTATCGAGACGACGACCTCCTCGAACGCGACGGAGTAACGCGTCGTGTGCTGGCCGTCGCGTCGGATGTCGGTCGACTCGTTCAGCAGGGTCGCGTCGGTGAGTTTCTCCAGTTTTCGATACGTCGTCGAGAGCGGGACGTCACACTCCTCGGAGAGCTCGCTCGCCGTCTTCGGTTCCGAGAGCGCAGTGACGATCCGGCGCGCGGCCTCGTCGGCCAGCGCCTCGAGCACCTCGTCGACCTCGGGTGGGTCCTCCTCGCGCGACGGGTCCCGCACCATATCGACCGCTTTCGCGCGCCGACGGTTAAACCATCGAACTCGGGAGTACTTTTAAGAGCCTCCCTCTGGAGAACCCAGGTAAATGTCCCCTCGGAGACCCGACGCGACCGACTTGACGCTCTCCCACGAGGAGGCGTGGGTCGCGCACGCGGCGTTGCTCGACGCCTGTGAGCGCGCCGTCGACACCGACGGGGACGCCTCGCCATACCACCGCCCGCTCGACCGCATCGAACGCGGGGGTGACCTCCCTGCCGACGGAACTGCGTTGCTACGGGACGCGCTCGTCGACTACCTCGGCGACGCGCCCGTCCGCGACCGAGCCCCCGGTCGCGCGTTGCTCCGTCGGACCGCCGACGCCGTCGATTCGGCCCCCCGACGCGTCTGAGGTCTCCGCCGTTCCTTCGATCAGCGAATTCGCACCGGTCATCCCGTCACGAGCCAGTTTCCAGCGCCTCGATAAGCAGTTCCGCCACGTCGACGACCTCGACGTCCTCCTCGAACCCGCCCGTCTTCCGGCCGTCCTCGAACATGGTCGTACACATCGGACAGGCGACGACGAACTTCTCGATGGCGCCGCCCGCGTCGGTGTCCTCGACCGCCTCGCGGAGCCGTTCCTCGCTGGGTTTGACCGCCTCGTCGTGTTCGGTCCAGAGCCCGCCGCCGCCCCCGCCACAACAGAAGGAGTCCGACCGGGACCGGGGCATCTCGTACAGCTCCGCGCCGGTCGCCCGGATCAGCTCGCGGGGGGCCTCGTACTCGTCGTTGTACCGGCCGAGGTGACAGGGGTCGTGGTAGGTGACGGTGTAGTCGAGCTCGTCGCCGACGAGGTCGAGCCGGCCGTCGGCGACCAACTCCTCGACCACCTGCGTCCAGTGGCGCACGTCTATCTCGCCGTCGGCGTTCCACGGCTCCTCGCGGTCGAACGGCATCATCGGGTCGTCGGCGAACTCCGCGAAGTCGACCTCGGGGTACTCGTTTTTCATCGTGTTGTACGAGTGCGGGTCCGTACAGACGATCTTCTCGAACTCGCAGTCCGCGAACGTCTCGACGTGGTGGCCGGCGAGTTCGAGGTAGAGGAACTCCTCGCCGATCCGGCGGACGTCGTTGCCGTCGTTTCGCTCGTCGTCGAACAGGACGCCGAACTCGACGCCCGCCTCCTCGAACAGCCGCGCGAGCGCGCGGGCCACTTTCTTGTTCCGGTCGTCGAAGCTTGGGTAGTCGCCCACGTACCAGAGGTACTCCACCTCGGTCTCACGGGCGTCGTCGACCGTGAACTCGAGGTCGTCGGCCCAGTCGCCCCGGTTCGACTGCGGCTCGCCGAAGGTGTTTCCCTTCTGCATCACGTCCTGGAAGACGTCCTGAAGCGTGGCGTCGACGGCGCCCTCGTCGACCAGCTGGCGGTTCATGCGCGTGAACGAGGTGAGGTGCTCGATGTCGACGGGACAGGCGTCCATACACGCCATACACGCCATACACGACTCCATCGACTCGCTCGCGATCACGCCGCCCTCGTCGGCGACGATGGGGACCGTGCCGCCGTCGCTGGCGGCGGCGGAGCCCGCTACGCCGCCGTCGGTCGCGACGGCTGTGCCGTCGCGTCTCCCCGCGACCGGGTCGTCGACCACGGACTCGCGGTACGCCTTGAGGTCCAGGATCACGTCGCGCGGGTCGAGGTTTCGCCCGACCGTGTCGGCCGGACAGGCGTCGGTACAGCGCCCGCACTTGGTACAGGCGTCGCCGTCCATCAGCTCCTTCCAGGTGAAGTCCTCGAGGGACTCGGCGTTGGTGTGATCGAGGTCGGCGGGGACGTTCGGGAGGCGCGCGCCGGCCGCCTCGTCGCGGACGACGACGTTCGCGAACGAGGAGATCATGTGGAACGGCTTCGCGTACGGGATCCACGCGATGAACGCGAACGCCAGAAGCGAGTGGCTCCACCAGACGACGCCGTAGACCGCCTCGGCACCGGCGGTCGTCAGCCCCGCGGCCTCGAGCCCGGCGGCCATCGCCATGCCCACGAAGCTCACCGTCTCGTTCGCGCGCGCCGGCTGGCCGACGATGCCGATCGCCTGGAGGAGGAAGCCGCCGACGCCGAGGAGGAACAGCGTCCAGACGAACGCGTCGTCCTCGAGCGAGGTGTGTTTGCCCCACAGCCGCCCCTCCCGCTCCCGGTAGCGCCGGTACATCGCCATCCCGACGCCGACGACGAACAGCAGGCCGAACGCGTCGACGGCGAACTGGTAGACCAGATAGAAGTCGCCGACCCAGAAGGACTCACCGGCGAGCGGGCGGTAGAGGTCGATGTCGATCCCGAGGATCGTCGTCGCGACGAGCAGGACGAGGAAGCCCCAGAGCACGAAGGTGTGCATCACGCCCGTGTACGCGTCTCCGTCGAACTGGTTCTCGTTCGAGAGGACGGTCCGCGTCGCCGAGACGACACGCCCGGGGAGGTTCGAGAGTCGATCGCGCGGGTCCGCACGTCCGCGCGTGTACGCCGCGAACCGGGCGTACACGCCGTACAGGAACGCGAGGATCGCCACCACGGCGAGCCAGTAGAACGCGGCCTTCCCGACCGGACCGATGGTCCAGAACGTCTCGCGGGTGGCCGTCTGCAGCGCAGTCATGATCTATCACGGGGATACGGTCGGGTTAAAACTTGCCACGCGGGGGCGGGAACCGACCGCCGGCGCGGGTCGCCGTCGCCGCCGACACCCTTTTTCCCGTTCGTCGCCTCCCTCCGGGGACATGGACGAGAAGACCGAGGAACTCCGGGACCTCTTCGTCGACGCCACCGGCTCCGAGGCGGTGACCGAGCGCCAGGAGGCTGCCCGCGGGAGCCTCGTCGACCGCGACGCCGACGCGGTCGAGGCGCGCGTCGCAGAACTCGTCGCGACGATGCGCGAGCGGTACGGCTTCGATTCCGGGCTCGCCGGGGCCGACGTCGACGATACCGGTCTCGCCGACGAGGCGTACGACCGCGTCGTCTTCGGCTTCTTCGACGGCGAGGACGACGAGACGATCGCCGACGCCCTCGGCGGCGCGGGCGCCGGGGTCGACGCCCGGACGGTCCGCGACGCGCGCCTCGACCTCCACCTCGTCGCCGACGCGGACCGGGACACCCCATTCGAGTACACGGCGCTGAAACGCCAGCTCGCGGCCGGTCGAGAGATCGAGGCGGTCGCGTCGGCGCTCGACGTCGACGTCGACGTCGTCAACGAGTTCGTTCCGGTCGCCCGCGCCGACCTCGCGTCTACACGCGTGAACGACCGCTTTCGCGACGAGTTCCGCGACCTCCTCACCGACGCGGACATGGAGGCGTCCCACGCCGCGACCGCCCGCGAGGACGGGCTTCGCGAGGCGACCGAGGACATCGAGACCGACGTGTCGCTGTAGCGGCGAGAGCGCCGTGTCGCTGTAGCGGCGAGAGCGCCGTGACCGGCGGGTTGCCGTCGACTCGGCGTGCGACACCGATTTGAACGCACGCCACCGATCTGTTACCGTGCTTGGGATCAGGTTCTTCCTCTGTGACGGATGCGGGACGGTGTATGCGGACGTCGAACGGCCACCACGGTGTGGCACCTGTGACGACGCCTCGACGGTGGAACTGGGGCCCGGGACACAGGCTGCGAACTACTTCACCGGACGGTGAACCTCCGGCCTTTTTGGTCGGGGCGCGTAGTACGGTCGATCGTTCCCACATGACGTTGGCAAGCATGCCGCGGTACGACGGGTCCCGTGCCGAGCCGATCGGCGGCCGGGCCGTCGTCGTCGGGGGGAGCATGGCCGGCCTCTGTGCGGCCCGCGTCCTTCGTGACGTCGTCGACGAGGTGGTGGTCCTCGAACGCGACGAGTTGCCGGACGGCCCGGTGAGCCGTGGAGGAGCACCCCAGACGAGCCACCCGCACGCGATGCTCGAAGCCGGTCGGGTCACGCTCGAGGACCTCTTTCCGGGGTTCGGCGACAACGTGCTGACTGCCGGCGGGCTGGAGCTGGACATGACGCGGGACATCACGTGGTACGACCACGGGGGCGTCGTCGCCCCAGCGAAAACGCCGCTATCGGCGCTGTACGCCAGCCGACCGCTCTTCGAACACGTCGTCCGCGAGCGGCTCCGCGAGACGACGGGGCTCCGGTTCCGCGACGGGTGTCACTTCGTCGAGTACCTCCACGACCCGGGGAGCCGTCGTGTCACGGGCGTCCGGTTCAGGGACGAAGCGGGCGTGGAGACGACCCTCGACGCGGCGCTCACCGTCGACGCGACCGGCCGGACGAGCCGGACGCCCGCGTGGCTCGAACGGCACGGCTATCCCGTCCCCGACGTCGACCGGGTCTCCGTCGGCATCACCTACAGTACGGTTCGGCTCGCTCGGCCCCCGGACGCGCGTCGTGGCGTGCTCATCGCGCCCGAACCACACCGCCCGCGCGGCGCGGCCATGCTCCCCATCGAGGGGGACCGCTGGGAGGTCCTCCTTCAGGGGGTACACGGCGAGCGGTCGCCGACCGATCGCCGAACCTTCCTCGAGTGGGCCGACGCGCTCCCGCTGGACGACATCGCCGTGGAGTTGCGTACCCGGGAGTGGCTGTCGGCGGTCCACCGCTACCCGTTCCCGGCCAGCGTCCGACGCCGTTACGGCGACCTCGCCCGGTTTCCGGACGGGCTCGTCGTCACGGGCGACGCCGTCGCCAGTTTCAATCCCGTGTACGGGCAGGGGATGTCGGTCGCGGCGCTTGACGCGCTCGCGCTCCATCACGAGCTCCCGAACGGGATCGAGGGGCTCGGACCCCGCGTGTTCGAGCGGATCGACGGGGTCGTCCACGAGGCCTGGCGGACGGCCGTCGGCAACGACTTCACCTTCGACGGGACGGAGGGCTCCAAACCGTTCGCCACCGACCTGCTCAACAGGTACGCGGGTCGATTGGTCGCGAGGGCCCACGACGACGGGACGCTGACCGAGGCGTTCCTGCGCGTCTTTCGACTGGAGCGCCCGTCGAGAAGCCTGCTGTACCCTCGGATCCTCTGGCGCGTGTTTCGACCCCGGTTCGGTGTCGGAGAGGGGGAGACGTCACGGTCGTGAGCTGACACGCCCGGTCCGACCGACTCGTTATAAACGAACCCGTGGCGATCCCCCACGTGATCCCCTTCAGCGACCTCGCAGTCGCGGCGTACTGCCCTCGCCAGCTCTACTACCGCAGACGCGAGGACGACCGGGACCTCCCCGCCGAGGTCCGCGAGCGGATCGACCTCGCCTACCGATACCCGGAGTTGGTCGACGCGCCGGATGCGACCCTCCGCCGGCTCCCGATCCGGCGCGAGCCGGCCGCTTACCGGCGGAACCTCTCGCAGCTCCGCGAGCGCGACCCGTACGATCGGCTCGTCGACCCCGCCGAGACGCGGGCGTTCCTCTCGGGACGCGAGTGTCACGGGGTCGTCCACAAGGTGCTCGCGGGGGTCGACGGCGGTCCCCCGATCCCGGTGGTCTGTTCGCCCGGCGAGCCGCCCGACAGCGGCGTCTGGGAGCCGCAGTCGGTCCGGGCGGTCGCGGCCGCCAAGGCGCTTGCGTGGGAACGGGAGCGCGCCGTCCCGCGGGCGATCCTGGAGTACCCCGCCGTCGGCGTCGTTCGGGAGGTCCGGATCACGACCCGCCGGAGGACGGCCTACCGCCGGGCGCTCCGGGCGGTCCGCGCGATCGACGGCCCGCCGGCCCGCGTCGACGACGACCGGTGTACGACCTGCGAGTACCGGGAGACGTGTGGCACCCGCCGCCGCACCCTGCGTTCGCTTCTGGGCTGACCGACCCCTGCGGTGATGGATCGTCGGCGTCGACGGGATTTCGCCGAGGATCGGTCGGCGAGTTCGGACACGAACCGTCCGTTTTATTACCCTGAGGCCCATCCGCACGGGTACGAATGACACGAGACACTCGTGGTCGTTCGGAGGATAGAGCAAGTCGCCTCACGGCGGCTGGCCGTGAAATTCGCCGACAATAACGCCCACGCATCCGCCGACGGATCGGGGCCCGTCCCCGACGGCGGAACGGACGCCGTATCCGACCGAACGACGCCGACCCGAACCACGGAGACCCTTTTGAACCCGAACCCACTCACCGACCTCGAGGAGGTACAGCTGCTGGACACGACGCTGCGCGACGGCGAGCAGATGCCCGGCGTCTCGCTCACGCCCGCGGACAAGGTCGCTATCGCCCGCGAGCTCGACGCCGCGGGCGTCCACGTGATCGAGGCCGGCTCGGCCTGTACCTCGGAGGGCGAACGCGAGGGGATCCGCCGCGTCGCCGGCGAGGGGCTCGACGCCACGGTCACCAGCTTCGCGCGCGGCGTCCGCGCCGACATCGACCGCGCGCTCGACTGCGACGTCGACGGCGTCAACCTGGTCGTGCCGGCCTCGGACAAACACGTCGAGACGAAGGTGGGGTCGAACCGCGAGGAGGTCGTGGAGACCACCGTCGACCTCGTCGAGTACGCGAAGGACCACGACCTCTGGGTCGAGGTGCTCGGCGAGGACGGCTCGCGGGCCGACCTCGGGTACCTCGAAGAGCTCATGGGAGCCGGCATCGACGCGGGTGCGGACCGCGTCTGCTACTGTGACACCGTCGGCGCGGCCGGCCCGGAGCGCACCGCCGAGATCGTCTCCCGGCTCGTCGACCTCGGGCCGACGAGCCTCCACACGCACGACGACCTCGGCTTCGGGCTGACCAACGTCCACGCCGGGCTGAAGGCGGGCGCGGACACCGTCCACGGCACCGTCCTCGGCGTCGGCGAGCGCGCCGGCAACGTGGCCGTAGAGGAGGTCGCCATCGCGTTGGACCGCTGTTACGACGTGGAGACGGTCGACGTCGAGCACCTCTACCGGCTCTGCCGGCGCGTCTCGGAGGTGACTGGGGTCGCGATCCCGCCGAACAAGGCGGTGTGTGGCACGAACGCGTTCGCCCACGAGTCGGGGATCCACACCGACGGCACGCTGAAGGACGGGACGATGTACGAGCCGTACCCGCCCGAGACGGTCGGCCGCGAACGCCGGCTCGTGCTCGGCAAACACGCCGGGCGCGCGGGCGTCGCGGCCGCGCTCGCCGACCACGGCGTCGACGTCGACGACGACGAGCTCCGGGAGGTCGTCTCCCGGGTGAAGGACCTCGGCGACCGCGGCAAACGCGTCACCGACGCGGACCTGCTCGCGATCACGGAGGACGTCCAGGACCGCGATCGCGACCGCCACGTCGAGCTGGTCGACCTCTCCGCGACCTCCGGCGGGAACCTGCCGACCGCCTCGGTCCGACTCCGCGTCGGCGACGGGGAGCGGGTCGCCTCCGGCACCGGCTCCGGCCCGGTCGACGCCGGCCTCGAGGCGGTTCGCGCGGCGCTCGCCGACGAGAGCGGCGGGGTCGACGCCGTCTCCTTCGAGCTCGACTCCTACCACGTCGACGCGATCACCGGCGGGACCGACGCGGTCGTCACGGTGGCGGTCGACCTCTCACGCGGCGACCGGTCCGTCTCGGTGTCCGCGTCCGACGCGGACATCACGCGCGCCAGCGTCGTCGCGATGGTCGACGCACTCGACCGGCTCTCGGAGCTCGCGGACGACGACGGGAGCGCGGACACGGCGGCGACGTCGGTCGGCAGAGCCGACGACTAGGTGGGCTGGCCCCGCGGACGGCTCGTCCGACCGGCGGGTCAGCAGTGGAACTCCTCAGAGGATCCGTCCGTCGCCCTCGGGACGTCGGCCGGTGATCACGCTCGGGGTGCCGCCGGTCTGGATGATGTTGAACGCGGTCATCAGGTCCGACCGCGAGATGAGTCCGACCAGCTCGCCGTCCGCGTCGAGGACGGGGAGCCGCCCCACCCCGTGTTCTTGCATCACCTGGAGGGCGGTCATCGCGTCGGCGTCGGTCGTGACGGAGGCGACGTCCCGCTCCATCACGTCCTCGACGCGGTAGGCGTCGCGTTCGACCTCGCGGACCTCGCGGGCGTCCTCGAGGGTGACCATGCCGACGAGGTCGCTGCCGTCCATCACCGGGTAGCCGGTGTGGCGCTCGTCGAACATCCGGCTCATCAGCTCGGCGACGGAGGTGGTCTCGGTCACCGTGTCGAGCTGTCCGTGGGGCGTCATCACGTCCTCGACGGTGACGCCCTCGAAGACCGCCTTCAGCGTCGTCTGTTGGGCCTCGCCTGAGGCGGCCATGTAGATGAAGAAGGCGAGCACGATGAGGAGGAGCTGGAACGTCACCAGTCCGAAGACGCCCATCAGGAACGCGAACACCTTCCCGATCCCGGCCGCACGCTGGGTCGCCTGCGCGTGCGGCTGGTTACGCGCGAGCAGTGCCCGCAGGACGCGCCCGCCGTCCATCGGGAACGCCGGTAGCATGTTGAAGACGGCGAGGACGACGTTCAACACCGCCAGATAACTGAACACGAAGAGGAGGGCGTTCGAGCCCGCCGGCGCGAGCACGAACACGCCGTAACAGACCGCGCCGACGCCGAGGCTTACGATCGGCCCCGCGACCGCGATCCAGAACTCGTGTTTCCAGTCCTCGGGAAACTCCGTGAAGCTCGCGAGCCCGCCGAGTAGCCACAGCGTGATCGACTCGATCTCGTAGCCGTACCGCATCGCGACGAGGGAGTGGCCGAACTCGTGGAGGAGGACGCCGCCGAACAGCCCGACCACGGCTGCCAACCCGAGTAGCCACGGCGTGGCACCGACGCCGACCGCCGCCGTGTCGATGCCGGCACCCAGCGTCTCGTTCATCACGCCGGCGATCGTCTCCACTTCCGAACCGATGAGGTACGCGAAAAGCGGCAACACGATCATGAACGTCCAGTTGAGTCTGACCGGAATGCCGACGACGGTCCCGATCCGGAATCCACGCATACACGCGTATTGAGCGGGCGGCCGTTTAATGTTGACCGTCGTGTTCGATCGATCGGCTCCCTCGCGGTCGAGCCCCGAGGACGGACCGCCTTTCGTGGGCGAAAGCGGGTGGTGGATCGCCTTTCGTGGGCGAAAGCGGGTGGTGGATCGCCTCTCGTGGACGATCGTATAAAGAGGGGACCGGGTCGCTACTCGAACGTCTCCGAGATCGCCTCGTCGAGCGCGTCGATACCGCGCTCGAGTTCGGCGCGGGTGGTACAGAGCGGCGGCGCGATGAGGATCTGTACGTCGGGTCGCCCGCCGCTGAAGATGACCCCTCGGTCGACGGCTGCCTCCCGGACCGCGGCGACCGGGTTCTCCTCGTCGTCGTCGTCGCTGGCCCACGGGTGGACGAAGGGGTCGCCGGTCTCGGGGTCGGCGAAGACGACGCTCCAGAGGAACCCGCGCCCGCGCACGGTCTCGACGACGTCGTGTGCGTCCGCCAGCTCCTCGAGGCGGGACTCGAGCATCGGTGCGAGTTCCCGAACGTTGTCGAGGAGGTGTGACTCGTACTCGTCGATCGCGGCACGGCCGGCGGCACAGGCCACGGGATGCCCGGCGAACGTCTGTCCCAGGTCGTACCCCTCCTCGCGGACGGCCTCGCCGATCCACTCGTCGGCGATCACGCCAGCCAGCGGCACGTACGCGCTCGTGACGCCCTTCGCGAAGGTGAGCATGTCGGGTTCGACGCCCTCGGTGTCCATGCCGAACCAGTCGCCACACCGGCCGAACCCGGTGATGACCTCGTCGGCGATCAGGAGCACGTCGTACTCGTCGCAGATCTCGCGGAGCCGTTCGAAGTAGCCCGGCGGCGCGGGATAGCCCCCGCTCGCTCCCCCGATCGGCTCCATCAGGATCGCGGCCACCGAGTCCGCCCCCTCGTTCTGGATCACGAACTCGACGTGGTCGGCCGCCTGCTCGGCTAGGTCCTCGGGCGAGTCGGCGTCGAACGCCGTCGGCAGGGGCGGAAGGAACTTCGCCGAGCCGGTCGTCGCGGCGTAGCGGCCGACGGTCGACCGCGTGCTCGGATCGCCGGTGAGCGAGCCCGCGCCCGCGGTCCCGCCGTGGTAGGACTGCCACCGCGTCAACACCTTCGGGGCGTCCTGAACCGTCCGCGCGATCTGGACGGCCGACTCGTTCGCCTCGCTTCCGGACACCGAGAAGTACACCTCCGAGAGCGACCCGGGGGCGATCTCCGCGAGGTCGTCCGCGAGCGCGTCCCGGACGTCGTTCCCCTTCCCCGAGGAGACGTAGGGGATCCGCTCGGCCTGTGCGGTCATCGCCTCCGTTATCGCCTCGTTGCTGTGGCCCGCGTTCGTACAGTAGAGCTGTGAGACGAAATCGAGGTACGCCGACCCGTCGTCGTCGTACACCGTCGCGTCCTCGCCCTCGACGATGGTCATCGGCTCGCTCTCCGGGTCGTGCCAGTGTGGGATCGCCTCCCCGCCCGTTTCACCGTGCCCGGTGTGCGGAACGTTCTCTTGCATACGTCGTCCATGATTATCCATACCACAATAAATCCATTTATGCCGGTCCGGGACGAGGGAATCGGTATGAGCGACGCGACACAGGCCGAGCCGGAACCGGTCGTCAAACGCGCGAGCGAGGTCGCCTACGAGCCGGTCGACGCCGCCGAGGGGCTCCGGAAGGGCGTGCTCCTCGACGAGTCGGACGGCGCTCCCAACTTCGCGATCCGGCGGTTCGAGCTCGCCGCCGACAGCGAGGTACCCAGACACACCAACGCGGTCGAACACGAACAGCACGTCCTCGCCGGCGAGTACGTCGTCGGCATCGGCGACGAGGAGTACACGGTCACGGCGGGCGACTCGCTCCTGATCCCGGCGGGCGTCGAACACTGGTACCGCAACGAGGGCGACGAGCCCGGCGCGTTCCTCTGTGCGGTGCCGAACGGCGACGACACGATCGAACTCGTCGAGTGAGCCACGCGTAGCGGATCGAGCGGACTTCGGCGATGCGAACGCGACCGAACCTACCCGGATCAGTCGCGTTCGAGGTCCAACGGCGGATAGATCCGTATCTCCTCGGCAGTGACAACGACCCGGTGGTTCCAGATCCGCGTACTCAGGTACACCGGCCAGTCCACGCTCCATCGGATGATAGTCAACGTATCCGCGTGGATCCAGTCGATGAGTTGCGTCGGCCGCTCGGACACATCGACGCCGACAGCGTCGAAGGCACGTACCATTGCTTCCGTTAATTCCTCGTCGGCGTCAACCGAGTAGACCACTAACCGATCCAGCTCGCGCTCGTTCAGTCGTGGAGGGGAGGCCATGGCCGGAACGTTCCGTTGTGTTCATATGTTTCATCCGGTATTTGAGAATGATTTAGTGTACTGATGAACCGGGTGAACGAGCGAGGGATCGACCTCGGCGAGCCGTCGTCCGAGCCTCCCGGCCCGTCCCCTACTCGATCGCGCCCACTCGCTCGGCGACGTACCCGAACTGGTCGCGGTAGCCGTACGCCGACAACAACACGGGGTAGAAGGGTTCCTCGGCGCGGAGCGGCTCGCCGTCGGCGGTCGCGAACCGGTCGCCGGCCTCGACGCGCTCGAAGTTGTGGGCGAACACCGCGTACTCCTCGGCGTCGGGCTTGGGGATCCGGTCGCGGAGCCGGAAGACGGGGACGTCCTCGCGGCCGCCGGCGTCGATCACGTCGTCGGAACCGGGCACGGCCAGCGCGCCCGTCGCTGCGAGGAACGCCCGCGTCACCCGGTAGGCGTTGTCGGCGGCGGCCTCGCTCCCCTGGAGGCCCGCCTCGACCTCGACGGTGTGCGGGTGTTCGATCAGCCGCCCCTCGGTGAAGGCGTCGGTCTGGATGACCGCGTCGACGGGGAGGTGCGGCGCGACCGCGCGCGCGACCTCGTCCACCGAGTCGACGACCGCGAACGGCTCGGCGTACGACTGCGTCGAGTGGATCGCGAGGGTCGTACAGCCGACCAGCTCCGAGCGGAGCCGGTGGGCGAGCCGTCCCTCGTGGGTGTCGGCGTCGGGGTCGCCCGGGAACGACCGGTTGAGGTCGGCCTCGAGGTAGCGGCTCCCGGCGTCGAGCGCCTCCTCGTTCGCGACGATCAGCTTCACCGCGCGCTCGACTTCGGGGTCCTCGGCGACGAGGCGTTCGACCGCCCGGACTCCGCAGGGCTCGTCGCCGTGGATCGCCGCGACGACCGCGACCTCCGCCGGGCCCTCGCCCAGCTCGTAGACGTCCATACGGGACGCAGGCGGTCCGCGGGTAAGTCGCGTTCGGATCGGGTGGGTCCGGTTCGTCGGGACCGTTCCTTTCCGACGGTTCTCGTACGGGATGGCCGTCATAGTTCGTATGCTAGTCGTACGGTTGCTTCGTGAGAGATCGGGGTGAACAGAAGCGGATCGTTGCTGGCAGGGTGAAGATCTCCAAAATCCCAGCTGTTCGGTACTACAGAGCAGTGAGTACGACTTCGGAGAACACTTCCAAAGCCCCAGCCGCGAGGCGCGGAGCGCCTCTGGCAGCCGGCGGCTCTGCCGCCGGCGACTGCCCCTTTGAGTCCCACCCGAACGCACCGCAACCGCACCTCACGCCTCCCCAGCCTCGTCGACCGGCCTCCGCGTTGCTCCGGCCGGTCGACTCCACCGGAAATCAGAGATTTCCGAGCAGTCGGCGCTTCGCGCCGACGACCTCGCGGGCGGTTCGCGCCCTCCAGGCGCTCACCGGCGCAGGGCGAGAGCGAAGCTCTCGCTTGAAGCCGGCGCGAAGCGCCGGCGACGCCACCGCGAATCGATAGCGTACTCATCTGTATTGACCGCAACCGTCTCGGGACCGATCCCCTCTCACGGGATTCATCGAAGCCGTCCGATCGGTCCGGACCCGCTCACTCGACCGGGTCGAAGACGAGCACGTCGCCGGCCTCGACGTCCCGTTCCTCGGTCCACCGGTAGGTGACCTCGAGGACGTACTTCCCACGGCCGCTGTACGTCTGGTCCGTCCCGTCCTCGTCCGGGTCGGGTGCGGGCGCGTGATGGATCCCGGTGATGACGCCGTCGGCGTCCGCGAACACGATGTCGATCCCGAAGTCCATCTCGAGCATCCAGTAGCTCAGGTCTCGGACCGAGCCGTGGACGAACAGCATGCCGCGGTCCTCGGGGAGGGAGTCGGTGTCGCTCAGCCCGGTCCTGCGAAGGTCGTCCGTGTCCGCGACCGCCGCGGTCACCGAGCCGAGGACGTCGCCGTCGGCGGTCTCGACGCTGACGTCCCGCGTCTCGTAGTCCGCGTGGATCGGCTCGCTTTCGTCGCCCGCGTCGCTCCCGTTCTCGCCTTCGTCGTCGCTCTCGACCTCGTCGTTCCCGTCTCCTCCGTCGTCTCCGCCGTTGCCGGCGTCGTCGCCTCCGGCATCCCCCGCCCCGCCGGAGTCGCCGTCGGGCTCGTTCGACGGGGTTCGATCGAGGCAGCCGACGACCCCGACCGCCCCGAGCCCGCCGACGGCGCGGAGATAGCGGCGCCGGGTTCGGGAGTCGGATCCGGGGCGCTCCATGGTTCGTGATCCCTCCGCGCTCCGGCGGCATAAACCGGTCGTCGACGGCGCGCCGTCGGCGATCCCCGCCGAGTCCGATCCGCGAACCGTCGATCGGTCCTATTTTCGCCGGTATGTTTGTGAGCCGAACACTACTGGAGAAGACCGATCGGCTGAGCCGATCCGACTGAACGACGGGAACCGGCGTTGCTACCGTCAACGACCTCTCGTTTCGGGGTACTGCTGTCCCAGTTCTCGAAAACATGCCGACGCGGCCACTCCGGATATGGATTGTCCCTTATCTTAAGTATGACTTATCTCATAAATCCTGGTAATAACAATGTACCGTCAGACGAGACCCCTGACTCGTTATGCCTCGTTCAGGTGATGGGATATCACGCCGAAAAACGCTTCGAAGGGGTGGGATCGTGTTCGGAACCTCGATCATCGGACTCTCGTCCAGTTCGAGTACCGCGGTCGCGGAGCCGACCGAGATCGACGAGTGTACGACCCTCAGTGACGGCGAATACGTTCTCACCGAGGACATCTCTATAACTGGAGGTTGCTTTAGTATCGACAGCTACTCAGACGTCACGTTAGACGGCGATGGATACACCATCTCCGGCGACGGAACCGGTATTGGGATCTACGTCGGATCGGACACTGATGCCCGGATTCGAAACCTGACCTTGGAGAACTTTGAGACTGGAATTTCTACAAGGAATCTTGACATTGATTTTGAAATATCTCTCGAAAACATATCAGTAGTGAATAATAATAGAGGTATTGACGGGGATAGAAAACAGGAAATTAGTATAAAAAGTTCTATAATTAGTGATAATAGTACGGGTATTAGTGGTTCAGAGGGCTGTAATATATCAATAAACCAAAGTGACCTGAACAGGAACGACAACATCGCAGTCGCCGGCGGGACGGCGTCCTGGGTTGAACTGGAAGACAGTTCCGTCAGAGACAACGGTTCGGGGATCAGCTCTGGGGAGGGAACGTTCGTGGACAGTATCATCTCCGACAACGATGGATACGGGATCGAGTTGATCGGATTGGTGGCAAGTGCTGATCTTGGCGATACAACTATCGTCGGAAATACCATCCAGAACAACGCGGGGACGGGAATTAATTTCCTTTACAGTAACGGGACCGTTCGAGAAAACGTGATCGCAAATAACAACAACGGCGTCATCATTTCGTACGATCAGGTCTACGCCTTTAACTCTCCGAACCACGAATTCATCGACAATACCATCGAAGACAACGATGAATTCGGGATCCAGAATACAAAGAACGATCTTCCCTCTGACGTGGATACAACTGCGGTCGCAACCTGTAACTACTGGGGAGACCCCACTGGACCCCAACACGAGGATAATCCGGTAGAAGACCCCAGGGGGGACAAAGTCAGCGACGACGTCGAATTCGTCCCTTGGTCAGTGACCGACGTAGTCGATAACGAGGCCACCTGTATCGGTGGAAAGACGATCGGTGACTTTCAAGACCCACCGACCGATCCGGACGGAGACGGTCTCTACGAGGATATCAACGGAGACGGCGAATCGGACATCGTTGACGTCCAGGCCCTGTTCTCCAATATGGACGACGACACGATTCGGAACGATCCGGACGCGTTCGATTTCAACGACGACGGTTCCGTCGACGTGATCGACGTACAAAAACTGTTCAACGAAGTATCAACCAACTGATTTCAGGATGTTCGACCAAACGAGCGGTGTACCGCCGTATATTCTCTGTCTCGATCGGCTATCAAACGAGACGTAGGGCTCCCGGGGAACACGTGCCGAACCTCGTACGTTCCGTTCTACGAATCGAGATATGTGTAACTCGTCATTCGAGACTTTCGACATATTCGTGATCCGCCGGTCCAGCCTCCGGTTTCTCTCCGTCGAGTCCGATCCGCCAGCCGTCGATCGCGGTCGGGTCCTCGAGGGCGGCCGCGAGCGTGGCGCGCACGTCGTCGACGTCGACCCCGTAGTAGTCCCCGGGGACGCCGTAGAGGTACTGTAACGCGGTCTCGAAGAGGCTACGCATGCCGTCGTCGTCCTCGAAGCCGACGCGCTTGTACGCGCCCGCGGCGACCTGGACCATCCCGTGGAGAAACGCGCTCTCGGTCGTGCCGCTGCCGTAGTTGTACCACTCGATCTCGAAACAGTCGTGTGACTCGTGGTACGCGCCGTCGTTGTACAGCCGGACGCCGTGGATCACCGCCCGCCGGAGCGTCCCGTGTTCCCACCCGTTGGACTCGATGCGGTCGCGCCGCCACCCGGCGGGTTCCCCCGAGACCGGCGGCGCGACGCTCGGGTCGCGGGTGTGCTCGTCCATGCGACCCATCGCGTCGCTAGCGACCTAACCGTTTCGCGAGGACCGGTGTCCACTTACCGCTCGCTTCCGAGGTGTCGACATGGACGACCAGCGGGACCGGTACGCGAGGGCCGTCGTCGACGCCATCCGCGACGGCGCGTACGTGCTCGACGCCGACCGGGTCCGGGTGTTCGCCAACGACCGCCTCCGGGAGGTGACGGAGTTCGGGGACGACCTCCTCCTCGCGAAACACCCCGAGCGGCTCGTCGAGGCGGGATACTGGTCCGAACCGGAGGCCGACCGGTATCGCGAGGCGATCGAGCGCGTCCTCGCGGGCGACTCACGGGAGGAGCGGATCCAGCTCACGACGACGCTGGGCGACGGGTCGTCGGTGACCACGGAGACGCGGCTCACCCCCCTGACGACCGACGGACTCGACCGGACCGAGGCGGCGGGTCACGACCGAAGCGCCGACGAGGGACGAAGCAGCGACGACCGGGACGGCGACGAGGAACGGTCCGGCGACGACGAGGAAACGGGCGGGCCGATCGTCGGGGTCGTCGGGGTCATCCGTGACGTGACGGCTCGCGTCGAACACGAGCGCGAACTCGAGCGGCTCAACGAACGGCTCGAGCGGCTCGCCGGGTTCCTCTCACACGACCTCCGGAACCCGCTGTCGGTCGCGGAGGGATACCTCCATCTCGCCCGCGAGACCGGCGACGTCGAGCGGCTGGACGCCGCCGAGGACGCGCTCGACCGGATCGAGTCGCTGATCGACGACGCGTTGATGCTGGCGCGCGAGCCGGCCGCGATAGACGTCGCCGAGGCCACGGTCGACCTGGGCGACCTCGCGCGGGACTGCTGGGAGTCCGGGGACTTCGGCGAGCCACCGGCGGACGCGACGCTCGTCGTGGAGGACGCGGGACCAGTGCTCGCGGACCCGGGTCTCCTGCGGCGGGCGCTGGGGAACCTGCTCTCGAACGCGTTCGATCACGCCGGCGAGCGTCCCGCGGTTCGCGTCGGCGTCGACGACCGCGGCGTGTACGTCGCCGACGACGGTCCCGGAGTTTCCGCGGACGAACGCGGGGAAGTGACCGAGTTCGGCGTCTCGAAGGACGGCGGGACCGGGATCGGGCTCGCGATCGTCGACCGCGTCGCGGCCGCACACGGCTGGACGCTGACGATCGGCGAGTCGCGGGAGGGGGGTTTCGAGGCGCGGCTGGTCGGCGCGAAACCGACGGAGTAAAACGGTCCGGTGTCGAATCGTCGTCCGCGTGCGAGGGTAGCCAAGCCCGGAAACGGCGGCGGACTCAAGATCCGCTCCTGTAGAGGTCCGTGGGTTCAAATCCCTCCCCTCGCATGAGCGCGCCACAGCGCGTGAATGCGGAAGGCGCTCTCGGAGCGTTCTTCCCTCGCAAAAACTCCACTTCAGTATCGGACGGACAGCGGTTCCTTTCCGGTGGGCTAGCTTTCTACGAGGAGAGAATCCTGTCGTTCACGGCAGGGAGGATGTCACGCCATCCGTCCCGACGCTTCGGTTCCGACGTCCGACCGATACGTCCGGCTCCCCTGGGACCCTCCTTCGGATACGTTCTCGCCTGAAACGGCTGGTCGCTGAAGAGTGCGGACATACCGCTGAGTTACCCCGGTATATCTTTCCCGCTCGGACGGATAGGGAGTGACAGCGTCCGAAATCCGACTTCAGCATGATGCCACCCATCGTTCGTCGGTGTCCAAAGTGTGGTATAATACGGTGGAGTCGCCACTTCACGTTCGTGGTGACGGATACTGGGAGCCGGCTGGTCGAATGTCCCTCGTGTAACTATCGGTTCAAACCAGCCGACGATCCGTCTCTCAATTGACCCCGCCGGGTGAATCCACGGGGAACGGCCACGTACGGACTACCTCACCTCGCCCAGCGACGCGTGTATCGAGCCTCGAAACGGTAGCGGATCACGGATGCCTACCATGCGCAAGACGCACTGGTCCGTGACCTCGTCGAGCGGTTGTACGACGAAGGTGTGTCAACAGTGTATGTCGGTGACATTGAGGGCGTACTCTCGACACATTGGAAGCCCGAAGTAAACTCAAAAACGCACAACTTCTGGGCGTTTCGACGGTTCACCGGTCGTCTCGAATGTGTCTGTGAGGAGTACGGAATCGAAGTCATTGAAGAATCAGAGTCATGGACAACCCAAGAGTGTCCAGAGTGCGGTGAGCGTGAGGAGACAGCGCGGAACGGCGACCTGTTCCGCTGCGTGTGTGGGTTCGAGGGACATGCTGATCTCAAGGCGAGCCAGCTGTTCCTCGAACGTGAGACTGGTACAGACGTACGGCTGATGGCTCAGCCCGTGTGCCTCGAGTGGGACGACCACGACTGGTCGGAGACACCATACTCTCCCGAGAGGGGAAGTCCCAAAGAGGAGCGCACAAACCGGAGTACCCGCCCAACGGTGGGGAATATTGCCTCCGTGGAATCGGCATAGCCGACATCCCAACGGAGGAATCCCACGACTTCAGTCGTGGGAGGAGGTCAATCCACCCGAACCGTCCGAGTCGCGCGCACGGGCATCAGCGGCAGGTCGGGGAAGACCACCTCGACGACGAACTCCAACTCGTCGGCGTCGGGCGGGCCGAACACGCCGACCGGCATCGTCGTCTCCCCGTCGAGGTACGTCGAGTTCTCGGTCATCTCCACGCCGTTGACGGTGACCCGGATCCCGACGCGCGCGCCGCCGCCCGCGGTCGAGACGCCGACCTCCCGGAGTTCGTTCTCGCCGACCGCGATGGCGTCGGGGAACCCGCCCCAGTCGACCTCGATCCGCGGGCACTCCCGGGCTGCGTCGAGGACCCGCTCGGCGACGGAGTCGCTCATCCCGGCGTTCTCCAGCGTGCCCGCACCCGCCTCGACGACCGCGGACGGCGAGGTGAGACCGGCGTTCGCGAGCCGCTCGGCGCGGCCGGAGCCGACCCCCTCGACGGCGGTGAGCGCGACCGCCTCGCGGGAGACGCCGTGTTCGACCCGGGCTTCGACCCGACACGCGAGGTTGGCCGCCCGGGGACCGGCGAACCGGTCGAGGAACTCCGAGAGCGCGGCGAGCAGCCGGAGCCCGTTCTGTCGGATCACCCACGCGTCCGACCGGAGGTCCGACGGCATCGAGTCGGCCATCCCCGCGAGCAGGATGGCGAACACCTTCCGGTGGCCGTCCTCGAGGTCGGTGTCGTGACCCTCGAGGACCCGATCGATCGCGTCGGACTCCGCGGCGCGCGCGGAGACCGAGTCGAACTCGCCGGCGGCGGCGACCGTCTCGAGCACCGCGTCGACGGTGAGCCGGTCGCGGTCGGCGAGGTCGCGGAACTGCCGGGCGGTCTCGAGGCGCATGTAGTACTTCGAGGCGAGCCGGCCGAGCGTCGTCGGCTCGACCGCGAGGTCGTCGCCGGCCGCGACGAACCCTTCGTCGACGAGCGAGTCGAGGGTGTCGCGGACGCGGTCGCGGAGCCCCTCGAAGCCGTATTCTGCGGGCTCCGAGCGCGCGCGGACGTAATAGAAGGTCGTCTCCAGCCACTCCATCACGTCCTCGAGTCCACGGATCGTCCCCATCGCGACCTCGGCGTTGAGGTGTGACTCCAGCTCCGCTGCCAGCTGTGATTCGATCTCTTTGCCCTCCCGGAGGAGCCGTCGGTACTTGTCGGCGTCCGCGCGGTCGCACACCACCCAGCCGTACCCGACGTCGTCGTAGCCGGGGCGGCCCGCCCGCCCGAGCATCTGGAGGACGTCGAGCGGCGAGATGTCCGTCTCGCCCTCCAGCGGGTCGTGATACTTGGTGTCGCGGATCACGACACACCGCGCCGGGAGGTTCACGCCCCACGCGAGCGTGGACGTCGAGAAGAGCAGCTTGATCTTTCCCCGCTTGAACCACTCCTCGACGCGGTCGCGGTCGCCCTTCGCGAGCCCGGCGTGGTGGAAGCCGACGCCGTCGAGGACGGACTGTCGGAGCGTGTCGTTCGACAGCTCCGTCGCCTCGTTGTGGAAGTCGTAGTCGCCCCGCGAGTCGATCGGGACGTCCCGCTCCGTGATCTCGTCGCGCGCCTTCTTCGCAGCCTGGACCGTGTCCTGTCGCGAGGAGACGAACACGAGCGCCTGGCCGTCCTCGCGGACGTGCGGCTCGGCAAGGTCGAGCGCGCGGTAGAGCCGGCGGTACTTGTCGGCGAAGGCGTTCGAGCCGTGGCTGTACGTCTTGACGCCCGTCTCGAGTTCGACCGGACGGTACTCGTCGCCGAACGAGTAGGTGGTCTCCGGGGGCGCGTCGAGCCACTCGGCCACGTCGTCGACGTTCGGCATCGTCGCCGAGAGCGCGACGACGCGGGGGTCCTGGAGCCGCCGGAGTCGCGAGACGGTCACCTCGAGTACCGCCCCGCGCTTCTCCGAATCGAGGAGGTGTACCTCGTCGATCACGACGCAGTCGACGTCGGTGATGAAGCTGTAGCGCGCGGAGTCGTGTTTCCGGGTCGCGCTGTCCGCCTTCTCGGGCGTCGTGACGAGGACGTCGGCGCGCTCGGCCCGCCGCGGGTTGAGGTCGCGCTCGCCGGAGACGACGTACACCGAGTAGCCCAACTCCTCGAACCGCTCCCACTCGCTCTCCTTCTCGTTCGTGAGCGCACGCAGGGGGGCGATGAACAGCGCCGTCCCGCCCGCAGCGAGGGTCTTACAGATCGCGAGCTCGGCGAGCGCGGTCTTCCCCGAGGCGGTGGGCGCGGACGCGACGACGTTGTGGTCGGTCTCGAAGATCCCGGGGAGCGCCTCGCGTTGCATCCGGTTGAACTCCTCGAACCCGAAAGCGTCGGCGAACTCCGGTACCGCGTCCGCGACCTTCACGCCGAACCACATCCGGGGACGAGTCGCGACGGATCGCACTCGCGGCTGTGTCGCATTGGATCGAACCCGGGGCTTCGAGAGCAAAGGCGTTTCTCATGCGGGTCGTCGTCGCGCTCACAGTGCGTCCCCGGACGCGGCCGGGCCCGAGACCCGCGGATCCGTCCGTGCCCCACCACGAACCCCGACCGTTTAGGTGACCACGGGCCGACGGAGGAGTATGATACCCACGTCTCCGGTCGTCGTCGCCGCCGCGGCTCTGGTGGTCCTGCTCGTCCTGTTCGGCGTCGTTCGCCGCCTCCGCGGCCCGTCGTCGGCGGCACGCGAGTCCAAACAGGCCCACGAGGCGGCCCAGGAACGCGACCCGCCCGTCGAGATCGGCGAGACGTACGAGTTCGGCGTGACCGAACTCACGGACCACCACTCCGGGAGCGAGGTCGCCGTCGGCAAGGTCGAGGGGTTCGTCGTCTTCACGGAGGACGTCCCGGGCGACGTCGGCAAGGGCGACGTGATCCGCGCGAAGGTGCTCTCGTTCAACGAGGGGCGGACCTCCGCGGACGCGACGTTCGTGAGGAAGGCGTAGGCGGTCGTAAGGTAGACGTAGGTGGTCGTGCCGAAGGCGTAGGCGGTCGTGCCGAAGGCGTAGGCGGTCGTGCCGAAGGCGTAGACGGTCCTTCAGCGGGTCGGTCCTGCGGGCGGGTCATCCTCGGTCGACCCGTCGAGCAGGAGGTTCATACGTGATGCCGACGAAGGGGTGCCGTAATGGCTCAGGCCGGGAATCAGGACCTCACCGAACGGTTCATCCAGTTCTACCGGAACTACTACCGCGAGGAGATAGGCTCCCTCGCACAGAAGTACCCCAACGAGCAGCGCTCGCTGTACGTCGAGTACGACGACCTCTTCCAGTTCGACCGCGACCTCGCGGAGGACTTCCTCACGAAGCCCGACCAGATGCGCGAGTACGCCGAGGAGGCGCTGCGGCTGTACGACCTCCCCGCGGACGTCAGCCTCGGTCGCGCGCACGTCCGGCTCCGGAACCTCCCCGAGAACATCGACATCCGCGGTATCCGCGTCCACGACGACCACATCGGCAAGCTCGTCTCGGTTCAGGGGATCGTCCGCAAGGCGACCGACGTCCGCCCGAAGGTGACGGAGGCGGCCTTCGAGTGCCAGCGCTGCGGGACGATGACGTACATCCCCCAGAGCGACGGTGGCTTCCAGGAGCCCCACGAGTGTCAGGGGTGTGAACGCCAGGGCCCCTTCCGCGTCAACTTCGACCAGTCGGAGTTCATCGACTCCCAGAAGCTCCGGATCCAGGAGTCGCCCGAGGGGCTCCGCGGCGGGGAGACGCCCCAGTCGCTCGACGTCGACATCGTCGACGACATCACCGGCGAGGTGAGCCCCGGCGACCACGTCACCTGCGTCGGCGTCCTCCACATCGAGCAGGTCGAACAGGGCAACGAGAAGTCCGCCATCTTCGATCTGTACATGGACGGCGTCTCCATCGCCGTCGAGGACGAGGAGTTCGAGGACATGGACATCACCGACGCGGACCGCCGCGAGATAATCGAGCTCTCCAATCGCGACGACATCTACGACGCGATGGTCGACTCCATCGCGCCCGCCATCTACGGCTACGAGGAGGAGAAGCTCGCGATGATCCTCCAGCTCTTCTCCGGGGTCACCAAACACCTCCCCGACGGCTCGCGGATCCGCGGCGACCTCCACATGCTCCTGATCGGGGATCCGGGTACGGGTAAGTGTCTCGATGGTGATGCTCGGGTGACACTTGGTGACGGTAGAGACGTTCCGATACGCGACCTCGTCGAGGACAATCTCGACGACCCGAAACCGGTCGACGACGGCGTCTTCGACGAGGTCGATTTCGAGGTGCCGTCGCTCCGGTCCGACGGGACGATCGGGTCCGCGCGAGCGACAAAGGTTTGGAAGCGCGAGGCCCCTGAAACGATGTATCGCGTCGAGACCGCGTCCGGCCTGGAGGTGGAGGCAACGCCATCGCATCCGCTGTTCGTTCAGGGTCCGACCGGTAGACCTGAACCGTGGCGCGCCGCGGAACTCGGTGTCGGTGAGAGTATCGCTGTCACACCACCGATGATCGCTGACGGCGGGACTGTAGTTTCCGGTACATCAGACCTCGCGACCGGGCTGTCCGTGGACTGGAGTCCGATAGAATCCGTCGAAGTCGTCGATTCCGAAGACGATTGGGTGTACGACCTCGAAGTCGAGGGAACGCACAACTACGTTTCAAACGGGATCATTTCACACAACTCACAGATGATCTCGTACGTCGAGAACATCGCCCCCAGATCGGTTTATACGTCCGGAAAAGGCAGCAGCGCGGCGGGGTTAACTGCGGCGGCGGTTCGCGACGACTTCGGCGACGGCCAGCAGTGGTCGCTCGAGGCCGGCGCGCTCGTGCTCGCGGACAAGGGGATCGCCGCAGTCGACGAACTTGATAAAATGGATTCGAGTGACCGCTCCGCACTCCATGAGGGCCTCGAACAGCAGCGGATCTCGGTGTCGAAGGCGGGGATCAACGCGACGCTCAAAGCGCGGTGTTCCCTGCTCGGCGCGGCGAACCCCAAGTACGGCCGCTTCGACCAGTACGAGCCGATCGGCGAGCAGATCGATCTGGAGCCCGCGCTCATCTCGCGGTTCGACCTCATCTTCACCGTGACGGACAGCCCGGACCCCGAACACGACTCGCGGCTCGCGAAACACATCATCAAGACGAACTACGCGGGCGAGCTCAACACCCAGCGCGAGGAGCTCGCGACCTCGGAGTTCACCTCGGACCAGGTCGCGGAGGTGACCCAGGAGGTCGCCCCGGCGATCGACGCCGAACTGCTCAGGAAGTACGTCGCCCACGCGAAACGCTCCTGTTACCCCACGATGACGGAGGAGGCGAAGGGGCTCATCGAGGAGTTCTACGTCGACCTCCGCTCGAAGGGGGCCGACGAGGACGCGCCCGTCCCCGTCACCGCCCGGAAGCTGGAGGCGCTCGTCCGGCTCTCGGAGGCGAGTGCGCGGGTCCGGCTCTCGGACACGGTCGACCGCGAGGACGCCGACCGCGCGACCGACATCGTCGAGTCGTGTCTCAAGGATATCGGCGTCGACCCGGAGACGGGCCAGTTCGACGCCGACGTGGTCGAGACGGGGACCTCGAAGACCCAGCGCG
The DNA here is from genome assembly GCF_003287355.1 of Halorubrum sp. 48-1-W. Lineage (GTDB taxonomy): Archaea > Halobacteriota > Halobacteria > Halobacteriales > Haloferacaceae > Halorubrum. The sequence continues at coordinate 284,450 of NZ_QMIM01000001.1, forward strand.
ACCGGATCAAGAACATCAAGGGGCTCATCGCGGACATCGAGACGGAGTACGAGGAGGGCGCGCCCGTCGACGAGGTACTCGACCGCGCCGGCGAGATCGGGATGGACCCCGGGAAGGCCGAAGCCGAGATCGAGAAGCTCCGGACGAAAGGCGAAGTGTACGAGCCACAGCAGGGACACCTGCGGACGACGTAGATGGACCGGATCTCCGCGTTACGGAACGTCGAGGACGCGCTCCGCGCGTTCGAGAACGGCGAGGAGGACCTCTCGGGGACCGAGCGTCGCGTCGCGGCCGTGTTGCGGACGTACGCGACGGAGTTCGACGGCGAGGACGACGTCTTCCGCGCGGTCGGCGACCCGCCGATCGACGGGCGCGTCGTCGTCGCGCCCTCGGAGCCGGCGGCGCGCGAACGGGTCCTGGCGGTCGCCGGGATCGATCCCACGGCGGACGACGACGTTCCGGCGTTCGAACTCGAACGAGTCTGATCTCGTCGGTTTGGCCATCACCCGCCGACGCCGACGGCCGTACCGACCGTCGCTCGCGTTCGGAAGCGATTTATTCTCCACCCGAGCACCGACGCTCGTGTTGCTGGTCGTAACGTACTCGGAGTCAGCCCGGACCGGGCTTCGCAACGCGTGTCGCCGTCACGACGACCAGGTCGTTCGGCGGTTCGGCCGCGCGGCGTTGCTCGAAGCGACCGCGTACGGCGCGTTCCTGGCGCTACGACTGCGCGAGACGCACGGCGATGCCGTCCAGATCGAGCGGACGGAGCCCTTCAACGAGTTCACGCACGTCGACGACGCCGTCAGGGAGGCCGCGAGCGCCTACGCCGACCGCGACGCGCGGTCGACGCCGTACGCGTCGTTCGCCGCCGGAACGGACCATCCGGATCCGGAGACGATGAAGCGTCGAGAGCTGTGACCGCGCAGAGATCCGACGACGTCGACGACGACGCGTCCACGGCGGGAAACACGAGTGGATCGGTCGCGTCGAGCGGTCGCGACGACCCCGGTCGAGAGCCGCTCTCGACGCCGGTCGACGGGGCGGTTCCGGACCCACCAGCGGTGCTCCGGCGGGTTCCGACGGGGACGAGCCTCCGGCGGGAGCTCGCCGCTGTGGCGCGCTCTCGCGGGCTGGAGTCGTCCCTCGCGGAGGAGATCGAGACGGTCCACGCGGAGCTGACGGCGATCGAGGTCCCGGCCGTCGATCTCGGGAGCGCTCGCCGTCAGCTCGCCGAGGCCACCGGCGAGGAGGACCGACTGAAGGAACGCGTCGCGACGCTCCGTGGCGACGTCCGGGCTCGCCGGGCCGTCGACGCCGACCCGACGGCGGCGCTCGCCGACCTCGAGGACGCCGCGGCGGAGCTGTCGGAGGCACAGACCGCCCGGATCGCCGCCGAGCAGGCGTTCGAGCGGGAGCGCGAACGGGCGGCCGTGGCGCGTGACGAGCGCGAGCGACGGCTCGCCCTCCGCGACCGGCTGGAGAACCGAAAGCGTGAGGCCCGGGATGAGCTCGCGCTCGCGGTGTACGACGAGTTTCGCGCGGCGCTATCGGTGGTCCCGGGCGGCGACCCGGCGGACGCCGGGACGCGTCCGAGCGAGTACGACGGGTCCGACCTCCCTGCCTCGCTCGCAGCGATACGGATCGCGGAGATCGAGGGGCCGGTGACCCTGGAGCAGTCGGCCGTTTCCGTCCTCGAGACGGCCGAGGGGACGAGCCCGGAGGCGCTCCTCGGCGTTCCCGTGAGCGGTCCCGAGGTTTAGATAGGATGCCGCACCAGCCGGCGTATGAGCGTGGACCTCTCCTGGAGCGTCGAACGCGAGGGCGACCTCCGGTTCGTCGCCTGCCGCGTCCACAACGCCGCCGCCGTTCCCCGACGCGTGCGCGTTCGGAGCCGGAGCGACGGGCCGGTGCTCCCGCCGCGACGGGCCGGCGTGCCGGAGGAGGGCTGGGACGCGACCGGCGTGACGCTTCGACTCGAGCCGAACGAGCGCCGCGGCGTCGGGTTCGCCGTCGTCGTACCGGTGGACGAGCGGATCGCCGACCCGCCGGTCGAGGTCGCGGACGTCGACCCGATCGACGACTGTGACCCCCCCGCCGTCACGGCCGATACGGCGGTTCGGTCCCTCGACGACCACCGTCCGCCGCGCGCCGCGCTCGTCGATCCCGAGCGGGCGGAGCCGTCCGCCAGCGTCGGTGCCGATCCGGAGACGCGGGTCCCGAACGCGCTCGCGGAGGCCGAGGGCGTCGATGAACGGGTGGAAGACGAGTTCGCGGACGACCGCGCGGCACTGCCGAGCGAGGACGATGGGGGACCGCCAATCGATGACGATGGGGGACCGCCAATCGATGACGATGGGGGACCGCCAATCGATGACGATACCGACCCGCCGACCGAGGTCCCGCACCTCCCCTCCGTGAGGTCGGGCGGCCTCGACGAACGACTCGACCGGGTGGAGCGCCGCGTCGAGCGGGCGGAACGGTTGACGGGCGCCGATCTCGGGACGGCCACCGAGGCGGTCGACGGCCTCGGCGGCGTGGCGGCGGTCGCGACCCTCGCGGAACGCGTCGCGAACGACGCGGCGGCGCTCCGACGGCTGAGCGAACGCGCGTCGTCGCTGGCGGCGCGCGCGGAGGCGACGGACGTGCCGACCGACGCGCTGGAGCGGCTCGCGTGATCCTCGCCGTCGCGGGCGGAAAAGGCGGTGTCGGGAAGACGACGCTCGCGTACAACGTCGCAGCCGCGCTCGACGCGGCCGTCGTCGACGCCGACCTCGGCATGGCGGACCTCCCGGCCGGTCGAGGGCCCGACCTCCACGACGTGCTCGCCGGCCGCGCGTCGGTCGCGGAGACGCTCCGCCCCGGTCCGGTCGACGTGGTTCCCTGCGGTCGGACGCTCGCCGGCGCGCGGGCGTCGGACCTCACTCGGCTCGCCGACGCGGTCGAGACCGTCGAACGGACGCACGGGACGGTCGTGATCGACTGTCCCGCGGGTCGGCGTGCCGACGCGGGCGTCCCGCTGGCGGTCGCCGACGCGTGTCTCGTGGTCGTCTCCCCGCGGGCGTTCGCGCTCGCCGACGCGATCCGGACGCGGGAGCTGGCGCGCGAACTCGACGCCGGGCTCGTCGCCTGCGCGGTCAACCGGGTCGTCGAGGAGCCGCCCGCGGACGCCATCGCCGACGCGCTCGGCGCGCCGACGGCGGTCCTCCCCGCGGACCCCCGCGTCGGCAGTTCGGTGGTCGAGGAACGCCCCGTGATCGAGGTAGCCCCCGACAGCACGGCCGCCGCCGCGCTCCGCGAGATCGCGCGTCGGGTTCCGCGATGAGGCGAGACCGTCTCGGGCTCCGTCGGGACCACGGCGGGCTCCGTCGGGACCGTGTGGTTTTAGCCTCGGCGGGATCGATGACGGAGCGATGCTCACGGCTGTGCTCCTCCTCGGCGTCGTCGTCCTGGCGTTCCTCGCCGTCGAGGTCGGCCCGCTCTACGCGGCCGACCGGTTTCGGGACCTCCGCGAGCCGACCGGCCCCGAACGATCAGCCCTCGACGAGCTCCGCCGTGAGGCCGGCCTCGACGTCGAGCGGGTCGCGATCGTCGAGACCGCCGACGCGGACTCGATCGACGTCGCGGTGAAGGGGCCGCCCCGCCGTCGGGTGCTCTTCCTCACCGAGGCCGTCCTCGCGGACCTCGACGAGGACGTCGCGGTCGGCCTGCTCGCGGCCGAGGCCGGGCGGATCGAGACGTACTACGGCGAGTTCCGCGCGGTCGCGATCGCGGTCGTCGTCGGGATCCTGGCTGTGATCGTGACGGCGACCGTCGCGTTCGACGCCGGGTTCCTCTCGCTTCTGGCGGTCGGACTCGCCTCCTTCTGGGTCGGGCGACGCGTCCAGTACACAGCCGACGACCGCGCCGCCGACGCGGTGGGGGCCGTCCGCGTCGCGGACGCCTTCGAGCGCGTCGCCGCGATCCGCGGCGTCGAACCCGAGACCGGCGACTGGTCGACGTGGTTCGAGGTCCAGCCGCCGCTCGGCGACCGTATCGCGGCGTTGCGGGAACGGGCGGCGTCGGACGGCGCCTGAGTCGATCGCCATCGGCGTCGGACGGCGCCTGAGTCGATCGCTACTCGGCGAGCCTGGCGACGGCCTCGTCGCCGTCGACTCGTATCTCGTACCGGTCGACGGTGAAGGCGAGGTCGACCCCGTCGCCGGAGCGATGGGTGACGAGCCTGTCGATCGCGTCGGGGTTGACGTGGTCGTACAGGACGATATCCGCCTCCTCCCCGAGGGCCTCGGCGTCCACGCCGGTGAGGCTGGCGATCGCCTCCACGACTGCGAGGCTCGGCGAACGGAGACCACGGCCGTGGTCGACGCGAACCGCCTCGGAGACCGACGTGTCCTCGGGAACGCTCACCGTGTCACTGCTCATGCCCCCCCTTCCCTGGGTCGGTTTATAAACTTCCGCCTCCGAAACTCACATTCGATACCGCTGGACGTCGGGACGCGACGGGGATCCGGGCGTGTGGACGGCGCGCGAGAGGGTCGAGACCGCAGGACCCGAGCGAAACGTATACTTGATCGGCGGATCCACGCGAGTACATGGCACCCGAACACGCCACGGGCGGGACCGGCGCGACGATCGACGGCGGCGCGTTCGGGCCGTTTTTCGCGTGAGCCGCGCACGGCGGAGCCGTCCCGCAGTCGGGCGGTGAAACCGTGCGGTTCGATCGGCGGCGGGGCGGACCGTGCTCCCGCCCTCGCCGCCACGCTCCGTACCGTCCCGACGACGTGTCGGAACCGTTACCACCCAGCCACACACGTATCCACCCAACCGAATGCGACTCCCGGAACGACAGCTCGCGGTCCTCGAAGCCGCGAGCGCGACGGACGAACGGACGATCGACGCGGTCGCGGCCGAGACGGGCCTGAAGCCGGAGACGGTCACCGGCGCGGCCTTCGACCTGCGCGACGAGGGACTGCTCGCCGTGAGCGAGACGACGACCGAGGTCGCCGAACTCACCGACGAGGGGCGCGACTACGTCGACGACGGCCTCCCCGAGACCCGGCTCTACCGGGCAGCGGCCGACGTCGGCGCTGCCGACGGTGCCGTCCCGATGGGCGAGGCCATCGGCAGTGCCGACCTGGCGGGCCCCGAGGTCGACATCGCGCTGGCGAACCTCCCGCGGAAGGGCTTCGGGCGGATCGACTCGGGCGAACTCGCGGTCGACCCGGACGCCGACCCGGACGCCGACCCCGAGTCAGCCGCCCTCGAGGCGCTCGCCGACGGCGAGGGCGTCGACGACGTGGCCGTCCTCGACCGGCTCGCCTCCCGTGGGCTCGTCGACCTCGCGGAGCGAACCACCCGAACGGTCCGGCTCACCGACGCGGGGGTCGACGCGCTCATGGAGGGCGTCGAGGCGGCCGAGACGGTCAGCCAGGTCACGCCGGAACTGCTCGCGAGCGGCGAGTGGGCGGACGTCGAGTTCGCCGAGTACAACGTCGAGGCGGACGCCCCCGCGGTCGAGGGCGGCCGGAAGCACGTGCTCCGCCGGACCGCCGATCGCGTGAAGGACGTCCTCGTCGGCATGGGCTTTCGGGAGATGGAGGGCCCCCACGCCGACAGCGACTTCTGGATCAACGACTGCCTGTTCATGCCCCAGGACCACCCGGCGCGGACCCACTGGGACCGGTTCGCGCTCGACGTCGACCCGATGGACGATATCCCTCCCGCCCTGCTCGAGCGGGTCGAGAGCGCCCACCGCGACGGGTGGGGCGAGGACGGCGACGGCTACCACTCGCCGTGGTCCGAGGCGTTCGCCCGGGAGGTCGCCCTCCGGGGACACACCACCTCGCTTTCGATGCGGTACCTCTCGGGGTACGCCGGCGCGGAGCTGGAGCCGCCCCAGCGCTACTTCTCCGTCGAGAAGGTGTACCGCAACGACACGCTCGACCCCACCCACCTGCTGGAGTTCTTCCAGATCGAGGGGTGGGTGATGGCCGAGGACCTCTCGGTGCGCGACCTGATGGGCACCTTCGAGGAGTTCTACCGGCAGTTCGGGATCACGGACATCCGGTTCAAGCCGCACTACAACCCGTACACCGAGCCCTCCTTCGAGCTGTTCGGCGACCACCCCGAGACCGGCGAGGAGATCGAGATCGGCAACTCCGGCATCTTCCGCGAGGAGGTCACCGGGCCGCTCGGCGTCAACTGCGACGTGATGGCGTGGGGGCTCGCCTTAGAGCGGCTCGCGATGTTGACCACCGGCGCGGAGGACATCCGCGACCTCCACGGGACGTTGGCCGACATCGACTTCCTGCGGAACGCGGAGGTGAGCTACTGATGCCCGTCGTCGACGTCGACCCCGACGCGTTGCGGGGGCTCACCGGCCACACGGAGAAGACGGACGAGGAGTTCAAAACGGACCTGTTCGGGCTCGGCCTGGAGTTCGAGGGCGAGACCGACGACGGCGAGCTACAGTTCGAGTTCGCTCCCGACCGGCTCGACCGGCTGAGCGTCGAGGGCGTCGCCCGGTCGCTGCGGTACCACTACGGCGACGACCGCGGGGTGTACGTCCCCGAGACGAACGACGCCGAGTGGACGATCGAGGTCGAGGAGTCGGTGCCGGACGAGCGCCCGTACGTCACGGGCGCGGTGGTTCGCGGCGTCGACCTCGACGAGTCGGCGTTGGAGTCGCTGATCCAGCTCCAGGAGAAGCTCCACGCCACGATGGGTCGCGGCCGCGCGAAGGGCGCGATCGGGATCCACGACCTGGCGATGGTCAAGGGCGCGCCGCTCCGGGAGGGCGCGGAGCGCTCGATCACCTACCGGGGGGTCGACCCCGACGGCGAGACGTTCGTCCCCCTCGATTCGAACGACGAGCTGACGCCCGCCGAGGTGTTGGAAGAACACGACACCGGACGGACGTACGCGGATATCGTAACCGGCTACGACCGCTACCCCGCGATCTACGACGAGCTCGGGCTGTTCTCGTTCCCGCCCGTGATCAACGGGAAACGGACCGAGGTCGACACCGAGTCCCGCGAGCTGCTCGTCGAACTGACCGGCACGGACCAGTGGACGATCGACAAGATGTGTACGATCGTCTGTTACGCGCTCTCCGCGCGCGGCGCGACGATAGAGGCGGTCGAGGTCGCGTACGCCGACGGCGCGACCCACCCGGCGGAGTACGGCCCCGACCTCGTCAGACCGAACCTCGAGGTCGACGAGAAGTCCGTGAGCCACGACCGGATCGAGACGCTGCTCGGCGTCGAGTTCGACCCCGAGGACGTCGTCGACTGCCTCGAGCGCTCGGGGCTGGACGCCAGCTACACGCTCGGCGAGGCGACGACCTACGAGGTCGAGATCCCGCCGTACCGCGTCGACGTGCTCCACCCGCTCGACCTCGTCGACGACGTGGGCCGCGCGTACGGCTTCGACGAACTGGAGCCGCGGTATCCCGACGCGGGGACCGTCGGCGGGCGACACGAACGCACCCGCCTCGAGGACGCGGTCCGGACGAGCCTCGTCGGGCTCGGCTTCGAAGACCTGCTCAACTTCCACATGACGAGCCGGGAGGAGAACTACGACCGCATGCGGATCGAGCCGGGGACCGGCGGGACAGCCGTCGCCTCCGACGACGGGTCGGGCGACGGGCCCGGCGTCTTCGGCGGCGGCGACCCCGTCGAGATCACGGAGCCGTACAGCGAGGAGTACACCCAGCTACGGACGTGGGCGCTCCCGTCCCTTCTGCTCCTGCTCGAGGGCAACACCCACAACGCCTACCCGCAGGACGTCGCGGAGATCGGCTTCGTCGCCGAGCGCGACGAGAGGGAGAACACGAACGTGGCCGAGTCCCGCCACGTCGCCGGCGCGGTCGCGCGCAGAGATGCCTCCTACGAGGCCGTGAAGGGCCGGCTCCAGGCCGTGTGTGACGACTTCGGTGCGGAGCTCGAGACCCCGCGAACCGAGCACCCGACGTTCATCGACGGCCGGACCGCGCGCGTCGTCGTCGACGGCGAGTCGGTCGGCGTGATCGGCGAGGTCCACCCGGCGGTCCTCGTCGAGCACGACCTCGAGGTGCCCGTCGCCGTATTCGAGTTCGACCTCGACGCGCTGCGGTAGGAGGGAGGTCGCACCCTGGCCCCCGGGTTCACCACTGCCGAGTCGACACGGTTCGGCGCGGAAGCCGACGGCGCGAAACGCGCCGTCCCGGGGTTCAGAACAGGCCGGGAACGAGGACGTACGTCAACAGCATCCCGAACAGGCCGGCGAACACGGCGAACAGCGTCATCGGGACGATGGCTTTGCGCAGCAGATCTCCCTCGCGGCCGGTGATCCCCACGACGCCGCAGATGGCGGCGATGTTCAACACCGAGACCATATTCCCGAGGCCGCCGCCGACGTTCTGGAGGCTGACGACGATCGCCCGTGAGAGCCCGACCGTCTCGGCGGCATCGTACTGGAGCACGCTGAAGAGGATGTTCGAGGAGGTGTTGCTCCCGGTCATGAACGAGCCGATGGCCCCGACCCACGGGGAGACGACGGGCAACAGCCCGCCGGCACCCATCGCGAGCACGCGGCTGAGCGCCTCCATCATGCCGAGCAGGTCGGCGGCGTTCGTCTGCGACTGGATCATTATCTGCGTCATCGAGACGGCGATGACGAGCGTGAGCGCGGCGGGGGCGACCTGCTCGACCGACCGCCGCCACGCCGCCCCCATCTCGTCGACGTCCATCCCGTGGAGGAGCCCGGTGAGCACGGCGATGGGGATGAACGGCATCGTCCCCGGGAGATAGAGGTACTGGAGCGTGTAGCCGAGCTCCGTCCCCAGGATCGAGTCGAGACCGACGGTGAAACCCTGGATCCACGCGAGGACTTCGGTGCCGGCGACGGTGAGGTCCGGCCAGCGGGTGAAAAGCAACGCGAGCGCGACGAGCAGGTACGGCGTCCACGCCAGGAGCACCGACATCTCCTTTCGCGGCCGGTCCCGCGATATCTCCTGGAGGTCGAGGCCGCCGCGCCACGTGTCGCTCCACGTCGAGTCGTCGGGGAAGTCCCACTCGCTGTCGGGGATCAGGACGTCGTTTTTCGCGAGGAACAGCCCGAGCGCGAGGACGACGAATCCGGCGGCGATGTCGGGGAGCTCGGGGCCGACGAACCACGCGATCAGCAGCTGTGTACCGCCGGTGACGGCGCCGAGAAGCAGCGCGAACGGTGCGATCGGCAGGCTGCTCCGGACGGCCCGCGTGACGCTTCGGCGTTCGTCGTCGCCCTGACCGAACCAGTACGTCAGGAAGAACACGCCGAGCAGTCCCCAGAACACGTACGTGACCCCCGTGACGATCCCGGACCACGCGGAGACGAGCGCGAGGAACTCGCCGGTGCCCATCGACCCGGACAGCGCCGGTTCGATGACCGCGCCGGTGCCGCCGATGACGGGGGTGCCGGCCGCGCCGAACGGCGGGTTCGGGGCGTTAAAAAAGAGGCCGAACACCGCGGCGGCCAGCGGCGGGAAGCCGAGGCCGATGAACAGCGGCGCGGCGAGCGCGCCGGGCGTGCCGAACCCCGCCGCGCCCTCGATGACGGTCATGAACCCCAGCCCGATGAGCAGAACCTGGACGCGGCGGTCCTCCTCGATCTGGCCGAAGTACCACCGGATGGTGGCGATGGCGCCGCTCCCCTCGAGGTAGTTCATGAGCAGGATGGCGCCGAAGACGATGAGGATGATGTCGACGGCCTGTAACGCCCCGTAGACGGCCGACGCCACCAGCCAGTCGGGCTCCATCCGCCAGTACGTGAGGCCGATACCGCCCGCGAGCAGCCACCCGACTCCCATCGCGCGGGCCGCCGACCAGCGGAGCCCGGCGAGCAGCACGAACGCCACGCCGATCGGGATAGCGCCGACGAGCGCCAGCGTGAGTACACTTGCCATTATCGTGGACCTCGGATACGTTTCGTCGTCTCACGACCACCCATTTGTAATTTTCTTTCCGATGATACCATCCGTCGAATGTCGTCGCCGGACGGGAGATCACAGTAATAACTGATCATGATATATCCCTCCGTCCGGGAGGGGAAACGCCCAATAGGCCGTTCGATGAACGTCCGGTGTATGTCAACGGAACCGCTCGCGACGTTCGAGTCGTCGCTCACGGAGATCGGGGTCGACCTCGTACGGACGACCGCCGAGGAGTTCGAGTCGACGCTCGCCCCGCGTGTCGACACGCCCGCGGTCGGCACGCCGCTCCCGTTCGAGGGCGTCGCCCTGCCGGACGCCGTGGAGACCGACCCGACGGTGGCGGATCTGGAGACTGCGAGGACCGGCGTCACCGCAGTCGGGTACGGTATCGCCGACTACGGCTCCGTGGTCGTCCAGGGCGGGCCCGCCGGCGAGGAGCCGGTGAGCCTCTACGCCGACGAACACGTCGCCGTCGTCGCCGCGAGCGACGTCCTCCCGGACATGGACGCTGTGTTCGACCGACTCGCTGCGGACGTCCGGGAGGGGACCGGACAGGCCGTCATCGCGACCGGGCCGAGCGCCACCGCGGACATGGGCGCGCTCGTGCGGGGGGCCCACGGGCCGATGGACGTCACGGTCGTACTCCTGGAGGACCGGTAGATGAGCGTCAACGACCGGCAACGGAAGGCCGAGCGCATCCGTCACCTCCTCGACACCGAGGGCGACAGCGTCCACGAGAACACGCGGGTGTTCAACGAGGGTCGCTACGAGTCCACCGCCGACCTCGACGACTACGAGGCCCTCAAAGACGAGGCGAGGGCCATCAAGGAGGACGCGATCGAACGGCTCCCGGAACTCATCGAGCAGGCCACCGAGGCGATCGAGGCGAACGGCGGCACCGTCTACGTCGCCGAGGACGCTGACGACGCGAACCGGTACGTCACCGAGGTCGTCGACGGCCGGAACGTGGTGAAATCGAAGTCGATGACGAGCGAGGAGATCGAGGTGAACGGGGCCCTCGAGGCCGACGGCGCAAACGTCTGGGAGACCGACCTCGCCGAGTTCGTTCTCCAGATCGCAGAGGAGGCGCCCTCGCACATCGTCGCGCCGGCCATCCACAAGTCCCGCGAGGAGATCGCCGACCTCTTCAACGAGGTGTTCGACCCCGAGGAGCGCCTCGAGACCGCCGAGGAGCTGACCCGGTTCGCCCGTGAATACCTCGGCGAGAAGATCCTGGACGCGGAGGTCGGTATGACGGGCGCGAACTTCGTCACGGCGGACACCGGCACGCTCGCGCTGGTCACGAGCGAGGGCAACGCTCGCAAGTGCGTACAGGCCACGGACACCCACGTCGCGGTCGCGGGCGTCGAGAAGATCGTCCCGCGCGTCGAGGACCTCCAGCCGTTCGTCGAGCTCATCGGCCGGTCGGGCACGGGACAGGACATCACCTCCTACCTCTCGCTTTTCACGCCGCCCGGCGACTCGCCGACCTTCGGCGACGGGGTCGGCTCCGACGACGGCCTCACGTCGGGCGACGACCGGGCGCTCGAGTCGGGCGACGACCGCGAGTTCCACCTCGTGCTCATCGACAACGGCAGGATGGCGATGCGCGAGGACGACGACCTCCGGGAGACGCTGTACTGTATCCGGTGTTCGGCGTGTGCGAACTCGTGTGCGAACTTCCAGCACGTCGGGGGACACGCCTTCGGCGGCGAGACGTACTCCGGCGGCATCGCCACCGGCTGGGAGGCGGGTATTCACGGACAGGACAGCGCCGCCGAGTTCAACGACCTCTGTACGGGGTGTAGCCGGTGTGTGAACCAGTGTCCGGTGAAGATCGACATCCCGTGGATCAACACCGTCGTCCGCGACCGCATCAACCGGGGGGCGGACGGCGAGTTCGACTTCCTCGTCGAGGGGCTCACCCCGGACGAGGAACCAGGGGGGCTCGACATCCAGAAGCGGCTGTTCGGGAACTTCGACACGCTGGCGAGGCTCGGGTCGGCGTTCGCGCCGCTCTCGAACCGGATCGCCCGAACCGGGACTGCCCGCTCGGTGATGGAGCGAACCCTCGGCGTCGACGCCCGCCGCGAGCTCCCCGAGTTCGAACGCGAATCGCTCGTCGAGTGGTTCACGGCGCGCGGGTCGCGGGTGGACCCCGAGGGGGCGCGTCGGCGGGTCGCGCTCTACCCCGACGCGTACACGAACTACGTGCGGACCGAACGCGGGAAGGCGGCCGTCCGCGTCCTCGAGTCGCTCGACGTCCACGTCGACGTCCCCGCCGCCGGCGAGAGCGGACGCGCGCCGTTCTCCCAGGGGATGGTGGCGACCGCCCGCGCCAACGCCGAGGCCGTCTACGAGGCGCTCTCGCCCGCCGTCGCCGCGGGCCGCGACGTGGTCGTCATCGAGCCGTCGGACCTCGCGATGTTCCGGCGGGAGTACGACCGGCTCCTCCCCGAGGACGAGTACGCTGCGTTGCGGGAGGGAAGCTACGAGGTCATGGAGTACGTCTACGGGCTGTTGGAGAACGGGGCGGACACCGACGCGCTCGCCGACGGGAACGGCGAGCGGGTCGCCTACCATGGCCACTGTCAACAGCGCACCCTCGACCTCGAACCGTACACGCTGGCGGTCCTCGAGGACTGCGGGTTCGACGTGGCGACCTCCGACGTGGAGTGTTGTGGCATGGCCGGGAGCTTCGGCTACAAATCGGAGTACTACGAACTCAGCGTGGACGTCGGCGAGTCGCTCGCCGAGCAGTTCACGACTGACGACACCGCGGATCGGACCGTCGTCGCCAGCGGCACGTCGTGTCTCGAGCAGCTGGACGCGTTGCTTACGCGCCGGCCCGCACACCCGGTGCGACTGCTCGACGGGCGGTAGTCGACGCAACGCCGCGGTCGCACAAGCCCGCCTCGCGTCACCCCTCGAAGCCGTCCTCCCACCGGAACGTCCCGTCGCGCTGGACGACCTCGCCGTCGACGGTCATCGTCGAGTTCGCGCGCACGTCGCTTATCATGTCGACGTGGACCGCGCTGTCGTTTCCGGGCTCGCCCTCGGGGAGACAGGCATCGTAGGCGCGGCCGACCGCGAGGTGGACCGTGTCGCCCATCTTCTCGTCGAAGAGGATCGAGTCGGTGAACCGGTCGATCCCGCGGTTCATCCCGATCCCCAACTCGCCGAGCCGTCGCGCGCCGGGGTCGGTGTCGAGGACGCCCGCGAGCGCGTCCTCGCCCGCCTCCGCCGAGAAGTCGACGACCTCGCCGTCCTCGAAGACGAGGCGGACGTTCCGGACGCGGGTCGACTCGATCGTCATCGGCACGTCGAAGAAGACCTCGCCCTCGGTGTCGTAGGGGGCGGTGAACACCTCGCCGGAGGGCAGGTTGTGGGAGTCGTACGCGACGGAGGCAGCGGAGTTGACGGCGGTCCGGCCCGCGATCGACATCCGAAGGTCGGTGTCGGGGTCGTCCTCGCGTTCGGTGACGATCCGGACCTCGTCGCCGTCGTCGAGGACCGCCTTCATCTCGGCCATCTCCGCCGCGAGCGCCTCCCAGTCGCGGAGGACCGCGTCGTAGACGAAGTCCCGATACTCCTCGTAGGCCATCCCGGCCTGCTGCGCGAGACTGCGGGTGGGGTGGACCGTCGACACCCAGTCGGTGTCCATCCGCGCCTCGCGGACCCCCTTGTTGGCTCTGGCGTAGGCCTGCCGCGTCTCGCGGTCGACGTCCGCGGCTGCGGCGGTGTTTCTGCCGCCGCCCAGCCGGAGGTAGACGTCCGCCGTCTCGACGATCGCCAGGTCGACGGCGGGGTCGGCCTCGAAGTCGGGAACGTCGCCGTCGGCGCCCGCTTCGGCCCCCTTCAGGTAGGCGCGGCCCACCTCGTCGGAGCCGTACAGCGTCGTGACGTTCGCGCCCCGCTCGCCGAGCGCCTCGGCGACGGCGACGCCCAACTCGTGGGCGTCCTCGGCGACGCTCACGACGACGTGATCTCCCGGGTCGACCTGCGCGCTCCAGTCGACGAGCACCACAGCGTGCTCGCGTACGCGTTCGTCCATGGGTGGGGCTCGCGTGCCGGGAATAAAACACGTCGGCTCTACACGGCGACCGTGCCGTCGACGCACCTCGTTCGCGGACACGCGGAGCCCCGCACGGGTGCGGCTTTTTGTCCGTGTGCCACGATCGGTGGATATGGCCGACCGAAACGTCCTCGGGGAGGCGCTCGCCGACTGTAGCACCGACCCGCCGACCGGCTTCGAGCGGGACGGGTGCTGTGGGACCCACCCCGAGGACCGCGGGCGACACGAACTGTGTTCGGTGATGACCGAGGACTTCCTGACGTTCAGCAGGGAGCGGGGGAACGACCTCGTGACGCCACGCCCGGCGTTCGCGTTCCCCGGGCTCGAACCGGGCGACCGGTGGTGTCTCTGTCTCGGACGGTGGATCGAGGCGCTCGAGGCCACCCGAACGCGACGGCTCCCCGAGACGACCGTTCCCCCGGTCGTGCTCGAGGCGACCAACGAGGCCGTGTTGGACGCCGTCGAGCTGGAGACGCTCGAGACGCACGCGTACGACGCGTGAATCCGGGTCCCCGCCTGGTAGTCGCCGCCCGTCAGGCGTCGTCGCCGACTGTCAGGTCGTCGGGGGAGGCGTCGGGCACCTCCCGGCGCAACGGCGGGTCGGCGGGACGGGGCCGTGGCGGTCGTCTACCGCTCACTCCACCGGCTCGTCGGCCGTCGACGGCAGTGAGACGTCGATGGCAGCCTCCTCGGGTTCGTCGCTCCCGTTCCGGGTGCGGACCTCACCGTCGATCGATCGACGATACGTCAACCGCAGCCGCAGCGTGCTCACGTCGTCGTCGATTTCGGGAAACAGCACCATTCCGGTGCCGTCCGCGCTCCGGACCGTCCGCACGTCTTCACACGGATCGAAGGCGTCCGCCGGCGGGACGGTTCGACGGTGTCCGACCGTTCCCTGCGGGCCGCGGAGCCTGAACGTCGTCGGCGTCGGCGGGAGCCGGCCGGCTGTGGCTCCGCTTCGCGCTCGACCGACCACGCCCGCCGGCAGGTCGGCATCCGTCGGCGGTTCGTCGGCGATCCGGACGCGGGTGCCCGCCGGGAGCGCCGGCTCCGACTCGAAGGTGTGGTACGGCACCCAGCCGTTGCCTGGTGCGGTGACGCGAACGTCCTCGAACCGCGCGCCGACGTTGGCTCGGCAGTAGACGCCGACCGTCCCGGCGTCGATGACCGGGTCGGCGACCGCGAACAGCCGCTCACCGTCGAGGTAGCCGACGATCTCGTCGCCCACGCAGTCGATCGTGAGGAGGTACTCGCGACCGATCTCGTACGGCTCGTCGTCGGCCCACAACACCACCGTCTCACCGTTCGAACGGCGAGTGAGCCGACGGTATTCGCGCTCGTGGTCCATCGAGAACCGATAGAACTCGTCGGGACCGCGGTACCGGAAGACGGCACCGATCGCGTCGTCGTCCTCGGAGCGGAGGCGAACGGAGAGCCGGTAGTCGCTCCACGCCTCGTCGCCAGTCACCGCGTACGTCCCCGGTTGCCGGAAGCGGTTCCCGACGAAGCCGTACAGGTTGCTCGTCTGTTCGAGCGTGCCGTCGCGGGTGCGCCAGCGCGAGCGGCGGGTCGTGTACGGCGGCTCGTCGACGACCCGCCAGCCGGCGACGTCCTCCCCGCCGGAGACGGACGGTTCCGCGGACGCGTCGCTCTCGGCGGTTCCGTCCGCCGTACCCGGGTCGTCCTCCGCGAACGCGTCCGCGAGCAGTCGCGCGTCGGCGACCGACGAGTGAACCGACAGCGACGTGAACCTCGCGTCGTCGGCAGTGGTGAACACTCCGGCCATACCGCCGTCGGGGAACTCGTCGTCGACGCCGAACAGCGGAACGTCGTCGACGGAGACCCACAGCGTCGTGCCGTCCGCACGAACGCGGAGCGTCAGCGGGTCCGCCTCCGGTCCGTGCTCGAACGGCACTCGCCGAAGGGTCTCCCTGCCGTCGCCGGTTCGCCGCCGGAGGGCGACCTCACCGCCGCCGACGGCGACCGTGTGGTAGTGGGTCTCGTCGTGGAGGCGGAAGAGGAGTCCCGCCCGTCCCGACGCGCCCGGCGAGACCGTCGTTTCCCACACGATCGGGCTCTCCTCGGCGGGGCGAACGAGCCCGGTCCAGCCCTCGGTTCTCGCCGAGAGGCCGTCGTCGCCGACGGTCCACTCCGCGTCCGGGTCCGGCGATCGGGCGTCGCCTTCCGCCGTGAGCGACGCGACCTCGGACAGCGTCGACGCGATCCGGGCCGACCCCTCGTCGGGGTCCTCCCGCGAGGGAACCCGACCGCCGAGCGCTCGGTCCGCGGCTGCTGCCTCGATCAACTCGTACTCCTCGTCGGTGAGACCCACGTCGGCTGCGAGCTCCGGATCGACCGCCGTCGCCTCCAGCGCTGCCAGCGGGTTCGCGGGATCCACCTCGACGTCGACGTTTCGACCGCGGAAGGCCCGCCCGATCCGCTCGGCGACGGCCGAGAGCTGATCGGCGTCGAGCGCCGGATCGGACGGTCGCGACGCCGGTGACCCGTCTCCCGGGCCGCCGTCCGGGTCGACGTTCAGATCGCCCGGGTCGACGTCGGGGGGCAGGATATCGCCCACGACCCCGGCGAACGGGTCCCCCGGCGTCGGCAGATCGCCGACGTCTCCGGGTCTCGGCGCGGGGACCCGTCGGTAGGGGGCGATGACGCTCCGGTCGAGGAACTCGTCGTCGATCCCCTCGCCGACGGGCTCGGGAGCGAACCCCTCCTCGCCGGTCAGCCGCCGTTCGACGACGTGTCCGTCCGGGCGTTCCGTTTCGGCGAAGAGCACGTCGACGCTCCCGTCCCCGTCCGCTGTAGCTTCCCCGTCGTCCGCGCTCGTCTCGGGAGCCGCGTACCGTACGTCCGTCACCTTCGTCACGTCGGGGTCGGTCTCCGGCGGGAGCGCCGTCTCGCTGCACGTCACCGCAGTGGTCGTCCGCGTCCAGTCGATCGGTTCCGGGCTGCGAACGAGGAGCGCGGTCGGATCGCCCTCGGCGAGGAGCCACGTGGCGTCGAGTCCGTCGACCGACGGTCGATCGCCGGGCGTCAACGCGTGGACGATTCGAGCGTACGCCCGAGCCTCCGCCTCCCCCGGCGGGTCCGGCTCGGCGTCCGGAAGCGGCACCGCGGCCTCGGGCGTGTCTCCGGGAACCGCCTCGGGCGTGTCTCCGGGAACCGCCTCGGGCGCGTCTCCGGGGGCGACCTCGAACGCTCCCCCGGAGAAGCTGTGGACCTGGTGGACGAAGTCGGCGAACAGCGAGGTCGTGAACGGGAACCGGTACGCGACGGGTGAGTCGGTGCCGAACCCCTCGATACGCACCTCGGGCACGACGAGGTCCTGGACGTCCGCGAGGTGGATACCGACGCTGCCCGGCCCCAACGGGTCCGGGTCGTCGGCGACGAACGTCGGCTCGTCATCGACGAAGACGTCCACCCGTCCGCCGATGACCTGTATGCGGAGGTCGAGGTCCCTGCCGTCCTCGATCGGCGGCGCGTCGGTCGACGCGAGCGTCGTCGCCGTGTCACCGTCGAGACGAACGAGCCGG
Organism: Halorubrum sp. 48-1-W; assembly: GCF_003287355.1. Lineage (GTDB taxonomy): Archaea > Halobacteriota > Halobacteria > Halobacteriales > Haloferacaceae > Halorubrum. The sequence continues at coordinate 302,022 of NZ_QMIM01000001.1, forward strand.
TAGACGTCCTCGTCGGCGTCGACCTCGAACCGATAGCAGTGACCCGCGTCGGGCGCGTCGCGGACGACGACGCCGGTCGTACCCCCCGCGCTGCCCGCGAACCTGAGGGTCGTCGTCACGGCGTAGTCGTCCCACGTCGCCGGGGGCGAGTCGCCGGGCGCGTCCGTGAGACGCACCGTGGCGTCCGCACCCCCGGTCGCCGACAGCTCCGCCCGATGTTCGGGAGCGATCCGCCAGGTACCGTCGTCGCTCAGGTCCGGAACGCCAGCCAGCGTGACGGTTCCGTCGGTCGCGTCGACGCCGACGATCCGATAGGTGCCGTCGGGGCGCTCGCGGTCGCCGCGGAACCACACGGCGTCGTCGTTCGGCGAGAGGACGCCGAGGTCCGCGTGGTCGTCGAGGGCGACGGTCGCCTCGCCGTCGGCCGTCGACGTCACCGTCGCGGTGTCGCCGTCGAGCCCGTCGTGGCCGTGGATGGTCACGCTGCCGTTGCCGGGCTCACTCCACCGACCGCTCCCGTCGTCGAACGTCTCACGCAGGAGCGCCGGAACGAGCCGGGCCTCGAGCGTCGCGTCCGGGTCGAACACGAGCCGGGGTTCGCGTTCCTCGAGGACGTCCTCGTGCGGAAGCGTCTCCTCGTCGACGCCGCCACACTCCCCGGCGACCCTGGAGAGCCACGTCCGGTCGTGTCGCTTCAGCGCGCGGCTCCCCGCCTTGCCCCACGGGTCCCGTGCCGAGCCGAGCCGCCCGTCGACGTCCCGAACCGGCCGGTCGTCCGCGTCGTACAGCTGGAGTCGGAGGTCGCGGTCGGCCATCGCGTACAGCGTCTCGACGTACGCCTCCCCGAACCTGACGCCGACGTCGTACGCGCGGTACACCGGCCGCGGCGTCGACGGGCGCTCCCCGTCGGTGGTCACGCTCTCCGGGACGCTTCCCTCGACGTATCGAGAGAGCGTGTCGAACGAGCGCACCCCGTCCGCGCCGGTACCGTCGGCTTCGTCCCCGCCGTTGCCACCGGGCGTCAGGGGCGTGCTCACGTCCGCGAGCGCCGGCGGACCGCTCGTCTCGAAGTACGCGACCTCCCGCAGTGTCCCGTCGTCGGGCCAGCGGTGCTCGAAGTCGGCGAGTGCCCCGCCGGCGACGCCGCGGGCCTCGACGACGGTGTCGACCACGAGCCGGTACCGCTCGTTCGGCGCCAACACGCGCGGCTCGTCGCTCCATCGGTCGAGTTGGTCCCGCACGTGTGCGGCCCCCTCGACGCCGTCGGCCCCCAGGGTTCCGAGAGGGACGCTCGCCTGGCAGACCTCGACGATCCCGAAGGTGCCGGTCGAGGTCAACACGACCCGGTCGATCCCCGGATCGGCGTCGAACGTGACCGTGTGCCGCTCGAACCCGACGGACACGGACGTATCGATCCGCCGAGCCTCGTCGGGCCGAAGGTCGAAGACGTCCCTCGGAACCGAACGGAGGTCCGCGTCCTCGATCACCCCCCGACCGAGCGCGGTCGCGGTGAGGTGCGTGTGATCCCGCGGGAGGACGAGCGTCACCTCGACGGACCGATGGCTCCCGTCGAGGTCGACCGCCATCGACCGCGTCCCGCCACTGCCGTCCTTTCGGCTGGGGGCGGGATACATCAGCGCCTCGAGTTCGCCCTCGTCCGTCGGGACCGTCGCGACGGTCGGGTCGGTCGAGCCGGGCACCGCGTTCGAGACGAACGCGGGCCAGCCCTCCTCCTCGTGGGTGACCCTCGCTCCGTCGGCCGTTTCGAGGGCCAGCTCCTCGCCGACGTCGGTGCCGGCGAGCCGGAAGCACCGACCGTCGGCGTAACACGGGTACGTACCGAGGAGGCGGTCGACCCCCTCCTCCCACGCGCCGCCCGTGTTCCGCCCGTAGTCGTACGGGTTGACGGACCAGAGCCTGAGTTTCGTGTTCGCGGTCGGTGGCGTGCCCGCCCCGTCCGGAGCGCCCCCCGCGCCGATCCGCGTGTCGGGCAGCGGCGCCCAGGAGCCGAAGACGGGACCGTCGTCAACCCACTCGTCGGCGTCGGCGTCCCACCGTTCCAGCGAGACGTCCCGGAGGCCGTAGCGCGCCTCCACGGGACCGTCGTCGGTCGGGTCGCCGACGAGTTGCCACTCGGGGCCCGCCGTCGACGCGTTGACGCCGACGTCGCCGTCGTCGATCACGGCCGTCGAGAAGGTCAGTTCGGGCCGCACGTCCGGGGGAACGACGGGGAGGTCCCCCGGCGGGACGGTCCCGTCGTCGGGCGGCGTCGGGAGCTCCTCGTCGTAGCCGAGCAGCCGGTCGCCGTTCTCGCTGTCGTCGCCCGCCGTCGCGTAGTCGGGTGTCAAAAGCGACTCGGAGCGCGGGAGCGGCCACCGCGTCGTCACGCGCTCGTGGCCGAGCGCGACGCCGTCCAGCGGGGCGGGTACCGGCGGCGGGCTCGGCACGGGCCCCCACTCGAGCGAGACGCTCGCCTCCGGGTCGGGCAGCGGCCAGGGCGTCTCGAGCGCGACGCGCACGTCGCCGTGGACGTGGAACGGATCGAGCGCCTCGGCGCCGAGCGCGGCGTCCGCGGTGATCGACGCGCCGACGCCGAACGCGGACAGCTCGACCGACCCGTGGAGACGCACCTCACCCGAGAAGTGGGTCGGTTGCCAGCTGAGCCGGACGTGCCCGGCGATCCACGCCTCGAAGGAGACGGCGAGCGGGCCGAACTCGAACGACTCGTCGTAGCCGACGCGGGCGCCGGTGGCGACGCGGTCGGCGTCGATCATCAGATACCCCTCCGCGGTGAAAAGCAGCGCCTCCGCCCGCACGCGGTCCTCCCGCGGCTCGCGCCGACCGAGGTTCAGATACCAGGCGGTGGGGTCGGTGAAGTCGTAGTGCGCCTCGACGCCGGCCCGCACGTCGAGGAGGGTCGCGTCCGCGGACCGCTTCGTGTACGCGGCGTCGATGCCGAAGGTCACGTTGCCGGCGTCGCCGTCGAGCACCGCGAGGGTGCGTAGCGCACCCTCCGCGTCGACGTCCGCGCCCGAAGAGAGGAGGTCGGCGCGTCCCTCGAGCATGACCACGGGGCCGGGGAACGCGACGACCAACAGCAGGTCGGAACCGAGCGCGAAGCCGTTGTCCGCGCTCGTGCCGAGCGTGACCCCGGCGCCGAACGCGAACGCGCCGGCGGCGGGTCGCCACTGCGCGTCGAAGTCGTCGACGCGGGGCTCGCCGCTCGCGTGATACCAGCTCTCGTCGGCCTCCCCGCTCAGGGCGTACCACTCGCGATCGCCGCGGTACGGCTCCATGTTGTGCGCGTACAGCCCGCCGATGCCGTAGATCGACAGCCCGGTCGAGAAGAGGGGGATGCCCGCCGGGAGGCTCGCGTCGAGCGAGACCCCGAGGAAGGTGAACTCCTCCCCGTCCGGCCCGGTCTCGCGTCCGACGATCAGCGTCGCCGAGATCGAGGTGTCGAGGGCGATCAGGTCGAGGTCGATGTCGCCGTAGTACCGTCCGTCGGCGGGGTCGAAGGCGACCGACCCCGCGAACGCGAGGGCGTCCGGCACCTCGAACTCGATCCCGATGCCGTCGAACGTCACCTCGACGCCGTCGCCGTCGGGGTTCCACGCGACCCGGAGCCCCTCGGTCGACGCGCCGGCGGGGATCCCCTCGACGATCGCGATCGACCCGCCGAACGCGACGTACCGCCATCCGTCATCGCGGGTGCCGAACCCGAGTTTCGTCACTTCGAGTTCGACCCCCTGGAGCTCGGTCGACCGCTGTGACGGCAGGTCGATCCAGCTCCCCTCGAAGTCGACCTCGCCGTCGCTTCTGATCGTGACCTCCGGCACCTCGATCGTCGGAAGGTCGAGGTCGTCGACGTCGGGGTCGCCGGCGTCTCCAGCGCCGACGTGCGGTCGAAGGGTTCCGGCGACCGAGACGCCGACCCCTTCGCCGTCGTCCGCGACGACCAGCCCGAACGAGTCGACGTCGAACGCGGCGACGCCAGGGACCTCGAGCGAGACGATCTCCCGGTCGGCGGCCACCCCGACCGCCGAGTCGGCCTCCGGGTCGGGGAGGCCGACCAACCGCGCCGTGAGCGTGCCGTCCATGTCAAACGCGAGGTCGACGACGACCCGCTCGTCGAAGTACGGGACGACCAGCTCGCCCGCGATCGAACAGGTCGACAGCGCGGTCTGGACGAACTCCACCTCGACCTCGCTGACCGCGAACGCGAGGTCGCCGAGCGACCCCGCACCCTCTCCGGTGTACGTCGCCGTGTCGGGGTCGAAGGAGACGTCGGGGTTGTACTCGATCGTCCCGGTGAGGCCGCCGGAGCCGATCGCGGTTCCGCTCAACACGACGTCCCCGGACACCGGCCAGCGATCGGGGAACGAGACCGACGCATCGCCGACGAAGAGGCCGACGAAGCCGTCGTCGACGGACGACTCCTCGAAGTCGTCGTGCTCGGCGATCGACGGGGAGAGCGCCGTCGGCGAGACGTCGAGGACGACGTCGGTCGCCTCGATCACGACGCCCGTGTGCCCGATCTCCGCGGGCGGCAAGTCGACGCCCTCGAAGCCGTTCACGTCGAGCGACCACGCGTGGTCGACGACCACGTCGACGGTCGTCGTCACGTCGAGGTGGTCCGGCCTCGTGCCGTCCTCGTCCGGAACCGGCCGGAGCACGTCGCCGTCGACCCGGGCCGTGAGCCGGACCGATTCGATCGTGAGCTCCCACTCCGCGTCGACGACCAGGGTGGCGTCAACCGCCGTCTCGCCGGTGCCCGGCTCGCCGAGAACGAACGTGACGCCGGCGCTGCCCGGGACCGAGAGGGCGGGCTCGCCGGCGACGATCAGCGAAACGCTCGCCTCGCCGGCCTCCTCGTCGTAGTCGTAGTCGTCCACCAGCACCTCGCCGAGGAAGCCGGGCAGGTCGTCGGTCGAGACGTCGATGGGGTCGAACCCGTCCGCGACGAGTTCGTCGAGCGGTTCCGCGTCGACCGTGGATGGTTGTGTCGTGGGCATGGTCACACCTCCGTCAGGGTCAGGTCGCCACGGCCGCCTGTCGGCTGTAGGACGAGCAGTCGGTAATCGTACGTCGCGGTCGGGCCGCGACTCCCGTCCTCGTACTCGGTTCGGTCGAGCCAGGGGCTCACGGGCCGCCAGTCGTCCTCGTCGCCACCGTGGGGACGGCGATGGACTCGATAGCGGAGGTCCGACGGGGCTCCCACGGCGGGGCTCCACGACAGCGTCACCGCGCCGTCGTCGTCGACCGTTGGGTCCTCCTCGTCCCACGTCGGCGGGTCCGGGGGCGAGCGGTCGAACGCCTCCGCGGAGGCGACCGCGGTCGGCTCCGTGTGGACGCCGGACTCCCCGACCCCGACGACCCGATAGTACGTCGTCGTGAACGGTTCGACGTCGGCGTCGACCCACTCGAGCACGCCGTCCTCGACTGCGACCCCACCGGCAGCCGTCGAGTCCCTTGGTGCGGCGGGATCCGCCACCACCTCCGGTTCGTCGGCCCGACGGAGGTCCGTCGCTCGCTCGGGGTCCCGAGACCGGTAGACGAGCAGGTGGTCGAGCGTCGGATCGTCGACGCCCGCGATCCGCAGGGTGATCGCCCGGTCGTCGGGTGTGTCCAAGTCGGCGTGGCCGGCAGTGGCCTCGACGATCCGCGGCCGTCTCGGTGGCACATCGCCGGCGGACCGGACCGGCATCGTCGGGTAGCTCATCGGCGGGTCGTCGGTCTCGCCGATGTCGCTACGGTTCCCGGCGTCGTCGATCGCGCCGACCCGATAGCAGTAGACGTTTCGTGAACTGCCGTCGAACCGGTCGACCCAGGCGCACAGGTCGGCGTCCGGCTCGTCGTCGGGGTCGCCGTCCGGGCCGACGCGATCCGGGTGGTCGCTCGGCACGAGCGCGTCGACGGTTCGCTGGGAGAAGGCAGGCTCGTTGCCCGGCAGCGCGGCGAGCGTGGCGAGCGTCGCCGGCCGGAGGACCGCGGCGGTTGACTCGTCGGGCTCGTCGTTCGCATCGTCGGTGTCGCTCTCGGCATCCGCGTCGCCCGCGTCGTCGGGCCCGTCCGCGTCGCTCTCGGCATCCGCGTCGCCCGCGTCGTCCGCATCGGCCGGCTTCCGGAGGCGACGATACGCCTGCATCGCCGTCTCCACGACCACCCCGTCGGGGTCGTCCGAGTCGTGTCCGTCCCCCGAAACGGCCTCCTCGGCGAGGGCGGTGAGACCGTTCACCTCCGCGGCGATCGTTTCGCGCGCCGTCTCGGTCGCCTCGTCGTCGCCGCGGTAGGCGGGCGGGAAGAACCGTTCGTGGTCCGGATCGTAGGGGTCGAGCGAGAGCTCCGGACCGTCGCCGTCGTCGTCGGTAGTCCCGTCGCCGTCCCCGTCGTCCGCGGCTGCGAGCCGTCGCTCCCAGTCGGTCGCGAACAGCGTCTCGTCCAGGGCACGGAAGACGTGATACCCGTAGTCGTCGCCGGCGTCCGGGTCGGGCTCCCACCGGACGGTGTACGCCGACTCGCCGTCGTAGTCCGGTTCGGTCGCGTGACGGAACGCCGCCGGCTCCACGGGAACCGCCGGCGTCGCCGGCGTCTCGTGGAGAACCCGGGCGATCGTCGCGGTCGCGTCGACGGCGCTCTCGTGTCCGGCGTCGTCGACGGCGGTCACCGCGACGTCGGCGTAGACGGTCGGCATCGAGCGGGACGGCGCGAACGCCTCGCCCTCCTCGCTCGCGGGCGCGTCCACGAACGCCTCGTAGACGCGAGTCCCGTCGTCCGTTCCGGTGAGCCCGTCCGTGCCGACCAGCGCGCTCGTGTCGTCGTACGCGACCGTCGCGACGTTGGCGTCCCAACTGTCGGGGTCCCGCTCGTCGTCCCACAGCGGATGATCGATCCGGTACGGCAGGTGCTCGCCCGGTGTGGACGCCGCGACCTCCCGGTCCAACACCAGTTCGGTTGGCCCGTCGACACGCGCGACGGTGTAGGTGACGTCGTCGTCGACCGATCGGAACCGCATGCCCTCCACCGCCTCGGTCCAGCCGGTGTCGTGACCGTCGACCACGGTGCCGGTCGTTCCGTCCACCGTCGCCGTCGACCCGGCGTCGACGGAGACCGTTCCGGCGTCGTAGTGTGTCGGCACCGAGACGGTACAGCGGTCCCCGACCGTCGGCTCCGATCGATCGACGTCGAGCGCCCCGCCGACCTGCGGGAACATCGCGACGACGTCGGTTGCGCGGCCGTCCGTCTCGGAGACGAGTTCGTCCGTCTCGCCGCCGTCCGTCTCGACCGAACCGCCGTCGGTCGCCGTCTCGTCCCCGCTCGGAACCGGCGGTCGGACCGTGAGCGTCACGCCCTCGGCCGTGGCGGTAGCCGCTCGAACCGGAAACGCGGCGTCGTCGACGAGGAGCCTCGTGCCCGCGAGCGTCCCGGGATCGGCGTCGAACGTGTCGTCGAGACCGACCGTGACCTCGTAGCCGGTCGAGGTCGGATCGACGTCGAGCACCTCCCCTCCGAAGGCGTTCGTTCGGCCGGGCGAGACGTACAGCTCGAAGGCGTCGACGTCGTCGGCGAGGTCGGCGTGTGCCGCCGGCCAGGTCCACCGGACCCGGATGCCGACCCGTTCGGGATCGCCCGCCCGCCAGTTTCGATACGCCTCGTCCCCCCTGACGTGCCGGTTCGCCGGGACGTCGTCGGGGTCGGCGTCGACCAGTTCGTCCGGGTCGTCGTACGCGGCGGGGTCGAGCGTGGCGGCCTCGATGGCGGTCGGCGACGGGGGCGAGGAGTCGTCTTCGACCCGGATCGCCACGTCACGGTGCGTGCTCCCGGCGGGCGTCGGCGGACCGGGAGGGGCGGACGTGACCCAGGTCGCCGGCTCGCTCGGCTCGCTGAACCGACCGAACACGTCGACGCCGACGACCCGGTAGCTGTACCAGCCGTCGGCGAGGGTACCGTCGGTCGCGTGGAGCCGAACGTCCGGCCAGCCTTCCGGCGTTCGGGGCCGTCCCGTCGCCGGCGTGGTCGCGAGTATCGGCGTCGCGTCCGTGAGGAGGTCCGTCCGCGAGTCGGCCGTGACTGGGTCGTAGCGGGCGAGGTCGGAGTTCTCCTTCAGTCGCCACGGCTCGTCCCCGTCCCACCGCCAGAGGTGGTACTTCACGGGCGTCGCCACGTCCGGCGCGGTCGCGTCGAGGTCGTCCATGTCCCACCGGATCCCGACGGCGTTCGCGGTGTCCGCCGTGACTGGTAGCTCGAAAGCCATCGGTTCCTCGGGCGCCGGGAGCGGGTCGTCGTCGCTCCGGCTCACGTCGAAGGCGACGTACCGGTCAATGGCGGGCGTCGACGACGCGGGCGAACGCGCACGGAGGGCCGGCTCCCGTTCGGCCCCTGGCTTCCCCGGCGTGATCGCGCCGGCGTGATCGGCGACGATCATGTAATCGTACGAGGCGTCGCCGTCGACCGTGTCGTCGATCCAGTAGAGACCGAGCGCCTGTGCGGCTGCCGGGTCGGTCGCGGCCGTCAGGACGGAGTCGAGCGGGTTCTGCGTGGAACGCGACGCCACAGCGTCGGGGGTCGCTGCCGGATGGATCAGGTAGCGGCGGGGCAGCGCCGGCCGGAGCCCGACCCGGCCGCGAAGGTGGAGCCGTTGGTCGGCCTCGTCGACCGATCCGATCCGGTGGGTGTGGCCCTCGTAGACCACGCAGTCGAGGGAATCGCCGTAGTACGGGCCGCTCACCGGCCGATCGAGCGTACAGATCTCGAGGGTCCGCTCGCCGACCCGGAAGTGGGCCACGTCGACGATCCGATACAGCTCACGGTCGTCCTCGATGCGGATCCGGCGGCCGACCGTCGCGTCGTCCCACCCGGCGTTCGTAGTGAACACGTACGGCCGGCCGTGGACCGCGATCACGTCCGTGTGTGACCCCGTCGCGATCCGGAGCCGCGATCCCACGAGGTCGGTCGTCCAGTCGGTGTTCCAGCCGGCGACCGTCGACCCGCCGCCGTTCACGACCGCCAGGCCGTCCGGGGCGCGAAACGCCGGCATCGTTCGGTTCGCCATCCCACCGCTACCGCCCCCACCGCTACCGCCCCCACCGCTACCGCCCCCACCGCTACCGCCCCCACCGCCCCCACCGTTGCTGCCCCCCTCATCGACCAGGACCGAAAGCGTGTCGTGGAGCGAGGCGAACTCGTCGCCGAGTAGTTCGTACGCCAGGTCGCTACCGCCGGCCCCACGATACGGCCGGGAGAGCACGAGTCTGGTGGACCCGTCGGGTGCTTCGCCGACGTCGGTGATCCCGTACGCGGTGGGGTCTCCGTCGATCCGCAGACAGTCACCGACGAGGTCGTCTTCGGGAGACTGATCGCTCGTAAACGCGTACGAGGAGCCCGGCGAGACGGCGACCGTACCCGTACCGGACACGGACTCCTCGGCGTCGACGAGGCGATCCGGCGGACCGTACTCGATCCGATCCCTCGCGACCGTCCGGGCCTCGTCCAGGTCGTCGATCGGGCCGTCCGCGCTGACGGGTGCGTAGTCGGCATGAGCCAGCGGGAGACGGATCGGTGCCGGTGCGTTCGGAACGAGTTGCCACCCCCGACCGAGGGTCGACGAGACGAAGTGCGGCGCGACCTCGGTCACGTACACGAGGTTTTGTTTCGGCTCGCCGCCTGTACAGGAGACGGCGTCGATGCGATCGCCGGTGAGTCTGACTTGCCCGCCCGTCGTCTCCGTCTCGTCGACGACGCGGTCGTCGGTGAGCGCCCGCACGACGACCGGGTCGCTCCCCCCGACGTCGACCGACACGTCGACCGCGTACGACGGCTCCGGCAGCTCGATCGGAACCGGATCGCTTCCGACCAGCATCACCGCATCACTGCCGTCGTGTTGGGCGTGAGAGACGCGCTCGTGTTCGGGAAAGTCGAACCGGTGACCCGCCTCCGTGTGTGCTTCGGTGAGGGGGGTGGCAGGGTCGTGTGCCAACGCGGCGGTCAACCGAACTCGCGGCCGTAGGGGTGCTTCCCGATGACGCCGCCTGAAGAGGTAGTAGCCGCCACGGGGGAAGCCGCGGTGTGGGGGAAACGCCCATCGAAGGTGGATCCCGGGGGGAAGGGTTGGGTACTCGTCACGGGGCTGTGCGTCGCCGTCAACGCCGAGGGTTGTCAATGCGAGGTGTGTCATGGGCCGGATCGCTCGGCATCGCCCGGATACAGCGATCGGGCGATCCTCGCGAGCCGAGGACCGGACGCTGGAACGCGAAACGACGCCTACGTTCTTTTTTCCGAAACTTTCGTCACTGTTGTCACGAAACGAGAACTTAAATTCTTCGGTCAGTGGGGTGGTCCTATCCGTCGATCGCTCCGGAGACCGGTCGATACGGTCGCCGTATCGGCTACGCCAACTCGAGCAACGTCGCGACCTCCTCGAGGTAGTCGTCGTAGATCCCGACGGCTGACTCGATCGGGTCGGGTTCGGCCATGTCGATCCCGGCGAGTTCGACCACTTCGAGCGGGTAGTCGGAGCCGCCCGCTGTCAGCATCTCGCGGTAGTCGGCTGCCGCGGGCTCGCCCTCCTCGAGCACGCGCTCGACGATCGCGGCTGCGGCGGAGATGCCGGTCGCGTACTGGTAGACGTAGAAGTCGTAGTAGAAGTGGGGGATCCGCTCCCACTCGCGTTCGATCCCGCCCGAGAGGTCGGCCGGCGCGTAGTAGTCGCCCTTCAGGTCGGCGTAGAGCTCGTCGAGGACGTCCGGCGTGAGCGCCTCGCCGGCCTCGACGCGCTCGTGGATCCGCTGTTCGAACGTCGCGAACATCGTCTGGCGGAACAGCGTGGAGCGGAAGCGCTCGAGGTACTCGTCGAGCACGTGCGTCCGGAGCTCCTCGTCCTCGACGGTCTCGAGCAGGTGGTGGGTGAGGAGGGTCTCGTTGACGGTGGAGGCGATCTCGGCGACGAAGATGTCGTAGCTCGCGTCGTGCCACGGCTGGGCGTCGCTCGCCAGCTCCGAGTGCATCGAGTGGCCGAGTTCGTGTGCCAGCGTGTACATCGAGGCCACGTCGTCCTGGTAGTTCATCAGGATGAACGGCTGGGTGTCGTAGGTCCCCGAGGAGAACGCGCCCGAGTGCTTCCCGCGGTTCTCGTAGACGTCGACCCACCGGCTCTCGAGGCCCTCCGTCATCCGTTCCTGGTACGCCTCGCCGAGCGGCGCGACCGCCTCGATGATCCACTCGACGGCCTGGTCGTACTCGATATCGGGGCCCTGATCGCCCGTCAGCGACATGTAGAGGTCGTGGCTCTCCAGCGTGTCGACGCCGAGCGCCGTCCGCTTCAACTCGGCGTGTCGATGGAGCGTCGCGAGCTCGTCGTCGACGGTGTCGACGAGCGTGTCGTACACCTCGACCGGGACGTTCGAGCCGTCGAGGGCGGCCTCGCGGGCGGTGTCGTAGTCGCGGATCCCCGCGCTCGCGACGTGTTCGCGGACCGCCTTCTCCAGGCTCGTCCCCACGGTGTTGCGCACGTCGGCCCACTCGTCGTAGAACGTCTCGTGGACCCGCCGGCGGAACTCGCGGTCCGGGTTCGTCTGGAGCTTCGTGAAGTTGGCCTGGGTGATCTCCACCTCCTCGCCGTCGGGGTCCTCGACGACGCCGTAAGTCATGTCCGCGTTCGTCAGCATGGTGTAGATGTCGCTCGGGGCGCTCGTGACCTCCGAGAGGTCCGCGAGGACCTCCTCGACCTCCGCCGACCGCGTGTGGGGTTTGGTCCGCAACACGTCCTCGAGGTAGTGTTCGTACTCGGCGAGGGCGGGCTCCGCGTCGACGAACGCCTCGACGTCCGCCTCGGTCAGCGACTGGAGCTCCGGGCGGAGGTACGATATCTCGCTCGAGGCCTCCGACTCGAGCGAGGACGCCCTCGCCACCATCGCCTGATACTTCTGGTTCCGGGTGTCCTCCGCGCTTCGGAGTCGGGCGTACACGACGACCGACGACAGTTCCCGGAACACCTCCTCGCGGAGCCGTAGCAGTTCGAGGAGGGTCCCGGGGCCCTCCGTGACGCGACCCTCGTAGGCGCCGAGTTCGTCGATCCGTCCCTCGACGGCCTCGTAGGCAGTCGCCCACGCGTCGTCGTCGTCGAAGACGCTCGCGAGGTCCCACTTGTACGCCTCGTCGATCTCGGACCGCTCGGGAACCGAACTCATACGCTCCCGTCGATGCCCGCGACACTAAGCCTTGTCAAGACGGAACGGGGAGCGGTCCGGAGGATCACCCGACGCGGGATCGCTCCGTGGCTCACCCGCCACTGCCCCACTCCACGAGGTCGACGGCGAGGACGAGCGCGTCCTCGCCGTCGCGGTAGTACCGCGTCGCCCGCCGGACCGGCTCGAACCCCTCCGCCCCGTACAACGACCGGGCGGGGTCGTTCCCCTCACGGACCTCGAGTTTGGCGACCGTCGCCCCGGCGGCCCGGAGCCGGGCGAGCCCGGCGCGCAACAGCGCCCGGCCGATCCCCCGCCCGCGGAACTCCGGATGGACGGCGAGGTCCTTGACGTGGCCGATGTCGCGGCCGGCGTTCGGGGTGACGTCCGCGACGAGATAGCCCACCACGGCCCCCTCCCGCTCGGCGACGAGGAACGTCGGCTCGTCGACCAGCTGATCGAAGGCGTCGTACGGCCAGGGGTCCGAGAAACACTCGCGTTCGATCCGGAGCACCGAGAGGAGGTCGGCGCGCTCGACCGGCCGGATCGACACCTCGGCGGGGGTCACGTTCCCGTTTCGGGAGCGCCCGAAATAAACGCGACGGGCTCGCGACCTCAGTCGCGTGTCGACGGACGCTCGATCCACGGCCCCGTGGCGTCGACGGTCGCCGGCGTCGGCGCGCGAACGACGAAGCGGGCCCCGTTCGGGAAAGGGCCGGTCGGCGTCAACGCACCGGCCGGTGACGACGCGGCCGCCGAACTCCGGGGTGACGTCGTCGTCGACGACGGACTCGACCCAGACGTCCCTCCCGTTCGCGCGTCGGATCCGGTGTGTGACCCGCCGATCGGGGGCGACCGCGGAGAGGGCGTCCGCGACGTCGTCACGGTCGTTCGGGTGGACGTACTCGAGGAAGTCGCTCCCGCGATCGTCCCGCGGTCCTCGCCGAGAAGCGCCGGCATGGACGGCCCCGCGAACAGCACCTCGCCGTCGACGGCGACCGCGGCGACGAACCGGTCCGGGGCCCTCGGCAGTGTGCTCCCCGCGTCGGGTTCGCTCGATACGACCGTTTCCGTTCCGTTCGTGGGCGTCCGGTCCGTCGGATCCGGGCGGTCCTCGTCACGGGACCCCGAACCGTCGGCGTCGGCGCTCGATGCCGTACCGCGGGCGAACCGTCGACTGGAGGGACACGGCTCGATCTACAGAGAATACAGGAGAGAGCCCACGACTTCAGTCGGGGGAGGAGGTCAATCGTCGGGAGTTCGGATCGATTGATAAACCCACCTGCCTTAATTATCCGCATTGATATCTGGGTGTGGCCGAGGCCGCTCACGCCTCGACGGCCGGGTCGGTCGTCTCGGCGGTCGACGAGCCGGACCGGATCCGGTCCCAGAGGAACAGCGCGGGCGGGAGTGCGACCACGGAGATAACGAACGAGTAGAACACGCTCAACGCGATGAGCGTCCCGAAGTCGCCGAGCACGGGCGTGATCGCGAGCCCGAGCGCGCCGGTTCCGAGCGCCGTCGTGAGCATGCTCCCAGTCAACGCGCCGCCGGTGCCGGTGAGCGTCGTTCGTAGCGACTCCGCCACGTCGTCGTTCTCCCGGTACTCGTCGATGAACCGGGCGGTGATGTGGACCGAGTAGGCGATCCCGATCCCGATCGCGATCGAGAGGATCGTCGCCGTCAGGGCGTTGAGCGGGTAGCCGAGAAAGCGCATCGTCCCGACGAGCGACGTGACGGAGATCGTGATCGGGAACACGTTCACGATCCCGAGCATCGGCATCCCCTCCAGCACGCCGTAGGTGATCACGAGGAACACGCCGCTCAGCCCGACCGCGAGGACGAGCCCCTGTATCGCCGAGTCGAAGATGATCGCGGTGATCGCGTCGAAGACGACGATCTGTCCCGTGGCGGTCGCAGCGTAGCGGTACCGCTCGGCCTGCTCCCTGCCGTCCGCGGAGATCTCTTTCTGTGTCGCGCCGCTCTCCACGGTGTACTCGACTTGCGCGCCGCGGCGGTCGTCGGTGAGGTATTCGCGCGCACGCGGCCCCGCCGGGGAGTCGAGCAGTTCGTCGTAGATCGACTCGAGGTTGCGGTCGGGGATCCCGTTTCCGTCCAGGTCGTTGCGGGCGACGAGCGCGGCGAACTCCTCGTCGCTTTCGGCGTGTGACCGAATGATCGTCACGATGCTCGTCGTCTCCGCCCGCCCGCCCTCCCCGACCGCCAGCGTGTCCGGCGGGTCGTCGGTCGGCGCTGCGAGCGCCTCCAGCGCGTGGTCCTCCTCGAAGGGCCCCTCGACGTAGACCGTGAGCGAGGCGTCCTGACTCGCCTCGAACTCGTCTTCGAGCAGGTTCAGCGTCGACGTGACCGTGTACTCGCTCGGCGCGAACGGCTCGGGAATGTACTCGACGTACCCGGGCTCCTCCTCGGGCGGGAGGAAGTCCTCCTGTTCGAACGTGGTGTCGACGCCCGCGCCGTACGCACCCAACCCGCCGCCGACGAGCAGTAAGACGACGACGAAGAGCGCCGGCGCACGCTCGCCGACGGAGACAGAGACGGCCAGAAGCCGGCCGAGCGCGGAGTCCTCGGACGCGATGGGGGTGGTACCGAACTCCGGGACGCCGTAGCGCTCCCTGAGCCGGTCGATTTCGAGCTTCGCAGCGGGCAAGAACAGCCCGAAGATGAGGAACGTGAAGACGATCCCGACCGCCGAGACGATCCCCAGGTTCCGGATCGGGTCGAGGTCGGAGGTCACGTTCGCGCCGAAGCCGAACACCGCGGTCACGGTGACGATGACGAACGCGATCGCCAACTGGTCGGCGGCGGTCCGCATCGCCGGCACCGGTTCGTACCCCTTGACGGTCTCCTCCCGATACCGGTTGACGAAGTGGATCCCGAAGTCCACGCCGACCGCGAGCAGCAGGACCGGCACGGCGATCTGTTGTTGGTCGAACGGGATCCCGGAGAAACCGAGGAACCCGAACGTCCAGACCAGCGTCATCAACAGCGCGAACAGCCCGAGCGCGAGGTCGATCGGGTCCCGGTACGCGACGACGAGGAAGCCCAAGATCAGAACGATGACGATAGGCATCACGATGAGCAGCGAGTCGACGATGATCTGGCCGGTTTCGGCGTTGATCACTCCGCTCCCGAACGTCCGGATGTCGGCGGGCTCGTCGCTCGCGAGCGACTGAACGTCGGTCTGGATCGACTGGAGGTCGTCGAACCCCTCCGGCACGTCGTGTGTGACGACCGTGATCGTCGTCGACGCCGACGCCTCGTTCGGGTTGAAGTCGTCGGAGACGCCCCTCGAGAAGCGGGGATCGTCGCTCAGTTCCCGGACGGCCCGTCTGAACTCCGCGTCCGTGGCTCCCGCGACCGCCCGCCGCATCTCCGCGGGCGTCTCCGCCGTCGGATCGATCGATCGGGCGATGACGGTCGCGGGGCCGTTGGCCGACTCCATTCGGAGGTCCTCGCGGGCGTCGATCCGCTCCAACAGCCGGAGCATCGCCAGCGTCTCCTCGCGGGTGAGGACGTCGTTCCCGTGGTGGATCAGCTGTGTCGACTCCGTCTCCGACTCGAACGGCTCGTCGAACTCGCTGTTTATCGCGTCGAGCGCCTCCTGTTCGGGGAGGTCCTCGGAGAACCCCTCCGTCGGTTCCGTCTGCGTCTCGATGGCGCTCATCCCGCCGGCGAACACCGCCGTCACGAGGAGGAACGCGAGGACCACCGCTCGCGGCCGTGAGACGATGACGCCGTTGAGTCGCGTGGTGGCGTTCTCGATCCACCGACCGGCTCGGCTCATCTACTCCCTCTGGGTGACGTAGAGTCCGGCGCCGAGGGCGGCGACGAGCGCGAGGACGCCGAGCACGAGCGGGACGGTGCCGACCCCGGAAAGCGGGGACGTGTCCTCCGCCTCGACGACGGTCACCGGTACGCGAGTCGTATCCGAGAGCTGACTGTCCCCGTCGGCGTCGTCGTACCGGAAGTCGAACGAGACGGGATACGTCTTCGCGACCCCCGACGACTCCGCGGAGAGGGTGAACGTCATCGTCGTCGACTCGCCGGGCTCGAGCGACGCGGCGAACGCCTCGTCGTCGTCGCTGTCGAGGGGATCGTCGGCGAACAGCCGTGCCTCGACGTCCGTGACCGTCTCGTCGAGGTTGTTCGTCACCTCGACGTCCATCTCCACGCTCCCGCCGGCTTCGACCTCGCGGTCCTCGACTTCGAGTCGGAACTGGTCACGCTGCGGCTCGACCGAGTAGCCGAGTTCCACGTTCTCGTAGACGCGCTGTTCGTTCTCGTCGTTTCGGTACTCGACGACCAGATCGGACGAGCGGTCGATCGGCTTCGCCTCGCCGTTGACCTCCAGGGGGAACCGGAACGAGTCGGACTCGCCCGCTGCGAGCGTCCCGACGGCCACGGAGGGCTCCCGTGGAACCACGTTCGCCGACTCGTCGGCGAACCGGACGACGACGTTCCGCGCCTCGTTCGGCCCCTCGTTCGTCACGGTCCCGTACACGTCCCCTTGCTCGCCGACGTAGAGGTCCGACTCCACGTCGTCGACGCCGAACCGCTGTTCGGGTCCGGGCGTCACGTCGACGGAGGGTCGCCGATCCGCGCGTTGATACCCCTCCGGCGTCTCGAAGGCCACCGTCCCGTTGAGGACGTACTCGCGCACCGACGCACTCGACGTGAACCCGACGTCGTATCGGACGGTCCGCGTCTCGTTCGGCGCGAGCTCGTCGATGCTCGCGGTGCCGCTGGATCCCTCGCCGAACCCGACCTGCGGGCTCGAGGACTCGAGCGCCACCGTGAGGTCCCGAGCGGCGTCCGGGCCGACGTTCCGGACCTCCGCTTCGAGCGTGCCCTCGTCGCCGACCGTCGCGTCGGTCGTCGCATTCGAGATCTCGAAGCGTGCGTCGCCGTCGACCTCGACGTCGACCTCGGTCGAGAGGGTCCGCGACCGGTCGATGGTCACCCCACCCGACTGCTGGTAGGTGTAGGAGTACTCGACCTCGACGTCGACCGTGTAGGTGCCGTCCTCGACGTCCTCGGGGACGCTCACCGCGAGCGGCACCTCCCCCGGTCGGTCCTCGGTGACGGATCCGATCGCGAGCGTCCCGCTCTCGACGGTCAGCGGCGTCCCCTCGGCGTCCGCCTCGACCCGGACGTTTCTCGCGGTCGTGACCACGCCGCGTGCCTCGGACGTCCCCAGATCCAGGTCCCCGTCGTTGGTGACCTGGAGCGGCACCGTGTTCGTCCGCCCCGGAGTGAGGGTCGGGTCGGATGTACTGACCGCCAGATCCGGGGACCCGCGGATGAGTCCACCCGACTGCTGGGGCGTCACCGCCGAGCCAGCGGCGACTGCGCCCGTATCGACCGCCCCGCCGCCCGTCGCCGCGACGGCGAAGCCCGCCGTCCCGCTCGTCAGAAGCGTCACCGAGACGAGCGCGACGAGGACCGTCCGCGCGTTCATCGCTCCCTCCGCGTGACGACCGCGAGCGATCGACGCCGTCCCGTCCGATGCGAGTTGGCCCGCTCGGCCGATCGTTCCGTCCGAGACCCGCGAACTCCGGACCGGTCGCCGGCGTGATCCTGCGTCTGCTTCACGACCGTACGTGAATCCACGAATCAATAACACCTTTGTTTTTGAATTCGTACTACGGCTATGACCGAACTGAACACGCCTCCGATCGTCCGGACGACGGGACGTCCATGAGTCGATTCTCCGACGCCGAGCGCGACCGGATCCGCTCGGAGCTCGTCGCGGACGGTCGCGAGCTGTTCGCCCGGTTCGGGTTCGATCGAACCCGGATCAAGGACGTTACCGAGTCGGTCGGCATCGGCACCAGCACGTTCTACCAGTTCTTCGACTCGAAGGAGGCGCTGTACGTCGCGGTGCTTCACGCCGAGCGGGAGCGCCTCGAATCGCGCATCGACGAGGCGGTCTCCGGAGCCGACACGCCCCGCGAGGAAGTGACGACGATGCTCCGGACGACCCTCCGGGAGGTCCGGTCGAACCCCCTCGCCTCCCGGCTGATCGTCGAGGGCGAACTCCAGCTGCTCTCCGACCAGCTCTCGGAAGCCGAGCGGCAGTCGATCGGCCCCGACGCCCACGAGACCGAACTCCCCCACGCCAGCCGCTGGGCGGCGATGGACGAGATCCGATACGACGACCCCGCCCTGCTAAGCGGGCTCCTCCGGTCGCTGATCTTCGTCACCCGCGCGCAGGACTCCCCTATCGGCGCGCTCGCCGTCACCGAGTACGAGGCGGTCGAAGCCGCCCTGATCGAGACGGTCGTCGACGGGCTGTTCGTGGAGTGAGCCGTCCACCCCGGGCTACGCCCTCGGTGAGAGTCAGAAGCGTTAAACGGCTGTCCGGGATACGCCCTCGTGAGGGCGCGTAGCTCAGCGGACAGAGCACTTGGTTCCGGACCAAGATGCCGCGGGTTCAAATCCCGTCGCGCCCGCTATCTGCGAACGAAGTGAGCAGTAGCGGCGCATGCGGGATTTGAACCCTGCCAGTCGCAGCCCGCGCAGCGAACGGAGTGAGCGAGCAGGACCGTCTGGCTCTGGTTCAAAATCCCGTCGCGCCCGTTCCTTCGCTTCGCTCAGTCACGGGCGCGACTGACCCCCGCTCGCTCACTGCGTTCGCTCGCGGGGATCCCGTCGCGCCCGTATCGTTGTAATCGCATGACTGCGTCGGGGTAGACACCGGAATACTCCAATGCGCGTGCTTTCGTTCGATAGGTGACCGTCCACGGATGCATCGGTGGGGTTCGCGTCCAGCCCTACTGGACTCAGTAGAGAAGATCGATCACTGATTGACTCATCAACCCCGGTTGGTTGGAGAGACCGCCTCAAATCCTTACAGGGTCCAGCTACTGGATCGAGAGAATATGTCCGCCACAGGAATTCCGTCGTTTTCTCCGACTAATTCTTGAATTAGCCGATAGAATGTGCCTGCGTATTGTGCAATACGGATTTGATTATTGGGTGTCGGATGCTTGCCAGCCACTCGGAACGTACTGTTCAAAGTCGGGGGTGTCAGACGGTCCAAATGGTCGGAAAACTCGTTCGTTCGCTATTCTGTACCCGTCGATAACATCCTGTCCCGGCCCGGTAACGTAGCCGACAAAGGCCATTGCCAGAGCATAGGCAGTATCGTAGCGGGCAGGATTCACGGGGATGATACCGTACTCGTTTCGGAGCAACGGTGGATGGTCCTCGATACCATAGGAGACGTGGGGAACAAGCGTGTCCTTGGCGACATTGAGGAAGGTTCCACGTTCAGTCAACGTGTACGCTCCCGTCTGTCCGGCCATGATGAGTGTGTTTCCCATCCCTTGACCAGTTTCACTATACCATGTCCCCTCCGGATCGATTCCCGCTTCGTTCCACAACTGGCGTTCGCGGAGATGGGTCCCAGAGCGGTCACCTCGTGACAAGAACGTGGCCTCGGAATTAGCGATAGCTTCGAACGCCTCGATCGGTCCGTTTCCAGCAATGTTGGCAGGGTCCTCAGCTGGTCCAACGACCAGAAAGTCGTTCACCATGACCGAACGACGGTTGATACCGTGTCCTTCTCGAAGAAACGTGTCCTCCAGCTGACGAGCGTGAACGAAGACGAGATCACAATCTCCATTTTGGGCGGTTCGAAGCGCTCCGCCAGTACCTTGGACGATTGGTCCGACAGTTGTCCCGAACTGTTCTTCGAATCCCGGGAGTAGCGCATCGATCAATCCGCTATCGTATGTTGTCGTCGTCGTTGCAAGCGTCAACGGTGCTTCGGGCAGGGATTCCCCACTGGGTGAAGACACACTCCCGACACAGCCAGTAAGAGAAAGACTTCCACCGACACCGAATAGCTGGATATATCGACGGCGGTCCACAGAGTATGATACCATCCTGAATTACAAAAATACCTATGTGTAACCTTTTCTAGTTTCTTCCGGAAGGCAGTGTTTTCTCACCGTGATGCACGATAGGTACGTTCTCTGTATCGATTGCGGTCGGGTCTGACGCGACCACCAACTGAGAATCGCAACTTCTTGAATTTCGTAGCGAATAGACCCGCGGGCCCCCGGGATATCCAGTGTACCCTCGCGGGCAACTGCTACTCGCCGACGCTGTTGAGCGCGCTGTTTAGCTCGAAGAGCTCTCGGACGACGTTACTGTCCGCGACCCGGTACCGACGCGGTGACGTGTTCGGAACCTCCTCGATGAGTTCAACCTCGATCAAGAGGTCGGTGTAGTTGCCGGCGGTTTGGCGCGTGACACCGGCGTGTTCTGCGAGTTCGGTCTTGTTGAACTCGCGGTTCGGCGGGAGATCGAGCAGCGCGTCTACGAGAATCGGGATCGCATCGTGCTGCGTGAGGTACAGCCACCCGCTCGGGTGCTCCTTCCGGAGTTCTTTCTTCGCTCCGCGGTCGTCCGCGTGTTCCATACTACTCGTGTAGGGTGAGTCCGCTTGCGTGTATAACTACCCCCACTAGCGGTAACAGCCAGTACCGGTGTTATTCGTCTTCGAGAGCGTCGTAGACCTCTCGGTTCGCATCTCGGTCGTCCGCCGCGACCCGTCGAACCAGTTCCCGCCGGATGTCCTCCATCACGTCGTCAAGCGGTGATGTCGTTTCCGCTCCCTCTTCGGTGGCCATACCTACAGGAACGCGTCGAACGCCGTTAATCGTTCGGGTCTAACGAATCGCCTGTCAACTCCGCTAGCCCGTACCGGACGAGTTCGTCTCGCCACACTTCGATCTCACCGGCCAGATCGAGTGCTTCGGTGTGGGATCGGAGATAGTCGGTGGTTTCCGCCTCATCAACGGCCGCTTCGTCGGTGCCGAACGCTTTCAGTATCGTTCTCACTTCGCTGTTGTACTCGAACCGATACCCGTTGAGGAAGTAGAAGACGACCGTCACGTTGAGCGCGGTACGTTTGTTCGCATCGACGAAGGGGTGATTAGCGACGAGGAGCCGCAGAAGATGATACGCCTTCTGGTGGATGGTTTCCGGCGCTGAGCCGAAGCTCCCCTCTTCGATGTAGTTCAGTGCGAACTCGATGTCACCACGGTTCCGAACACCGTCGGGAGTATCGGGGTACTCCGCGACGACGTCGTCGTGGATGGTGACGACGTCTTCGACGGACGGGTACCACAACGAGTCGGCCATTCGCTCCAATCTCAATACTACACCAGTGTAGATGTTGCTATGATGAGACGGGAGAGTGATGTCAGAAATCGCTTTTTTCAGGACGCCGATTTCGACCGTCTCACGCCTCAAAGGTCGATCCGTTCGACAGTCAAACCAGCGCCCGTCGCGCCAATCGAATCTTCTTCGTACAGAGCTGGTCTGGTTAGGGGTTTCAACATTGACTACTCGCTCTCGTCAGCGATCGGATTTTCGACACCGCTCTGCCCTCCGGTTCTTTAATTTGATATTATAATATGAAGACATATCTGTTTAGGATATGATACTCAACTAATGTATCGGTTCACTCCGGACGACATCGATCGCGAGCGAGCCCACCACCAGGCAGTCATTCAGGGAACCGACGACCTCGACGCGAAGCGGATCGGCAACCTCGGCGAACTCGCGTTCGAACAGTTCTGTCGCGAGTACCTCCCCGTCGAGATGTGGGAGTGGGAAAACGAGGAGGCGATCCGACGGTGTAACTCGGAGAGCTTCTCCGGGCACGATTTCGAGGTGTTCGGCTACACGGTCGACGTGAAGTCCTCGCGGGACGTCTCGACCTTCCTTCCCGAATCGCTCGTCGAACGGGACCCCGACGACGACATCGTGGCGATGGTCTGGCATCGGGACAACGAGGACAGTCTCATGTTGCTCGGGTGGGAGCGCCTCGAGACCCTGAAATCGAAGGTCGAAACGGAGGCGGCCTTCTCCGGGGAATCGCCGGAGAAACTCGACCACCTCGCGGCACGACCGATGAACGAGTTGCTCGATCTGGGTCCCAACACCGCTCACATGAATCAGAAGCCGGAGAATCCGTTCTCGCCGGGGGATCGAGTGGTGAAGGCTGGCGACTCGGAGCCGTCGGTGGGGATCGTCGTCGAGGTGCTGCCTCCGGAGCAGAACACCGGCGCGTTCGGACACGAAATGGACGGGGAAGCGGTGCGGGTCGCCTTCCCGAGTTCGCTCGACGAGGGACCGGGTGCGTGGCGCGACTACCACCCCGCGATCCTCGCGTCGTACTGTGACGACCAAGCCGTCAAGCTCTGGACGTACAAACACGAGAATCTCGCGTTCGCGGAGAACCCGTATGTTCCGGGGGACCAGGTAATCAAGACCAGCCATAGCGATCCGGACACGGCCGTCGTGGTGGAAGGCTCTGAGGAGCGTGGCGATGACAACGTGACAGTCGCGTTCTTGGGTGATTTCGAGGAGGAGGACGTACCGCCGAGAGAGCTTGCGAAGTACTGTGAGGAGAGCGGGATCAAGTGTTACACGTACGAGTATTCTGAACTGGAATTCTCAACGCAAGACTGATCCAGCTGCTGTAACGTACTGGTTGCTCTGGCGAGAGGATTTTTATCCAGCGGTGAAAACTTCGATCTTGAATGAGAGTATCGACGGCAAAAGAGGAACTGCTTGATAGGGGGTTACAGATCGATCACGAGCAGTTTGAACAGCTCTGTAAAATGGTGATCGAGCGGGCAGAGCCAACTCGTGAACTCGAGTTAACACCGTTCCGTGGCGATGGTGGTATCGATATTCACGCGGTCATCGATCGAGAACTGTTCCACGCACGGCTCGGCGTACAAGCAAAACAATACACTACCGGTAACACCGTCGGCGCCCGTACCCTCCGCGGATTTAAAGGTGCACTCTCAGAACAACAGTATCATATCGGAACGGTGATTACGACATCCTCGTTCACGTCCGGAGCAGAGACAAGCGCAAACCAAGATTTCATCCGGCTGATCGACGGTGACCGGCTCACGGACATCATGATCGAGAGCAGTATCGGCGTCGTTACAGACGACGAATCATACGAACTGGATCCCACGTTCTGGAGTGCGTTCGAGAAGCCGGAGCGAACCGACTCAATCCCGCCGCTAGAGGTCCCACAAGCGGACAATTTTGACGTAATACGCACAGTCATCCGAGCGGTTGGGACGGGTTCTGACATCAAACCCGATATCGCAGAATACGTTCGGAGACAGACGGATACAGACACGTTCGATCCGCGGCAAGCGGATTATTACGGTATTGCCGCGTGGCTTCTTCAGTTTCTTCACAAAGACCAGGAGATCGAAATCGACAACCATACGATCCGTCATTGGGGACTCACTCGGCTCGGTGAGGAATACCTCACGTACCTCGATCGTGGCGATCGAGAATCCGCGGATAGCCTCCTCACACAGCAGATCCGTGATGTCGAGATCATCTCCCGTGTATACACTCAACTAGAAGAAGACGGTACTCTCTCCCGACGTGATATTACGGAGATCCTCGCAGCCGAAACAGATCTCTCGGATTCAACCACTCGTCGACGTGCCCGAACCGTTGGACAGTGGCTTGTCCGCCTCCCTGAAATCACGACGAGCGGTCGAGGATCCGAGCAACAATACGTTCTAGCCTCAACGCCACGTTGAGCGATCTTCGACAGTTCATTCAGTAAAGTCGGAGAGAGTCTTTCGCCGCTGCTCATCTGCCGGAACGTTCGTAATGAGCACTTCCGAGACCTCCCCCCGACTACCGGCATCGCTATTTATCGCACGAGTGGCGTCTACGTATCTGATCGAGAACACATCGTGGCCTTCGTATAATTCCGTGACCGGCGGCGAATTAGAGAGAATCACGGAAACATCCATTTCCGTAAGTTCTATCACGACATCACGAAGTCGGCGTTGGTCCTCTCGGTCAAATCCGCCCGCCTGATATGAATTGAAATCCGCGGTTTTCGACACCGGTTCGTACGGGGGATCAAAATACACAAGATCGCCACTAGAAGCCTCATCGACGACATAGCTGAAATCCGTATTGAACACTGCCGTGTCTTGGAGAACACGTGATGTCTTTCGAATTCGCTGCTCTTGTATCCAATCTGGATTCGAATACCGTCCGAAAGAGACGTTGAATTCGCCATTACTGTTCTCCCGATACAATCCGTTGAAACATGTCCGATTTAAATATAAAAGTAAGCTCGCCTCGCGGACTCGCTCGTCCTGTGTTGGAGTCGACTGTGTAAGGAGCGTATTGAACTCCGAGCGAGCGTTATAGTAGTATTCTTCCGTATGCTCGTGTGTCTTGTTCTCGGCAATAAGGGCGTCCGGTTGGTCTCGAACGATCTCATAAAAAGTAATTAACCGCGTGTTCAGATCGTTGATCGTTCCATTATCCGGATCCTGATCAAAAAAGACAGCACCACCTCCCACGAACGGTTCGTGATACGCCTCATATGTGGTCGGAAACAGCGCCGTGATTTCTGAGAGAAGCTGGCGCTTCCCACCCGCCCATTTTAAGATCGGCTCCACCATTCAATATAGATCTCCTCGGTATTAGCAAAAAGCTGTCTCGTTAGAGTAGCAGTCTATCTCGGTACTTGATCAACCTTGTTGAGATGGCGCTTGGGAGTTAGTTACCCGCAACATCACCCTGTTCCCGGAGAAGCGTTGCTACATCCCCGAGACGCTCCGATTCCTTCGGGAGGTTCTCGAGCGCCGTATCAAGATCGACCGCAAGCGAGTACTGGTTCTCGTCTCCGCGACCCCGGCCCTGCCGCTTATTGAGCACGTTCGTATCGGCGAGATCGTTGAGCCGGTCGCGGAACCGGCGGTTCGAGAGGGAGTTCACGTCTACGTAGTCACAGAAGGTCTTGTACTGGGTGTAGATCGGTGTCGTCGTCACGGGGGTATCGCCGTGAATCCCGTGATACGTGACCGCCATGAGCGCGAGCATTCGTTGGTTCGGGAGTGTCTGAATCCCTGATTCGATGGCCTTTGTCTCGAGGAAGTCCCGTGCCTCGCGCACGTGCTCTTCTGTGACGGTCGCCTCACCCCGGTCGTCGGCGAACCTGGTCGCACGGAACAGTAGCCGGATCGCTTCACGAGCGTCTCCCGTGTCCTGTGCGCCTAACGCCGCAGCAAGCGGGATCGTGTCGTCGCTTAGAATCTCGCTTCGGAGGTGCTGGTAGTCCTCGATATCGTCCTCGAAATACGTGTCACGGAGGGCACCGACGGCACGTCGTGCGAGGATGTTGCGGAGCTGATCAGCGTCGTAGGGCTCGAAGCGGACCTCGTCCTCACCGAGGCTCGACCGGACGTCGGCATCGAGGTTCTCGCGGAACTGGAGGTCGTTCGTGATCCCGATGAGCGAGAGACGGACCCCGTCCGGATTCGACCGCGGGAGTTCGTAGAGGATGTAGTCGTCGTCGCCGATGGCGTCGATCTCGTCGAGGACGACGATGACCGTCCCGCCGATCTCCTCCAGGTTCTCGATCACCATGTTGAGGAGGGTCTTCCGCTGGTGACCGCTCGGGAGCTCCTCACCGGGCCCGAATCGCTTCTCACGGAGTCGCTTGACGAGATGCGTCAGGACGTGATAGGACCCGTCCATGCCCTTACAACGGATGTGAACCACCGTGAGGTCCATCTCGGAGTCATCGGCGTACTCCTGAAGTTGGTCGGTCTTGAGGCGGATTCCGACGGTCTTCCCCTGCCCGGATTGACCGTATACGATCAGGTTGAGCGGCGTCGAGCCCATCGTCGCTGGTCGGAGGGCGGAGTGGATCTGATCGAGTTCGACCTCGCGCTCTGGCAGTGATTCGGGCTGATACGTCTGCTCGTTAGGGTTGAGGACGTCCATATCCTCGAAGATCGTGTCCTCGTCGCCGAACGCCTTCATACGCTCCCGTTTTCAGGTATTATATATAAAACCCCCGTGTCCTACATGTCTTTCTGACTAGTAGACGGGATAGCGTCCTGAATACCTTCTTTAGTTCTCTTGTGGTTCTACTGCACTTTGGCTGGACGACGGGGACAGGGGGGGTGCGTCCAGCAAACTATCGAGATATTCGCCTACCAATCCAATCCCGTGACAACGAGACACGATCCCAGAACCGCCTCTACATCTGGAACAGTGGTCATGTTCTTCGACTCCGGACCAATCTTCCCCGGGGCAGGGGGGTGCGTCCGGCAACGAAGCTTAACGGATTACGCTCCAAGAGCATACGGCTCACAACATTTTATCAAAGCTCCCGGGAAAGCTCGTCTATGGATCGTAACGTCTTGCGAATCCAAGAGCACGACCTCCGCTCGGTGTGGGAGAACGAAGAGCGGGATTTCACGAGATGGTTGACAGAGAACATCGACCTGCTCGCGTCTGAGTTGGGGATAGAAATCGAGGACGCACGAGCGGAGGAAGCTGTCGGCGACTTCTCGGCCGACATCGTCGCACGAGAGATGAACACGGGTGAGACTGTCGTCATCGAGAATCAATACAACCGGACGGACCACGACCACTTGGGGAAGCTTCTGACGTACTCGTCGGGGAAGAACGCCGGGTTCACGATGTGGCTCGCCGAGGAGTTCCGGCCCGAGCACCGGAGCGTCCTCGAATGGTTGAACGAAACCGGGCCGAAAGGTGCGAAGTTCTTCGCGATCAAACCCCGCGTCGTGAGTATTGAGGGATCCGATGAGCGTGGGTTCGAGTTCGAAGTCGTCGTCGAGCCAAACGAGTGGGAACGCGAGGTGAGTACCGAGTCGCTGTCCGACCTCGAGCGTAGCTACCGGCAGTTCTTCGCCGAGATGGTTGAGGCGTATTCGCAGCGACGGCCGGCCTGGTACAAACTCAAACCTGGGCCTCGGAACTACCTGACGTTTAGTGCCGGTATCTCAGGCGTCCGATTCGGCTGGGTGTTCCACCAGGGGCCGGAGTTCTCCGTCGAGCTCTACATCTCCACGTCGGATAAGGAACGCAACGAGGAGATATTCGAGGCGTTGAAACGCGAGCGAACAGATATTGAGACGAGTTTGGGCGTTGAGTTAGAGTGGGAACGGTTGCCCGAGAAACAGGCCTCCCGGATCAAGCTGCCAGAAGATCTTGACGGAACGATTACTGAGCTGACTGCTGACCAACGGAACTATCTGATCGAGTGGGGGGTAGATGCGATGGACGAATTCCAGGAGGAATTCGAGCCGCGTCTTTCCGCTCTTGGGTCCAACTGATCGCTGCTTCTACTGTTGTAACGAACTCACTGTGTAGGGTCCGTTCATTCTAAACGACTTGTCGGACGCACCCCCCTCTCTCAGGTTCTATTTTTGATTACAGACACAGACGCCGCCTTCCCGTATCTGATCCGTGACGTACTGGTGAACGCTACGAGAGAGCGCGTACATACTATCCGCTTGCTTCTCGGTGGGGCGCTTGCCGCCGTAGTAGCTGTCCGTCCTGTTGTCGTCGTAGAGTCCCCAAAGCTCCCGTGTCGCTGTCCGGGAGAGCAGGCCGAGGTCCGCCGCCCGGTCGTAACAGTGAGTGTGGTCGTGGAAGTCGTCCAGCTCGTCACCGCCGACTGCGAGGGCATAGGCCTCGATAGACCGTTCGGTCGCCCCGAAGCAAAGTTCGATGACGGCGGTGTAGTGTCCCTCTCCGTCGATCCGTGCGACCGCATCCAGCAGCCGACACGCCTTCGTGAGCTGTGTCTTCCAATCGTCGTCGGTCGCGATCGCGTCCTCACGGTTCGGGACGCCGAACCCCTCCTCGTTGAACGCGTCGATAGCCGCATCGAGAGCCGTCCGGATATCCCGCGGGTCGGACTCCTCACTCATCGAGATCACCGTGGAAAACCATGTTCCGGACCGTCTGGAACTTCTCCGTCTCGTGGATGACGATCCCATCGCTGAGCACCTCCCGTATCTCGGCGATGTACTTCGGGACCGCCTGAAGCGCCTCGACGTCGATCTCGTATTCGTACCGGCCGTTCTCGAACTCCTCGTCTTCGAGTGCTTGTTTGACCTGATTCGCCGCTCGCTGGTTTGCCATCCGGTCTTCCTCAACGAGCACCCAGAGATCGATGTCGCTCCGCCGGTCAGCTTCGCCCCGCGCGACGCTACCGTACAGAACGACCCCGATCACGCCGTCGAGTTCGCCGCGGAGTTCGGTTGCTGCTGTTCTCACCGGTTCCTGGAACTCGGCCTGAGGAATCTGTAGATAGGGGTCGTCCGGGACGTGGAGCCGCTCGCGGTTGATTCGGACCCATCGCGTGTTGCCCTCGCGTCGTTCGACGACGAGATCGTTTTCGGAGAGTACGGTTACCGCCTTGGAGACGCTCGGCTGCGAATAGTCCACTGCCTCAACGAGATCACTAATCGAGAACTCCGCAGTGTGGTGGCGACATAAAAAAGAGAGAACTGTGTCTGTGGCCGTACTACCGAATAAGTCTCCGCTTTGGGCCGGTATATCGAGGATTATCTGTAGCCCGTCTTCGGCCGCAATATTCGAGCTACTTTTCATAGCAAAAGATCTGTTTCTCCTTCTATTTAAACTTTATATGAATAAGGCGGATCGATTTATTATGGATAGTTTTGTGGAGCGGTGAGCGACGGCGGCCGGGAGTGGCTCTAGATGTCGTCGGGGTATCCCCTCCGTTGTTCCATCTTCTCTTTCTGCGAGCGCCGGTCGTAGTGCTGGTCGATGGCGTCGGACGTTACGTTCGCCCGGTCGCAGATCACCGTCTCGGGTACGTCACTCTGTAAGTAGTGCGTGATGGCGCCGCGACGGATGGGATGCGGGCTCACAGAGGAACAAGGAGGAAGCCCACGGCTTCAGCCGTGGGAGGAATCCGTCTCGGCATCGACTTCTACCCCAGTGATCTCGAAGCGCGCGCCGCCCTCGTCACCGTTCTTCACGCGTATTTCCCAGTCGTGTGCCTCAGCAACCTGTTTGGTAATCGCCAGACCCAGTCCCGTTCCGTGATCAGCCGTCGAAACTCCACTCTCAAACACGCGTTCTCGAATCTCGATCGGAACCCCTGCCCCATCATCCTCGATATAGAATCCATCTTCGAGATCTCCAACGGTCACAGTTACATCGGACTCCCCGTGTTCGACGGCATTTCGCATGAGATTCTCTAGAAGATGACGGAGTCGATCTCGATCCGATCGAATTACGCGATCCGTCTCGATATTTAGTGTCGCGTCCGTTGTTATGATGGTCTTCCAGCAGTCAGAGACCGTCTCTGCTAGATCGACGGAGTCGAACTCTCTCACTCGATCACCGACGTGAGCAAAAACGCGGAGATCTCCGACTAATGTCTCACAACGTTCGAGAGCCCGTTCCATGGCATCGATGTGGTCATTCGGATATTCGTCCTGTAATAGGTGAAGATGGCCGTCGACGACACTCAGTGGATTTTTCAAATCATGACTAACCACGTCGATAATCTCTTCCAGTCGTTCCTGCTCTCGTTTGAGTTCTCGTTCGTATGTCTTACGCTCAGTGATATCACGACCGTGTGCGATGAACCGCCCTTCCTCTTCGAGCTCTATCTTCGTGACCCAGACTTCGACCGGGAACGTAGAGCCGTCCTTGCGCCTGTGTTCGCCTTCGACCTTTACACGCTCCTCCGGGTCTAGGTCCTCCCAGAACTCCTGTAACTCGTCACGCGTGTGGCCGCATTCAAACTCAGAAACATTCATCGAGCACAGTTCTTCGCGCACATAACCGAGGTTCTCGACGTTCTGCTCATTCACCTCGATGATGTCTCCGTCCCCATCGTGGACGGCGATCGCATCCGGCGAGTTCTCGAAGAGTGCGCGCCAGCGCGCTCGACTCTGGGCAAGCTCCTGCGCTCGTTCTTGCTGCTCGGTAATGTCTGCGTTGACCGCGACGAAGTACTCTATCTCACCGGAATCGTCTTCAACCGGCGCGATCGTCTGGTCAATCACGTATCGATCGCCCGATTTTGACCTGTTCACGAGTTCGTTCCGCCAGACTTCGCCTGCCAGAATCGTTTCCCACATCTCCTCGTAGAACTCCTCCTCGTGGTCCCCTGATTGGAGAATGCGAGGGGTTGCTCCGATCGCCTCGTCCGCAGTGTACCCGGTTAGTTCTTCAAACGCTGGATTAACATACTCGATAGTGCCGTCCGGTTCAGTGAAATAGATGGCATGGCCGGACGCTTCGACGGTATTCCGGAAGAGACGAAGTCGTAGCTCACGCTCTTTGCGTTCCGTGGTCTCTCGAACGATCCCGTCAATATACACTTCGCCGTCTTCCTCGGTACACATCCCGGTGATTGCCACCCAAATATCATCGCCGGTGAGCGTCTCTTGGCGTAATTCAACCTCACGAACGATACCTTCATCCCGGAGTTGTTGATTCAATTCAACTCGTTCCGCGGGTTCGTTGTAGAAATCCGCAACCTCACGCCCGATCATCTCACCGGGGGATTCGGCACCGAATATTTCGGCGAGAGCGTAATTTGCGTCGAGTATCCGCCCGTTTGCCCCCAGGGTTGCCCGATAGACACCGATCGGGAGGTTTTCGATTATCCGTTCATAGCGGCGTTGTTGGGAGCGGGTTTCGGCGTGTGAGATGGCGTTGGCGATATCATCGGCGAGTTCCTCAAGTAACTCCTTTTCTCGATCGTCGAACGCATGCGTCCGGTCAGCGTAGACGTTCAGTACGCCGTACAGTGTGTAGTCGTGGACGAGCGGAATCGCGGCACTTGACTGGTACCCTCGTTCGATCGCGTCCTCGCGCCACGGTTCATACTCGTTGCTCTCAGGAATATTCTGTATAACGGATAGTTCACGGGTTCGGATGGCACGACCGGTGGGTCCTCGTCCTGTCGTGCTTTCATCGATCGTTACTTCGATAGCGTCGAGATACCCGTCGTCGGTGCCGGCAACGGCCCGGGGCTGGACGGTTTTCGAGTCAGGATCACGTTCACCGATCCACGCGAAGCGATACGGATCGGCTTCGCTGACGATCTCACAGACGCGCGATTCGATCTCGTCACGGGTCTGGGCACGCACGAGCGCTTGATTCACGTCACGAAGGACGCTTCGGACCCGTTCCAGGTTCTCCGCTCGTTGGGTGGCACGGTATTGTTTGACAGCGTTCACGGTACGATTCGCGAGAAGTTCATACTGTTCGGTGCCCGTCCCCTTCTGGAGATAATCCGTGACACCGCGTGCGATCGCTTCACTGGCGACCTCTTCGCTACCCTTTCCGGTGTACAGAAGAAACGGGAGGTCGTCATATTCGTCGCGGAGCGTCTCAAGTACTTCCAGCCCGTCCATCCCCGGCATATCGTAGTCGGAGATAACACAGTCAAAATCCGTCTCCTGAAGCCGAGCTACTCCCTCACTTCCGCTCGTTGCCGTTTCGACGGTGAGACGATCATCGTGGCGTTCAAGCAGTTCCGCGGTCAACTCGACGATATCTGGCTCGTCATCGATATGTAACACGTGAATCGGACCGGGTAGATCACTTTTCGTGGACATTTATCAATATTCGAAGATGGCTATCTACGCGGTTGATGGACGAGTTAGCGACTCGGTTTCTGAGACGGTGATGCGATAGTCCGCATATGAGAACGACACGGAAACGTGTTCCCGCTCGGAGTTCGACGGCGAGTCGAACAACCCGTCGAGGTGATCGGGATCGATCGCATCCCCAAGCGGATCGAGTTCGATCGGGTCTGTGTCGGTTATTGTTCCAACAGCTTCCACGATAGCGGTAGAAGGGCGTCGACCGCTACTCGGAGTAGTCTGAATACTGTACTGCTCGGTTCTATCGTTTATTGACACGATCTCGATTGACACCGCTGAGTCAACCAACGAACGGTTCCCACTACTGTCCTCTAACGTCATTATCGAATGGTTTAGTTGTAAAACCGCTATTCGATAAAACCATTACCTATTATAATAACAATTTTCTATAGTAGTAGGTATTATGAGTAACCCCGATCCTTCGGCTACACCACGGACCGAAGCTTCCCGGACTCACTCCCTCTAGGACGGAGAACCGTTACGCTGTCGCGGACGGCATTTCCCGCACCCCCAACGCTGTACCGATCGGTTGAGAGGGTGCCCACGTCGGTATGACGCGGCTTCTCACGCGTGGTCTCGCGAGCTTTCGCCCAACGCAACTCGGACCTCCCGCTCCAGCCGGCGCTCGCGTCGTTCGGGAGTCGTGGTCTCCGTTCGAGACGTACGACCTAGTCGTAGTTCAAACAATTTTAGTTGATCTAGAACAGTTTTTATTTACAACAGACGACTGTAAACGGCCGTTAGCACAAGTAGCCGATACCGTATACAACAATACTTTATTTGTAGCGCCGGAAGGACCGACAATGGTCGACGCGGAGGATGGGGTGTCCCCGGACGTCCTCGAGAACAAGCGGAGCGCGACGCGCTATCAGGTGCTCGTCGAGATCGCCGACCGGCAACCGGCGGTGAGCCAAGGGGAGATCGCGGAGACGATCGGCGTGACCTCGCAGGCGGTCAGCGATTACGTCCGGGACCTGGTCGAAGCAGGCTACGTCGAGAAGGGGGGGCGCGGTCGGTACGAGGTGACGAAGGAGGGCGTCGACTGGCTCATCTCCCGGACCGACGACCTCGAAGCGTACCTCGAACGGGTGAACTCGGACGTGCTCGGTAGCGTCGAGGTCGACGCCGCGATCGCGCTCGCCGGCGTGGCGGAGGGACGCGAGGTCGGACTGGTGATGCGTAACGGCGTCCTCCACGCGAACCCGGCCGGCGGAACCGCGACCGCGATCACCGTCACGAGCGCCGAGACGGGCGCGGCGGTCGGCGTGGCCGACTTCGACGGCGTCGTCGACTACGACGCGGGAACCGTCTCCGTGTTGCCCGTCCCGACCGTCACGGACGGCGACCCGCCCGACCCGGCGGTGGTCGCGAGCCACGCCCCCGACGACGGCCTGGTGGCGGTGGCCGGAACGGAGGCGTACGCGGTCGTCTCCCGGAGCGAGACGACCCCGGACATCCGGTTCGGCACCGCCGAGGGCGTCGCGGAGGCGGGAACGCTCGGACTCGACGTGTTGTTGGTCGCGGTGACCGACGAGATCCCGCGGCACACCTCGAAGCTCCGCGACAGGAACGTGCCACACCGGGTCCTCGATTCGGACGCGTTCTAGCGCGGCTCGCGGGACGTGCTCGAAGCCAGTGCGTCGGCGTCGAGACGTCAATGGGACTCGTCGGGACGGTGGGTGCCCAACGAGACGTCGTCGGGTTCGACGGTAGCGACGGCGACACGACGGTCGAGTTCACGCGTTCGACGGCGAACGACTGATCGTCGACGACGACTCGACGAGCAATCGGTTCTCGAACAACCCCACCGTTGAACGCCGGCGACCGGTCGTAGCCGGCGAACATAAATTCCGTCGTCCCCTACACCCGACGATATCGAGCCATGATGCTTCCGACACACGCGATGGCGGGCTTGGCGGTCGCGGCCCCGATCTCCGTGCTCGCCCCCGAGCTCGCGCCTGCCGCGCTCGCCGGCGCGCTCGTCGGGAGCGTGTTCCCCGACTTCGACCTGTACACGGGCCACCGCCGGACGCTCCATTACCCCACGATCTACGCCCTCCTCGCGGTTCCTGCGGTCGCCCTCGCGGCGGTTTCGATCGCACCGGCCGCCGTCGCGCTCGCCGCGTTCCTCGTCGGGGCGACGGTCCACTGTCGGATGGACCGGTACGGCGGCGGGCTCGAACTCCGGCCGTGGGAGGAAACCTCCGAACGCGCGGTGTACGACCACGTCCGCGGCCGCTGGCGGCGACCGAAACGCTGGATCCGGTACGACGGCTCGCCCGGCGATCTGGCGTTGCTCGCGATCCTCTCGCTCCCGCTTCTCGTCGGCCTCGAGGGTCCGTTTCGGGTCGTCGCGGCCGCAGCGCTCGTCGTCGGCGTCACCTACGTCGTCCTCCGCCGCCAGCTCGCCACGATCGCGCCCGTCGTCTTCGGATACACCCCCGAAACGCTGTCACGGTACGTCCCCGAGCGGTACCGTCGCTAGTCCTCGTCGACCCGTCGATCGGCCCTCGGTCGTCGTCACAAACACTTATCAGTGTACATTGGAAGCGTCTCACGTGTATGAGCGGGACCTCCGAGCCGATCCGCGTCCTTCACGTCGACGACGATCCGGGTCTCGCCGAGCTGGTTGCGACGTTCCTCGAACGCGAGGACGACCGCCTCGAGGTTCGGACCGAACACGACGCCGAGGCGGGGCTGTCCACGTTGACGGCGACCGAGGTCGACTGTGTCGTCTCCGATTACGACCTGCCCGGCTGCGACGGGATCGAGTTCCTGCGGGCCGTCCGCGAGGGACACCCGAACCTGCCGTTCGTCCTCTTCACCGGGAAGGGAAGCGAGGAGGTCGCGAGCGAGGCCATCTCCGCGGGCGTCACCGACTACCTCCAGAAGAGCGGCGGTACGGAACAGTACACGCTCCTCGCGAACCGGATCCGCAACGCGGTCGACGCCACCCGGGCACACGAGTTGTTGGCCGAACGGACCCGTCGGCTGGAGACGCTCATCGAGAACTTACCCGGGATGATCTACCGGTGCCGGAACGAGCCGACGTGGCCGATGGAGACCGTCGAGGGCGAAACGGAGTCGCTCACCGGATACGCCGCCGATGTCCTGGAACGGAACGAGGTGATGTGGGCCGAGGACGTCATCCACCCGGACGACAGGGAGAACACCTGGGCAGCCGTCCAGGAGGCGCTCGAGACGGACGGGACCTTCGAGATCACCTACCGGATCCACACGAAGGGGGATCGGACGAAGTGGGTCTGGGAGCGCGGGCGCGCCGTCTACGACGACGGCGACCTCGAGGCACTCGAGGGGTTCATCACCGATATCACGGACCGAAAGGAGCGGGAACGACAGCTCGAGCGGACCACGACCCGCCTCGAGGCGCTCTTCGAGAACTCCCCGGACATGATCAACGTCCACGACGTCGAGGGAACGATCCTCGACGCGAACCCCCGGCTGTGTGCCGAGACGGGTTACGACGCGTCGGAGCTGGTCGGGATGAAGGTCTGGGAGCTCGACCCCCACCTCGAGCCCGACGAGGTCCGGGGGATCTGGGCGGGAATGGACCTCGACGACCGCCTCGAACTGGAACGCGAGTTCGAACGCCGCGACGGCTCGACGTTTCCCGTCAGGGTCCACCTGCGGCGGCTCGACATCGACGGGAAAAAGCGGTTCCTCGTGAGTAGCCGGAACGTCGCCGAGCGTCGGCGTCGGGATCGGAAACTCCAGGAGTTGCGCGAGCGGACACAACGGCTCAACTACACGCGGACCGTCGAGGAGACGACCCAGCTGGCGACGGAGGCGGCCGACGACATCATCGGTGCCCCCCTGACGGGCGTTCACCTCCTGAACGCGGGCGGTACCCGGCTCGAACTATCGGCGTTCGCGGAGGGCGTCGCCGAACTGTTCGACGAGTTGCCCGCGTACGACCGGGACGCGCCGCCCGGCTCGCGAGCGAACCTCGTCTGGGAAGCGTTCCGCGAGTCGGAGCTAGTCCACCTTCGGGAAGCCTCCTCGTCGTCCCGGCTGACGGAGGAGACGCCGGCCGAGAGCGTCGTGTTGTACCCCATCGGCGACCACGGCGTCTTCGTCATCTCCTCGCCCGAACCGAACGCCTTCGCCGAGACGGACGTGCTCCTCGTCGAGATCCTCGCCAACTACCTCGAGGCGGCGCTCGACCGCGTGGCTCGCGAGGAGACCCTTCGAACGCGTCAGGACCGCCTCGAGCGGCTTCACGACGCGACTCGGGACCTGATACGGGCCGATTCACGCCGGGCCATCGCTGACCGCGTGATAGGGGCAGCAGAGGAGATCCTCGGGTTCTCGGTCGCCGTGGTCCGGCTTTACGACGCCGAGGAGGACGGGCTCGTCCCCGCCGCCGCCTCCGAGGCCGTCAGCGACGTCGTCCCGGAACGCGAGGTGTTTTCTCCCGACTCCGGTAGCCTCAACTGGACAGCCTACGAGACCGGCGAGGCCCGGGTGTACGACGACATCGAGGCCGGGACCGACGCGGTCGACCGGGGGACCGGCCTGCGGAGCCTGATGCTCCTGCCGATCGGCGAGCACGGAACCCTCTCGATCGGCGAATCGACGCCGAACGCCTTCGATTCGACCGACGAGTTCCTCGCGCGGATCCTCTCGACGGCGGCCGAGACGGCGCTGGACGAACGCGAGAGCGAACGGGAGCTCCGACGTAACCGTGACGAACTCAAACGGCAGAACGAACGGCTCGCGGAGTTCGCCGACGTGGTGAGCCACGACCTCCGGAACCCGCTCACCGTCGCTGCCGGGCGGTTACGGCTCGTCGAGGAGGAGTGCGACAGCGACAACCTCGACGCGGTGGCTCGCGCTCACGACCGGATGGGCGAGCTGATAGACGACCTCCTCACGCTGGCCCGCGAGGGGGAGGGCGTCGGCGAGCTCGAGCCGACGGACCTCGGAGATCTGCTCGATCGCTGTTGGATCCACGTCGATCGGCCACCGGGCGCACGGCTCCGTGTCGACGTCGATCGGACCGTTCGGGCCGACCGCACACGTCTTCAGCAGCTCTTCGAGAACCTCATTCGGAACTCGATCGAGCACGGCGGCAGGGACGTGACCGTGACCGTCGGCGAACTCGCGGACGGGGACGGGTTCTACTTCGAGGACGACGGCGTCGGTATCCCCCCGGACGCTCGCACGGACGTGTTCGGCCCGCGGTACTCGACCGCCGAGGGCGGCACCGGGTTCGGGCTCAGCATCGTCGAACGGATCGCCGAGGCGCACGGCTGGGAGGTCCGGATAGTCGACGGACCCGACGGCGGCGCACGGTTCGAGGTCACCGGCGTCGAGTTCGTGGAGTGACCCCCTACGTCTCGACCCGATAGACGTACCCGCCACAGCCGCACTGGTCGACGACCGTCGCGGTCGCCTCGGGAAACCGTTCGTGAAGCGTGTCCTCCAGGTACGGCTCCGGGCTCCCGTGTTCGGGGTGTGTGACGAGGTTCACGTGGTGGCCCGGTTCGGTTCGCTCGACGGCGAGGAGCGCGTGTTCGACGACCAGCTCCCTGTCGTCGGCGTACCGGTCGAGTTCGAGGTTCGCCGACCACGACCCCGAGTGGTCGCCTTCGCGGAACGCCGGGAGGTCGTCGTCGGTGGCGTCGGTGTCGGTAGTAGCCGTGTCGGTGGCGTCGGTGTCGGTAGTAGCCGTGTCGGTGGCGTCGGTGTCGGTGGCGTCGGTTCGACCCATGCGAGACGGTTGACCCCACAGATCCCTGTCTCACCGGGCGAACGTGTTCGGGGCGGTCGTCACCGAACGACCGTCACCGAACGACCGTCACCGACACCGGCGACCCCCGGAAGACGGTCTGGGCGACGTTGCCGACGAGCAACCGGTCGACGAGCGACCCGTCGTGGGTCCCCACGACCACCGTGTCGAAATCCTCGGCCCGTTCGACGATCCGTTTCCCGGGCTGGCCCATCGCCACCTCGATATCTATCTCCTCGTCGTACTCGGCCGCGATCTCCCTCGCCCGGTCGATCACGTCCTCCCCCTGATCGCGTAGCTCCCCCTCGAGGTCCTCCGAGAGTGCCATCCCCGTGGCTTCGCCCATCATCGAGGACGGCTGTCCGGTGACGTGGAGGACCACGATCTCCGCGTCCCCGTGGACGTCGAGCGCGTACCGGAGGGCCCGCTCGGCCACCTCGGATCCGTCCATCGCCACGAGCACGCGTGCTATCATGCATCCGCGTACGCGACGCGGTCGGATAAATCCCGACCCGTCGCCCTTTTAGACCCCTCACGACTACCCGTGAACGTGACTCACCGGGGTGACCGCGACCGTGTCGGCGAACCGTAAGGGCGACCGCAGAGAACGCGAGCTCGTCAACGCGCTGGACGAGGCGGGCTTCGCCGTGATGCGCGCGCCCGCGAGCGGCTCCGCCACGGAACGGGAGCTCCCCGACGTGCTCGCGGGCGACGGCGAGACCTTCTACGCGATCGAGGCGAAATCCAGCGCCGGCGACCCGATCTACCTCTCCGGCGAGGAGGTCGAGTCGCTGCTCTTCTTCGCGCGGAACTTCGGCGCGAAGGCGCGGATCGCGGTCCGGTTCGACCGCGAGGACTGGTACTTCTTCCATCCGGGCGAGCTGTACACCACCGACGCCGGCTCCTACCGCGTCAAAAAGGAGACGGCGCTCGCCGAGGGGATCGACTTCCCCGAGTTCGTCGGCGAAACGCGGAAGGTGACCCTGGAGGAGGTCGCAGGCGATCCCGACGAAGAGCGACGGGAGGTCCTCGAAGCCGTCAGGGACGGGCACATGCCGGTCGAGGACGCCCTCGACGTGTTGTGACCTCAGCGGTCCCGGTCGGCGTCGGTCGGCACCAGCCGCGAGGCCGGGAACCCGTACCGGCGCGCGTCGTCGACCCCGTGGGCTGGGCCGAGCGACTCCGCGTACACCGCCTCGACGACGGGTTCCTGCGCGCCGTAGGCGGCGTTCGTCGGATACGCGTCGATCGGCCGCCCCTCGTCGGTCCGGTACTCGTCGGCGCGGCGCGCCGTGACGCGGGTGACGACGAGGAGCTTCCCCGTCTCGCGGTCGCGGACGGCGTCGCCGCGGTCGAAGCCGTGTCTCGCACACAGTTGCGGTCCGGACGCCGTGAGCGGGACGAACGTCTCGACGCCACAGACCGCACAGACGCCGACCCGCTCGTCCGGCGCGGGGAGGTCACCCGCCGTCACCTCGATGGCGACCCGCCGGAGGTGTTTGCACCGCTCCCCGCGGATCTCGTGGTCGGGACAGCTACACGTCCCGGCGTCGAGCGCGACCACGTAGGTCCCGCCCTCCGTCTCGACGACGTACCGGCGGTCCCGGAGCGGGCGCACCGTCATCGGCTCGCGTTTCGCCCGTTCGGAGCGGCCGTCGTCGCCCTCGGCGGTCGCGTCGTCGGTCACGTCGCCTTCGACGCTCGCGTCGATTCCTCCGGTGTCGTCGCTCCCGACGTCGTCGCTGCCGGCATCGCTACGCCGGTTCCCGGTCGACGTTTCGCCGGTCCCGAACGACGTGGGTGGGATCCGTCTGTGGGTCATGGTTCGGCCGAGGCGGCCTCGGTCCGCCCGGACGTACGGCACGTCGGGGCTTAAGTGTCGGTCGTCGGGGTGGCCCGGAGCGGATCGGTCGTCGGGGCGGCCCGGGGACGGATCGGTCGTCGGGATATATCGGCGGCGGATCGCGCGGCGTCCGGTCCGCTCCGTGAACAAACCCACGACCCTCTCATCGAAGTCCTTTTTTAGTGCCGACGGGAACCGGAGGCATGGAAATCGATGCGGAGTTGCGTCGACAGATCACCGTCTCGCTTCTGGCCGCGGCGGTGTTCGTCGCCGGACTGGTCGCCATCGGCGTCACGTTCGACGGCTCCTCGCTCCCCGAATCCGGCGCGATCGCGCTGGTCGGGCTTCTCACCGGGTTCGTGTTACTGATGGCGCTGGTCGGCGCGTACCTCATCCGATCGAAGGACTCCGACGACTGAGGGCGAACTACTTCTCGACGGGCTCTTCCCGATCGGCGGGCCTCTCCCCGTCGCTGGGCCTCTCCCCGTCGCTGGGCCGTCCGTCCGCGCTCCGGGTTCCGGCCGGCGCTTCCCCGTGTTCCTCCCGCCAGTCGACGATGTCGCCGTCGTCGGTCTCCGCCACCCGCGTCTCGTAATACGAGAGCGGGTCCGCGGCGACGCGCATGTGGTTCTCCTCGTTGTGACAGATCCCGTAGTTCGCGAGCGTCTCGCACGTCGGCGGCGGGTACTGCGTCCCGCGGTCGTCCGCGAGGTACTCGGTCTGGTAGCGGATCCCCTCGGCGTCGAGGCTCGTGTCCGCACAGAAGGCGACCACCTCGTCGGGCGACATCCCGATCCCGACGAGGAACGCCATCAGCGCGAAGCTCTCCGGACCCGACAGCTCGACGCCGCGTTCGGCCTTCCCGATCAGGTTCTCCATACACGGCGGGAACAGCTCGGGCGCGACGACGTCGATCGGGCCGGCGTAGGTGCGCTCTGAGAGCAACCGTTTCAGCTCCGCCACGCGCGATTCCAGCTCCGCCGCGATCCCCTCGTCTGCCGCCAACTCGAAGGGGAGCCCCTCGCGGACCCGCGCCTCGATCGCGGCCCCGAGCGCCTCCAACAGCTCCTCGCGGGAGACCCGCACCGCACCGTCCGCGAGCGCCCGGTTGACGAGCCGCCACGAGTCGCCCCACGACGGCGAACTCAACCGGAGGTAGGGACCGACCGCGATCCAGTAGTGGCTCGGGTCGCGGCTCCCGCGGGCGGGTTCGGCGCGGACCACGTCGTCGAGGTCGAACTCCGCGAGCACGTCGTCGAGGTCGACGGTCGGGGTCGGCGTCGACCTGAGCCCGTCGTCGCGCTCGA
The DNA here is from genome assembly GCF_003287355.1 of Halorubrum sp. 48-1-W. GTDB lineage: Archaea > Halobacteriota > Halobacteria > Halobacteriales > Haloferacaceae > Halorubrum. The sequence continues at coordinate 342,626 of NZ_QMIM01000001.1, forward strand.
AGTCCGCCCGGAGCCGATCGAGCGCGGTCGCCGCCTCCGCGGCCGTGTACTTCTCGATCGCGGGCTCGGAGTCGAGAAGCGAGACGAGGATCCGCGCGATCGGATACGAGAGGAGTTCGGCGCGAGCGTCGACGTCGACGGCCGATCCGCCGAACTCGCCCGCCTCGGGTTCGACGGTTCCCTCGAGTAAGGCCCGCTCGACGCGCTCTCTGGCCCGCTCGACCGCCGGGGCGTCGGCGGCGACGAGCTCCGGGAGCGACGCCGACGCGCCGGCGACGGCGTCGCGGGCCCCCTCGAAGAACGGGTACTTGGCGTGGAGCGCGTCCATGTCCGGCCCGAGGTAGAGAGCCGCGGCGAATAAGCGGTGCGGTCCGGGATGCCGACCGATCCTCCCGTCGGCCGTCAGTCCGTCAGCCCGTAGCCGCGTTTGAACAGCAGTACGTCGATCCCGGCGGCCGCCACGGTCATCCCGGCGAGGACGAGGAGCGACAGCCGGGGGTCCACCTCGGCGACGCCGAGGAAGCCGTACCGGACGCCGTTGACCATGTACACCATCGGGTTGAGAAGCGAGACGTCACGGAGGAGCGGGGTGAGGTCCTCGAGCGAGTAGAAGACCGCGCCGAAAAAGACCAGCGGCCGGAGGATGAACTGGTTCATGACGGTGAGGTCGTCGAAGTCGCTGGCAGCGAGCCCGCCGATCACGCCGAGGCTGGCGAAGAGCAGCGTGATGACGAGCATGAACGCGAGCAGGTACGCCGGCTCCTCGACCGGAACGGGGCGGAACAGCGCCGAGACGATCGCCCACCCGATCGCGGCGATGAGCCCGCCGACGAGCAGTCCGCGGGTCGCCGCGGAGAGGACGTACGCGCCCACCATCCCCGCGTACGACAGCGGCGAGGTGAGCACCTCGTGGATGTACTCGTTCCATCGGCCGTGAAAGATCGAGAAGGAGGCGTTCTCGAAGCTGTTCGACACCGCGCCGAGCACCACGAGCCCGGGCAGGATGAAGAGGATGTACGGGACGCCCGTGATCGTCCCGACGCGCTCACCGAGGATGACGCCGAACACGGAGAAGTACAACACGTTCGTGATGAACGGTGGCGCGAACGTGTTGCTGGGCCGCCGAAGGAACCGCAGGACCTCCCGTTTGGTCAGCGTCAGGAAGCCGGTGAGGTCGACGGCGCCGGCGTCGCCGCTCATCGAGACCCCTCCCGACTGCCGGCTGTGGCGGTCTCGAGTGGCGCGTCGTCGGCGGTCCCGTCCGCGGGGTCGTCGCGACTCTCCTCGTCTCCCCCCTCTCTGCCGTCCCCGTCCGCGGGGTCGTCTCCGCCGTCCCCTTCCTCGTGGCGGGTCATGTCCACGAACACCTCCTCGAGGGAGGTGCGTTTGATCTCCATGTCGAGGATCTCGTGGCCGGCGCGGTCGAGTTCGCGGACCAGGTCGGGCGCGACCAACCCGCCCTGTCTGGCGGTGACGACGAGGCGTTCCTCCTCGAGGCTCACGTCCTCGATCCGGTCGTCGCCGGGGATCACGTCGGAGACCGCTGTGGCCGACGACGGTGGGTCCCTGAGCGCGACGACGACCCGGTCGGTCCCCCGATCCATCAGCTCTTCCGGGGAGGCCACCGTGACGACCCGGCCCCGGTCGAGGATGGCGACCTCGTCACAGAGCCGCTCGGCCTCCTCGATGTAGTGGGTGGTGAGGAGCACGGTCGTGCCCCGCTCGTTGAGTTCCGTGACGAGGTTCCAGAGGTCACGGCGTAGCTGGACGTCGACGCCGGCGGAGGGCTCGTCGAGGATCAACAGGTCGGGGTCGGTGACGAGCGCTCGCGCCAGCATGAACCGTCGTTTCATGCCGCCGGAGAGCCAGTCGAAGCGGGTGTCCCGCTTGTCGTAGATGTCGACCTGCTTGAGCGCGCGCTCGGCGCGCTCGGCCGCCACGTCGCGCGGGACGCCGTGGTACCCCGCCTTGTGTTCCAACACCTCGTGGATCGGGAAGAACCGGTCGACGTTGAACTCCTGTGGGGCGAGCCCGATACAGTCGCGGGCCTGCCGGTAGTCGTCCTCGACGTGGTGGCCGAAGACGCGCGCGTCGCCGCCGGAGGCGCGCACGAGCCCGACGAGGATGTTGATGAACGTCGTCTTCCCCGCGCCGTTGGGGCCGAGCAGGCCGAAGAAGGACCCCTCGGGGACGGTGAGCGACACCCCCTTCAGCGCGTCGAGGTCGCCGTAGCTCTTCTGAAGGTTCTCGACCTCCAGTGCGTTCGTCATGTGCGGAGCGTGGCCGGCCGTGGGGTTAAACGACACCGTTCGGCCGCGAGAGCGCCCCCGTCCTCGTGGGAGCGTCCCCTTGCGCCCCCTCCCCCCTGCTCGTCGACTGTCCTCCAAAGGTGTCATAGAACGGTCCACACGCTTGGAGTTGGGTTCGCTCAATTCAGGTGAAGGAACGAACGATTCTGCGGTGGCGTGCCGGTGAGCGCCCGGAGGGCGCGAACCGCCCGCGAGGG